>JBBRPA010000052.1:0-24620 GCA_038228695.1 Chthoniobacterales bacterium
CAAGCCTAGGAGTTGACTAAACAGGCTCGCATTACGCAAAATCATTGCCAGCCTCCTGAGTGGGTGAAGTTTGGGTTTTTCATCACCTCCATTCCAACCCATTCAGGAGTGCCTTTTAAATCTTATTTTGGACAGGTGTGGGGAAGCCGGCGTTAGGGGTCAGTCAACACATCTTGACAGGCTCTTAATCTCCAACTAAAAGAAGGGATGCCGCGCAGCATTCGCATTGAGTATTCGGGAGCCTTCTATCACGTCATGGCGCGAGGGAACCGCCAAGAACCCATCTTTCTCGACGAGGACGATCGTCACTTTTTCTTAAAAACCCTCGGGGAGGCTTGCGCGATGACTGGGTGGCGCGTTCATGCCTGGGTGCTGATGTCGAACCATTATCACATCCTGATCGAGACCCCATCGGCCAACTTGGTAGATGGGATGAAGTGGTTGCAGAATGCCTACACACGTCGTTTCAATACGCGGCATCAGCTCTGGGGGCGTTTGTTTGGCGATCGTTACAAGGCGGTAGTGGTGCAAAGCGAGGAGGGAAATTATTTTTCAACGTTGCTGGATTATTTACACCTGAACCCGGTGCGGGGAGGTCTCGTGCGACTCGCTAAAGGACAAAGTGTGGCGGATTACGCGTGGAGCAGTCTGGCGGGTGGCTATCTGTTGGCGGCCAAACAACGGCCGAAGTGGTTTGAGGCGGAAATGGGTCTGCGGGCCTGCCAATGCGCGGACACGTTAGCGGGGCGTCGGAAGTTGGTGCGTCAATTGCACGAAAAAGCGATTGCGGAAGGGCTGAAACGCTGCGGCATCCCGGTGCTGGATGCGGAGGTGGACGCACGGTTGAGCCGTTTGGATCGGGGCTGGTATTGGGGAAGCCGGAAGTTTGCGGAGAAGATCATCAAATTGGGTGAGAAGCTCATCAAAAAACGCACGAAACGGGATTACCGGAACAGTGGGGAGAAGCGGAGTCACGATCTGGCTGAGGCAAAGAAGCTGATCGGAGAGGTGGAAGCCATCGAGGGATTGGGTGAAAAGGACTGGAAAAAGCTATCGGGAGCAGACCCGCGCAAAGTGGCGTTGGCTCATTTGCTCTGGAGCAGGACAACGGTTACGCAGGGTTGGATTTGTGAAGCGTTGGGAATGTCGAGTGCCGCGAATGTGAGCCAACAGATTCGCCGTTGGAAGAAAGAGCCACAAACTAGCAAGCTCAGTGCGAAACTGAGGAAGTATCTGTCTAAAACTACTGACTGACCCGGATGGCCGTGTGCGAAGTAGGCCCACTGGTGAGGCATAAAAAAAGAACCGGCAGCCAGAGGGACTACCGGTTCTTTTGTTTTAGGAGAAGAAATTCGCCTTAGCGTCTCCGGGGTGGCTGCTGGGGAGGAGGCGGTGGGGTGAAGGTGACGCTGAGAGTGGTGCTCGCCACGGTGGGCGTGGAAGTGCCGGTCGATGTATCGTAGTTCGAACGGTGCAGGCTAATCACTTCGTTGCCGTCGCTGTAAGGATCGAAGGACGGGTCACCCGTTGGCACCGGGATGTTAAACGTATCGATGGTGGTCGTGGTGAGGCCTAGATCGTGGTCGATGAACTGGCCCCAGCCGTAAACCCAACTCGACATATTCCGGTTGTTTTGCGCGGTCGCAGTGTGGACGCAAACCGTGTTGCTGATCAGCCGAGCGCCGGGTCGGGTTGCGCCAGACGGGGTAGAAATGCCGTCTGCGTAGGCGTCGCGGGAGAACCGGAGTAAATCCCGGCCTGCGCTGCCCCAAGTGGAGTGGAATGGATTGTTGCCGGTGCCATTGAGCGAGGCGGCGGGCGGCAGCGGACGCAGTGGGTTTGCGTTGCTAAGGAGCGTGGCGGGCAGGGAACCGGGCAGCTCGGTGAGCGAGGCGAGGGTGGTGGCAGGATCGTAGAAGAAAACGTTGTCTTGGATCTTCGTGATCGTGGTGTTGCGGCGGATGATGTCGCTCAGGCGGGTGGCGCGGAGGGCGTCGAGTTGCGGGCCGCGAAAGGTGTTTTCAAACCAGTTTCGGTCGCCGTCGCGGGTGCGCTCGAATTGCTGAGCGATGATGCGTGAGAAAGTCGGCCCGACACTGGAGCTGGGAAGATGGTCTTCAGCGAGTCCAGCGATCCAGAGGTCGATGTTAGTAACATCGCGATAGAGCGTGGCCAGTTTCGTTTGTAAATCGGGGTCGCTGGTGATGTCGGCGAACGAAGTGACCGCAGGTAATCCGTAGGCGACGCGCACCGAATTGTAATCGGCCAAACCGTGATCGCGCCCGCGCTGGATATTTAGCGAAGCGAGATCAAGACCGCCGGCCCCGGGAGGACCGAAGAGGAAGTCGCGCAGACCGTCCACGATTTGCGGATCGACTTCTTGGGCATTATCGGTAGCGAGATATTTGAGGACGGGATCGGGACCGACAACCTTGATCGGGTCAGGATTGAAAAAGGCGAAGGCAAGCGGCAGGCCGTCGATAATTTCCTCCGCGTCGTTGTCGAGAAACTCCACATCGTCATTAATCAACGTGTGGCCGATGCGGAAACCGGCGGTGGAAAACTCCGTGGCGAGGCCGGGAGCAACGTCGGGGTTGTAGCCTTGATAAGGACGGAGCGCAACCGGTCCTAACAAAGCGGGGAGAAACTCGTTGTAAGTGACTGCTTGGATCTCGGCGATGACGATGCGCCGGGCGCGTTGGAAGATGTCCTCATCGCTCAAGCCGGGGTTGGCCGTAGCGATGGCGTTGGCGAGGGAGTTGTGCTCGCGCATGAAAAGCGTCTGGGTGGAGACGAGCTCGACGTTTTCATTGGCGCGCACATCACCGGCGAGGAAAAGCTCGTTGTTAGGAAAAATGTGAGCGTCGTTAGCGTTGGCGAAACCATCGGTGTTGAGCGGCAGCAAGTTGCCGTCGCTGGTTTTTAGCAGACCGCCAGTGAAGGTGCGCAGGGCGTTAGATCGAGCGGAGTCGCTACCGTAAACCATCGAGGCGTCGATGAACGTGGAGATGTTAGTCACCTGCTGACGCGGATTCGGCGTGGTGGCGCGAAGGGTGAGATTGTTAGCGCCGGGATTCAGCCGGATGTTGGCGGCGAAACTGCCGTCGCGTTCGAGGTTGAGTCGCTGGCCGTTGAGCGTGGCATTGATCAGGCCTGTGGCGTAAACGGCATGGCGGATTTTGCCGCGTAGAAGGAACTGCGGATTGTTAACAGTGGCAGGCGTCTGGCTGTCGATGCTCAGGACTGGTTCGTCTGTGCCAGTCGCCACTGACGCTTGCGCGACAGGTGGCTGCATGACGAACGGCGGACGGTGATTGAGCGGCGGACGGTTTTGTGGGTGCTTCGCCGGAGAGGCTTGAACACCGGACAGAGCCGGGAGACTGGTGAGAACGAGGGTTTTGATCAGGAGGTTTTTCATAGGTTTTAAATGCAGCCTAGTTATGGACTGCGAGATGAACCTAACCTCCGAGTGTTAAGGCATTATGTTTGCCGAACCGGATTTTTGTAAAGAGAGTGTAAAATCCAGTGCTTCAGACCACTTCACCAACCAGATCATAGACCTGAGTGTCAGTGATTTTCACATTCACAAACGTGCCGACTTCGGCGGGGTTGGTGAGCAAAATGCGGGCATCGACATCGGGGGCGTCGCTTTCACTGCGGGCGACGAGCGGGGAATCGACGATGGCGCGGACGGTGCGACCAACGTGAGCAGCGGCGATCTCGGCAGCGATCCGTTGCTGAAGTTTCATCGCTTTGCGGTAGCGAGCTTGGCGGGTTTTAGCAGGAATCTGGTTATCCATTTTTGCGGCGCGGGAACCTTCCTCCTGTGAGTAGGTGAAGATGCCGAGACGCTCGAAACGGGTGTCGCGAATGAAGTCGAGCAATGCGTCGAAATGTTCCTCCGTCTCGCCCGGAAATCCGACGATGAAGGTGGTGCGGATGGCAATACCTGGTATGCCCGCGCGAATGCGGGCAATGAGATCAACGATGTGCTGGCTGGTCGTCTCGCGGCGCATGGTTTTCAACATTTCCGGATGGATATGCTGGAGCGGCATGTCGATGTAGCGGGCGACGTGGCGGCTACGGGCGATGGTGGCGATGAGTTCGTCGCTCCAATGCGCGGGGTGGGTGTAAAGGAGGCGAACCCAGAAATCGCCTTCGATCTGATCGATGGCTTCGAGGAGGTGAATGAGCGAGGTGCCACGAGCGGAATCGACCGGTTGCGTGGGGCCGGCTTTTTGTTCCCACAAGTCCATGCCGTAGTAGGTGGTGTCCTGGCTGATGAGGTTGAACTCGCGCACGCCCTCAGCAACGAGGTTCTGGATTTCGGTGACGACGCTGTGGATGGAGCGGCTCCGATGTTTCCCGCGCATTTGCGGGATGACGCAGAAACTGCACGGGTGGTTGCAACCCTCGGCGATCTTTACGTAAGCCGCGTGCGCTGGGGTGAGTCGGAAGCGCGGTGTGTCGTAGTCGGGAATGTAGGTCGGCTTGCGGGTGACAAGGTTGAGCGGCTCCCAGTCTTGTGTTGAGAGTTGAGGGTTGAGAGTTGAGAGTTGGGGAATGGGGGAACGCGCCAAAACTTGGGCGACGATATCGCCGGCTTGGGCGACTTGATCGAGGCCCATGAAGGCATCCACTTCGGGCATTTCACCGCTGAGTTCTTTGGAAAAACGTTGGGCCATGCAGCCGCTGACGATGAGTTTTTGTCCCGGTTTGCGCCGCATTCCCCGGGCTTCGTGGGCTTCGAGAATGGCCTCGATGGATTCCTCTTTAGCGGAGTCGATGAAGGAGCAGGTGTTAACGATGAGCACATCGGCATCGTCGGCGTCGGAGGTGACTTCCATGCCGTGGGCGAGGATGCTGCCGAGCATGAGTTCGGCATCGACGAGATTTTTGGCACAGCCGAGCGAGATCATGCCGACTTTGGCGACAGCAGGGACGGGTTGGTGGATCACGCTTTTCATTTTCAGGAGGTGAAGTTAGCGCAGTTGTGTCATCGCGACAACCTGGCAACCCGGCGGGAAAAAACAAGGGCCGCGAAGTTTACTCCGCGGCCCGAGTCTTGCGATGTGCTAGAGATTAGTAGCCCGACTTTTTCTCCGGTGGGAGGAGAACCTTGTCGATGACGTGGATGACTCCGTTGTCGGCAGCGACGTCAGCCTTGATAACTTTGGCGTCGTTGACCATGACGGTGCCGTCCTTGACGACGATATTCAATTCAGCGCCATTGGCGGTTTTTGCCATCATGGTTTTAACGTCGGCAGCCATGACTTTACCGCTGAGGACGTGGTAGGCGAGGATCTTGCCCAACTTGGCTTTGTTCTCGGGTTTGAGGAGGTCTTCGACCGTGCCTGCGGGCAGCGCGGTGAAGGCTTCGTCAGTCGGAGCAAAGACCGTGTAAGGGCCTTTTTCCTTGAGCATGGTGGTTTTGTCCGCAGCGTCGAGAGCCGCGGTCAAGGTCTTGAAAGTGCCGGTGGATTTCGCCGTGTCGACGATATCTGCGGCATGGAGGTTAACTGCGGCCAAAACGGCGACCGCGAGGGTGGTAATTAGCTTTTTCATTTTTTTGGGTGCAGTTGCTCTTCCCGATACGGACTCCGCGGAATTGCGGCGGGATGGCGCGTGCAAGGACTATCCGTTCTGGGCTGTTCTCTTGGATGCCTTTTTCGATTTCGCGGGCCTGTTTAAGGGGGCGGGTAAATGAGATTGGCATTCTATTTTTGTAAATGTTACAAACGCTGTCCCATGTCCACCTCCGACTCTGTATTTCAGGCGACGCTGGCGTCGAGCGCGTCCCTCGCCGGCTCCTCGTTGCACACCGGCGAAAAAGTCACCCTCACGATCAAACCTGCGCCTACCGGGCATGGTTTCAAATTCAAGCGGATGGATTTGAGCGACGAACCGACGATCGATGCGAAGGTGGAAAACGTGAAGTTTGTCGAGCGCGCCACGACTCTCGCAGAGGGCAATGTCAAGGTGCACACCGTCGAGCATGTGCTTTCTGCGCTGGTCGGAATGGGCGTCGATAACGCGCTGATCGAGATGGACGCGAACGAACCCGCGATCGGGGATGGCAGCGCGCGGCCGTTTGTCGAGTTGATCAAAAAGGCGGGTGTCGTCGCGCAGGATGTCCACCGCCGAGAGTTTTGGGTGCGCGAACCGATTCACATCGAGACGAAAGGAGGCTCGTTGCTGACGATTGTGCCGGACGATAAATTTCGTATTTCCTGCACGAATGTCGGCCCTGAGGGGCGCTTCACACAATATTTCAGCACCGAGATTACCCCGGCGATTTATGAGAAGGAGATCGCCCCGGCGCGGACGTTTGTTTTTTACGAGGATGTGCAGGTATTAATGGAGAAAGGCCTAATCAAAGGGGGCAGTCTGGAAAACGCGATTGTCGTCCGGGGCGAGTCCGTCCTGAGTAAGGAACCGTTGCGGTTTCAGGAGGAATTCGTTCGGCACAAGATTCTCGATATCATCGGCGATCTCGCACTTTCCGGGCAGCGGTTGCGTGGGCACATCATCGCGGTCAAGCCCGGCCACGGCCCGAACGCCGACCTCGCCCGGGCGATCGCGAAACGAGCCGCGGAGTTGATTGCGCTGACCCCTCCGACGACGATTCCGAAGGGCGACGAGGGCATGGGCATCAAAGAGGTCATGGCAACGCTGCCGCATCGGTATCCGTTCCTGATGGTGGATCGGATCGTTGGCTTTGTCGGCGAAACGAAATGCACCGGAGTGAAATCGGTCACGATCAACGAGCCGTATTTCCAAGGTCATTTTCCGGGGCATCCCGTCATGCCGGGAGTGTTGCAAGTCGAGGCCATGGCGCAGGTGGCGAGCATTTTGCTGAAGAAGATCACGGGCGACGGGCGCATCGGATATTTTATGAGCGCGGACAAGGTGAAATGGCGCAAACCGGTGCTGCCGGGCGACGTGCTGGTCATTGAAGCCGAGCTGCTCAAGGCCCGGCGCAACATTGGCAAAGCTGCCTGCCGCTGCCTCGTGAATAACGAGGTCGTGAGCGAGGGCGAACTGATGTTTGGCTTCATCGACGTTTAATTTCCGGTAATGGCTCACATTCACTCGACCGCCATCGTCAGTGCCTCCGCCACCATCGGCGAGGGCACCGAAATTGGGCCGTATTGCATCGTCGGCGACGATGTCACGATTGGCAGCGATTGTTGGCTGCAACATCACGTCACGATCATGGGCCCAAGCAAGATCGGGAACGCGAACCGATTCTATTCGTATGCCTGTATCGGGCAGCGCTCGCAGGACCTGAAGTATTTTGACGAGCCGACTTGGCTGGAAATCGGTGATCGTAATAATTTTCGTGAGTTCAGCACGGTCCACCGCGCCACGTCTCCAGGCAACACCACCAAAGTCGGGAGCGACGGAAACTTCCTCAGCTACAGCCACATCGCGCATGATTGCATCGTCGGAGATCACGTGATTTTTTCCAACAACGGAACGATCGCCGGCCACGTTGAGGTGGGTGATTATGCCAACGTCGGCGGGCTGACTGCGGTGCATCAATTCTGCCGCATCGGCGCACATGCGATCACTGGCGGCTGCTCGAAGATCGTCCAGGATGTGCCGCCGTTTTTCATCGCCGATGGCAACCCGGCGGAGATTCGCGGGGTGAACAGCGTTGGCCTCGAACGTCGCGGTTATACCCCGGAGCAACTCAAGACGCTCAAGGAATGTTACCGTCTGCTTTACCGCTCGAAGCTGAACGTGAAACAGGCGGCGGCGGAGATGGAAGCCCAATATGGCACAACCGCAGAGGGCCGGACCTTGATTGATTTTGTCGGCTCGAGCCAGCGGGGAATCATTCGCTAAACGCTCGGTCGTGGGGGAAGATGCCGGCGCATGAAATTGTCCCTCGCCGCTCGCAGACAGTTTTACGACGAGCTCGGTAAATTGCTTGCCGCCGGGTTCCCGTTTTCGCAAGCGGTGGAGACCATGCTTTCGACGCGGCCGCGGGAAGCGTCGCGCCAAGTGTTAGAAAAATTCAAGACTCTGGCATTGGCGGAGGCCAACATCACCGAGTGCTTTTCCGCACCGGGGCTGCCGTTTTCGCCGATGGAAATCGCCCTCGTCTCGGCCTGCGAACGGAGCGGGCAACTGCAACGCGGGTGTGAGTTTCTCGAGCGCTACTATGCCCGACTCGATGCCGTGCGACGGCAGATCCTTCGCAAAAGCATTTACCCGGTTTTCATGCTGCATTTCGGCATCCTCATTCTCGCCATTCCCGCTTTGTTTCGCGGGGGTGACCTCCCGTCTGTCGTGCGCACGATCGTCCTGCAGTTGGGGACATTTTATTTCATCCTAGGTTCCGTGCTGGTTGGCACGCGGACGTTGGTGAAAATGGCTGTTCGTTCCTCTGCGCTCGATCGCGCTTTGGGCCTGCTGCCGCTTTTCGGAGGTATCCGGAGGTCGCTCGCCGTCTCCCGTTTTTGCACGACCTATCAGATGCAACTGGATGCGGCGGTGAACGTGATGGACAGCCTCGGAGCTGCTGCTGGAGCCTCAGGTAGCGCGCTTGTTTCCGATGGAATTCATCGTGCTCTGCCCGGCATTCGAGCCGGAAATGCCGTGGGACCGGAGATCGCTGCGACGGGCGTTTTGCCGCAGGACGTGGTGCGGGCTCTTGTTATTGGAGAAAAAACCGGCACGCTTGATCGCGAGCTTCTTCGGGTCGCGAATGACTACGAAGCCCGGGCGTTGGCCGGAATCGAAACGATCGGGGAATGGGTGCCCAAACTAATCTATTTCACGATCGTCATCTTCCTCGCTTGGGGGATCGTTTCTGCCGCCAAGACGTCGACCGATCAACTCAATCAGATCATCGACAGCAATCTGTAACTGCGCCAGAAATCTGGCACACAACCGTGGCGCAGTGTGCCATGATGGCGCATTCAGTAAACGTGGATTGTGGCTACGGAAAATGTAAGTCGTTGATGGTCAATGCTTTAAGGATATATCAGCCTGCGGTCTGCGTTGTGCTGAAAGAAAGGCGTAAACTCACTTTTATTATGGCAAAAATTTTAGGCATCGATTTAGGCACCACCAACTCTTGTATGGCGGTCATGGAAGGCGGCGAACCCGTTGTTCTGGAAAATTCTGAAGGTGCGCGCACCACGCCGTCCATCGTCGCGTTCAGCAAAAGCGGCGAGCGTCTGGTCGGTCAGGCAGCCAAGCGTCAGGCGGTCACCAACGCCACCAACACGATTTTCTCGGTCAAGCGTTTCATGGGTCGCAAATTCGACGAACTAGGCGACGAGGTGAAACGCGTTCCCTACAAACTGGTGAAAGCGAGTAATGGCGACGCTCATATTCAGGTTCAAGTTGGCGGCGAAACCAAAACGTTTTCTCCACCTGAAATCTCCGCAATGATCCTCGGCAAACTCAAGGCCGACGCAGAAGCGAAACTCGGCGAAACGATCACCGAGGCGGTCATTACGGTTCCCGCTTACTTCAACGACAGCCAGCGCAATGCGACCAAAGACGCGGGCGAAATTGCGGGCCTGAAAGTGCTTCGCATTGTCAACGAGCCGACTGCGGCTTCCTTGGCTTACGGCCTCGATAAAAAGTCGGACGAAAAAATCGCGGTCTACGATCTCGGCGGCGGCACGTTCGACATTTCGGTTCTCGAAATCGGCGACGGCGTTTTCGAAGTGAAGGCGACCAACGGCGACACCCATCTCGGTGGTGACGACTGGGATAATGCGATCATGGATTCCATTATCGCTGATTTCAAATCCGATGCTGGCATTGATCTTACCAAGCAACCCGACGCCGTTCAGCGCATCAAAGAGGAATCCGAAAAAGCCAAGATCGCCCTCTCGTCCTCACAGACTTACGACATCAATTTACCGTTCATCACGGCCGACGCTTCGGGCCCGAAGCACATCCAGAAAACGCTTACCCGCGCCAAACTGGAGCAGCTCACCGATAGCCTCTTCGAGCGCACCTTGAAGCCCGTCCGCGACTGTCTGGCCGATGCGAAAATTGCCGCTAATCAAGTGGACGAACTCGTCCTCGTCGGCGGCATGACTCGTATGCCGAAAGTTATCGAGACGGCACGCAAATTGGTTAGCAAGGAACCACACAAAGGCGTCAACCCCGACGAAGTCGTTGCCATTGGTGCGGCTATTCAGGGCGGTGTGCTCAAGGGTGACGTGAAAGATGTTCTCTTGCTCGACGTGACTCCGCTCACTCTCGCTATCGAGACGGCTGGCGGCGTGGCCACGGCAATGATTCCGCGCAACACCACCATCCCGACCCGGAAGGAAAACATTTTCTCCACCTACAGCGACAATCAGCCTGGGGTTGAGATCAAGGTCCTGCAAGGCGAGCGTCCACTCAGCCGCGACAACAAAAATCTCGGCACCTTCCATCTCGACGGCATCCCGCCAGCCCCACGCGGAACGCCGCAAGTTCAGGTCACTTTCGACATTGACGCGAATGGCATCCTGCATGTTTCCGCGAAGGATCTCGGCACCGGCAAAGAGCAGAAAATTTCCATCACCGGTTCCGGCGGCCTCGACAAATCGGAGATCGAGCGGATGAAGAAAGAAGCAGAAGTTCACGCCTCCGAAGACATCAAAGCCAAGGAAGGTATCGAAGTCCGCAACAATGCTGACTCCCTCGCCTACCAGTGCGAGAAGCAAATCAAAGACCTCGGCGACAAACTGCCCGGTGACAAAAAAGCCGGCATCGAGAGCGCGATTACCGATGTCCGCGAAGCCCTCAAAGGCAGCGACTCCGACGCGATCAAAAAGGCCCACGAAACCCTCGAAGCCCGCTTCCAGGAAGTGAGCGCCGATCTTTATAAGCAAGCTTCCGCCGGACCTGAAGGCGCCGGTGGCTCGCAACCCGAATCTGAATCCCAAGCCGGCCCGGCAAAGAAGGACGACAACGTCGTCGATGCCGAGTTCGAAATGGTGGACGAAGACAAGAAGAAATAATTTTTCCTAACTCCGACCGCGTGGATGCGAAAGCATTAGCGCGGTCTGGTTAGGCAAATCCACAAACAACAACAACCCAACACGGAAAAATATCCTAGTATGGCAATCAACGTAAAACCACTCAGCGACCGCGTCATCGTGCAGCCGCTCGAAGAAAAAGAAGTCAAAAAAGGCGGAATCATCATTCCTGATACCGCTAAAGAAAAACCACAGGAAGGCACCATCGTCGCTCTCGGCACGGGTCGCACCAACGAAGACGGAATCAAATCCGAATTCACCGTCAAGGTGGGCGACAAAGTCCTCATCAGCAAATACGGCGGCACCGAGATCAAGATCGACGGTGAAAACTACCTCATCATGCGCGAAGACGACATCCTCGGCATCATCGGCTAATCCAATTCATAATCCAAAATATAACATTCAAAATTAAAGTATATGGCATCTAAACAACTCTTATTCGACGAGGCAGCTCGTCACGCACTGCTTCGCGGCGTTGAAAAACTCGCAAAAGCCGTTAAGGCAACTCTCGGGCCATCGGGCCGCAACGTCATCCTCGACAAGAAATTCGGCAGCCCGACCATCACCAAAGACGGTGTCACCGTGGCTAAGGAAATCGAACTCGAGTGCCCTTACGAAAACATGGGCGCACAGCTCGTTCGCGAAGTCGCTTCCAAAACGAGCGACATCGCTGGCGACGGCACAACTACCGCGACCGTTCTCGCCGAAGCCATCTATAAAGAAGGCCTCAAAAACGTCACCGCCGGTGCTAACCCGACTTCGCTACAACGCGGCATCAACAAAGCCGTTGAAGCCATCGTCGCCGAGCTCGCTCGCATTTCCGTGAAGGTCACCGACCGCAAGGAAATTGCCCAAGTCGCTACCGTCTCCGCCAACTGGGACACCACCATCGGCGAGATCATCGCGGATGCGATGGACAAAGTCGGCAAAGACGGCACGATCACGGTCGAAGAAGCCAAATCTATCGAAACCAGCCTCGACGTCGTCGAAGGTATGCAGTTCGACAAAGGCTACCTGTCCCCATATTTCGTCACCAACGCCGAAAGCATGGAAGTCAGCCTCGATAACCCTTACATCCTCATTTACGAGAAGAAAATTAGCAGCTTGAAAGACCTGCTTCCGATCCTCGAAAAAGTGGCCAAGACTGGTCGTCCGTTGCTCATCATCGCTGAAGACGTCGAAGGCGAAGCCCTCGCGACTTTGGTCGTCAACAAGCTTCGTGGCACTCTCCAAATCGCAGCCGTTAAGGCTCCCGGATTTGGCGATCGCCGCAAGGCCATGATGGAAGACATCGCCATTCTTACTGGTGGCCGTTGCATCACCGAAGACCTCGGCATCAAGCTCGACTCGATCACTCTCGAAGACCTCGGCAAGACCAAACGCATCACCATCGATAAGGAAAGCACCACCATCGTCGAAGGCGAAGGCGCTTCTGCCGATATCCAAGGCCGCGTGAATCAAATCCGTCGTCAAATCGAAGAGACCACCAGCGACTACGATCGTGAGAAACTGCAAGAACGCCTCGCCAAACTGGCCGGTGGTGTTGCCGTTATCAACGTCGGCGCAGCTACTGAGACCGAGATGAAAGAGAAAAAAGCCCGCGTCGAAGACGCCCTCCATGCGACCCGTGCGGCCGTTGAAGAAGGCATCGTCCCCGGCGGCGGCGTCGCTCTCATCCGCGCTCAAAAAGTGCTCGACACCCTCAAGCTCACTGGCGACGAGGAGATCGGTCTGCAAATCATTCGCCGCGCCATCGAAGCCCCGCTTCGCCAGCTCGCCGACAACGCAGGCCAAGAAGGCGCTCTTATTGTTAGCGAAGTCAAGAAGCGCAAAGGCAACGAAGGTTACAACGTCGCCACTGGCGAATACGTGGACCTCGTCAAAGCCGGCGTCGTTGACCCAACCAAAGTCACTCGTTCTGCGCTGCAACACGCCTCGTCGATCAGCGGCTTGCTCCTCACCACCGAGGCAGTCATCACCGAGCTTCCTGCGAAGGATAGCGGTCCGGCGATGCCTCCAGGCGGCGGCGGCATGGGCGGTATGGGCGGCATGGACTACTAAGCCGAGTCCCCGACTAACTACCAAAAATCAAACACAGCCGGATCTCGCAAGGGGTCCGGCTGTTTTTTATCTGGCACAGCGATTGCGGATGTGCGATATAACTATGTCCCGTATCAACCGAAGCCTGACGTTTTGCGTCAGAGATTCATGTAGGTTGAGCGGGATTTTTCATTTTGGGCTTCGTTAAACTGGGGTCAAAATGAGAGTCGCCTGGCACAAAACACCAATGGCGATAAGGCATTGACCACCTGTCGGAAAGTCCATGGGGAGTTCCGGTGGAAATACCAATATTGAAGTGCCGTTTGATCTTCCTAATTTCGGATTGGATCAGCTTGTAGAGTTTCTCTTTGGCAATGGTTCTCTTCCCGCGTCTCTTGGCACCTGCGGGCTTTTCCTTATGCTTGTCGTTGAGACGAAACGACATGGAACCCAAGACGATGTCCAGGCACTGGGCGATTACGTGGTCATGGTTTTCTATAGTTTACTTTGGACTACGCTTTTAGGATGACCAAGCCAAGGCTTCAATATCCCAAAGTGCATCCAGCCATTTGACGGAGGCATCTTTTAAAGGCATCATCATCTGCATGAGAACGACGCTGAATATTGATGACACACTGCTCGCCAAGGCCGGTGAATATACTGGTGAAAAAGAAAAAACGGCTTTGGTTCGCATGGGATTAGAAGCATTAATCCAGCGTGAATCCTATCGGCGTCTTGCAGCATTGGGAGGAACCATGCCGGATTTGGAAGTGGCTGCCCGCAGCCGCTCCGTGTTGAAAGGCAAATGATTTTAGCAGACACCTCGGTGTGGGTGCGGCACTTTCGGGTCAATCTTCCGAAACTTGGGTCATTGCTTGAAACAGGTCAGATTTCGATCCATCCAGTGGTGATCGGAGAACTAGCCATGGGCAATCTCGCGGGCCGAGCTGCGACTCTTGCCACCCTCCGCACCCTGCCGCTAACAAAAGTCGGCACCTATGAGGAGTGCCTCGATTTTGTAGAAACGCACTCGCTGAGCGGCAAGGGAATTGGATGGAACGATGTCCAACTCCTAGCGGCCGCCCGTTTGTCAGGAAACCGACTCTGGACCCTCGATGCTCGCTTGAGTCTGGCCGCCGCAAAAATGGGACTGGAGTATTTGATTTGAAGCTCCGCTTCGCCGCTGGCGAATACGTGGACCTCGTCAAAGCCGGCGTCGTTGACCCAACCAAAGTCACACGTTCTGCGCTGCAACACGCCTCGTCGATCAGCGGCTTGCTCCTCACCACCGAGGCAGTCATCACGGAGCTTCCTGCGAAGGATAGCGGTCCGGCGATGCCTCCAGGCGGCGGCGGCATGGGCGGCATGGACTACTAAGCCGAGTCCCCGACTAACTACCATTTGCCCACTGCAAATGGTAGTATGTTTGGCTACTTAAAACCTGGAGGGTTGACCTATTTATAGAAACTCAGCGGGTAAGAACCAGAGGTCCGTAGGACCGAAATCTAACGGTAAGCCTCCGAAAACCAGAGGTCGCATCTACGGCGCTTCATCCCTCTCCTTTTGTTTTTTCTATAATGATTAGGCTCCGATGGAGCCGAGGGAAATTTACTCAATGCGACGTGCAAACGGTATAACTACCGAAAATCAAACACAGCCGGATCTCGAAAGGGGTCCGGCTGTTTTGCTTCGTGCGAAGAACAGTGCATCGACTAACCAATCTCAATCCATTGCACTTTCAGAATTGAACCTTTAAGTAGAGCTTGTGCGTCCCCCGCTTGGAACATTCCGTCTTCTCGTTTTTTGTCTACTGGCTCTGCATGCCTTTCCCGCGCGCGCTGGACATCCAGGGAAGGTGCCTGTGCCATTTTCGATCACGCAGGATGTCGGGTTTGGTAACGAGGTGTTTGTCTCAGGCGCCCATCGCGATCTAACATCGGGAGGGATTCAGCCTTTCGGGGTGAAGCTTCACTACACTACTGGCAATGTTTGGACCGGCGCGATCGCGCTCGAAGCTGGGGCGTCGATAACCTATCGTTACTACCAGCATGCGGGCGACAATGCGGGCTATCAGACGGGCGCAGCCGCGGCCATTTCTGCAGAGCAAACTCTCGTTGTGCCCACGGCTCCGGGACCGCCGTATGCGGGAAAGACGATCCGCTACACGAGTAGTTGGACGAATGCATTTCTGCTCGTTCGCGACATCACCGCAAACGGCGCGTTCGTCGATCTTCCGATGCGCCGGATCGGGCCCGGCCGGGTTGCGGCGGAAAGTGTTTTCGAGGTGGAAAACGTCGCGCCGCCCGGGGATGAGATCGAGTTCGTTTTCCACAACGACTTGAACCAATACGATAACGCACCGGCACCTCCTTCCGGCACCGCGCAAGGACCTGCGCCTGCTGTGCCCGTGCCCTACCAAGGACTCGTTGGGCCCTATAACTACCGAACCTATCTCGATGTCTTTCATGTGCAGGGTGGTCAGGTCTTTAATTATCCGCCGCCCGCAACAGTTTCCGCCCCGGTCATTACGACGCGGCTGGTGAACAGCACGGTGGCCGAAATTCCGGAGCGAAACATTCGCATTTATCTACCGCGTGGTTATGCGGAGAACACGGCGAAACGTTATCCGGTGGTGTATTTTCACGATGGGCAGAATGTGTTTTTTCCGGGAGGCACTTTTGGCACATGGGATGCGGATCGCATCGCCACTTATGAGATCGCCCAAGGCCGCATGCGTGAGGCGATCCTCGTCGCGGTGGACAATGGCAATGGCTACGGCAGTGACCGCATGAAGGAATACGTGCCACCGGGTGATGCGCTCCCTGCGGGGCCGGGGATCGCGGACAAGTATCTGCAATTTCTTCAGGACAATGTGCTGCCTACGCTCGACTACAATTATCGTACCCTGAATCCTCCTAACCAACCGGCGGTTCCGGCTGCAAATATCGTTGCTGGCTCATCGCTCGGCGGTCTCGTGAGCGCTTACATCGCCGTAAACCGCAGCGCTGTGTTTGGAAAAATCGGGATCTTTTCCCCGGCTTTTTGGGCTGCTCCTAACTTCATTAGCGGCTCGCTTCTGCCCGCGCCCCAACTCCCACTCCGCCTCTACTTAGACATCGGCACGAACGAGAATTCAGCTTCAGTCTCGGACTCAGCTACCTACTGGAACGGCGCGCTTGCCGTTTACAACAACTGGCTGGACAAGGGCTATGCGGTGAACGGTGATCTCCTCTTCTATCCGGAGCGTGCGGCGAATCACAACGAGACCGCGTGGAGTCGGCGATTACCGGTTTTCTATCAATTCATGCTTAACCTCTGGGACGAGCCAAACACACTCGCGCTGGCGAAATTTCCACCAAGGCTAACCTTACGCCTCGACACCGCCTCGCACCTCGAATTCCTCGCCCCGCTGGGGATTTCATTTGGCTTGGAGGACTCGCCGAATCTGCAAACTTGGGGAACGCCGGCCAACCTGACACCGGCAGTGAAAATTTGGGAAAATCGCACGGTAGATCAAACCATCGCTCCCGGAGTGACGAGCGCGTTCTGGCGGTTGCGTTACTAGCAGTCGCGAAAACACTTGCTGTCCCGCTTGGGTTTTGCCTAACGTTTCGGCGGAGAGCGGACCTAACTGTGGACCATCATTCGATTAACCCTACGGACGCCG
This sequence comes from Chthoniobacterales bacterium, assembly GCA_038228695.1. Taxonomy (GTDB): domain Bacteria; phylum Verrucomicrobiota; class Verrucomicrobiia; order Chthoniobacterales; family DASVRZ01; genus DASVRZ01. The sequence goes on from JBBRPA010000052.1 coordinate 16,708, forward strand.
GGAAGTTCGCCGCCGATCCTGCAACGGAACAATCACTCCTCGTTCGCAAAGGAATCCGCGGCGTCGAAATCACGGGCTCGCTCTTTGCCAGCCTCGCCATGGTGATCCTAGCAGTGCGCTCTGCCCTGAGACTCGAACTGCGCTGGGATACGTTCGCCTATCATATCCCGTTCGCGGCGCGGCGCGGCGGATTGGAAATTCCCTACGCGTTTCCCTCCGTGATGGAGGAACGCTACAGGAGCGCCCCACCGCTGGCGCATTTCCTCCAAGGAATTCTCTGGAAGCTCACCGGGCAAATCAACGCTACCGGCGTCCTGAATTATCTCGGGTTGGCGCTGTTTCTCTACTTTGCGGCGAAACATTTAAAAGCCCTCTGGTGGTTGGTCACGGTGCTCTGTCTCACCGTGCCGCTGGTGCTAATTCACGCTGCGAGCAGCTACATCGATTTGTTCACCAACGCTCTCCTTGCCATCGGTCTGTCGAGCTTGGTGGTGATGTTTTTGTTCGATCGCTGGCAGGAACCGGGGTTGTTGCTTTGGGGTCTCGCCGGAACAGTCGGGGCGGCGTGGTCGAAAATGGTCGTGCTGCCCGTGGTCATTTTGACCATGAGTGGCTTTCTGGTGGGTTACGCTTGGAAAGCGCGGGATCGGCAGGCGCGCCGTGGTTTGCTCTTGGTGTTCGTCGCAGTTGTCTTCGCTGCCGGTCCTTGCCTGCGCAACGCGATCGTTTTCGGCAACCCGATCTGGCCCGTCCCGTTACCGATCTATGCCAGCCACTTTCCCGCCACGATCGATTCGGATAAGTCGCACGACGAACAGGTGCCGCCACCGTTGCGGCAACTGGGGCACGTGAGCTTGTTTTTCCATTCCCTCTTTGAAATCAACCATCCCAAAAAATACCCCAATCGCGAGCGTTGGATCATTGATCAGGGAAATGCTTGGATCGCCTTCCATTCTGGCGGGTTCTGGGTGGTCGCAGTGATCACCGGCAACGTCGCGTTGATCCTACTCGGCTTCCTTTCCGCACGCCGTCACGGTTGGGCTTTGCTCGGGACGATGGGAGCGCTTTGGTTGGTGGTTAGCGTCCTTCCTCAATCTCATCAACTGCGTTATTACCAATTTCTTCCGCTCGTCATCGCGGCGCTGACCGCGATGTTAGTTCGGCGTGTCGCAGTCACCCATCCAGCGGTCACTTTTGCCATCCTAACGGTTTTCTTGAGCGAGTTCGCCTGGGTTAGTTGGATCAATCGCGCTTACTATCACGTGGAAAAAGTGGGGTGGAGGGAGGCGGCAGAATTCTATAACATCAGACCCTTCTGGGGCGTGCTTCAGCCGGGGCGAACCTACTGCATCGAGGGGTTCGGCCCGTCAGGAATTCTACTCACGGGTCCGACCATGCAGGAATTTCGGATCATCGACCATTCCTATCCCCCGACCGGATTCAAAGAGACGCCTTGTCCGCCGGATGCGTTGCTGCTGCAAGGACCACGAAAGTAAGGGGTTCGCCGTAATCCGGAAACTGCCCCTCGGAGGAGGTTGCCAGCGAATGCGTGCTTTGCATCCCGGGGTTTTTTGCTATGGTGCCCGTCCCTATGAGTCAGACATACCGCACCCATTCCTGCCAAGCCTTGCGCTTGGAACACGTCGGCCAGACCGTCACGCTTGCCGGTTGGGTCAATTCACGGCGCGATCATGGCGGCGTTATTTTCATCGATCTGCGCGACCGCGAAGGACTGACCCAGGTGGTTTTCCGGCCTGAGGAATTTCCCGCCATTGCCGAGCAATCGCACGCCCTCCGCGGTGAGGACGTGATCCAAGTCAGCGGCCAAGTCGCGGCGCGTTTGACGGGAACGGAGAACGCCCGTCTCGCCACCGGCGCGATAGAATTAGTCGCCTCCGAACTCAAGGTGCTGAACAAAGCTGAGGTGCCGCCTTTCCCGCTCGATGATCCCAAGGTCAACGAAGATTTGCGGATGGAATATCGTTACCTCGATCTGCGCACGAGCCACATGCAGGGCAATTTGAAACTGCGCCATCGTATGGTCAAGGCGACCCGCGACTTTCTCGACGAGGCCGGATTTTTGGAAATCGAGACCCCGATTTTGTCGAACCCGACGCCGGAAGGGGCGCGGGATTTTCTCGTGCCGTCACGCCTGACTCCGGGCAGCTTTTACGCGTTGCCCCAAGCGCCGCAACAATACAAACAACTGCTCCAAGTGGCCGGGCTGGAAAAATATTTTCAGATTGCGCGCTGTTTTCGCGACGAAGATTTGCGAGCGGATCGCCAACCGGAGTTCACTCAGATTGATGTCGAGGCCTCTTTCGTCGGCGAGTTGGAAATCCAGACGCTGACCGAAGGAATGCTGGCCCGCGTCTTCCGCGAGGCGAAGGGAATTGAGATTCCGACCCCGTTTCCCCGCATCACCTATCACGACGCGATGGACCGTTATGGATCGGACAAGCCCGACCTCCGTTTTGGTGTCGAGTTAGTTGAACTCGCCGATATTTTCCACGCGTCAGAGTTTAAGGTTTTCCGCTCGATTGTTGATGGCAAAGGCACGATCAAAGCGCTCAACGCGAAGGGTGCCGCCGAAGCGTTGAGCAAGGAACAGCTCAAGAAATGGGAGGAATGGGTCAAGACGGAATTTGGCGCGAAAGGTCTCGCTTACATCCGCTGGAAAGGCGGCGAGTGGGAATCGCCGATTGTGAAATTTTTCTCCGAGACAGAAAAAGCGGCGTTGGCTGAACGCATGGAGTTTGAGGATGGCGACGTGCTTTTCTTCGGCGCTGATCTCAAGTGGGAGGCGGTCTGCGAGATTCTTGGTCGTGTGCGTTTGCGCGTGGCGGAATTGCTCAAACTCGTGCCCTCAGACGCGCCGCTGAATTTCCTCTGGGTCGTGGATTTTCCATTGTTAGCCTTCGCGCCCGAAGAGAATAAATGGGTCGCGGTGCATCATCCGTTTACCCGTCCGAAGGCGGAGGACATGGCGCTGCTGGAGGCCGGCGAATACGGCAAGGTCCGCGCCGTGGCTTATGACGTCGTCCTTAATGGCGTCGAACTCGGCGGTGGCTCGATCCGGATTCACGAGAAAGATTTGCAGGCGAAAATGTTTGGCGTGTTAGGCGTCACGCCCGAGGAACAGGAACTCAAGTTTGCCCACTTGTTGCGCGCCTTCAGTTTCGGAGCACCACCGCATGGCGGCATCGCTCTGGGCCTCGATCGTTTTGTGATGTTAGCGGCTGGCGCTAGTAGTATTCGTGAAGTCATCGCCTTCCCAAAAAATAATCGCGGCACCGATCTCATGACCCAATCGCCGGTCGAGGTGGAGCCGAAATTGCTCCGCGAGATTTACATTCAGAGCACGAAGAAAAAGGAAGCGTAGCAGTCGAGGTAACCAGACCTTCCGCCGCATTCTTACTTCGCGCCTTGGTCGATCCAAGCGCGAACGAGGCCGACTTCCGCAGCAGTCAGACTCTTTTGAGTGGGGCCCGGTGTGGGAACAGGAGAGCCGGCGAGCGCTTTTTCCTGAGCCTTGCCTAGTTTCCGAATCGGCGGCATGGCGCTTTCCCGATTGATGCGGGCCACGGAAATAACGAGCTGACTATGGGCGCTGTTACCCGGGAGAACAATTTTCCCGTCTTCTCCTCCTTCTAAAATGGCTTTCAGACTATCGAGACGAAGATCACCTTTTTGCTTCTCCTCACCATGGCAACGAAAACAGGCATTTTTCAGCAGCGGCTTAATGTCCGCCTCGTAAGTAATCCCCTGCCGGGTGGCGGCAGGTGGAAGCAAGCTAAGATCCATTTTTTTCTGGTGCTTGTTCTTATCGTCCTCTGAAAAAGCAGTTCCGATAAAAGGCAATGTAACCAGCAAGAGCAGGCAGAGTTTTTTTGGATGCATCTTTGAGAGGTGGACCAGATTATGGGCAATCGGAAAGACCGCAAAGGAACATTTTGTCTTTAATCTCCGTCTCCCCTAGGCTCGCGGAAATGCGTGCTAACCACCATCCCAAGTTGTCGTTGTTCACAGCGACTTGCATCGTCATGTCGAACATGGTCGGTACCGGGGTTTATACCAGCCTCGGCTTTCAGGTCGGGCCGCTGCCTTCGGGGTTTGTGTTGTTAGGATTGTGGCTGGTCGGCGGCGTCTGCGCCCTCTGCGGCGCCCTCTGCTATGGCGAACTCGGAGCCGCTCTGCCCAGATCGGGTGGCGAATATAATTTTCTCAGCCGCTCCATTCATCCCGCCGTGGGATTCCTCGCCGGATTCCTCGCCGCCACCGTCGGGTTCGCCGCACCGATTGCTCTGGCCGCCATGGCGTTTGATAAATACGCCGCCGCGATGGGACTGACTCTGCCCGGTCACGCGCTGGCCCTGGGAGTTGTGACCTTGGTGGCTGGAGTGCACTTGTTAGGAGTGCGTCGAAGCGGCTTGTTTCAAAATGTCGTCACCGCAATGCAGTTCCTCCTCGTCATCGTTTTCATCGTCGCCGGATTCTTCGCCAAAGGACATTCCGGTGTCAGTTTCGCGCCACAAGCCGACAGCCTCCACCTCATCAAAAGCGCACCCTTCGCCGTCAGCCTCATCTACGTACTCTATGCTTACACCGGTTGGAACGCTTCCAGCTATCTCGCGGGCGAAGCCGAAAACCCCGCCCGCACCATCCCGCTCTCCGCCCTCATCGGCACCCTCATCGTCGCCGGACTTTACCTAGCGCTGAACGCCACTTTTCTAAAAGTCGCCCCGCTCTCTGAACTCGCCGGGCAAATCGATATCGGCCACATCGCCGCGCACCACATCTTCGGCGAACTCGGCGGACGCATCATGTCCGGCCTCATCTGCGTCGGCTTGCTCTCCGCAATTAGCGCCATGATCTGGATCGGCCCCCGCGTCGCGGCCACCATGGGCGAGGACAGCCAAATCCTCGCCCCGCTCGCCCAGCGTGCTGCCAACGGCGTCCCGGTCCCCGCCTTGCTCATGCAATACCTCATCATCGTCGTGCTCCTGCTCACCGCCGCCTTCGAGCAAGTCCTCACCTACGTGCAATTCAGCCTCACCCTCAGTTCGTTTCTAACCGTCGCCGGAGTCATGATCCTCCGCTGGCGCGAACCCAATCTACCGCGCCCTTACAAAACCTGGGGTTACCCCGTCACCCCGATTATTTTCATGGCCATCTCCGTCTGGGTGCTCATCCACGTCGCGCAATCCAACCCCAAAGAATCCCTCGCCGGAACAGCCACGCTCTTGTTAGGACTCGTAATTTACTTCGCCTCGCGCAATAAACCCGCTACTCAATAAAGATCATTCTCCAGCACGATGCGATACCGTGCCTTGCCATCGCGCAAATGCTGCAACGCATCATTCACTTTCGACATTGGGAAAAACTCCGTTTGCGGCTCGATCTGATGCCGCGCACTAAACGCTAACATCTTCTCCACCGTCGCCGGACTCCCCAGCGGCGAACCGGAAAACGACTTCTGACCGACTAACATCGGAAACACCGGCAACGCCACCGGTTCCAGCACCGCACCCACCGTATGCAACCGCCCCTTCGGAGCTAACACATTTAGATACGCCGGCCAGTCGAGACTCACATTCACCGTCGAGAGAATGAAATTCAGCGAACCCGCTATCTTCGCCAACTGCTCCGCATCCCGCGTATTCACCACCTGATGCGCCCCCAGCGACATCGCTTCCTCACGTTTGCTCTCGCTCGAAGTAAACGCCGTCACCTCGCAACCCCATTTATTGAGAAACTTCAAGGCCATGTGCCCCAGCCCGCCGATCCCCACCACACCCACGCGATCCGTTGGCTGAATGTTGTTTTGCACAATCGGATTGAAAACCGTGATCCCGCCGCAGAAAAGCGGACCCGCCTTTGCCGGATCGAGCCCCTCGGGAATCGCATTCACCCACGCCCAGTGACACCGCACCTTGCTCGCAAACCCTCCATGCCGCTGCACGATCGTCTGCTCCGCCGTGGTGCATAAATTGTGATCACCGCCGAGACATTGCGAACACGCCATACAACTCTCTGAAAACCAGCCCAACCCCACCCGGTCGCCCACCTTAAACTTCTTCGCGTGCGGCCCCACCGCCGCCACCGTCCCGCTCACCTCATGCCCTGCGATCAACGGATACGCCGAGATGCCCCATTCATTATCCAGCATGGAAAGATCCGAGTGACAAATCCCGCAATGCGACACATCGATCTCGATCTGCTCATCGCCGAGATCGCCCACTTCGTAGGAATACTTTTCGAGTGGCTTTTTAGCGTCTAGGGCGGCGTAGGCGTGGATGGTCGTGCTCATAGTTTTGTTCTACATTTTACGAATGAAATTGTCGAGTGGCTCTATAAAAACCGGCGACACCACCGCCCACCGCTTCTCCGGTATAAAAACGAAGGCCTATTCTAACCTGGAGGCCGCAAGACGCGCAATTTGTGTTCCGAAAGCACCACGAAACAACCCGCCCAAGTAGCGGCATCCTCGCACCGGAAAACACCCGCGATTTGCTCCAATAACGCCAGACGCCCCGGCAGTGCTAGTCGCACCAAGAGCAGACCGGCGTGCGTGCCGGGAGCAAATTTCCGAATATCAGAGAAATCCAAATCCTGCGTAATTAAAAAACGTCCGCCCTCCTGTGCCCCCGCCCAGACTTCCGAGTCGGGCCTGCCATTGAGACGCTCCATTTCAACATTATCCACATCGTGACCCAAGGTTCGGAGTTCCAAGAGCAGGGCACCCGGCAGATTTTCGTCCAGTTTGATCTTCACGCCGCCACGGGGATGGGTGGAGTTGGAAGATCATCCGCCGCTGCCACCGCTGCAAAAGCCACCACCGCCCGGAAAGCCTCACCCGAAACCGTCGGAAAATCCGCCTGCAATTCCTCGATGGAAGCTCCCTCCGCAAAGCTCGCCAGCAGAGTCCGCACCGTCACGCGGGTTCCCCGAATAACCAATTGCCCGCCGCAAACATCGTTTTTCCGTTCTAAATAGCCAAGGTAGTCAAAAGCCATGGCTTGAGCATACTGAGTATCGCTCGTCGAAGCAAACCCGTTCCTTGGGAAAGGCAAAACCCGGCTTTCCAAACCACGCCCCGCACTGCTTAGCGCGGAAGCAAAACTGCCGACCGGAAGCACACCAGCACTTGTCCGAACCGCATCCGCCGCCCCCGGAAGCACGTCCACCAGCCCCGGGAGCCGTTCAGACCGCTTCCGAACGTGGTCCGAGAGGAGGGGAAGCTGTTCCTGCCGCACCCCATTGTCACTGGACAACGGATAAACCACGCCAACCAGAAACCAGCCTCAGGCAACTGAGTTTTCAGGGCCAACAATCACATCCCGAGTCAGCCCCGCTCGTCCATCCTCCATTCTGCGCCTGACCAATCGCACCATCCGCATCTCCAGTTTCTGCGCCCCTACCCACTGACGCATTCTCTTTCCTCTAGAAGCCGAGTCTGACAAAACCGCCAGCCCCAATCCTGCTTCCGCGTTTGCTGGCAACCTTTGCTTCTTATCGGTGGCTTCCTTGTCGTCATGCTGCATTCCCCCACTTCCCTCTTCCCCAACTTGGTTCAACTTGCTAAACCTTCGTTGCATGGCTGAATCTAGTTTCACCGACGATCTTTCGACCCATTCAGGATCATCGGTCCTCCGGGAAGAGCATGTCGAAGACCGATTCATCGAAAAGCTCCGCAGCCTGAAATACGACTACCGACCCGACATCCGCGACCGCGCCTCGCTGGAAGCCAACTTCCGTGAAAAGTTCGAGGCCCTGAACCGCGTCCGCCTCACCGATTCCGAGTTCTCCCGGCTCATGGAGGAAATCATCACCGCCGATGTCTTCGCCGCCGCCAAGACCCTGCGAGCCATCAACAGCTTCACCCGCGACGACGGCACGCCGCTCAACTACAC
>JBBRPA010000053.1:0-22850 GCA_038228695.1 Chthoniobacterales bacterium
CTACCGGGACTTGTGGAGGTGGATCGACGATCCTTGGTCACACCCACCTAACCCGGTCGATTCAAACCAGATGGAACTCATCTTGGACAGCAGCCGATGAACTCAACTAACCAACACCCCCCAACCGGAACTCCAAAAAACAGGCAAAATACCTCACCACCCCCTCAAAAACTGACTCAACCATCCGCTCTCAATTTATTTTGGACAGCAATGATCGTAACCGTGACGCCCGCCACGCCGGTGACTCTCAACGTCGGCGCCAATCCGATCGCGATTCTCGTGATCGCACAAGACGGCACGCCGAAGACCTACACCGTGACTGTGACGCGCAACTCTGTCTTCCAAGACTGGGCCGCCGCCAACAACGTCGGTAGTGATCCGAATACACTCGGAGCGAACGGCCTGAAGAACTTGCTCAACTACGCTTTCGGCATGGACCCAAACAGTAAATCGACCGCCGCGCTGGCTTACACGGGAGGCGTCCTCACCGCCACCGGCCAGCCAGTCACGCAGCTCAACGGCGGAACCCCCTTTGCGTTGTTCGTGCGGCGCAAAGACTACCTGAGTGGCGGCCTGACCTATACTGTGGAGTTTAGCAAAGACCTGATCGTATGGCAGCCCAACGGCGTCACGCCCACCCCTCTAGCCCAAAACGCCACCTACGAGATTGTCAGCCTACCGTTCCCCGCGACCTTTACGGACAAGGGATTCTTCCAGGTGATCGTGTCGCTGCCGTGAATGTAAGTGATGCGTTCGGTTTTACATCACAGCGCACTCCGTCCACCCCCGTCCCTGCCCCTGCACTTGGGCGTCGTTGGCTGGCTCCGCCCAGCGGACTGGATGCTTTTCTATTTCGGAGCGAAGACCTGAGCGGTCTGTTGAAGAGAGGTCGCCTTTACGAATTCAGCGCGATGCGTTTGTCGAGGACGCTGTAAAGGACATCGACGAGGAGATTCATAAGAACCAGCAGGGCGCAGTAAACGATGGTGACGCCGCCCAGCAGGAAGGCGTCGCTGTTGAGGATCGAATTGACGAAGAAACGCCCAGAGCCGGGAATGTTGTAGATCGTTTCGACGACGATGGAGCCGGTCAGAAGATTCGCGGTGAGCGGACCGAGAAAGGAAACAACGGGCAGAATGGCGATTTGCAGAGCGTGTTTCCAGACGACTTCGATCTCGCTCAGTCCCTTGGCCCGTGCCGTGCGGATGTAATCCTGGGAGAGCACTTCCAACATGGATCCGCGCATCAATCGGGCGATGTAGGCGGCGTAGGGGAGGGCGAGGGTGACGACGGGAAGAACCCAGGATTGCCAACCCGACCAACCGCCGACGGGGAGGAGTTGGAACCAGAAGCAAAAGATGAGAATGAGAACGGGCCCCGTGACGAACGACGGGAGCGAGATGGCGACGAGAGCGACAAACATGGCCGCGCCATCGGCAAACTGGTGCTGGCGCATGGCGGCGAAGGCCCCGAGCGAGACCCCGGCGACGGCGGCCACAATGAGCGAGAGGCTTCCGAGAACGGCGGAAACGGGGAGCGACTGGGCGAGGATTTCGTTGACGGTGCGGTTGCGGTATTTGAGGGAGAGACGGAAGTCACCCCGGACGACATCAGCCAGGTAGTCTCCCAGTTGTTGGCCGAGCGAGCCTACGTAGCCCCACGTGTTTTGCGTTTGCGCGTTAAAGCCGAGGTGCCGAGCTTGATTCTGCGCCCAGGCGCGACCGTCCGCGCCATCGAGTTTGTATTTCCGAAGGAGCGCTTCCTCGACTGCCTTCGGAATTTTTTTCTCCTTGTCGAACGGGCCACCAGGCTTGATCCGGATGAGGAAAAAGGTGACCGTTATCACGCAGAAAAGCACCGGAACCAGCAGGAGGATTCGGCGAAGGACAAAGGCGAACATGGAGCGAAACGAGGATTGGACGGGCAGAGGTGATTTGTCAGCAATAAAAATAGTGTGAATCCGCCGGAGGCCGAGAGTCGAACCGTCGGTTGTCAGAACCTTCCTCAACCTGTATAGAGATAAGCCACTTAACCCTTATGAAAGATCCAACCCAAGCTTTGATTCAGAAGCTCAACCAAATGAATCTCTCCGAATTTTCTCCAGCCGAGATCGTGCCACCACCCACTTCGGTAGCAGATCGCCTGTTCGATCAAGTATTTCCTCCGACGAAGGTAGACTTGTTTCTCCACACCATTCCCAATGCAAACGCCGAGGCCCTAGTAGTGTCCGATTCTTCCGGCTACATCGAATGGGTCAGCCCAGCATTCTCGAGGATGTGCGGTTATACCCTCGCAGAACTCCGGGGTCAGAAGGCCGGCAAAATGTTGCAAGGCGCTGAGACCGATCCTCAATCGGTGGAAACTCTTCGGTCTGGGGTGCGCGATCAGCGTTACGTTGAAACCGAGATCGTCAATTATCACAAATCGGGCGGTCGTTACGAGGTCAACATTGGTTTGTGGCCGTTACTCAATGACGGTGGCGAGTGTCACGGATTTGTGGCGGTCGAGCACCAGCTTAAATAAGTAGCGTAAGAAGACATCGCCATTCCTACATCCCGCTTGGCAAGGCGGGATGGCCATTGTAGTTTCAGCGCCTTTTCGATGAACTACAAAGATACCCTGAATCTGCCCAAAACCGACTTTCCGATGAAAGCGGGCCTGACCACGCGCGAGCCAGAAATGCTTGCGCAATGGGAGGCGGCCGATCTCTACGGACAGATCCAGAATGCGCGGAAAGACGCGCCGCTTTTCGTGCTGCACGACGGTCCGCCGTTTGCCAACGGTGATGTTCACATGGGCACTGCGATGAACAAAATCCTCAAGGATTTCATCGTAAAATCGAAAACCATGAAGGGCTTTCGGGCTCCCTACATACCGGGTTGGGATTGTCACGGTCTGCCCATCGAGTTCAAGGTGGTCAAGGAATCTCGCGGTCTCGCACCGGTGGAAATTCGAAAAAAATCGGAGGAATACGCCCGCAAATTCATCGACATCCAGCGCGGCCAATTCAAACGTCTCGGCATCCTAGGCGACTGGGAACATCCGTATCTTACGCTTGATCCGGCCTATGAGGCGGACATTATTCGGTCCTTTGCGGTCTTTGTGGAAAAGGGATTGGTTTATCAGGCAAAAAAACCGGTTCTCTGGAGCACTGGCGCGCAGACGGCTTTGGCCGAAGCCGAGGTGGAATACCTCGATCGCACCGATCCGGCGATTTATGTGAAGTTTCCGATCGTCACAGGCGATCTTGCAGGAAAGGCCAGCATGGTCATCTGGACCACGACTCCATGGACCCTCCCTGCCAACGTCGCCATCGCCGTCCATGCCCGCCAGGAATACGTCGTTTCTGAGACCGAAGCGGGCGACAAACTCATCGTCGCACGTCCTCTGTTGGAGCTTTTTCAGAAAGAAACCGGCGTCACTTTCGTTCGCGAAATCACCACCATCTCTGGTGAAGACCTCGCTGGACTTGAAGCGCAACATCCCTTTCTCGAACGCACTTCGAAAATCATCACCGCTGACTTCGTAACCGTCGAAACGGGCACTGGCCAAGTCCACATTGCGCCCGGCCACGGAGCGGACGATTACCTCGCCGGCAAACAACACAACCTCCCGATTCTATCTCCAGTCGATGATCGCGGACATCTCACCGAGGACGCCGGCGTTCCTGCGCTCACTGGCAAATATGTCTTCGCCGCCAATCCTATCGTCATCGAGATTCTTCGCGAAAAGGGTGCGCTCGTTGCCGAGCAAAAATACGAGCACAGCTATCCTCATTGCTGGCGCTCGAAAACGCCGATCGTCTTCCGCGCGGTGGAGCAATTTTTTATTCGGATCGACGCATTCCGAGCGGAGGCTTTGGCTGCGATCGACACCGTGCAATGGATTCCCGCCTGGGGTCGCAACCGCATCGCGGGCACCGTCGAAGCGCGTCCCGACTGGTGTATTTCGCGCCAACGCACTTGGGGAGTGCCCCTGCCGGTTTTTTATGAAGAAAACGGCGCGCCACTCCTCGACGGAACCATTGTTCGTAAAGTCGCTGATCTGGTTGAAAAACACGGCAGTAATCTGTGGTTCGACAAGTCCGACGCCGAATGGGCCGAAATGCTCGGTTTAGCCGCTGGCATTACGCGCCGCAATGACACGCTCGACGTCTGGCTCGACTCCGGCACGAGCCATCAGGCTGTGCTCAAGCGCCGCCCCGAACTCGCTTTTCCCGCTGATGTCTATATCGAGGGCACCGATCAACACCGCGGCTGGTTCCAATCGTCGCTCCTCACCTCCGTCGCGATTGAGGGCGTGGCTCCTTATAAAACCGTCGCCACCAACGGCTTCGTTGTCGATACCGACGGCAAAAAAATCTCCAAATCCGCCGACTACAAAAAACCGATGCACGCCCAGCATTTCGTCGAGAAATACGGCGCCGACATCGTCCGCCTCTGGGTTAGCAGCGTGAATTACTCCGACGAAGTCCCGTTCGGTGAGGAAATTTTCACTCGGGTCGGCGACACCTACCGCCGCATTCGCAACACCCTGCGGATTCTGCTCGCCAATCTTTCCGATTTTGAGCCCGCCAAACACACTCGCACGGCCAACGACCTCACCTTTGTTGATCGTTGGGCGCTGAGCCGGCTTGGCCACGTTGTCGCCGAATGCCGCGCGGGCTACGACGCCTACGATTTCCGCATGGTTTATCACAGTCTGAACCAGTTTTGCGCGGTCGATCTAAGCAGTCTCTACATCGACATCACGAAGGATCGCGTTTACTGCGACGCCACCGATTCGGCCCGTCGGCGCAGCACCCAGACGGTGATGCACCTCATCTTCGACGCCCTCTGCCGCCTCCTTGCCCCGATTCTTGCCTACACCGCCGAGGAGGCTTGGGGTCACGCCGGACACGCCGACTCGGTTCATCTCGCCACGCTCCCCGAGCGCGCGGAGCACCCGATCGATTCCGTGGTGGAAGCCGAGGCGGAAAAAATCATGCATCTCCGTTCCCTCGTTGCCCAAGGCATCGAAGCGCAACGGCAGGAAAAAATCATCGGCAACGCTCTCGAAGCCCGCGTCGCTTTAACCCTGCCTGCGGCTGATTTGCCCGGCATCTGCCATGACGAAATCGAGGAATTCCTCATTCTCAGCGATCTCAATTTAATCGCCGGAGAGAAAAACCTCGATGTTACGCGCACGGATCACGCCCGCTGCGAGCGTTGCTGGCGACACCGTCCGAGTGTTGGACAGAACGCCACCCACCCAGAGCTCTGCGATCGCTGCGCAGACGTGGTGTAAATTTTCTCGCCGAAACGAAATTCGCGGTTGTGCGCAGCAAAATTCGCACGATTTTTGCTGCACAAGTTCTTCATGATTGTTCGGTTGCTTACGATTGGCTGGTTGCTGGCCGGTGTTGTTTTTGCCGGGCCAGTCGTGCGCCGCGATGTCGTGACCATTAACCCGCGTGGAGTGGTCCGCGTGCCGGTGCTGAAAAACGACACCCCCGGCCTCGCCCCGGGCTCGATCCGAATCGCCAGCCAACCTAAATTTGGCACGGTCGCAGTCAATCCCGACGGCACGATTGTTTACCGAAACACCAAGGGCAACCCCGCTTTCGACACGTTTCGTTACCGGATCAACGGACGCCCGCTTGAGGCTGCGGTCGGCATTCGCTTCTCGAGGAGTCTCCGGCTTCCGCCCGTTCCGACCAACGTCCCGCTCACTCCGCCAAATGGTGATTTCTCCCTACCTGATGCCTTCTCTGCCGCCTTCAACCAACCGGTCGCACTCGCGACCCCTCCAGGCGACGACCGCCGTTTATTCGTCGTGGAGAAAGGCGGTCTCATTCGCTTGATCAGCGACGTGACCAACGCCAACGCCGTGCCGGTCACTTTTCTCGACCTAGCCAAAGTGCTCCGCGATCGCGGCGAACTGCTTTTAAGCGATGGCGAGCAGGGGTTCCTCGGCCTCGCATTTCATCCGCAATATGCTAACAACGGCTACTTCTACGTCTTTTATTGTGCGACAAAAAACGGCACGTCCACCAATCGGGTCGCTCGCTTCGAGGTCTCCGCTAACAATTCCGCAAAAGCTGATCCAGCGAGCGAACTGATTCTGCTCAGCCAAATCGATGAGGCTTCTAACCACAACGGTGGTTGCCTGCAATTTGGCGCGGACGGTTACCTCTACATTTCCCTTGGGGACGAGGGTGGAGGCAACGACAGCTACAACAATAGCCAACGGATCGATAAAGATTTCTTCTCCGGCATCCTTCGCATCGATGTCGATAAAAAATCCGGGAGCGTTGCCCCCAATCCGCATTCGTCCATTCCGCTCGACAACGGCGTGGCCCGTTTTGCCATTCCCGCCGACAACCCATTTCTTGGCCGCACGTCCTTCAACGGCGCGAGTTTCGCCGCCAATAAACTGCGCTTCGAATTTTGGGCAGTGGGTCTGCGCAACCCGTGGCGCTTTTCCTTCGACAGCGCCACAGGCGATCTCTGGTGCGGTGACGTCGGCCAAAACGCTTGGGAGGAAATTGATCTAGTCACTGCCGGCGGCAACTACGGCTGGGCCTACCGGGAGGGAAATCATCCCGGACCGAAGACACCTCCCGCCGGGTTCACCTCGATCAGCCCGGTGGTCGACTACGGCCACGGCTCCGGTCCCTTTCAAGGTGACTCCGTTACCGGCGGAGTGGTCTATCGCGGCGATCGTTTCGCCGATCTTTCTGGAGCCTATGTCTATGCGGATTTTTCCACCGGTAATGTCTGGGCGCTCAATCGCACCCCGTCCGGTCCTAGCGTTCGCCGTCTCCTTGCTCAATCCGGACTCGCCGCCTTTGGTATCGATCCTTCCAACCGCGACATTTTAGCCTGCAATCTCTACCAAGGAAAAATCAAGCGCCTCATCCAGTCGCCGCCGAATGATAGTCGACTCCCAAAAAATCTGACTGCGACCGGTATTTTCGCCAATTTGAAATTCCTCAAGCCGAATCCCGGCTTTGTCGCTTACACGCCGAACGTTCCGTTTTGGAGCGATTACGCGATCAAGCGGCGCTGGTTTTCCATTCCCGACGGTAGCACGATCGAATGGAATCTGGATGGCTCCTGGATCGCGCCGACCGGAACCATTTGGGTGAAACATTTCGACCTCGAATCCGTCCGCGGCAATCCCGCCACGGCGCGCCGAGTCGAGACGCGGATTCTCGTCCGCAACGACACAGGCGTTTACGGCCTGACCTATCTCTGGAACGCCGCTCAGACCGAGGCCTTTCTCGTCGGCGAAGCTGGAGCCGATGTTAACATTCCTGTGACCGTCAACGGCATCACCCAAAACCAAGTCTGGCATTATCCCAGCCGCGCAGAATGCAATACCTGCCACAACGGCCCGGCGGGCTATTCACTCTCCTTCAACACCCGGCAGATCAACCGCGACTCCGGGCTCAATCAATTTGCCGGAAACCAGATCGAACTCTTGAAGACCTACGGCTATTTCTCCGGTCCCGTGCCTGCCGCAGTTGACCTCCCCAAGCATTCCTCGCTGGAAGATGACCAACTCAATCTCGAGGACCGTGTCCGCTCCTATCTCGCGGTGAATTGTGCCTACTGTCATCAGGATGGTGGAACCGCCGCGGCTACTTGGGATGCTAGACCAGAGCTAACTCTCAATGAAACTGGCCTAATCAACGGCGCCCTACTCGACAACGGCGGCGATCTCGCGAATCGGCTCGTGGTGCCGGGCGACCTGACGCATTCCGGCATTTTGCAGCGCATCCAAGGCACCGGCGGTTTTTCCCGAATGCCGCCCCTAGCGACTAACCAGATCGATCCAAAGGCGGTCCAACTCGTGACCGACTGGATTCAAAACTATCTCCCGTCGCATCCGTAAGGGAACGAGAGGCTTTGCCTGAGCTTTCCTCCCGCAGGGTGCGCCAAAAAAGTCCAGACCCATAGGGTCATCATCTTTATAGCAGAGGATGTTTTAAGGAAAATCAGGTCCATAGGACCGGCATCTGTCAGACATTGCTGGCGTCTTCGATGTCACACCCAAGGCTCTTAGGTTTTGTGGCTTGGATTTTCTATAAATATTAGGCTCCCTAGAGCTAGTTCGCCGACAATCTCAATTCGTCATCCGTAAATTTCAGACTTTTGGTATACTCCCTTAGACGCCAGATTTTCCACCTATTCGAGCAGTGTAACTGTGATACGGTGAGTTATGAGAAGCTTAACCCTGTCTCTGGACGACGAAATTTACCGCAAAGCCCGCATCATCGCCGCTCAACGTGATTCCTTCATTTCCTCAATGGTAAAAAATTACCTGTTTACCCTTGCGGACGAGAGCGAGGCCCCTCGCGTCCTGAAGCAGGAACAGGAAGATTTGCTGGATAGCATCTGGAAACGACACCCCGCGTTCAACAGCTCGGAAAACCTTTCTCGCGAAGCCCTCCACGCCTCCCGCCGCGTGGAAAACCCCCGCGCCGTCGAATACGCAGTGATGTCATGATCGAGCACCATCCTGAAGTCCTCAAAAAAATGGCAAAAGCGAGTTTGTCATCCTTCCCTATGAAGAATTTGTCGTCTTGCAAGAACGACTAGCCGACGCAAAAGACCTCACGGATTTGCGCGAGGCCGTCCGGCAGGAAGGCGAATTTCCCACCATTTTCTTGGAGGAATTAAAAATAAACCTAACCATGGAATAGCGCATCCCCTCGTTTCCCCTCGTTCCCAAGTCGCACTTGGAAACGCACTTGTTCCAGCAGTTGGACTGCCTGATGGGTGTTATCCAGAGACGACATCCAACTAGACGAAGTACAACTTCGCAGACAATGGCGTTTGCCGATTAGTAAAAAATTATAATGGATCGGCCATCTCGTCTGACTCGGTTCCAAGTGCAACTTAGTAACGAGGGGAAGGTTGTTCTCCCTTAATCCCACAACTCATCCAACCCTTGGCGCACGCTGTCGAAGAGGCGGTCCACTTCTTCGTGCGTGATGATGAGGGGAGGGGAGATGGCGATGAGGTCGCGAATGCCTCGGACGATGGCTCCGTGATTTCTAACCAAAGCAGCCGCTTTGACGCCTAACACGGTAGCGGGAGTGAGTTCGGCGCGTCCGCCCCGGGGGATGACTTCCAAGGCTCCTAACAATCCGTAGCCGCGAATTTCCGTGACGGCACGGTGATCGGCAAACTCGTGCAATTTCTTTTGGAAATACGGTCCGATGTCGTCCTTCACATAGCGCAGCAAATGTTTTTTGCGGATAACTTCGATGTTAGCTAAGGCTGCTGCCGTCGTGACCGGATGCCCACTGTAAGTGTAGCCGTGGGCAAAGTAACCGCTGCTGCGAAGCACCTCGGCAATTTCGTCACTGACCATCGTGGCCCCGAGCGGAAGATAGCCGGAGGTTAAACCCTTCGCCATGTTCAGGATGTCGGGATCTAGATCCCACGTGGTTGGATTCGAGGCAAACCAATCGCCAACGCGTCCGAAGCCCGTGATGACTTCGTCGGAGACGTAGAGAATCTCGTTGTCGCGGCAGAGTTTTCGGAGGGCTTTCAGATAGGAGAGGGGAGGAACGATCACGCCACCGGCTCCTTGGATCGGCTCGACAAACATCGCGCCGATGGTGTGCGCGCCTTCCTTTTCGATCGTGAGCGCCGTTTGCTCGATGCACCACGCGCCATATTCCTCGGCGTTCATACCATTGTTAGCAGCATAAGGATGCGGGCCGGGAACGTGAATGAAGCCTTCGAGGGGTAGATCGAAGGGCAGGTAACAACCGGGCAATCCGGTAAGGCTGGTCGCGCCAAGGGTGACGCCGTGGTAGGCAAACGATCGGGTGAGGACTTTTCGTTTTTCCGATTTGCCAATCAGCTTATGGTAGGCGCGAATCGTTTTTAGGGCGGATTCCGCAGCCTCGGAACCGGAATTGCAAAACATCACGTGATTAATCCGAGGCGGGGCAATCTCCGCCAGCTCAGCGGCGAGGCGAATGGCCGGTTCCGTGGTGCTGTTAAAAAACGAGCAGTAGAACGGCAGCTTCTCCAGTTGCTCCGTGATGGCCTCGCGAATCTCCGGACAATTGTAGCCGACGTTCACGCACCACAACCCAGCAAGACCATCAAGGAGAGGACGGTCGTTTTCATCATAAACATAGACGCCGCTCGCGGACTTGATGATATGCGTGCCGCCCGTGGCATCCATGTCGGCGTGGTTGGTGAAGGGATGAAGATGGTGCGCATGGTCCATCGCTTGGAGGGAAGTTTCGGTCATCATAAAGGAAGTTAATCGAACTCTTTCAACCTGTCCATGACGGGACCGCACTGCGCCGTCTTACGTGGTCACCTTGAGCCAGCAGACAAGGGTGGCTCCCACCGGAGTCGAAAGACCGGTGGGCAGAATGAGTCGGGGATCATTGCCGAGGCTTTGCAGTCGCAGGGTGCGTCCGATCTCAAGCACAGCGACGTCTCCGCGCGGCTGTAGCGATTGCAAATCCTTACCCCGCAATCGCCAAAGAACGCGCTCATCGTGCCGAAGATGAATCCCGGCAATCTCGATTAAACCACTCCGCCCGGAAGGATCGAGTCGCAACGGAGCGCCGTCGGTTTCGTATGCGAGTTTCACGCTGACCCGTCGCCATTTTCCAATCGGCAAAACGACCCGGCTATTCCGACCACCCCCGTATTTTCCCTCCTTCGCGTAGAAGATTTCGAAAAACGTAGCCCGTGCGCCTTCGCGTTTGGCAATGATTTCATCAGCCAACTGATTTGCCGTATTCCAAATGGCCGGACCAGGCATGTAACGGGCAGGCCCACTTTGCGATGCGTCCTCCGTCAGTCCACGGGTTCGTCGGAAGCCTTCAACTAAGGCACCGGGCGTTATCTCGTCTTCAAAAGATGGCAAGGGCACGCGAGTATGCGGAAGCGCCAGCTCCATGGCGATCGCGAGTTGGGTCAATTCCCGTTTCAAAAAATCCGGCTCCGAATGCATCCTCCGGAAGCAATCCTCCTGCTCGTGTGAGGGGCGCTCAACGTAACAACGCGGACGCCACGAGGACGGGAATTTGAAGGCGGTAACCTCCGGCACGCTCCGAAAAACCGCCCCACCCGCGTAAAACCGAGCGTAAAGATCCGACTCCGGCATCGTGGCGATCGTCCGATGATCTGACCAACCCCCAAACTTTTCGACGAGCTCCCGACGGTGAACTATCGCCGATGGAGGGGTGTGACCGCCGAGCGGAAAAATCCCGTTGGGAAAACCACCAAAAAGTCGCCGCCCTCCGCAATCGGGGGCGCCTAAGCCGACAACCAACGAAAATCCAACGTCGGCATTCGTCGCCTCCAGAACGTCAAGGTGACTTTGTAAGTGATTCGGCATCCACAAATCGTCATGCCCAAGATAGGCTATCCATTTTCCCCGAGCCTTCTCCAAGCCACGGTTATTCGGAGCGGATTGATGTCCGTGATTGACGGGAAGATTTTCCCAGAGAAACCGACTGTCGTTCAACCCAGCGACTACCTCACCCGAATCGTCGGTGCACCCATCGCCAACAACTAACACTTCAAAATCACGGAAGGTCTGCGCCTGAATGCTAAGCAGGGCGTAGCGGAGAACCGAACTCCAGTTGTAGGTGGCAACGATGACGCTGACGACTGGCGTGCCTGTTTCCATCAGAGCAGACGTCCCAAGTTCGCCGCGCAGTTCCGCAGGCAAGTTCTAACCTCCCAGATAGTCGCCAAAATGGTAGGGGATGATGTCGTTGTTGACTGGGAGTCGGAAAACATCAGGGTCGGCATGATCGTAAGCCCGCGTCGGCATGCTGATGAAAAGGGCATCCTTCGTCCCGATGTTTTGGTGCGCGTGATAGACTCCGGAAGGAATAACCATAATGTCGCGTTCGAGTTCGCTCCGGAAAATTTCGTTCAGCATTCCGAAGGTCAGCGAATCGGTGCGGGCATCGAAAAGCACCACCTTCGCTTCGCCTGCGCTTAGAAAAATGCGGTCGTCGTGGAGTTGATGAATGTGCCAGCCCTTGACCATGCCGGGGCGGATGGTGAATTGGTAAACATAGGTGAAGGGGGCTGGGTGAAATCCCCAGTCGGGTCGGAGAATTTCGCACAGGGTCCCGCGGTCATCAGTATGGGTCACGGCACTGCGTACCACCACGCCCTCGATCCGGCGAGCGAGCGGCGCGCCCTGCGGAGTAACGGTGGCTCTGTCTTTAACAGGTTCGGTCGGAAACATGCAGATTTTTTAGACGACTCGCGCGACGGAAACAACCCCAAAGCGAAGCAGCGATGACACAAACGATTTAGTCGATCGCGGGTCGCCGAGCGTTTTCAGGCTCCGATTTTTTCGAAAACCCAACGCGTCGCTGCCGTGCGCGTTTCGCACCCGATCTTGCTGTAAATCTTCAGCAAATGCGTTTTCACCGTCGAACGCGCCATGTTCAGAATAATCCCGATTTCAGGATTGGTTTTGCCTTCGGTGAGCCAATACAGCACCTCTGCCTCGCGCTGGCTGATGCCGAAACTAGCCAGCTTCTCGCGAAGAAATTCTGGCTGCAAGCTGTCCGTTCTTTTCGTCAGAACCAACAGACGCTGATAGGCAATCTCGATTTGCGGCCGCAACAACTCGAGGGTCAGCATTTCGGCATCGCTGAATTCGCTGCGTTTGCGCGAGACGGCCACCGTGAGTTTGCTTTTTCCGAGTTCGACGCCGATCCACATTTCCTGATCCACCGGCGCGTAACATTCGGAGTAAAGTTGCGTCTGCCGAAACTCCCGCGTCGTGTGATATTGGGAGAACTGTTGCACGCTAATGTGAGGGATCTCAGACGGATCGGGCACATTGGGCGCTGAACTCCACAAGCGAACCAGTTCGGAGCGATCGAGGAAAATATCCCGTCCATAATTCGCCACTAGCATGGCACCCACGGCCGCTTTCTCCGGAATCAGACTGCGCTGGACAGTCCCAGCATCCGCCGAAAGATCGAGCCAAGGAATGCAATCGAAACCGCCTCGATTGTCACATAAACTGGCCGTATCCGACGCGATGAGTTGTTTGGCCCATTGCACGATACTCATGCGCAAGCCGTCGAGCGTCGTCTGACGATGAAAATCCAAAGTGGCCTCATGGATTTTCAGCCATTCGCGATGACTTAGACTCGCATTTTCAAGTTTCATTACAGGATGTTTTTTGTATCTTAAAATCCGGGAAATTGTCAATTGAAGATTGCCTCCTTGAGAACGGCCGCCCGTTTCACCTTGGGCATCCACCATTTGGCCGATGGCGGGACGACTTTATTTGAGGTAAATTCGCAGCAAATCCAACCTCGCCATGCTTCAGAAACCATTCTTCTCCGGTAAAACCGCTCTCGTCATCGCTGCCTGTGCCGCGATCGCTCCCGCTGCGCTCCATGCCCAATCGACATTGTATTGGGATCGCAACGACTCCGCCGCCGGACCGGGCATCAGTCCGCTCGGGAGTTATTGGGGCGCCGTGGCAAACTGGAACACGAGCCCACTTGGCACTGCTGCCACCACAGGCTGGGTCAATGGTTCGAACGCGGTTTTTACAGCTACGAACAGCGGAGTCGAGACCTATCCCGGTTTTCTGGTGCAACTCCTGCGACCGATCACGCTGAATAGTCTGACTTACAACTCTGGGGAGACCAATGCCTTGCTCGTTCTTATCGGCTCTTCCCCAAGCCAAGTCATCAATCTGGCTTCCGTAGGTGCGTTTAACATCAGCGTCGATAACGACACCGAAGTTCGCATTCTCGCTCCTCTCACCGGTAACGGATACCTCGTCAAACAAGGCGGTGGCACCTTGAGTCTCGTCGGCCAGCAAAATTATCTCGGCACCGGTGGCTTGGGGACGATAGTGGAAGGCGGGAAACTGATCTTGATCGGCTCTGCTGCTAACCCTCTTCTCAGCAGCACTGCGGTCGTCCACGTCAATGCGGATACCACTGTCGGTGAGGTAGGCGGCGGCACGGCCAATCTCCGAATATCCAACGGTGCTCTGCTCTCTGATCGCAATGCTTACATCGGCAACACAGCGGGATCGAATGCCTTCGCACAAGTGATTGGTTCCGCCAATGGCGTCGAGTCGCTTTGGCAAAACAACGGCACCGTCACCATCGGCGGCAACGGCGGAACTGCCGAAGTGCAAGCCGAGAACCAAGGCACTTTGGCAGCGACAAACATCGTCATCGACGACCAGGGAGCTTTAACAAGTAAAAACAGCGGCATCATCCAGGCCAATACGATCACCGTCAATCAAGGCGGCTTCCTTGTTTTGGAAAATGGCGGCATTGCCCAGGTGGATACGATTCATTTAGGTAATAATGGCACCTTGCAACTGAATGCCGACCAGATGATCAGTGGCTTGACCGATCCCACGGGTCACGGCGAGATCGTGGGTGAAGGTGGCAACCTACTTGTGCGCGGCACGGCAGACATCGTGATTGATAGCGCCATCCGTCTGACCACGGAGGGCTTTGGAGGCTTGCGGGTGCAACACAAAGACAACAGCAACCTCATTCTCAATGGACTCATCTCCGGCGCAGGCGACATCGACTTTCGCGACAATCTTTTAGGCAGAACTTTCACCCCTACGACCACGATTACCCGCGCCAATACCTATTCGGGATTGACCCAGATTCGCAACGGCGCGTTGGTCGTTACCAATACCACTGGCTCTGCGACGGGAACGGGAAATGTGGAAATCTCCGGCTCTCTTTCTGGCACTGGAAGGATTGCAGGCGATGTGAATCTCGTGGGAACCATCGCCCCGGGCCTTTCCGGTGTGGGAACGCTGACCTTGGGCCTATTGGATCTTGTGGGAAATGCCAACTTCGATCTTGGCACACCGGGAATCGTCGGCGGGACGACGAACGATCTAGTCAATGTGACCAGCAATCTGAGTATCTCTGGCACTCTGAATGTGAATGACCTCAGCGGGTTTGGCGAAGGCACCTACCGTCTTTTTAACTACGGCGGCACGCTAGGGTTTTTCAGCCTTAGCACAGCAGGGATTTTGCCCGGCGGATACTTCTATACCGTCGATAGCTCCACCCTCGGGCAGGTCAATCTCCTCGTCACCCGGCGTGCAACGGGAACTGTGGACCCGGCATCAGGAACAGGGGATTCTTGGGACGGCACTGGCACCACCGCTAACGCTAACATTGGCGGCGGGAGCGGTCTCTGGGATAACACGACAACCAATTGGACCAACTCCTTCGGCTCCAGCAATGGAACTTGGGGAGGAAAAAGTGCCGTTTTTGCCGCTGCATCTGGCACCGTCCGGCTGAATAATCACATCGTGTTTGAGGGAATCGAATTTACCACGAACAACTACCAAATCCTCGCCAACGGAAGCTTTGAACTCAGGCCTACTGGTCAAGCCATTCTGACCACGACCAGCGCGGACGTGACTTCCGCACTGATCGCTGCTCCGATTACTGGGAGCGGAGGATTGATCAAGCAAGGGTCGGGCACCATCAGTCTCAGTGGCACGAATACCTACACTGGCGGCACCACTTTAGAAGCTGGCACGTTGGATTTGTGGGCAGTGCAACGCACGGCTGGCGTGGGTCAGCACAGCTTCGACATCACCGCCATTGGAGATGCTCCGCTGCGGATTCGAGGAGGGGTATTGCGCTTCGCACCCAATGCTTCTGATTTGGAAACTGGTAATGGACAACAAGGCAACGAATATCATCTAAAAAATAATCTGATTGTAGAAAACAACTTTACCTTCAAGTTTTTAGATTCTGAAAGAACCCGTCTCATCAATGGTGTGCCGGCCGGTGGCAAAGCATTTTTCCGATATTATCTCGATGGCAAACTGGACTTGGCTGGTGGAAATCGTTTCATTGCCTTCGACACCGATACGCGATTTCCTATTTTTGAAACCTCTTTTGTTGACATCAATGAGATTACTAACGGCACCGGTCTGACCTTGGGGTCAGCACGTCCTGAAGTCATAAATTCAGCTGCATCATACTCTCACATTGTCTATTTCCGTGGTCCGGGAAGCAACTCCTACACTGGCACCACAACGGTTGAGAAAGGGGTTGCCCTTGCTCTGTTAAGGGAGAACTCCATCGCAAACATTCCTGGTGATCTCGTGGTCAACCAAGGCGGAGCGATTTACAGCTACAACGAGCAGATACCAGACGAAGCCAAAGTTACGATCAACTCGACCGCGATTGTTTTTAGCCAACGTAATACCTTAATAAATGAAACCTTCGGTAGTCTGTATGGAACTGGCAATTTAAGGATCGATCGGGATTTTTACGGCCTGAACATCGGCAACATCACTTTTGGTGGCGGTGATTTTTCCGGCACACTTTATGATGATCTCCTTGGCAACACGACAGATTTTGACCAAAACGGCATCACCAAAATCTCCAACAATACCTTCACTCTCTCCGGCAGAGGTGAATATAACGGCCCGACGCTCATTCAAGGCGGCGCGTTTATCGTCAACGGCTCGCTCACCTCGCCTCAGGGTGGGCAAAGTCCCGTCACCGTTTCTGCCGACGCACGTCTCAGCGGCACGGGCATTGTCTCCGGCGCGGTGACTATCGCGAACGGCGGCACGCTCGCTCCCGGCAATAGCCCCGGCACGCTCACGCTCGGCTCGCTCCTGCTCAATCCCGGCTCCGCGCTCGATTTTGAACTTGCCGCACCGGGCACCATCGGCGGCGGCGTTAATGATCTCCTCTCCATTACGGGCGATGTCCGGCTGGATGGATTTCTTAATGTGATCAACCTCACCGGCTTCGATACGGGCAGCTACCGACTCATCAACTACGGCGGTGCCTTGACTAACAATGGCCTCGAACTCGGCAGCGTGCCCGGACCATTTTCCTACGGCATCGACATCAGCACGCCCAACCAAGTTAACCTTATCGTCAATGCCGGCATCGTACAGTATTGGGACGGGGCGAACAACGCGGTCAACGGCACCGTTGATGGCGGCACTTCCGCTTGGAACACAACGAGCACGAATTGGACAAATGCCAGCGGCACGACGAATTCGCTCTGGGACGGCAACAGCGCGATCTTCACCGGAGCCGCTGGCACCGTCACAGTCGGCGAGAACATTTCCGCCAAAGAAATCCGCTTCCTCTCCAGTGCCTACACGATCAGCGTGGAATCTCCTTTCGGAGCCATCGCTTTGACCATTGACGGCGTCGGAGTGGTGAATAACTCCGGCATCACCCAAAACTTCCAGACCTCTGCAAATGCGAGACGGTCCAACCTCGAATTTATCCACCAAGCCAACGCGGGAGTCCAGACCACCTACACCAATTTCGGCGATCAAACCGGCCTCCTGCAGTTTGGGACGACCACCTTTCGCGACAGTTCGTCGGCAGGAAGCTCAACCCTCATCAACCGGGGCGGCGACTATATTAGTACTAATGTGTCGAACGGTGCCATCGGCGGTTTTGGCGGTAAGACCAACTTTGAGGATGCCTCGACGGCTGCCAACTCGACGATTTTTAATTACGCAGGCACGGTCGGTGGCGAAGTGATCGACAACGGAATCATACTGGTAGGAGGTGGAGCCTCCAGCGGCGGGACGACCTTCTCTGGCACTGCCACGGCGAGCCACGCGACCATCACCAACTTTGGAGGAACGGAACTCAACGTAACGGGCGGCATCACGACATTCTTCGATAACTCGACTGCCGCCAACAGCATTATCACGAACCAAGGCGCAGGGGCCGCCAATTCAGGACGCGGCGTCACGAATTTCAACGGAAATTCCACCGCAGCGGATGCGACCCTCATTGCGGA
The DNA here is from genome assembly GCA_038228695.1 of Chthoniobacterales bacterium. Lineage (GTDB taxonomy): Bacteria > Verrucomicrobiota > Verrucomicrobiia > Chthoniobacterales > DASVRZ01 > DASVRZ01. The sequence continues at coordinate 17,802 of JBBRPA010000053.1, forward strand.
GAGCGGAACCAACGGCGGACTGGGCGGCAGGGTGGAGTTTTCCAGTAATGCCAGCGGAGGAAACTCCCGAACGGTGGCTCAGGCGGGAGCGGTCTTTGATTTTACCTTTCTCAGCGGTGCCGGAACGACCTTCGGTTCAATCGAAGGCGCCGGAACGTATGAACTCGCTGGCAAAACGCTCACCGTCGGCTCGCTCAATACCAGCACGGAAGTCTCCGGCAGTTTGCACGATTTCGGTGTCGGCGGTGGATTGACTAAAGTCGGCACGGGCACGTTCACCCTGTCAGGGACGAGCAATTACAACGGCGCGACAACTCTTTCCACCGGGAAATTGCTCGTTAATGGCGTGCTCGGCAACACGGCGGTTTCCGTAGCCAGTGCGGCGACGCTTGGTGGCAGTGGACGTATCGGCGGCGGCGTCACGGTGCAGGGTGGGGGAATCCTTTCGCCGGGAAATAGTCCGGGAACTCTGCGAGTGGCCTCGCTCGCGCTCAATGCGACCTCCGTTTTGCAGTATGACCTGAATATCGCGAACTCAGTGGGAAATTCCGCCAACGACTTGGTAACTGTCGATGGCAATCTGACCCTCGACGGTTTGCTCAATGTCACCAGCAGCGGGTCGTTTTCCCAAGGGACATATCGGCTTTTCAACTACGGCGGTTCGCTGGTCAATAACGGCCTCACAATCCAATCGCTGCCGACTGGCTTCAATGCAGGGGATTTTGTCATCCAGACAGACATCGCCGGGCAAGTGAATTTGGCTCTGGGTGCTGGGGGGCCGGTTGATCCACCCATACCAACAGGTTTCCAATTCTGGGATGGTGCTAACAATCTGGCGAATGGCGCGATCAATGGCGGCCGTGGCGAGTGGAGAATTAGCGAAACGAATTGGACAAACAAAGACGGCAATGTGAACGGTCCGTGGGCAGGTGAAACAGCCGTGTTTTCGGCCACGCCGGGAGTGGTTGCACTGGCGGAAGACATCCCGTTTCAGCAATTGATTTTCACCGTGGACGGATACCAAATCACAGCGGGCGAGGGGTTCACGCTGCAACCCAACGACAAAGCGCGCATTGATGTGGCGGCTCAATCGAGGGTCGAAGTGGCTGCACCTTTCTCGGGTCGCAGTTCTCTGACAAAAACGGGGGAAGGAACACTCCTCCTTTCTGCCCAGAAACTCTCTACCCTCACGTCGTTAGCTGTGGAAGAAGGCTCCGTCTACCTCAATGCCTGGCTGCAAGCCAAATCGGTCACTGTTGCGCCTGACGCTCTGCTTGGCGGCAGTGGTCTGGCCACTGCGAAAGTGGAAAACAACGGCTCGCTTGCTCCTGGCAATTCCGTGGGCACACTGTCCATTGACGGCGACTACACCCAAGGCGCGACAGGAGATTTTGCCCTCGAAGTGGGGAGTCTGACGGCGTTTGATCGCCTGTTCGTGAGCGGCACCGCCCAGCTCGAAGGAACTTTGCGCGGCATCGAAAGTGGCCATCATTTTACTTATGGCGAACAATTTCCGTTTCTCTATGCGGGTAAAATCAGCGGACGCTTCGACACGATCGACCTGCCCGATCCAGAGCATTTGCGCGGTCGTTTCCTGGTGGAAAATGGGATTGGCACCCTCCTCGTCGCGCCCCGCAGTTACACGCAAGTCGCAGTGACGCCGAATGAAAAAAATCTCGCCGACGCATTGGATCGCTGGATTGGAATTGAGACGGGCGACATCAGCGAAGTCACTCTCGCACTCGACCTTCTCCGTGAACAACAATATTCAGCCGTCTTCGAGTCGCTGCTACCTAGTTTTTACGAAGCTGCCCTGAACACCAGTGTCGAACTCAGCCAGAATCATCTCCAACTTCTCCAGCAACAACTCAGTGCCCGCCGACTCGGTGCGCGACTTCCTAAAGTTCAGACGCAACCCGTTTCCGATAAAGACAGCAAAGATAAAGTGCCCGTCGAAGTGGAGTCGCCCGAACGCTGGAACTCTTGGGTGCAGGGCAGTGGACTTTATGCCAGCGACGGCCTTAGCCAAATCTCCGGAGACGATTTTCAAAGCGGCACCGTGCTTCTCGGAGCGGATTATGCAGTGAACGAGCATTTTGCAGGCGGTCTCTTCGCCAGTTACCAAGCTGGTTGGAGCAACTATCAGAACGACTCCAAACTTGATCTCGAAACGACTCGTTTCGGCCTTTATGGCACGGCGGATTACGGTCCACTCTATGTAAACGCGGCTGTCGGCGTGGGCACAACGGATTACAAAATTCGTCGCGACATCCCGCTGCTCAATCGCAGAGCTTCCGCTCATCCCGATGGCTCGGAGTTTTTCGCCGAACTCGGCACAGGCTACGATTTTACATGTCAAAACTGGACGTTTGGCCCCCAAATCGCCCTGCAATACAGCGGTGTGAAACTCGATAATTTTACCGAAACAGGAGCAGGGAGCCTTAACCTGCGACTAGCCGACGCCAGCACCGAAAGTCTCCGCAGCCAGATCGGTGGTCGCCTCGCTTATAGTTGGCAAATTACACCAACGCTGACGGCGATCCCAGAACTCCGCGTCTTTTGGCAACATGAGTATTTGCAGAACGGCGAAGATTTAACCGCGAGTCTCGCTGGTGGAAAGGGTGCCGATTTCGTTTATCAGACCCAATCGGGCGAAAAAGACTCCGTCTTCCTTGGTGCGGGCGTCGGTTTCCAGATCAACTCGCAGATTTACGCTAACCTCTACTACAACGCCGATTTTGGACGTAGCGATGCCACGAATCACACCCTTTCAATCAGTGTCAATCTACGGTTTTAAGCGCAGAGAACCTTCCCCGGCGCCGGAAGTATCCAAGGCGTCACCATTGAAAGAGTCCTCGTGAGGAGACCGTCACAAGGTGACGACTCGTGCAGAGAGAATGTCGGATTCGCCGGTGAGCAAGGCAACGACATCCTCGCTGGGAGCACTGTCCAAATTCAAAACCGTGAGTGCTTTGCCGCCTATCTCGTTGCGGCTGAGAGACATACCTGCGATATTAACGGATTTGCGTCCTAAAATAGAACCGACCTTGCCGACGATTCCGGGCACGTCTTGGTTCTCCAAAATCAATAAAACGCCTTCGGGCTTCGCTTCGACATAGCGTCCGTTGATCCGGACAATCCGAGGCGTGGTTCCGAAGAATGTCCCAGAGACCGAGACAGAGTCTTCACCGCATCCGGCCGAGATCTCGAGCAACTCCGTGAAGTCTCCGCTTACGCTTTGGCGCGTTTCTTGGAAGGCCAGTCCAAGATTTTCCGCCAAGGCTGGGGCGTTGACGGTATTGACCTCGTCGCCGGAAATGCTGGCCAGAAAACCCTTGAGAATCATCCGGGAAACGGGAGTCGTGTCTGCCTCGTTGATCTTCCCGCTGTAATTGACGCTCAAAGTGTCGCAGCGTTTTGGGGCAATTTGGCTGAGGAATTTTCCCAGTGATTGGCCCAATGTGAGATAAGGCCCAACGACAGCTAAGGTTTTGGCGTCAATATTTGGCATGTTGACCGCGTTGCGAATTGTTCCCTCGAGCAAGGTTGCCCGAATGGCCTCGGCGATCTCAATGCCCACGTTTTCCTGAGCCTCCGTCGTGGACGCTCCAAGGTGAGGGGTCAGCACGATGCCCGGGAGGGTGCGCAGAGGAAATTCGGCGGGCGGAGGTTCGGTTTCAAAGACGTCGAGGGCGGCACCAGCGACGTGGCCGTTTTTCATCGACTCGTAAAGAGCGGATTCCTCGACAAGGCCGCCCCGGGCGCAATTGACGATCCGGACGCCTTTTTTGCAGAGAGCCAGTCGGCGGGCGTCGAGCATGTATTTGGTCTCGGCCGTCAGCGGCATGTGCATGGAGATAAAATCCGCCAGCGGCAGAATGTCGTCGAGTTGATCGATCAATTCGACCTGAAGGGAGCGGGCACGGCTGGCGGCGAGGTAAGGGTCGTAGGCCAGCACTCGCATGCCAAACGCCATGGCGCGCCGGGCGAGCTCTGTTCCGATCCGGCCCATGCCAAGAATGGCGAGGGATTTGCCGTAAAGCTCGACGCCTTCGAAGTTCTTGCGATCCCATTTTGCGGCCTTCATCGAGGCGTCGGCCTGTGGAATGTTGCGAGCGAGCGAAACGAGGAGAGAAAAAGCATGTTCCGCCGTAGAAATGGTGTTGCCGCCGGGTGTGTTCATCACGATCACGCCGTGCTTTGTGGCCGCCTCCACATCCACATTGTCCACGCCAACGCCGGCGCGTCCAACCGCTTTGAGGTCCTTTGCAGCCGCGAAAACCTTGGCCGTGACCTTGGTTTGGCTGCGAACCACGAGAGCGGAAACGCCTTGGATGGCTTCAATGAGTTGATCTTCCTTGAGCCCGGTTTTTACTTCGACGTCAAGAAGGCCGCCGGAGGCGAGCTCCTCAACACCGCGTTGGGAAATGGGATCAGCAACAAGGACACGATAGTTAGCCATAGGGAGGGCAGAGGCTAAAAGCGGGCACAAGGAGTGTCAAAACGGAAATGCGAAAATCTGACTGAGCTGAGCCTCGGCGATTTGAAAATTTCAGCGAGGAGTCGATGGCAATCAGCAAAGTGCAAAATTCGTTTTTGCTGCGCGAAGGAAAAATCCAGCGAAACGCTGCCGATAACTTCGTTGATAAACCCCAGATGAAACCGGCAGGGAAAATCATCCACAAGTTGTTCACAACAGCAAAAACCCCTTGGAATCAGGTGGATATCAATAACATCAAACAATATATGTAATATAAAACAGAAGTATCACAGGAACGGACGGCGCAACGTGTCACATGCCTTCAGCCAGCCGCCCGCGCTGCCGATTGACGGCAACGAGAATTTGGTGCCTGGTGATGGCCAGAGGCCGAGTTTCCGCGAAAGCGGAAATTCGGCCTTTGGTTTATCTATAGCGACATATTTCTACAACGGGTCCCTGACCGAACCGGAAAAGTTGGAAAATCAACAGGTTACACATGGGCAATCTGGAAAAGAAACGCTCCCCGATTTGACTTCGCATATATCCGTATATACTGTCTCGAACGATGA
>JBBRPA010000054.1:0-21175 GCA_038228695.1 Chthoniobacterales bacterium
GATCGTGCCGGAAAACCAGAACGCCTCACTTACCCTCACGGCCAGCGGTGCCGGTTCGACCGTGCGCATTAACCGCCAGCCCAGCCACGGCACCGTCGCGCTGGCGGGCCGGGTGGCGACCTACTTCGCGGAGCCCGGCTACGTCGGTCCCGATAATTTCGCCTACCTCGCGAGCGACGCGGGAAGCTTCGTCGATTCCCAAACCGCCGGCCTCATCTCCGTTACCGTAGGCACCATGTCCGCCACATTGGATTCCGACGGCGATGGCCTCCCCAACCTTGTCGAATACGCTCTCGGCACCTCCCCGCAATTCCCCACCATCAGCGGCGCTACCTTGCCCGCATTTGAAACCTTCAGCGGCCAAAGCTACCTCACCATGAGCCTCGCGCGCTTCCTCCCGCCATCCGACATCACCCTCGCCATCGAAGTCTCCGGCGACCTGCAAACTTGGGTCCCCGCCACTGTCGTTACCAACAGCACCTCCCTCTTCAAAGCCCACGACCTCGTCCTGTCCGCCACCGCGACCAAACGCTTCATGCGTCTGCGAGTCGCTCGCCCGTAGAGCCGCGAGGTAGAACCGCAAAACCTGTAGCGATAGTAAATGCCGCCGCTCCGGATTGCTGTTAGCTTGCTTTACGGCAGCGGCAGAGGAAGACGAAACCCGCCCCTTTCGTTAAGCCGCTGACACGTTCCCATGTTCAACTTGGCGACGAGGAGGGAAAGATTGAACCCGCCGGGGCGCCGGGGAAGTCGGCGGTTGCCAACTGTCGCTGCAGGGGGCGTCAGATTTTCTCGGGCACGAGGCGACCGGTTTTGTCGGGAGCGTCGGTGCTGCCTTCTTCGTGGTATTCGGCGTCGGTGTTGACTTGCCAGATGTTGTATTGGCGATCGCCGGTGATGTTTTTCGCAGCCAAGATCGCGGTCATCATGGAGTGGTCTTGGTTATTATATTTGTGCATCCCATTGCGGCCGACGGGTTGGATGTTTTTAAACTGCGTAAGTTCTTCGCGGATGATCCGGACGTCGTCGTTGTAGCCGGGGCCATAGACGGGATAGGATTTCTCCATGCGGACGACGCAGCCGTCGAGGAAGTCGTCGGAGCGCGCGAGGCCGAGCTGGACGAGTTCCCTTTTACCGAGGGCGATGAGATCGGCTTCGCTCATTTCCCAGAGGTCGTCGCCTTCAAAGCAGAAATATTCAAGACCAAGGCAGGTGGTCGATTTATCGGCGACGAGGTCCATGCTCCAGTTGTTGAAGTTTTGGATGCGACCGAGTTTGACGCCAGGATCGTGGACGTAGATCCAGTTATCGGGGAAAAGCTCGGTGCGTTTGATCATGAGCGCGACGGTGAGGAAATCGCGGTAGGTGAGACGCTTCGCGGCGGCGACGGCGGCGTCGGGCAACGGTGGGTCGAAGGCGAGCACGCAATCGCGCAACGGGAGCGAGACAATGAAGTGCTCCCCTGCCCAATCGGTCTCGACGCCCTGCGGATCGCGCGAGGTGACGGAAACGACCTTATCGCCGACGCGATTAATGCGGGTGACTTCCTGGCTCATGTGAATCTCGCCGCCGAGTTTCTGGATGTCGTCGCGGGTTTTTTCCCACATCATGCCGGGGCCTAACTTCGGATATTCGAAGGTGTCGATAAGGGTCTTAATGATTTCGCCTTGCTTCGCGCCGGGCGTACCTTTTTTCCGGGGAAAAAGCGCGTTCATAACGGCGCTGAGGAGGGAGAGGCCTTTAATGCGTTGCGCCGCCCAATCCGCGCTGATCTCGGAACACGGCATGCCCCAGACTTTCTCGGTGTAGGTCTTAAAGAAAATGTTGAAGAGTTTCTTGCCGAAGCGGTTGCTGACCCAGTCTTGGAAGGATTTTTCCGGCGTGATCGGGAAGATGCGCGATTTAACGTAGCTGAGGCCGCAGAGGAAGGAGGTCCAAACGCCAAGGCCGAAGAGCGCGTTGGCCGGCTTGAGCGGGTAATCGAAATAGACGCCGTTGTAAAAGATGCGCGACATGCGGCGGACGCTAATGAATTGATCGCCGAGGCGGCGCTTCCACCATTGGGTGATCTCGTTGCTTTTAGAAAAGAACCGATGGCCGCCGATGTCGAAGCGGTAGCCGTTATATTCGACGGTGCGGGCGATGCCGCCGACGTAGTGCGCATCCTTGTCGAGCACGAGCACGGGGACGCCATTTTCGATGAGTTCGGCGGCAGAGGTTAGTCCGGCGGGGCCGGCGCCAACGACGACCGCGCGATTGGGGATATTTTCGGGCATGTGCGGAGGAACATAGAGGTTCCGGCCCATTGCTCAAGTGAACAGGTAAGAAATTCGGACGAACTGGCTTTCCGATTCGTTTCGCGGTATGAATCGGCCATGGGACAGACTCACGATTCGCGGCGTCAGTTTGCCAGTGACAACTATTCGGGCATGTGCCCCGAAGTGGCGGAAGCGTTGCAACATGCAAATTCCGGCCATAGCGCGAGCTACGGAAGCGACCCGTGGACGACCGAAGCGAATGCGCTTTTTCAAGAGGTGTTCGAGACGGATTGCGAGGTGTTTTTTGTCTTTAACGGCACGGCGGCTAACTCTCTCGCGCTAGCCAGTATGTGCGACTCCTTCCACAGCGTGATCTGCCACGCGACGGCCCACGTGCAGACCGACGAATGCGCTGCGCCCGGTTTTTTCCGCCACGGACTCACCCTGATCCCGTTGGCCGGGGAACAAGGGAAACTTCTACCAGCAGCAGTCAAGTCGGCAGCAGAAAATCGGCGCGATGTGCATGCGGCCCAAGCGCGAGCGATCAGCCTGACCCAATCCACCGAACTAGGGACGGTCTATCTCCCAGAAGAAATCGCCGCACTTTCCAAGATGGCCCGCGCGCTCGGTCTGCACCTACACATGGACGGTGCGCGCTTCGCCAACGCCGTTGCTAGTCTCAATGTCGCCCCGAAGCAAATAACTTGGGAAGCTGGGGTCGATGTGCTGTGTTTCGGGGGCACCAAAAACGGCATGGAGTTTGCCGAGGCGGTGGTTTTTTTCAATCGCGATCTGGCACGAGATTTTCAATATCGCCGGAAACAGGCCGGACAGCTCGCCTCCAAGATGCGCTTTCTCTCTGCGCAATGGATCGGCGCACTCAAAACCGGTGCTTGGCTGCGGAACGCCCGCAACGCCAACCTTCGCGCCCAAGAACTCGAGACCTCGCTTCTAGCTATTCCTAATCTGCGCATTGCCTATCCGCGCCAAGCTAACGCCGTTTTCGTGCATCTCGCGCAAGAAACATTCGACGCTCTTCAGGAACGCGGTTGGTATTTCTATAATGATGTCGGACCCGACGGCGCCGCCCGCTTGATGTGTTCCTGGGACACCGCCTCGAGCGACGTCACCCGCCTAACCAAAGACATCCGCGAACTCTCGTCATGATCGGCATTTCCAAGCGGAAATAGGCCAATCTGCGCTTCGACGAGGCGCACAGTAAAAGCCGTTCCATCTCCCGTCAGCCGCCATAGAGATGAATCCTGCGCGTCCCGATTTCTCCTCTTATCAAATCGCCGCTGACGCGCGAGCGATTCCCCTTCGCCGAAACTCACTGATGCCATTCTTTTCGATCGCATTTTGTGCTTTCCCAACATCGGCACAAAAGTGCGGAATTACGCCCCAGTTTGGAGACGCGATGCTCGGGCGAGCACGGACGGAAGAAATCCCACCGGAGCCGACTGTCGGATTCGAACCGACGACCTACTGATTACAAATCAGATATTTTCCTAGCCTCTCCTAGTGACTTACCTCTCAATACTCCCGCATTCTGACGCATAATCAGACAATAAGCACTTATATTTTAGGCACTATTGGGCACTGTGGTAGGAAATAGCTTCTAATCTAGTTCCTCTTTACGTAGCCAACCGCCCTAAACCTTGGAAGGTGGAGTTATCAGCGAAGATCTCAGAGTCTGGGGCGCGGGAACGTCTTTTTTTTAAAACCAAAAAGGAAGCGCAAGGATTTATAGATCGACAGCATATCCGCCTCACCAATGTAGGTACGGATACAGCACTCCTAAGCCCCGTTCAGCGTGAGGTTGCTTTGAAATGTTGGTTGAGCAACTTATTTTCTGGGTTGAGCAACTTATTTTCTGTAAAAGTGATTTAGCTGAAAACTAAAGGGTTGGTTGATTTTGTTAGTGAGTTGTTGTGGTGGCAGTTAGGGTTTGTGATTGGGGAGGTAGGTTTTGCCGGTTTCCCATTCGTCGGAGATTTCGGAGAGGATGGAGGCTTCGTTGGGAAAGAGGGCGGCGAAACGGCTGCGGCGTTTGATCTGGCGGTTTAGGCTTTCGCACATGTTGGAGGTGCGGAGGCGTTTACGGTGGGGTTCGGGCAGGGAGAAGACGGTTAAGCCTTCTGGGAGGTTAGCTTCCATCCAAGCGGAGAGTTTAGGGGCACTCTGGCGATATTTTTGCACAAGTTCCGCCAGTTTAGCCTCAGCGTGAGGGCGATCTGCGCCACATCTTCGATGCCCCGGACCGCGCTTGCAGCCTTCCGCTCCACCCACGATGCCAATCACCCCGCCATCGGCCGCAGTTGGGAAACCAACTGGGACCAACTCACGCCCTTCTTCCACTTCCCTCCAGAACTCCGCAAAATCATCTACACCACCAACGCCATCGAATCCCTCAACAGCTCCTTCCGCAAGATCAGCCGCCATCGCAATCTCTTCCCCACCATCGACTCCCTCTTCAAGCTCTTTTATCTCAGCCTCAAAAACATTAGTCGCAAATGGACCCTAGCCGCCCCCAACTGGCCCTCTGCCCTCAGTTACTTCGCCATCGAGTTCCAAGAACGCATGCCGAACAATCTCTAACTATAACATCACCAAAATCGATTTACACAAAATTACTGACACTCTCCAACGGTTAGACGAACTTCGGCGGACTTCAGTCCATCGGAGTTGGCATGCAATGTTACCATTCCCTCGCCTGCGGCGCGGGTGCGGATGATGACCATGCACAGACCATTGAAAGCTTTTCGATCCATTGCTTGAAAGGACTCGTGGCTGGTCGGATCACCGTTGTCCACTGCGATGATGTCTGCTGGGCCTTCGATTTCGAAGTGCACCCTCTGGGCCGACCTTGGAACGGTTAGTCCGTTGGCATCCGCAATGGTGACGGTAACAAACGAGAGATCACTTCCGTCACCTAAAATTTCTTGCCGATCTGGCGTAAGTATCAACTGACTCGCAGGACCGGCGGTGCAAACCGTTTGCTCGGCCCAGAGTTTTCCATTCTTCCACGTCACAACCTTTAATTCCCCCGGATCATACTTCACGTCATCCCAGCGCAGGCGATATTGCAGTGGTTGTTTCTTCCTGCGGCCCAATGATTTACCGTTTAGGAAAAGCTCAGCTTCGTCGCCAGAAGTGTAGACATGCACTGGCGTGATCTTCCCGATTCGCTCTGGCCAATTCCAATGTGGCAGGATATGCGCCATCGGCAGCTCGGGCCGCCAGCGTGCTTGGTATAGATAGAATCGGTCCTTCGGGAATCCAGCTAGATCGATGATCCCAAAATACGAGCTTCGAGACGGTACGCTGATTTTTCCGAGCTGATTGAGTTCCGCCTGCATTTTCGCTCGCTCGATAGGATCGGTCAGATTCAGCAGATTCGTTGTGTCGGCGTTGTAGGGAGTTGGCTCGCCGAGGTAGTCGAAGCCAGTCCAGACGAACTCGCCAGCGACAAAAGGATTTTCGTCGAGCCCATCGAACTCCCAATCCGGCGGCATCGCCCAAGCGGGCGCATAAAGATCATAGGAGCTAACTTGGAAATTTGCTTGGCCTTTGCTTTTGTCGCTTTCGACCGGGAAAACGTATTCGCCACGAGTGCTGACACAAGAGGAGGTTTCGCTCCCAATAACAGGGATCGTCGGGCTCGTGTCCCTGAAGCTCCGATACAGGTAGGGCTTATAGTTGAACCCGAAGACATCGAGCGTTTTTTGGAAGCCGTTATATCCTGCTTCGTCAAAACTACAGCCAGCGGTCGTCATGCGCGTAGGGTCCTCCTCGTGCGCGATACGTCTCAATTCTTCCGAAATAGGATAGTCTTCGGGAATGTTCTGCTCCCGCACCTCATTGCCTGTGCTCCAAAGGATGACTGAAGGATGGTTTCGATCGCGGCGAATCATCGCGCGTAAATCTTTCTCGTGCCATTCCGCAAAAAGGGAGCTGTAGTCGTGAGGTAGTTTTCCCTTTTTCCAGCAGTCGAACGCCTCGTCGATCACTAGCATTCCCATGCGGTCGCAAAGGTCTAACAACTCGGGCGTCGGCGGGTTGTGACTCGTGCGAATCGCGTTGCATCCCATCTTCTGCAGGAGCTCGATCCGACGTTCGATGGCGCGGGTGTTCACGGCTGCACCAAGTGCGCCTAAGTCGTGGTGAAGGCAAACTCCGTTTAACTGCACCCGCTCGCCGTTCAACAGAAAGCCGTTATCAGCAGTGAACTCAATCTTGCGAATTCCCAATTGAGTTTCGTATTGATCCACCAGCTTCCCGTCCTGCGTAACGCTCGTAATCGCGGCATAAAGTCGCGGATCCTTGAGGCGCCAAAGTTGCGGCCTAGAAATTGTTACTATCGACTCGCTGAGTCCGCTCTCTCCCAACGGAATGCTAATGGCTGTTTCCTCGGAGGAAGCTACTATGTCCTTCATCACATTGCGGGCCGCATCAATCTCATGGATCTCCGTTTTCACTTTTGCCTGCACATTCTCACCAGACTGATTTTGCACGCGTATTTGAAGTTTAACCGTAGCTTTGTCTGCGCTGACTTCGGAAGTGGAGATGAAAGTCCCGCAATATGCCACGTGCACTGGCGAGGCCTTGACGAGCCAGACGTTCCGGTAAATACCGCCGCCGGGATACCAGCGCGACGACTTTTCGGGATTGTCCAGTCGGACCGCGATAACGTTCTCAGAATCGAATTTTAGGTAAGGTGTCAATTCGATGCGGAATGAGGCGTAACCGTAGGGCCAGCCACCCAAAGATTTACCATTCAGCCAAACTTCTGCGTGGGACATTGCGCCATCAAAATCGACAAAAACACGGCGACCACGATCTGCGGACTGAATCGTAAAATGCTTTCGATACCAGCCAACTCCCCACCAAGGTAGCTTCCCCGTTGCTCCGGGATATTCCTGCTTGAAAGGCCCCTCGATTCCCCAGTCGTGCGGTAGATTTAACAAGCGCCACCTGCTATCGTCGAAGTTCTCGCCCGCTAGCTCGGTTGGAGAAGCATCCTTGCGGAAACGCCAGTTCTCGTTAAAGCTAAGGCGCTCGCGCACAAGGTCAGCAGTTGCCAATTTGTTTGTAGTTAAAGGCAACGGCGGAATCTTCTCTTTCGACTCAGCCGACATAGTAGTCTGGGCGGACGCCAGAAGTGTCGTCGCGAGCAAAAGTCCAGCAACGATACCGACCGAGAAGATTTTCACGTTGTTTCTGTTCAGGAATTCTTTCACCAACAATCAGTTCCTTGGTATTTTTCCGGGACTAGGTTTCGCCGTCGGCTGTTCACCCCAGAGCGATTGAAGGACAGATAGAACGTCTCCTTGGTTTTCAGCGCGGATCCGATACATATGCTCCGCCATAACTCTGGAGGCCTCCGTGATTTCGCGATACGGGTTGTCCGTGATGTCCACAAAACCAATCTGGTTGTTTTCTCCGTCTGGTCGGCCTGCAGCACACTGATCCTGATAGGCAAACCAATGTGTGCCGACCATGTTTCGGCTCTTCAGCGCAGATACAACATAAGCAACGTAAGCCCGGCTTCGTTGAAGCTGGTCGCCAACAGGAACAAGGCCCACGCCCGGAACACCGCGATCGGGGGCGCCGAAATGAAACTCTGTGTTGATGACCGGCTTGTCTAGTTCAGTCGGGAGATCCTGATCTGAGTTGCCGGGTCCGTAGCCATAGCGATTCTGACTCATGACATCGACTTGCCTCGCGGCGGCGGCCATGACGAGTTTTGAAGCACGATGAATACGGGATCCAAGATAGAGATGATTCGGCACAACTTTTTTAAGCGTTTCCCGACAAGTGCGGTAATACTCCTCCGCAATCAGGCCTAGAAGCGTATCCTTATCCTCTTTAGCTGCGTCCGTCTCTATCTCAGCGAAAGTCTCCGAATCTGATTTTTCTGGAACCGGAGTGCCCTTTACAGTCTCCCATGAAACAAAAGTGGTTCCCCAAGCTGCGTTAAATTTCTCCGTTGTCTGATATTTTTCCTTGAGCCACTTCATCACGAACTGTCTGGCTGGCAAGTCGGCATCTGTGGCAAGAAGTCGCTCGACTACGTGATCGCCCCAGTCGATCTCGTTGTCGATAAACAAACCGATGCACCACGGGTCGTCTCCGTGCGATTCTCTAAAACGTTCTAGCGACGAGCTAAGCTGCGTTTTGAATGACTCTGCGAAGGGATCTGAGACGCCATGGCCGAGCGGGCTCTGCGAATGGCCGAGATGGATGATGCCAGTGTAAGGCGTGCGAGCATCTTTCGTCAACTCCTCGTCCGACCAAGCACCTAGTGTGTTCAATCCCCACCACCGGAGCCGCTGATGCACCCGCTCTCTGGCGGGTTTCTGCCATGCTTCACCAAATGTCCGAATGACGTCGGCTAACATGAAGTTCATACTTTGTTTCTTCTTGCCTCCAAGACACTGGCTAAGTGGGTCTTCCTTGCTCGGCAACCAAGCAAACAATTCTTCGCGTCCAGTCACTTGGGTGGACGCTTCGAAGCCAACGCTGTTAAGCCCGTTGGAAAAAAAGAGGAACCCATCGGGATCAACAAACCACCATTTGCCTTCGTATTCGGTTACTCGGAAAAAGCCGGTTGCATCGAGCTTGGGTCCCTTGAGCCAACCACCATATTTGTCGAATTCTGCCGGTCCTTTGTCCGCAGCATGTTGGATCTGGTCTTCCTCATTTCGCTTTTTAAGATCCTCTTTGGATTTCAATTTGCCGGGCCAATCCAATTTCCGAACCTGTCCAAGTTCATCCAAATACGGCATCTCAAGTAAAGCCTCATTTGCTTTTGCGCCGTAAGGTTGAGCCAAGCCGAGGGTGATGTCTTCCAGTGCGACATTTGATGATGTTGATGCAATAACCAAGCGACACGCTCGGACGTTGGCAGGGTCGAACTTCTTCCAGTGCCTTCGATGTCCATTCGGTTTGCCTTGCAACCCGTCGAAACCCTCGGGCGCATCGTTCTGGCTATCCGCACGAGGATAGGCAAACCCGAGCGTACCCTTTTCGCCGGGCATTAGAAAAACCTCACTTGGCGCGCTGTTCATCCAATCCTGAGCACCCGCATTGTCGAGGCGACCCTCGATCCAGACCAGTCCCGTGCCTTTGTTAACAATATCAACGCGAAAATAGCTGAACTTCGAGAAATCCCAACTTCCCGACGGAGGACGCAGGTTGACGGTTGCGCGCCCATTTTTGAGATCGCCCTGCAGTTGCCATGTTCCATCTTTTGCAGCTTCGAGCTGCAATGGCCCCTTGGCGTCGCAGCCAATATCCTCGACCTTCTGCATCGGTTTCAGAAGGTCCGACACAGGAAGTGTCTTCCCCTCCTCTGCCGATAGACGTAGAGGGATCAGCAAAAGTCCCACACATAGGCAGACAATCCCGGCCGTAAAATGGCGCATCCTATTTCTTTCCAGGTTCAACAGTTCCCGCAAGTGTCATCGCAAAATTTGGAAACTCGTCAACGACAGGCTCTCCATTTTTGATCGCCTTGCGAAAAATCCCAGGAGCGGACTGTTGATTGCTAACTTTCAGAAACATCGTCCCTGATTTACTGGCAAAGCCGACCGCCACACCGCTGCCGTGTGCAGTGAAGGTGATCGGTTCGTCAAACTTCGCATACCAAACGCCTGTCTCTCCACCGGGATAAGCTTCCTCCGCAGTTCCTACCACGGTGGCCGCTGGATCGAAGTTGTCGTCAGATCCAATATCATAGAAAGTGAAAGTGATCACATTCGGCGCAGTTGTGTCACCGCGAATGGGAATGGCGATTCCTGTAATGGTTACCTTGTCTCCTGCCTTCCAGAGATCGTTAGCTGCGGCGACCCACCAAGCTCGCCCTTGCAGGGCAAAATCCCCTCCCCCTTTTTTGGCTTGATCCACCAGCGTGTCCTTACCTAACTGCTCGGATCCTTTATCATAGTCCGGCGCTAGATCCGCCAGTAGGCTACCAAGGCAGAGGGAACTGGCCGTCATCATTGTCATTACGTGTTTGGTTATTTTCTTCATTTAGATATCTCCTGTTGGTCTAGGTGTTGGATTGACTGCATTCACTTAGTGCTGTTGGTGGGGGCCTTACCCCGCGTTTCGTAAATTCGTTCTCCCAGCGCACGACTCGCTTGGACCATCGGTGCATAGGGAATGTCCACAATATTCACGAACCCCACTCGGAAGTTCTCCCCGTCGCCGCGGCCAGAAACCGGCTGATCGGAAAATTGAAACCAATGGGCACCGACAATTCGAGGGTTGGCCAAGCAATCATCAACATACCTTTCGAGCAAACGCGCAGCGTGGCCGACGTTCTTTGCCTGCGCTAAACCCGGACCCCAAACTCCCTGCTCCGTTAAAGTGCCAAAATGAAATTCTCCAATTAGGATAGGTTTGTCCCCAGCAAAATCCAACTGAGGGAGAGTGACCGGGGAAAAATCGTATAGATTAATGCTAACGACATCCGCATGAGCGGCACAGGCTTCAAATACCTCCTTGAAATATTGGTTCATGCGACTCCCCAAGTAGAGTTTGTTGGGTGCCAGCTCTTTAACTGCCGCTTTGCAAAGCGCGTAGTAATGATCCAGATATTCGATGGCAAAAGAGCGCGCATCTTCTCGAAAACCATCGCCTTTTGGAAGTTTCGTTTGCTGGAGGAAATCCTCCCAAAGACTGAACGAAGTTCCCCACTTTTTATTTAGAGCACTAACATCCGCATACTGCTTCATCAACCGTTGCAGGAAAGCCTTTTTAGTCTGCGCCTCTGGCGAGGCTCGAATTATTTCTTCGGCTATTTGCTGCGTGCTCTTAAAGGGCATTTCGTTATCGACAAAGTAGCCGATGCACCACGGGTCCTCGGCGGAATCCGCAGCAACCGTAGCCACTGCCTGCCTCAGTTGCTGTGTGAATTGCGGATCATAGAGGTCGGGCAGACTGGCCTGAAAATAGGTCTTGCCCATGCTTAATACAGGTCTTTCGTAATGAACTGCTAGCACATAAGGTGTTCGCTTTGCCTTGATCACTTTCGGCTCGCTCCAATTGCCGATCGTATTCAGTCCCCAGGCTTCCATGCGCCGATGCGCAGTTGACACAAAATCCTCATGCCAACTATCGCCATACTTGCGGAAGAGATTGGCCATGTAGGGACTCCAAAGAAGATTGGAAACACCCGGGAGCGCGGCCGGCTGCGGCTCATCGGGCGGCGTTTTCTTCAATACATCTACTAGCCCCGGAGTAGTCGTTGCCAAAATGCCGTCGAAATCCTCTCCAACAATGCAGTCGATGCCAAATGACCAAAAGAGACGTCCTTCCGGATCAACAAACCACCACGTGCCCTCTTTTTTCTCAACCCGGAAATGACCAGTGGCTTCCAGCTTCGGGCCATTGGCCCAGCCGCCGAAACGATCCCATGACTTCACCCGCGGGTGCTGGGCCAGGTCGGCTTTTTCCCGGACTGCGGTCGCACGCAACCCCTCCAAAGAGGTTACTTTGCCGCTCCATGTTTCATAGCTGTTCTGCCCGAATCTATCCATGAATGGAATAAAACCCGTCTCGAGAAAGTCCTTCGTTGGCGGCTTGAAATCGATCACTGCGCGGGGATTGTCCAGCTCCAGCGAGATCTGGGAAGCCGCCGTGCTAACATTCAGTTTCAAGCTCTCCACTACTTCCGCATCAATGTTACGCCAGGACTCATATCGACCGCCGGGCAGTCCAGCCACTTTCGGGAACTTCTTGCGCAGATAGTCGTGCTCTTGCGTGAGTTTCCGGACGATCAAAACAGCCAGTGTCCGTTTCTCCCCAGGGGCAATGGCCTCTGCGCCGCTGGGTCCCAGCGGATGACCGAGCACGCCGCGCACCAAAACACTAGCGTTACCCTTGTTAGTAACGTCCAGCGCGACCCAGAGTTTATCGGCGACATTCCATTTTAGCTTTCCGGCTGCGAGGGTAATGCCGATTTCCTTCCTGACCGGGCAGGGCCCATCGACTGACGCACTCCAAATTGGTGATTCTGAGCGGATCGTCTTGTGCCAACTCTCGGCAACGAGAAGCTCCTCCGGCTTCAGAATTTGCGCAGAAGCGTCGGGCGTTTCTGGATTAAGATTGTGCGAATACCACGGCAGTCCCGCTTTTTGTTGAGCTCGTGGATCAGTCATTGCCCTTGGCACCATTTCGCTTTTACTGGAACTCCCCATAAAACAAACGGAGCTGAACGCCAGCCCGAACGCGATGCTTTTTCTGAATCTGCGCTTCATTGATGTTAACATCGCTTTAGTCTGGTCTCGCCCACGGACAGTATTCAGGTCTCACCCGTGCCATACCCCCTGATGAATTGCTAAACCTTCCCGCGCATGACCTCCAATTTCAGTCGGTTCTCCGTGGTTTTGTCCTTGGTGAGCGGGTAAATGCCCAGCAGAAAAAAGCAAAGAAGAGACGGAACTGAGGCGCCAACACACATCGCAATTCGCATATTCAAATAGGTTTGCGGAGTCTGTTGCGGTAGGGCCGCATCGAACCCGATCAAGGTCAAAAACATTCCGATCAGGACGAAACTGACGGCGAAAGATGCCTTCGTCGCCCATCCGAAAACAGCTCCGAACATGCCTTCGCGGCGATGCCCGTTGCTAAGTTCATCGTCGTCGCAGACATCCGCGATCATCGACTGCATGATGACACCGACTCCGATCCAGAAGAGACCGCCGGTCATGGGATCTAGCCAAATCAGTGATTTCCCAATCGCCGACAACGAAGCTCCGATCGCCGTTAAGTCTGTCCATCTGAGTGCCTCGTTAAAACGTCCCGGGTGATAAACAAACCAACGGATCACTGCGTTGAGGATCATCATGCAATAAACGAACCTCAGACCTTGGATTTTATTCATTACCTTGGTCAGCCAGACAATGAGCGGGATGCCAATGACGCCCACAACGGCATAACCGATGGTAACAATGAGTTTCCACTGGGTCCCCAGTTCGATGTTTCCGCCAGAAAGGTAATAAATTAGGAGATACCAATCCATGTTGCTCGCAAAAACACCGGCAACAATGGTGCAGGCCGAGAGGATGCATAAGAGCACGCAGGCTTTGTTGTGCAACGCGGCCTTAACCGTTTTCCAAAAAGGATCCTTCTTGCCTTGGGTTTCCTCAGAATTGAGCTGGTAGTAGCGTTCCCGACCAAAGATGGCCGGCAGGCAGCCGAAAAGAGTCATGCCAATACCCCCGTAAACAGCAGCAGCGATACGAATGCCCTCCATTTTCTCAGGCGTAGTCAGGTTTTTGGTATCCGCATAACCGTATTTCCACGCGATGAACACGAGAGAAAGAGGAATGAGACCCATGTAAGACATTTCGCCGAGCCGGTTCCAGAAGGTTACGTAGGCCTGCACCGAAGTTCGTTCATCGTAGTCCGGCGTCATTTCATAAGTCATGCTGATGAACGGCACGGAAAAGATCGTGTAAGCTAAGTAAAAAAGCATGCTGGTGACAACAAACCAGGTCAATTTTCCCGCAGCACTCCAGCTGAGCGGAATCATCCAGATGCTGGCAAAGGTCAGGCCCATGAGAATTGCACCAATAAAAATAAACGGACGGCGGCGACCATATTTTGACTTAAAGTTGTCGGAAAAATTTCCCATAATCGGGTCTGCGATGGCGTCACAAAACAGTGGAATGGCCAAAACAATTCCCACCCAGAACGCCTGAATCCCGAGAATCAGGTTAAGAACTCCCAAACCGGTCGTCCGAACACTCTGGTTACCGAGTGAAACCGTCAGACCCCCAGTTCCCATGGCTAATTTGCTCCGAACCGTTAGTTTTTCTGTGACAGGACCCTGGGGAGGTGATGCGTGCATTTCGTTTCAGATTGAGAAAGAGGGAGTATTTTGGATGGGCTACCAGAAGGTTACGCACTTTACTAGGGAAAGCTAAAGAGGACTGTAGTGAAGTGTCTGCGAATTGTCTGATAAGTCAATTGTAAATTCAGTTGCACGGCGGATTGATTTGTTTAAATATCCGCCAGAGAAAGTAAATCCATGATCATTTCCAATCACGTTGATAGCCCTCCAAAAGCGAAGGAAAACGTCACCCGCCGAGACTCTGCGAAACAACAAATTATCCACTACATTCGCGTCCACCAAATTAAGCCCGGCGAAAAACTACCCACGATTCGCGCGTTTTGCGACCATTTAAAGATTAGCCGAGACGCCACGTGGAGAGGGTTGCGGGAGCTGAAAAAAGACGGATGGATTCGAGATCTCCCCATGCGGCGCTACACCGTGGCGGATGCGGTTCACACCGAGATTCTACGCTCCTTGCGATTGCGCGCCATTTTCTCCGGTGACAAATACATTTATTTCAGCGGGTTCCGGCGGTTGGCTGATGCGCTTAAAGCACAATGCCTGCAACAGGGTCTCGATCTCTCAATCAAACTGCTTCCACTCAACGAGCCACCTTCCGAATCAATCTGGAAGAATTGTGATGTTTTGCTGGTCGATAGTGACAGCAGCAGTTCCCTTCTCAAACAATTCAAGGAGTTTCCCGTGCCCGTGGTTGGCTTGGATGCTGACTACAGCGATCGCTACCGAACCAATCTTGTGACGGATCACCAACTCGGAGGCAGACTAGCTGCGGAACGCCTAATTCAGAAGGGCTCTAAGAGGGTTTGTGTTCCGTTTTTCAAGGGCTCGGGGGATAATCCCCGAGTTAAAGCCCGAATTGAAGGATTTATGCAAACATGGATCGAAACAGGCCGCGGAGCTGACAACCTTTCCATCGTACCGATCGAGTGGAGCTCAAGCAGTTTTGAGGTCTCGGTTAAGGTGCATGAATTCCTCAAGAGGCTCGACAAACTGAGTGACTTCTTTGCGACCGACGGCCATCTGGCGATCAGCTTCCTTGAGGTTCTATGCTACATGGGAGTTGATTTTCCAAGCAGGAGCAAACTGATCGGATACGACGCGGCGCAGATGGGAGCGTTGACCGACCCTCCAATGACCACCGTCCAACAAGACATGGAAGCCATTGCGAAAGCCGCGATCGAACGCATCGTGGACTTTGCCCATCCTACCGGGAAGCGTGGCGAGGTCCTTCGAATACCGCCTGTTCTCGTAAAACGCTTTTCGTGTTAACCGCACTTGCAACGTTGGCTCGCATTTCTTTGATGACGCGATAAGCTCATGAGTAAATAGGGTAGTTCGCTGGAATCACTCCAGTGGCGAAGAGAGCGGAATTCGCTGCGCCTTCGTTAGACCGTATTACCGGAAGTGCGTGGCCGTGGTGCGTTCGATTAATTCAATTGATCAAATCGTCGCCAATATAGACTTCATAATCCTTGATTTGTCCGCCACCATCGCCTTGACGCGGCACATAGCGAAATCCAAAAATTGTCTGTGATTTACCGAGGTTTAAAATTAGTTGGTGCGGATGAATTGGCTGCGCGTCCTTCCATTCGGTGTGCCAGAAATTTGCCGTTTGGCCGTCAATCGCATTTTCCGCCGAGCCGTCTTCGCCGTTACGTTCCTCGCTGTCCACGTAGGCAATCGTCCAGCCGTTGTGGCTGATGGGATTTCCGCTCGCGTCGTATAGATCAATCTCCGCGATCGCCGCAAAGGGTTTGCCATCATGCGCCTTGAGCGATTCGATGGCGAAAAATTTTCCGGTGGCCGGTGCGGCGAATTTGATCTCCTGCGTGTCCGTGACCGCCGCAAATGAACCGACTCGCACCGGCTTGGTAGAAGTCAGGTTCAATTTCACCGGCAGACGATGCGACTTCGCAAAATCTTTTTCAGGATGCAGTTCATTGAGGATTGGTTTTTCGAGTCCGCCGACTTCCGCCTGTTGCGGGCCGGTGTAATCGAGAATCACGATTTCATTTTTGCCCGCGCGCAGCCAGCAACCCGGCAAGTAAGCTGTCTGCGAAGGACCAATGTTCCAGAAGCGGGCGAGGCAGATGCCGTTCACCCACACCACGCCTTTGCCCCAACTGCGCAGGTCGAGGAATGTGTCGCCGGGCTTTTCAATGTTCACCGTCGCACGCCAGAACGCGGGCGCGTCGGTTTTAGCGGCAGCGAACTTCAGGCTGCCGACCATTTTATCATCGAGCGGCAGGTTGAAAATCTGCCAGCCCTTCAAAATCTCGCCGCCAAGTTTCACCGGCGCGATGAGGCCTTTCGGGTCGAGCATTTCAGCGCCGAAATTGATGCGGCCCATCGGCTCCACCAGAACATCCAGCTGCACTTCTGCCTTTCGTTCCGGCAAAAGAATTTTTGCGCCGCCTCTCCGACGATCGAGAACGCCGATGCGTTTTCCGTCTAAGAACACATAGCCAAAATCATGGATGGCTGCAGCATCCAGAGTCGTCGCGCCGCCGGCCGGGATTTTCGTGCGATACAAAATGCAGCCGTAGCCCTGGTCGTATTTTTCCATGCTGCGCGGCGTTTCGTCGGCGATGGCGTCGGGTAGGTTGTCGAACATTGGCGCGACTTCTGTGAATTCCACTGGCGCGAAGGCAATCACAGGATTGGCTGCGGGCGGTTCCGGCAACGTTTCACCGGGCAGCAGATATTTGGAAAACAGTTCGCGCGTCGCGAAGAATTTCGGCGTCGCCCAGCCGGCTTCGCTGATGGGGGCATCGTAATCGTAGCTCGATGTGTCCGGCTTAAATGGTCGGTCACAGCCCGACCACAGCCCGAACGTTGTGCCACCGTGGGCCATGTAGATGCTGAACGAAGCGCCCATGTCGAGCATGAGATTTAAGTTCGGAAGATAATTCTCCGGCTTGCCGAGATGATGCGGCTGTCCCCAGGTGTCGAACCAGCCGGGATAAAATTCGCTGCAAATCAGCGGCCCAGTCTTTTGAATCTGGCGGACTTTTTCGAAATTTTTCCGCACGTCGCTGCCGAAATTTCCCGCCTGAAATAAATCTGGGAGCAGACCGTTCTTCATCTGGTCCGGCGGATTGCATTGGAACAGCGGCACGTCAAAACCCGCGTCCACCATGGCTTTTCTCAATTTCTCCACATAGCTGGCGTCCTTCCCAAAAAAGCCGTATTCGTTCTCCACCTGCGCCATGATGATCGGGCCGCCGTGCGTGATTTGCAGCGGGCCGAGCACACGGCCAACTTCCTTGAGATAAGTTTTTGCCGGTTCGAGATAGCGCGGGTCGGAGCTGCGGAGTTTCACGCCGTCGTCCTTGAGCATCCACCACGGCGTGCCGCCCATTTCCCATTCGGCGCAGGCATACGGACCGGGCCGGAGGATGACCCACAGGCCTTCCTCCTGCGCGATGCGACAGAATTCAGCATCATCCGCCTGACCGCTCCAGTTGAATTCACCGGGCTTCGGTTCGTGCATGTTCCAAAAGAGATAAGCACAGACGGTATTCAAGCCCATCGCCTTGGCCATCTGCAACCTGTGGCGCCAATATTCTTTTGGCACGCGCGCGGCGTGAATTTCTCCGCAGCGAATCTGAAATTTTTTACCGTCGAGCAAGAAATCATTCGTACTGATGACGAAGGTGTGGTTACTCAGTGGCTGATTGTCTGCCCTAGCAGAGAGTGCGGAGGCCGGTTGGCAAATACAAGCGGACACAAAGATTAGAAGGAGGGGGGTAAGAGATCTCATAAGGGGGATTTAATCAGTAATTTACTGGAGGGCCTATAATTTACCATAATACTTTGTCGCCCAAATAAGCTCTACGTCCGTGCGTCACAAAATCAGACAATCAGTCGGGTATTTGGAACATCAGGGTGAACGTTTAAAAAGAAACCCCACGAAATCACTGACTCATCGAATGACTCCGTTTTTTACAGGGCAAAAAAAACTATTTCAACCTGCCGTGCTGTTTTAAGAGTTCTGCCATAGCCCAACCCAGTGCATTGCCAACTTCCATGTAGGTTTCTGCATTGTGAAAATAATGGTAGTCCTGCTTTTGATTTGGAGAGATTTCTTCGCTCCGCCAGAAACCGCGGGCTTCCACGGTCTTCACGTTGCCGGCAAATTCCGGATGTTTTCTCGGATCACCCACGGCGAGCTGGGCATTGGCCACCGTTAAACCAGGACCACCTAGTTTCCACCCACCAAACGCAATTGTCGCAAGCACGAAAGGAGCTTTCGGTGCCTTGAACTCAGCTCGGAGGTTGTTGATCAGATGCACTAAGTTTTGTTCATAGCGACTGGCGTTGGGCTGATTCTGATCCTTGTGGCCCTGCCACCAGACAAAACCGGAAATTTCATAACCCTGGCCCTGATAGTCTGGAAAAAAAATGGGCAGGTTATTCAGGACCTCGTGGACATCTTTGACGCAGTCGCCGTATTGCTTGCCGGCATACCAAGAGTTCGGTTTTGACGCGGGCATCTCGGTGCCGTCTAGCCAGAAGTCAGTGGTGTCTTTGTATCCGGCATAAGTCTTACCACCGAAGTTAAACCGCTTGCTGCCAGGAGGCAGAAAATCCCAGCCCAAACTCCGGTTGCCTTGGGAGGATTTGATGAGAAGAACCTCTTCGTCATGAATCTGCCCCATCACCCAACCGAACCCGAATTCTGGTCCGATCAATTTAGCTGTGGCGCCAAAGCCCGGTTTCAACCAGCCCTGTATCGAGCCAACAGTCGTCTTCACACACCAGACATCATTTCGCACAACCCAGTTACCCGCTTCGTCTAACAGATAAGAATATTTACCCTCCTTCTGGGTGAGATAGGCGAGCGTGCCATTGGCCGTCACTGGACTAACATCTCCCATGCCCACCATGTTAGATTGTCCTATCAGGATGAATACCTTGACCGGCTTGCTAGTATCGGGAGCTTTTGTCTCCAGTTTTTGCAATCGCGGGTTCATCTCCAGAGGGGATATTTGTGCTGGCGATTTACTGATGAGTCCTATGGTTATGGCAACCAGCAACCCTGCAAATCTCATGTTACTAATTACAAACATTGGTTGGTCGATTATTGCTCACGCGTGCTGAAATTCATTCGGGCTTCATTACTTTGGCCACCGGGCAAGCACCTCCGGTTTCTCCGGTAAACCAATCTGGTCAGCTTTCGGCGTATAAAGTAGTTCTACATTTGTGACTTGCCCGTCGTTGGCCTGCAAGTTCACGGCTGCTGTCGTTAAATCGCGCATTGTGTTAGGATTTTTTTCGTCGGCTTCACCTGCAGCTAGTAAAGCGAAACCTACTTTGCCGCCTTGCGTAATCTTTAGCGTGAAATCGCACCCAGTTTTTGGCGAGAAAGATTTTTGTGCGGCTTTGCGATCCAACTCCTGACGCGGGTCAAACTTTCTAATCAAATTTCCGCGATATGGCCCGATGGGCGGATAAACCATATTTACGTTCAGATTTGACATCGTCATCGCCGCCATGACGCTGATGACCGGCACGTCTTCGGCAATAGGATAATGCACGCCGTCATTTTTCATTTTAAGCGTGTAGTCACCGGTAGCGTCATCCCATTTATAATAGTTGCTGTCGCGACGCACGGCGACATGGTGTTCCAGATACGACTGCATCTTTTGGACGCTATAATCTGAAAAATGACGGAGCTGAAACGGTGGCTCTTGGTCGCCCACCCCACCACCCTCCATTGGGTCTTTTTTGTAGATGCCTGCGACCTCGGCGTTGCTGCTCGCCTGAACGGTCGGAGGAATAAATTGTTTTGACGGCAAGTCAAATGCCCAAGTTGGGCCAACATGACATTCCTTGTTAGTCTTGGGAGATTTTATGCCAAACATCTCACCGTGATACGGATAATTTTCATCGTTAGAAGCGTGCGGGAGGCCCAAGGCATGTCCAAGTTCGTGATTAAAGATGCCTAAAAGCAAACCACCAACTCCGATATAATCTCCTGCCTGTCCGCCTGACGATATACCCAGAATGGTGATGTAACACAGGGCCACTTCTGCATTGCCGCCAGCCTGCGACAACGCCCAAACCCACTGCAGCGCGGCAGCTTGCTTGCCGTCAAAATTTTGTCCCGTCTTAGTTTTATATTCGTCGGTTGAGGAAATCCGCACCGCTGGGAGGCCGGCCCGTGCAGGAATAACCATTTCGGGAAAATTTAATCCACGCACGCGCTCAACGTCCAGCGCCGCTACCGGCCATTTCGCCTCCAGCTCTTGAAATAAGTTGGTAGGATAATCACCTTCGCCTTTGCCGAAGTAGTGCACGTCGAACATTTTCAAGTGTACTAGCGTCGGTGCACCAACCTGAATTTTGTGGCGAACCACACTCGAACCGGCCCGCACTTCAACAACCAACCCAATGCGCACCAATCGCGCTGGGATCATCATCGTGAAGCTGTCTTCATAGCGATGCTGCACCAACCCCGGATCGGAAGATAGCGACGTAGGCAAAACCGACGGGCCGACAAGTTTGAAAGTGCTGGTCTCGCCGCCGCTTTCCACGGTGGCAACCACATCTGGCGCTGGCCCGCCACTCGGCGAAATTATATTTGCCTTGAGTAGGGCGTCGCGATTGCCCGTCAACTTAAAGTAAGGCTGGTCCGGTTGCATGACGTGCGTCTGGGCCAAAAAGACAGCATCAATGCGAGCATCGGATGTTATCGCTTTGTCTGAGATAGCTTGGCCATAGGCAACTCCGCACCAGACAGATACGAAGCATATAAGCAGATTGAATTGGAATACCCCTTTTTTAAGCATCATAAAATCATAGTGGAAAAGCGGTCGAAACACTTCTGTTTAATATTAGAACGAGCATCTACATCCCCGAATACAGATAGTGCGGAGTGTGGTCGGTATAGTTCCGCCTTCCCCGCCTGAAGTGGCCTCGCTCTTGCGGACACGGGTAAGCAACCTGAAAGTGAATTAAATGAGCCATCAAACTCTCGGTGAAACCAAAATAAAACCCAGTCGCAAACGCTACAGCGAGGAGTTTAAGATCAACGCGGTCAAATTGC
>JBBRPA010000055.1:0-20333 GCA_038228695.1 Chthoniobacterales bacterium
CAATTGAGTTGCACACGACGGATGGCGTGATCACGATTACTCCACTGGAAGAGACTTACCTTAACATGGTGAACACGACTGAAATCACGCTGCAAATCGGCATTGAACGTAAGGTATTTTCGTTGAAGAACGCAGCCGCAAGTGTGCGCAGTGGACACCTTACCGTTCTCGCTAAGGAAATTCATGAGGTCAAACCGGCAAGGCTTAAAAGAAATTGACCACTAAGAAAATAAATCCTGCCTTTGCTAACCATTCGTGAAGATGCTTGCGGGCGCGATAGACACGCGTTTCGATGGCCTTGGGCGTTGTTTTTAGAATTTCAGCACATTCTCGATGAGAGCGTTGTTCCAAAACCGTCAATACGAGTGCTTCTCGCAGATCGGATGGCAATGTTCCCATACCATCTTCTAGTGCGCTCATTTTTTCACGCGTGATAGCCTCGTTATAAGGTGTTCTTTTTTCGATGGCAGATTCTCTTATCAGTTGATCATCTGCGTTTTCATGTGCAGAAAGGCTTTCGGTTATTGCGGCTTGCCTTGCACTCCTGCTTTTGGCTCGGTCGCGACAAAGATTCAGTGCGATTTGATATAACCAAGTGGAAAACTTCGCATCAGGCTTGAATTTTTTGATGTTAAAATAGAGCCTTACAAATACTTCTTGGACCAATTCACGAGCGTCGGCTTCGTTGCTAATGTTCCGGTAGATGAAGCGGAAAATTGGTTCTGCATAACGAGCCATCAGTTTATCCAGAGCCGACTCATCTCCGCCAGATAGAGCATTTACAAGTTCCAAATCTGGGTCTGCCGATGTGCCTGACTCATCGGCCATGTTCAGTTTTGCTGAGAGCTTCGGCAGTCATCTTGAGCAAGTGGTCATACTGCTCCGGGGTTAGCACGCTTCGCATCTCGAAAATATGCTGCAAAGTAGCATTTTGGAGTTCGCCTTGAGCTGAGTGAATTTGCGCCACGGCAGCAGTGACTCGATTTGAGTCTTTTTGGTCTGCTAGAATGGATTGAGCCAGCTCTTGATTAGCGATACGGAGTAATTCAGCATAGTGCTTTTTCTTTTCGCTGTAACGCTGCTCAATAGGTATCAGTGCCTTGTCCTGTTCGGGAGTGATATGTAACTGAGAATGTATCCAAGGATGAGCTTCGACGACTTGATTCCTTGTCTGTCGTTCCAAGTGTCTCGCCGTCAGCCAACATGCCCCTCCAGCAATCAAGGCAACGATAATCAGTAATACTAAAGCACGAACAGTAAGTCTCATTTCGCAAAACTTAGCAGGGTCGCTGGAAGAGCGGGCGAAGAATTGCCGAAAACTTGCAAGTCAAGGGCCAATCTAGTCTCGCTGGCGCGTTGGTTGGTTTCTACACTGCCTACGGTGACGCCAAGAAAGACCGCAACTGAAAGCGCGGTCAAAAACATAGCTGGATGAAAGAGCGGCTCCAGTAACCAGCTGAGCCAATTTTGTGGCTTCTCAGCAAAAGCAGCTTTCCCGTGGCAAATGCCTCTCCACACGTCTTGCTGAAATGAAGATGACAGAATCGGTAAAGGCTGTTCGCGACGCTCGGCAAGTAGGCGGTCAAGATTTTGTTCATCCATATACCACAATAAACGATGTAAAAGGGCCCATCCCTTAACTATTTATAGCGAATCCTGAGCTCGTTCCAACAGGCACTGCTTCCTGCCGAGTTTCTACGTCCCGGTCCCCGTCCTTTGCATTTCAAACGTCGATCTTCACGCGCAGGAGTTTGACGGAGTTGAGAAAGACGAGCACGTCCGGCCCAAGGTGGATCATCGCGGCTTGAATTGGGCCGATCCAGCCGAGCAGCGCAGCCGTGATGCCGAGCACATGCACGACGCCGACGCCGACGTAGAGATTCTCTTGGATGGTGCGATACGCGCGCCGGGCCAGTGCGCGGGCGAGCACGATCTTGGAAAGGTCGTCGGTCATCAGCGCCACGTCGGCGGCTTCGATGGCGGCTTGGGTGCCGCGAGCACCCATCGCGATGCCGACTTGCGCACGCGCTAGTGCAGGTGCGTCATTCACGCCATCGCCGATCATCGCGACCGAATGCCCGCCTTGCTGCAATGCGACAATCGCGTTCACCTTGTCTTCGGGAAGCAGTCCCGCCTGCACTTCATCGAGCGCGAGTTCTGCGCCCACGCGCTCTGCGATTTTGGCGCTGTCGCCCGTGAGCATGATGACCTTCTTCACGCCGGTCGCCTTTAAGCGCGCGACCGCTTCCTTCGCGCCGGGGCGAGTCTGGTCTGCGAGATCCAAGGTTCCCGCCAGTCGCCCGTCCACCGCGATGTAAACTGTGGTGCCAGTCGGCTCGTAGGCTAGTGGCGTAACCGTGACGCCGTTCTCAGTGAGCAAGGCTTCGTTGCCCGCGAGCACTTTCTTTCCTTCCACCGTCGCCTTCACGCCGCGCCCGCGGATCATTTCAAACTCCGTCGGCTCCGGCACGGACAGCTTCATCTCCTGCGCGCGACCGACCACAGCTTTCGCCAGCGGATGACCCGAACGGCGGTCTGCCGCCGCCGCGATTCTCAACAACCCATCCTCGGTCAACTGGGAGTCGATGGGATATATGCCCGCGACCGTCGGCTGCCCGACGGTGAGCGTGCCGGTCTTGTCGAAGACCATGACGTCGGCTTTCGCGAGCAGTTCCAGGTAGATGCCGCCTTTGACCAAAATACCGTGACGCGCGGCACGAGCGATGGCGGCGATCATCACGAGCGGCGTGGCGAGCCCGAGTTCCGCAGGAGAGGTGAAGATGAGCAAAGTGACGATTTTGCGGATGTCATGCGTCACAAGATAGACCGCCAGCAGGAAGACGAAGACTACGGGGATGAGCCACGCGGCCACTTTATCCGCCAGCTTTTGCACCGGTGCCTGCTCGTCTTCCGCGTTCTCCACGAGCGTGATGATGCGCGCGAACATCGTCTCCTTGCCGAGCTTGTCGGTGCGAATATCGAGCGCACCCGACTCGACCACCGTACCGGCGAGCACGGAGCCATCGACGCCCTTTTCCTGCGGCAGGCTTTCGCCGGTGATGGGTGCTTCATTCACCGCGCCTTGCCCGCCGACGACGGTGCCATCGACCGGGATTTTCTCGCCGCCACGCACCAGCACGATGTCGCCGACCTTAAGCTCGGCGATGGGCACGGTGCGTTCCTGTCCGTCCGCGCGCACCAGCGCGGTTTGCGGCACGGAGCCGATCAGGGCCTTGATCGAAGCGCGCGCACGGTCGGTGTTCAGTTCGGCGATAAACTCGGCGATCAGGATGATCGTCATCAGCACCGCGCCAGCCACGTATTCGTGGCCGATCATCGCAATGATCGTAGCCACGGTGACAAAAATCTCCGTGCCGATTTTCCGCTCCTTGAACAGGTCGATGATGCCCTTTTTCGTCAGCGGATAGAGTCCGATGACGATGGCGGCGAACAATACCGGCAGCGGTAACAGGCCCAGCCAGAAAAGCAGCGACATGATGCCTACCAGAACGATGCGACTTATTTCGATCCAGCGCTCCCGGGTGAGTAAGGCGCGCAGAGTCGATTGGGCGGGAGGAGCGGAATTCGTTGTCATAAAAACGGTCGTTGTTGGTTGCCGCCCCTACCTCAATCCCGACCAGCCTTGCCAGCCAATATAAGCCGCCACCAACAGCAGAAACGCCACCGACAGATACGGTAGCTTCCGCGTCAGTTTCCCCAATCCTCCCCAGCGTTTTTCCGCGTGGCGCACACTCCACGCCGCCAGAGTGCCACTCGCTACCAGCGTCAACGCCAGCCCGAAGCTGAAGGCCAGCACCATCGCGAAGCCGAGCGTAAACTGCTTCAGTTGCAGACAGATAATTAAAATGGAAAATGCCGCCGGGCACGGGAGCAAACCACCCGTCAACCCAAAGACCACGATCTGCCCAGTCGTCACCTGCCGATTCGCAAACCGCCGCTCGATCTCCTGCGAGTGCGCCCGTTCGTGGGCATCCTGATATTCCCCTTCAACCGCCCCATGAGCGTGACCACCCTCCGAAAAAGAGACCGCATAACTGTGGCTATGGTCGCCATGTCCCAGCGATAGAGTCGCCTCAAACTGATGCGGCTCTGGTATGTCCGTCGTCGATTCCAGAAAATCCCCCTTCGACACAAACGCAAACACCTCCCGCGCACCATCGGGCCGCAGCGTCTCGATCTTCACCGTCTCAGCCTGCGGCGGAGCCACCGGCTTGCCGTGATCCACGAAATGCAGCCGAAACACCGGCGGCACCCCCGTCTCGAAGACCGTCAACTCCACCACGCCATGCCCCGTATTGATCCGCATCACCTCCCCATGCGAGTGCCCGTGCTCATGCGCAGCCTCCTCTTTCGCCTCGCGCCGCACCCGCCAGAGCATCCAGAGAGCCAGCCCGGCGATCATCACCGCCGAACCTATTTGGAAATACGGCTCCGTCGATTCCGCATCCCACCGGCTGCCGAATTTCAGTGCCACCGCCGCGAGCGCCCAGATCACCAGTGAATGCGAAAACGCCGCCGACAACCCCAGCAACACCGCCTGCCCGATTGTCCCGCGCACCGCCACGATGAACGCCGCCATCATCGTCTTCGAGTGCCCCGGCTCCAGCCCGTGGAGTGCGCCCAGCAACACCGCCGTCGGCAGGAAAAACCACGCGTGCGCCGCGCCTTGGGAGAGGAGTTGGGAAAAATCGTTCATGCCGCAGACCATACCCCCATGCCCCTTACTAGCAATAACTTCTTTGCATCCACCGTTCGATATTCTACATTCTGGCATGAGCGACCACACCCATCCCCCCGCCGAACGCCAGGCCCTTATCCTCCGAACCCGCAAAGTGGCCGGACAACTCGCCGCCATTGAGCGAATGCTCGATGCCGACCGCGATTGTTCGGAAGTCCTCATGCAAATCATCTCCGCCCGCAAAGGCTTGAAGTCTCTCGCTGAGAAACTCATCCATTCGCACCTTCACCACTGTATTGAGGAGGCCCAAAACTCCTCCAACGCGAAAGCCCGCCTCCACGACCTCCTGCAAGTTTTAGAGCGTTACGTGGATTGATTAACCCACCACCCGTATAATGCTGCGCAGGTGGTCGTAGAATAAAAGCCCGCTGGGTCGTTCCAACGGGCTTTCGCTTTTCAGTCGCTAGATCTGGCTATTTCATTTTCATGCCGTCGTGCATCATTTTCATGCTGTCGGGATCTTTCATAATCATCTCGGTCATCATTTTTTTGCTCTTGGGGTTCTTCATCATTTCTTCGCACATCATTTTGCAACCTTCATCCGTCTTCGTCATTTCTTCCACTTGAGTGTGGATTTTCATGCGAGCGGCAGTGGCTGCGGTGTCGTCAGCACGGACGTTCATGGTGAGGGTGCTCATTAGTCCGCCCAGAAGGGCGATAGTTAGTATGTTTTTCATTTTGTTTAGGTATCTGTTTTTTTCTTTTTTTTCATCTCGCCAGAGAAATCTGCCGCCATGAGAAATTTGTAACGCTTATTTAACGAAGGTGTTAGACCGAGAGTGATTTTTATTTAGTAGATTGGCTTTCGAGTTTCACATTGCGTAGCCGTAACGCATTTGTGATGACAGAGACGGAGCTAAGGCTCATGGCCGCACCTGCGATGACGGGACTAAGAAGCCAGCCAAAAACCGGGTAGAGAAGACCAGCCGCCAGCGGAATGCCGAGAGCATTGTAGAGAAAGGCAAAGACGAGGTTTTGGCGGATGTTTCTCATCAGGACACGACTCAAAACTACGGCCTGGCTGAGTCCGCGCAAGTCTCCGTGCAAAAGGGTAATGCCCGCACTTTCCATGGCGACATCGGTGCCTGTGCCCATGGCGATACCGACGTCGGCGGCGGCAAGAGCGGGCGCGTCGTTGATGCCGTCCCCCGTCATGGCAACATGCGTGCCTTTGGCGCGAAGTGCCGCGATGCGGTCGTGCTTGTCGGTGGCCGAGACTTCGGCAATGACTTCATCCAAGCCCAGTTCTTTTGCGATAAAGTCTGCCGTTCTTTGATTATCTCCCGTCATCATGATGATGCGTAGTCCCAGTCCGTGGAGATCGCGGATCGCATCGGAGGTGGTGGCTTTGATCGGGTCGGCGATGGCAAGAAATCCCGCGGACTTCCCATCGATTGCGACGAAGATAGTGGTTTTTCCCTCGGCGTTGAGAGCTGTGGCAGTGCTTTGAAGGGAGTCCAAATCGAGAATGCCCTGTTCTTTGAGAAAAGTGGGCTTGCCTACCAGGACCAACCGATTACCAACTTGGGCACTGACTCCCCCCGCTGTGGTGGAGTGGAAATCGGTCGCATTTTCTAACGCCAACTTGCGCTCTTCAGCAGCAGCGACCACGGCGGCTGCCAGCGGGTGTTCACTGCCCCGTTCGGCAGCGGCGGTAAGGCGAATGACGTCGTCCTCGCTAAATCCACTGGCCGTGACGACCTGGACAACGTGCGGGTGACCTTCGGTGAGAGTGCCCGTTTTATCGACGACGATAGTAGTTACTTTCTCCATGCGCTCCAAGGCTTCTGCATTTTTTACGAGGATACCCGCTTGCGCTCCACGTCCGATCCCGACCATGATCGACATCGGTGTGGCAAGGCCGAGGGCACAGGGGCAGGCTATGATGAGCACCGCCACGGCATTCACGAGTGCATGGGCGAGTCGCGGTTCCGGTCCTACCAAAAACCAGACAGCAAAAGTGAGCACGGCGATTCCTAAAACAACGGGCACAAACCAACCCGCTACTCGATCTGCCAAGGCTTGAATCGGCGCACGACTACGCTGAGCCTCGGACACCATCTTAACAATCCGAGCCAGCATCGTCTCGTCACCGACACGTTCCGCCTTCATTAAAAAACCACCCGTGCCGTTGATTGTGCCACCCGTGACGGTATCGCCAACGGATTTTGCCACGGGTAACGGTTCTCCGGTAAGCATCGCTTCATCGACACTGGATTGCCCTTCGGTGAGAATGCCGTCCACGGGTATTTTATCGCCCGGTCGAACCCGCAGGATGGCCCCGACGATCACCTGATCGAGCGGCACTTCCTTTTCAGCATTGTTTTCGACCAGTCGCGCCGTCGCCGGAGCCAGATGCAGCAAGGCACGAATGGCACTCCCTGTGCGGCTGCGGGCACGGAGTTCTAGCACTTGCCCGAGAAGCACAAGCACAACGATGACGGCGGCAGCTTCAAAATAAATCCCCACGCCTCCCATGCTGTTTTCCCCACGCATGGACGCAGGAAACCAACCCGGTAAAAGCATCCCGAAGGCACTGTAAACATAGGCCGCTCCCACACCTATGGCGATAAGGGTAAACATATTGAAATGGCCTGTCCGCAAAGACCGGGCACCGCGCACAAAGAACGGCCACCCCGCCCAAAGCACCACGGGCGTCGAGAGGATAAACTGCGCCCAACGCGAGGCTGATCCCATCAGCCAGTGAGGTGCTCCCGGAATGAGATGGGCCATCGCCAGTAGAAAAACAGGTAGTGCCGCCACGCCTCCCACCCAGAGCCGACGGGTCATGTCGCGCAGCTCTCCATCATCCTCCGGCTCATTGGCAGTCATGATTTTTGGTTCCAAGGCCATGCCGCAAATCGGGCAGGGACCGGGTTGATCCCGCTCGATCTCCGGGTGCATCGGACAGGTGTAAATGGTCCGTTTATCCGCTTTCCACGACGGGTTCCGTTCCAAAGCCATCCCGCATTTGGGACAAGCACCGGGTTTATCCGACTCGATGCCGGGGCACATCGGGCAAAAATACTTTGCTGCCTGAGAGGGTTTAACGCTGTCCGCATCGTGACCCCCGCAACAAGATTTCTCCTCAGAGTTCGGCTCTCCACCGCAGCACCCCGCTGCAGTTTCTTGGGAACTGGCGCAACCGCAACCACCGGATGCAGCCGCGGGTGCTTGCTCTAAAAATACAGACGGATTGGCCTCAAATTTTCGCTGACACTGCGTCGAACAAAAATAGTAGGTCTGCCCGTGAAAATCGCTATGTCCAGCAGCAGAGGCGGGATCGACTGCCATACCGCAGACGGGATCGTAGAGAGTGGAAGTTTGTTGGTTGGTTTTCATGATAGGTTACTTATTTTAAGAAACGCGAAAGGGCAGTGCGGAGCTCCACTAGCAATTCATCGGGCTTCATGGCTTTGGACTGGAAGTGCTCTGTTTTCGTTCCGTGGCCCACAACGCAACATTCAACGTGATTCGTCAGTAACTCGACTCCGAGGGCATCAAGTGCGGAACGCACAGCGGAAATTTGATTAAGGATGTCCACGCAATAGCGGTCTTCATCCATCATTCGGTGGATACCTGCCACTTGGCCGCCAATACGTTTTATGCGGCTTTGCATTTTAATTTTGGTGTCATCATTCATATTCAACTATTACATATACCCTGTATGGGTATATTGTCAATAATTCTAAACGCTCTACGAATGCTTTCAAAAACGATGATCTACACCACCACACTTTGAGTGTTGTAATCCCATGAATGGGTTTTCCACTACCTCGCTCGTCTGCACCCAACGCCCGAAGCGTTCCATCGGGCAATTTTCGCAAGACTCTTTGCATCCCTCAATATCGCAGTGCATGACGTAATAGCCTTCACGATGAGCTGCAAGGTCAGCCACTTCCTTACTCAGTTTAACGAATTTGGTTCTTGCGGCATCCAGCGACTGGGACTGGGAAACTGCCTTGGCAAATTCTCTAATGCCTCGTTTTGCCAGTGGCTCATTTATTAGCACTTGGGCCGCTGTCTTCGCTACTGCCAGTTGATCGTGCGCTAGAGCGAATCGGATGGCCTCGTAATCCCGCAGAGTTGCAAGTTCGCTTTTGGCTAAAGGCAGACGCAAGAAGCCAGCAAGCAACAGCGTGATGACAAACGCGATAGCGAAAAAACCCAAGATTAACCAACTCAATTTCTTCCAAGCCAGTTTGGTTTCATCGGCCTCCTTTTTTCGGAGATTTTTCTTATGGTTTGCTTTCACGGATTTGTATCCAACTGGGGATGCCGCTCAATCACATAGATCTGTGTCGTATTGAGCTACATCCACCCCACTCCAATCGTAACATTACATTTTCAAGCTGGTGGAACTAACACGGTCTAATGTCTATTTCACAACTGAACCACAACTAGGCATAGCTCCACCCAAATAAGGATTGCTTACTTTTTTAGTAGTCTGAATCCATTTTCCATTTTCGACCATTGGGCAAGCCATGACGAAATAACCTGACTCATTGGATACAATCTTTACCGCCTCCGCGCTTAACGTTTTGAAAGCTTCACGCGCACTTTTAATCGACTCGCTTCCAGCGATATTTCCTGCCGCCATTTTTTGTCCTTTGTTCAAGGTGGTCATTTCCTGTGCTGCCTTTTTTGCAGCGGTGAAATCATCTGCCGCCAGTGCGGTATGAATGGATTCATACTGATTGAGAAATTTGTTTTGTTCATCGCTCAATTGGGCTGTGGTAGTAGTCATCGCTGGCGCAGTCGTAGGCTCTTCCTTTTCCACGTTAAAGCCGAAGCCAGCAAAGCGGTCGCGACCGTCGATCTGCACTTGCACGTAGAATTTCATGTAACCCTCTTTATCAGGAATAATGTGGAACGATAGATCCGGTCCTCCACGTTCGCTCTCTTTTTCTGGCTCCACGCCCATTGGGTGAACATGGACGACACTGCTCCGGTCAGAAGGGAAGCCAACACCGTGGGCAAAAGCTCCCATGACTGGCTCCAGAATATCGGCGGGCTGGCCGTCCGGTTTGGTGACTTTTACTTTAACGAGTTTCGATTCACCTAAACGTAAGGAATTTCCACCTTCCGCACTCAAATCGAAACGGTAGCCGTCAACTATAGCAGTTGTGCCAGCGGCCTCATCAAGGGACTTCTTATCTCCCTGAACTTCGACCTGCGTTTTGGCATATTCCTGTTTACCAGTGGCAGTGGGGAGTAAATCCGCGAAGACAACGTAGCTACCGCCATTTTTAGGACGGAAGGTGAAGCTGTATTCACCGGGTTTGCCCGTTGGGACGGGGTGCTCGTGATGATAGTCGGTAAGGCTTTCGTCGATGATGAGAAGGTGAATCTTTTTAGTATGAGCCGTCTGGAGATTATCAAAAGTCACGGGCTGGCCTTGGGCGTCAGTAAGCGTAAGGAGTGCCGGTATTTCTTTTCCAGCGATTAGCTCGCCTTGGGTCGTACTAATTTGCACTTGGACGGTGGCGGGTCTGGCGTGCGTGGATCGTTCCATGCCGGGCATAGCCGTTTCTTGATGAATCCCGGCTGGTTTTTCCTTTTGTTCGCGAGCAAGAGCGCCGTATGGGATTGCACAAATGGTAGTGGTTAGAAGTGCGGCAATGGCAGTGGATGATAATTTAGTAAGTTGCATATTTTAGAGTTTTTTTTGCATGAGTTGAAGTGAAACGACTTGAATGTTCGGGAATAACTTTTATTAGCAAACTGGGCAGGAAGCCTTGTTTCTAGCTTCCCGCCCAATTGCTAGGCGGTCGGAGAATTTACAAGATTATTTGACCTGGTTCATAAGGGTCATGAGCACTCCATCGAGTTTTTTGAGGTTCGATTCGGTGGCTGCCTGGTCATTATCGTCACCTGTTTTGTCGAGGTCTTCGGCAAGTTTGGCGATGTTCTTCACGCTTCCTTCGACCCGGGCCTTTTTATCAGCAGTAACTTTGGCTGGCAGGGTTTTGGCTAGATCGCGAATGGCAAATGCCTTGACATGCACGTCTTTAAGTTTCTTAGACTTGACGACATCGGCAAGTTCGCCGTGAGCTTTGTGGATGGCATCCATGATGCCGTCAACGGTTTCTGGCATGACCATTTTTTCTTCCATTTTCATTTCTTCTGCGGAGACGGTGGGCACTGTGAAGCCCGATAGGGCGAATATGGCGCACGCGCCTAATGTGATAAGTTTATTTTTTTTCATGTTGGGTTTGTTTTTCTTTTGTTAGTCAAGGCGCGATATGCGTCTTGAAATTGATTTCATGGAGAAAGTTAGAGTGCGTAGGCAGATTTTAATTTTGGTGCAGTCGGAAGGCTATCCACCGCATCCAGAGGATCGATGGCGTCACGCGCCACGTATTCTTCCGCGGCTTTGCGTCCGAATTTGAAAAAGATAGCTGGCGTGACTGCCATATCGAGCAAGGTCGAGCTAAACAAGCCACCAAGGATGACGACTGCGACAGGATAGAGAATTTCTTTGCCCGGCTCCCCGGCGGAAAGAACGAGTGGCACAAGCGCAAGCCCGGCAACCGCGGCGGTCATAGTGACGGGAACGAGTCTTTCCAGCGAACCACGCACGATCATTTTTTCATCAAATTTCTCGCCCTCATGTCCCATCAGATGGATGTAGTGCGAAATCATCATGATCGTATTGCGCGATGCGATACCCGCCAGAGTGATGAGTCCCACCAGAGTTGCGATGGAGACTTTACCTACGAGGAGCCACGTCAACACCAAACCACCGATGAATGCCAGTGGGATGTTTAGCAGGATTTGCGCGACGATCATGGTCGAGCGGAAATGAGAATATAGCACAAGAAACATGGTGAGAAGGGTAGCGATGGAGAGGATACCAATGAGGCGGGTGGCTTCCTCCTGGCTTTGAAACTGCCCTTCATAACTAATAAAAAATCCGGTGGGCAGATGCACCTGCGCGTTCAATTTGTCCTGGACTTCCTTCACCACAGAGCCAAGGTCGCGCCCACTCACATTGGCCTGCACGACGATGCGGCGCTTGACGTTTTCGCGATTAATGATGTTCGGCCCCTTGCCGTCGAGCACATCAGCCAGGAGTGCGAGCGGCACTTTCTGGCCATTCCCGGTATCGACCAGCATTTCAGTAATAGCTTTAATGTCATCCCTCGATTTTTCATCGTAGCGGACAGACACATCGTAGCTTTTTTGTCCGTCTAGTACTTGTGCAACCGTGCGGCCATTGAGGGCCGTTTCCAGTAACTCATTCAGTTCACCCACTTGCACTCCGTACAGTTTAGCCTTCTCGCGGTTGACTTGAATTTTGACTTGAGGCATCAGGACTTGTTTCTCGATTTGTAAATCAACTACGCCGGGAATCGTCTTCATAACGCTCTCCGTTTGGGCTGCGGCAGCGCGGAGTTCCTCCAGATTGTC
Organism: Chthoniobacterales bacterium; assembly: GCA_038228695.1. GTDB lineage: Bacteria > Verrucomicrobiota > Verrucomicrobiia > Chthoniobacterales > DASVRZ01 > DASVRZ01. Next base: position 12,173 of record JBBRPA010000055.1, read on the forward strand.
GCCAAAAATCTTCACTGCGATTTGAGCGCGGACACCGGAAAGGAGATGGTCGAGGCGATGAGAAATAGGTTGTCCAACGCTAAAAACAATACCGGGAATCTGACTCAGTTTAGCACGAACATCCTCCAGGATAGCGTCACGTTTGCGACCGCTTTTTTTGAAGTCAACGTCGATCTCTGTGGAATGAACCCCTTCCGCGTGTTCGTCTAATTCCGCGCGTCCTGTGCGGCGTCCTGTGGAAATAACTTCGGGAACACTGATGAGTAATTTCTCTGCAATTTCTCCAATGCGATCTGATTGTTTGAGTGAAGTTCCCGGGGCAGAAAGAACGCTAATAGTGGCGGTGCCTTCATTGAACTCTGGCAAAAATTCCTTGCCCATCAAGGGGTAGAGTGAGAACGACCCGACGACTAACACAAATGCAATGCCGATGACGGCATATGGATGTTGTAAAGTGAGTTTGAGAATAACGCGCTCATCGAAAGCTTTCAGTTTTCGGACGAGCCAGCTATCTTTCTCATGCTCCATATTTTTCATCTTAGGTAGAAGATAGGAGCTGAGAGCCGGAATAACTGTCAACGAGACTACAAAAGAGGCGAGCATGGCGACAATCGTGGCGACGCCGATTGGAGCGAAAAGTTTTCCTTCGATACCACCCAGGCCAAAGAGCGGGATGAACACCAGGACTATAAGCAGGGTAGCGAAAAGAATTGAATTTCGCACTTCCGCCGAAGCCTCGGAGATCACCCGCAAAACAGGTCGCGGCGTGGACGTCTGCCGATTTTCACGAAGACGGCGAAAGACGTTTTCCACATCGACAATGGCATCATCGACGACCATGCCGATGGCCACCGCCAGACCGCCGAGGGTCATCGTGTTGATGGTGATTCCCGCCCATTTGAAATAAAGAATGGTAACAACAAATGAGAGAGGTATCGCTGTCAGCGTGATGATGGTGGTGCGAAAGTTTAGCAGGAATAAAAAAAGAACGATCACGACCATGATTGCGCCGTCGCGAATGGCGTCCTCAACGTTTTTGATGGCGGCATTGATAAAATTCCCCTGTCTGAAAAGTGGGGTGATCTTTACATCTGCCGGAAGATTCTTTTGAATTTCAGCAAGGGCTTTTTCGACTTCTGCTGTGAGTTTGATCGTGTCGGCACCGGGTTGCTTTTGGACTGAAACGATCACTGCGGGTGAGCCATTTACGCCAGCATCGCCACGCATCACTTGCCTGCCGAATTTCACTTCGGCTACATCTTTGAGCAAAATGGGGATTCCTTGGCGCATCTCCAATACGGAATTCGCGATGTCGTCTATCGAAGTGGTGCGCCCGATATTACGGATGAGAGCCTCTTTATTCGCACCCTCAAGAAACCCGCCTGCCGTGTTCACTTGCGATTTTTCTGACGCATCCATCACTTCCTTCAAGGTGATGCCGTAAGCCGCCATTTTTTCAGGTGACGCAAGGACTTGATATTGTTTGACTCCGCCGCCGATGGGAATGACTTGGGAAACGCCGGGGATAGTTAGCAAACGCTGACGCAAAGTCCAATCAGCGATGCCGCGAATATCCATAGGCGGGGTCGTTCCATCTTTGCTGGAAAGACCAACCAGCATAATCTCGCCCATAATGGAGGAGATCGGCCCCATCGTTGGATTGACTCCTTTGGGTAATTTTTCCGCTGCAAGTTGCAACCGCTCCTGCACGAGTTGTCGTGCTCGGTAGATGTCGATCCCCCAGTCGAACTCCACGTAGAGCACAGATAAGCCAATGCCCGCGCTAGAGCGCACCCGCTTGACGCCCGGCGCGCCATTCAAAGAAGTTTCCATCGGTAAATTGACCAATGTCTCGACTTCTTCGGGAGCCAGGCCAGCGGCTTCCGTCAGGATGTTAACTGTTGGACGATTCAGATCGGGGAAGACATCCACGGGCAACTGCAAGGCGGTGTATCCGCCGTAAATGAGGATAAGAATGCTGGCCGCAACGATGAAGATGCGGTTGCGGAGGGAAAATTCGATGAGTCGATTGAGCATGGCGAATTACTTGGAGAGAGCGTGTGACCCCTTGGCGCGTTTGCGACTGAGAACTGCAATTAGATTCAGCAACAGCAGCACAATGATCGTGCCTCCAATGTAAGTGAGAGGGCCTTGCAAAGAGGCTAGTTTGCCAGTATTAGCTGCCGCGTGTTCGTCTGCGTGGCCCGCAGCTTCCGGTGCTGCACCAGGTTTTCCGGCTGGCTTTTTGGTGGTCACATATTGGAGTTGATAGTTGCCCAGCGTTACCACTTTATCACTTGGGAAGACCCCTTCGATAATTTCTACATACTGGTCGTCTTTTACTCCGGTCACGACGGGACGTTTTTCGTAAACCAGTCCGTCTTTATCACTTTGAACGAAGACAAACAGATTGCCCTCATCGCCAAGCACCGCACTTAGCGGGACAGCCACCACTGTATCAGCCTCCTCCGTTATCAGGTTAAGGGTGGCCCGCATGTTGGGGCGCAATTTGAAATCCGGGTTGGGCACGCGCACCCACACTTTGAGAGTGCGCGTCTCGGGATCAAGCTCACCGCTAATGAGATCAATCGTGCCTGTAAAAGTATCATCGGGAAAGGACTCCACCTTGATTCTCACTTTCTGTCCTGTCTTTACACGGGCTACCTGGCCTTCGAAAATCCGGCCTTCCGCATACACTGCCGACAGGTCCACTATTTCCAATAAATGCTTGTCTGGTTCGATGGCATCGTTCAGTAAAACATCCCGATGAGTAATCGTGCCGTCGATGGGCGCATTAATCGTCACGCGAGGTGGTGGATTGCCCAATTGACGACTTTCAATTTCGACCAAAGGCTGCCCCTTTTTGACCAGCTCACCCTCCGTCGCCTTAATATCGAGAACGCGGCCAGAAATACGACTGCTAACCGCAGAAGCATGATCGGGAATCGGCTCAATTTGTCCGATCACTGTCAGGGTTTTTTCTAACGTGCGTAACTCCACTTCCTCCACGGTTAATTTGAGGTTTGTTTTTGCTTCGGCGGTGATGGTAATAGGGCCGGCAATAGCGCTTTCGCCATCTTCGCCCGGAGCTTTATCGTGCCCCGCATGGGCATGAGCGCTCGACGAAAACAACAACAGAAAAGCCGCTGAAAAAATCGACAGATGTCGGATTGAGAAATGTTTGTTCATGGATTATTTGCTGGTGCGTTGAGTGTTTTTAGGCAGCGAAGTGCGGTCATTAATAAAGTCCTTGGAAAGATACGGACTGCCGCCGCTGGCGGTTTCGAGTTGGATTAACGCCTGCACGTAGTTGGTATTGGCGGTGAGATAGGAAGCGAGGAGACTGGCTTGCTGCTGCTGGGCCTGGATCAATTTTGTCGAATCTGTCAGCCCCTCTGAGATCCCTTTCTTTAAAAGGTCGGAAGTCTTGGCCAACCTCGGTAGCAATGCTTTCTGATAGGTGGTAACGATACTTCGCAGCCTGGTCGCTTGGACGAGGCCCGTGGCTATCTCCGTGCGAATGGAAAGGCGCAGAGCCTCGATTTGCTGAACCGCTTGATCGGCTGTGGCCTGCTGCTCGTGGACTTTCCCTTGGTTTCGGTTCCAGAATGATAAGGGAATGGAAAGTTTTATACCTGCGAAATTATTGACATCAATTCCCCTAGGTTCATCGAGAGTGCTTTCGTTCGTGTATTCGAGTCCAACCGTCCAATCCTCCCATGCCTCTGCGCGAGCCAGTTGCAGCTCGGCTTTAGCCCGGTCCACGGACAGTTCCAGCAAGCGTAAATCGGGTCGATTGACCGCCATGGAAGGCGCATATTTCTTGGCACTGAATCTTGCCGTTATGTTTTCTATCTCGCCATCCAGCTTAAGCGGAGTTGCCGGATTCACACCTAATTCCTTACGTAAGTCCAGTTCACGACTGCCAAGATCGACTCCCAGCCCAGCGTTATCCAATTCCAGCCGTTGTAATTCCACTTTTGCTAGATTCACATCCACCTCGGAGACTTCCGCCTTGGTTAAGCGTTGCTCAAAAAGGTTTACAAAATTACGATTCGTTTCGATAAACTCGCCGTTTGCGGCAATTTGGTCGCGTAAGAGAAGAATTGCGACGAATTCCCTTTGCACTTGGCCGATCAGCAACCGCTCTTGATTGCGAATTTCCACCATCGCCTGAGCGACATCGACACGGCTGGCCGCTTTGGCAAATCTCAGACGGCCCGCGATGGGAAAAGCTTGGGCGAAACCTGCGCTGATCGTGTGCTCACTTTCGTTGTTGCCCAGTTTATCAGAACGGCCCCCAAGTTCGATAGATGGATTGGGAAAAAGCCCTGCCTGAATGAGTCTGCCGCGTGCTTTTTCGACTTCATAACGCGCCGCTCGCAAATCGAGATTGTTCGCCAAAGCCGCACGCGCTGCCTCATCCAATGTCAGAGCGTTGGCTGACACCACAAAAACACCAAGCAAAAACAAAACAACACCGACTCTCCGAAAGGCCTTGCCGGTAGCTACAAAACAGAACGGTGGAGAGAACCGACTTTGAAAAAATAACGGCGGCAGATTTGAAGGACAAGTCACTATGTAGCGTTAAACGCTGAGATTTCTGCAATCCCTCAGAATTTTTGCTACCCTCACGGCTCTGCCACCTTTCTGGCTTTCCGTGTCCGACAAATTATAACAATTACTCGTTTCTCAATTAAATATTAAATATTGCCGTTCCTGTTCTCATATGGTTTATCGCGGCATTCCGTCGAACAGACTAAAGTCGTTTTTCTCTCATTTAGAATAAGTTCGCCAGACTGACAATCTGCTACGAAAAATCAGAATCTCTTATTCATCAAACCTGTTAGATGGGTATGCACGGGAACGGCTGCCAGGCGGCACGGGAACAAATCTTTGTGCTCGATCCTCAAAACCTCAATCAGATATTCGATTTCGTAATCTTTTACAAATTTCAAGCGGGCCTCAATTTTTGAAACTCCGCTGCGGGAAATGTCCCACCCAGCGCACTGTAATTTAATAGCCAATTTTCCTTGCGACCACTTTTTTGCGTATCGGATTTTTCTGATTTGTGGTCCAATAATGTTGTAAAATTTCACTAGTTTTGGGCCTTTTGGGGCAAAACTAGGTGGGGCCTTTTGTTAAATCGCTCTATGCATGGAGCAGTTTTTCCCTCAAAATACGTATGGCGGTGCTCACAAGGGAATTAAATGGCAACGCATCCTGACCGCCATTCAAGACATGTGTGATAATTTTATATCCGGGATTTTCAAAAACGAACCTCCGAATTGTTGAAAATCGAAGCAATCGCCGACGCTAAATACGCGCGCAGAAGCAAAAGTTTGGCTAAAATTCCTACGGAAAATGGTAGGAAGAGCAGAATATCCTGCAAAACTGTGCATAGGTTGTGCATATACTATCATTTTTAAGAGATTTTCATAGGCAAGGAACAAGGGTTCGACTCCCCTCGCCTCCACCATTCTGACTATCCCGGACAAGTTCACCCTCTGTCTGGCATGGACCGCCCGCAATGTGGACACGCGACCTGCGCTGGCGGAATTGATCGCTACGTTCAGGTCGATTTTGGCAGTTTCTTCGACGGGGTCTTCTGGCGGCCATCCAGATATTACTCAAACAGGCGGGCAAAAAATTCCTTTGAGACCTCCGGATCATCGCTGACTTTTTTGTAGAACTTGAAGCTGTCGCTCACCAGGTCTTCAAAGGCATCTTCGGCCACTTGCCGGAAGGTGGCTTCCACGGCGTGTCTGGCTCCATTCTTGAGCTGTTGTTGAAGCGCCTCGTCTTCGCTGATCTTCTTCTCTAGTTGTTTGATCACCACGATCTTGTCTTCGCTAATCGAGGCGTTAAACCGCGTGTTCAGGTCTTCGATGATCTTCGAGAGCGCCTCCCGCTCCTCATCCGTCAAGGTCGCACCGCTGCGCCGCTTCAGCACCAACGGTGCGGAGCATGACACCCCAGGGCACCGCCCTGGGTTCTCGGGTTTGTTAGGATTGAGCCCTGAAGGGGCGGGCTAAAGATGGGCCGGGCAGCTGTGTCGCCCCTTCAGGGCTCTGGATATTTTTGCGGCGAATTACCCAGGGCGTTGTCCTGTGCTGGTATGGGGCCGGGCCTTTGGCCCTTCGTGGCTTCGCTCCTTCGCGTGATGCGCTCATACGCGGCCCTCCTGTTTGATGACGGCAAGGAGGGAGAGAAAGGATGAGGGATGAATTATGAAGGATGAAAAAGTGCCGGACAGGCTGCCCCACTTCATCATTCTTCCTTCATACTTCATAATTTCCCTATGGCCGGGGGCGTTGAGCGTCAGGTGGAGGTGGGTGAGGAAGTCGCGCTGCTGCGCTTCGCTGGCCTCGGGGGCGAAGGCGGCGAGGTGGGGCGCAAGGGTTTCGTGATAGAGCAGGTGGCGTTGCAGCTTCTGCCCACTAAGGTTGAATTGGTTTCGGACTGCCGGAAAATACCTTGACCGAGCGACCGAATTGAGCGAGCCTTTTGATGGGTAAGCGCAAGAAATGTAGAGGCCGCTCTTTGCGAGTGGCAACCCGTTAGGGTGGGATCCTCGGTTCTTGGGACCTAATTTTTTCATAAGTCCTCAAGGTTTTTAGCCTCGGGGGCTTTTGATTTTATGGTGCCTATTTCCTCTGGCCAAACCTTCAGGCCGTAGCCCATCGATTCTCCCTTGTGGCGGTAGAGAGTTTGCGCAGGGGCGGCACGAGCAACGCCGCGAGCGATTTATTCTCGTGTGCTTCCACGGATAGGGTGCGGTAGTCGGTTTTTGTGGCGAGGCTCTCGATTTCATTGAGCAACACCGTCTTGCCGACACCGCGCAGACCGGTAAGTAAGATGCTTTTTTCCGAGCGCTTTTCTCTGACACGCCCGAGGAGAACACGGGCTTGTTCGAGGATACCCGCACGGCCGACGAGTTCGGGCGGCGGCGAGCCAGCGCCAGGGGAAAAAGGATTTTTGATGGGGTCCATGCGGTGTTTTGCGAGTTTCGAGTCGTTTATAGCTATTTCTAGCAGATTTAAGCTATAGATACCTATAAATTGATAGACATCTCACGCAAGCCTGTTCAATCGCCCCTGACCGACTATCTTGACCCCGACTGCCAGTGGCAGGCGGTGCGAGTGTGGTGTAAGTGGAAGTTGCCGTCAGCAACACGTAGCTCGATTGGGTCGACCCGGTCGGGTGGATCGAGCAACCAAGCAAAAACGACCTTGGCGGGCACCACCGCCTTGCCGGGCCAAGTGCCGCTGGCAGGCGCTACAAATGGGGCGTCGCCACAGTCGAACGCGACTTGGCCGTCGGCGAATGTGATGCTGATCTTTCCCGAGCGGCGGGCCTTACGAATTCTCAGCACGGGCAGAGCAGCGGCAAGCAATGCGGCGCGTGGCACAGATAGACGGGGTTCGCTCGTGGCTGCGGGGATTGGCAGTATTACCGCGACAGGAACAGAGATTGACTCCTGCACGTTGGCGGATGCGCGCTCGGCATGGAAATGGCTGATTCGCTCGCGGAGTTTTGCGCTGGCGCCGGCGGATTTCAGAAGTTGCTTCGCTTCGGACAGACGGCCGGATTGAAATGCCGCGCCACCAGAGGAATTTAGCACTTTGGACTCAGTGGCCAGAGCAGCTTCAAGATTTGCAAACGCGCTTTCCACAGCGGCAGCAGCATCAACCGTTGCAAACATGTCTGGGGGTTCTGGCGGTGTGTTTTGCTTTTTCACTAAAGTCTCATGGAGTCCAATTACGTGGAAAATGATTCCATGCTGATTTCATGGCGAGACAAACGGCAGATCCCATTTCTTGAGGCGGCAAATCAGCCGGTCAGCAAGGCCACCATGAGTGACGTGGGCGAACCAGACTTCGTCGGCGAGGGCAGCGACGAAGTCGTTGCGGCGGCGGGCGAGGTCGGTGGTGATGCGGGTTTCGGTTTCGGGGAAGGCGGAGAGGAGGAGCAGGCGTCCGGCATCGAGGGCGGTCCGCCACTCGGGAGGGATGCGTTTGGGCAAGGCGCGTGCCGGGCAGATGATGATGGGTTGCGTGCCGCGCAGGAGGATGCGGAGACATTCCTTTTCCACGGGCGAATGGAAGCCGCTGATGATGCACCGGCCTTCGTCGCGCCAGTGCGCGGCCTGGTCGTAGGC
>JBBRPA010000056.1:0-19696 GCA_038228695.1 Chthoniobacterales bacterium
AAACGAAAATCCGTCTGCGTCCTCTTCCATCCACTTCAACGCTTCTGGGTTTTGGAATCCTCGCCCTCTTCTCTTTGGCCCCCCATCCTCGCCTCTTTTACCCTCTAATTTCACCAGTCCACTTTTGTTCCGTTCCCCACATTTCCTCACATTTCTGTTGCGCGCGGGAGGAAGCAATGTATTTTCGCGGTCCTCTTATGCCAAAAGCAATTGCCAGACGTAAAACCAAAAAAGCAGCGGCGAAACGTTTTAAAATCACTGGAACTGGGAAAATTCTCCGTTCTTCTGCCAATAAACGCCACTTGTTGAGTGCTAAAACACCTAAGCAAAAACGCCAGAATGCGAAGTCATGCCTCGTTGACAAAACGGACATGAAACGCATCAAGGAGTGCCTGCCTTTCCATTAAGCTGGAAAGCAACCATCGGATTTCCCACCTGAGGGCTCTTTACGGAGTGCCTTCCACCGAATGAACGAGGTCGGGAAATCATCAAAACAAACAAGAGTTCATTCGTGGAGACCGCGCCCAAGCGGATTTTAGAAAATGCCAAGAGCCACTAACGCACCCGCGAGCCGCGAACGCCGCCGTCGGGTCATCGAAAAAGCAAAAGGTTTCCGCGGACGCCGCAGTAAACTTTTCCGCTACGCCAAAGACGCCGTCATGAAAGCCCAATACTGGGCCTATCGCGATCGCAAAACCAAGAAACGCAACTTCCGTTCCCTCTGGGTGCAGCGCCTCAATGCCGCCGCCCGTGAACAGGGTCTAACCTATAGCCGTTTCATGGAAGGAATCAAAGCCGCTAACATCGATCTCGATCGCAAAATCCTCTCGGACATTGCCATCACCGACGACTCCGCTTTCAAGGACATTATCGAGCAGGTCAAAGCGGCTCTCGCCAAGAAGAGCGCAGCCGTGGCAGCCTAACAAACTCGGTAAAACACCACATCTTAAACTGGAAGCCGAGTCACTGACACTGACTCGGTTTTCGTTTCAACTAACCTTTTTTGTCCACAGATTTCACAGATTAACATAGATTTTTAAGGCAAATCGTTGTGTTTTTAATCTGTGTTAACCTGTGAAATCTGTGGACTATTTCCTTGTGGAAGATGCCCTCAAACAGATTCAAAACAGCGCCCTGACCGACATCGCGGCTACCGCTGACCTCGGTACTTTGGAAAACCTCCGCGTCGCCTTAATGGGACGCTCCGGGAGCGTTTCCGCTTTCGCCGAGCAAATGAAAACCGTGCCGAAAGAGCAGCGTCCCGTCTTTGGGAAACTCCTCAATGAGACGAGAAATGCGATCAATGCCGCGCTCGAATCGCGGCAGGCCGAATTAACCGCCGCCCGCGACGCAGCCGCCGTTTCCAGCATCGACGTCACACTGCCGGCCCGACTACACCCGGCGCCCGGCGCGTTGCATCCTGTCACGCAAATGCAGGATCGCGTCATCCAGATTTTCCGCCGACTCGGTTTTGCCATGGCCGATGGACCCGACATTGACGACGAGTGGCATTGTTTCGACGCGCTCAATACGCCTGCCGACCACCCGGCTCGGAACGAGACCGACACGTATTATCTCCCCGACGGTCGCCTGCTCCGAACCCACACCTCGACCGTCCAGATTCGGACCATGGAAAACCAGCCACCACCCGTTCGCGTCATCTGTCCCGGTGCCGCTTATCGTCGCGACGAAGTGGACGCCACCCATCTCAATCAATTCAACCAAATCGAGGGGCTTTACGTCGCGGAAAACGTCAGCCTCGCCGACCTCAAAGGCACGCTCGAATACTTCCTCCGCGAACTCCTCGGAGCGCAGACCGAGATTCGTTTCCGCCCACATTTTTTCCCCTTCACCGAGCCTAGTTTTGAAGTGGACGCCAAACTCCCCGGCACCAACAAATGGCTCGAACTCGCGGGGTGCGGCATGGTCGATCCGGCGGTTTTTGAGGCCATCAACCAACGTCGCGGCGATAACGCCTTCGACCCGGAAAGCGTCACTGGTTTCGCCTTCGGTTTCGGCATCGACCGACTGACCATGATCCTCACCGGCACGACCGACATCCGTCTTTTAGTCGAAAACGACCTCCGTTACCTCGCCCAATTCCGCTCATGAAAGTCTCTCTGAACTGGCTGCGGGAGTTTCTGCCGCTTACGCAAACGAACGCAGAAATCTCCGATCTCCTCACCTTTGCCGGAGTGGAAGTCGAGGGCATCGACGAACGCGGCGTAAACATCGCCAACGTCGTCGTCGCCCAAATCAAGACCTCCGAGCAGCACCCGAACGCCGACCGCCTGAGCGTTTGCCAGGTCGATGACGGCAGCGGTCTCGCGCGCCAGATCGTTTGCGGGGCGAAAAATTACCAAGTCGGCGACAAAATTCCCCTCGCTCTTCCCGGTGCGGTCCTGCCCGGTGATTTCAAAATCAAAGTCGGCAAACTTCGTGGCGTCGAAAGCGAAGGCATGATGTGTTCCGCCAAAGAACTCGGCATTTCCGAGGAATCCGCCGGGTTGCTCATTCTGTCGCCGGAAGCCCCGATCGGCACTCCAATTGGGGAGCTTTTTCCAGCGGATACGATTTTCGATTTGGAGATTACGCCGAACAGAGCCGATCTTCTCAGTCATCGCGGCATCGCCCGCGAGTTGGCGGCGATCACGGGAGCGAAATATACGTCCTATCGGTCATATAAGACCTATACCCCCTCCACTTTCCCCGTCCGCATCGAGAGCGACGCCTGCCCATTTTATGGCGGACGCATCGTGCGCAATGTCGCCATCGGTCCCAGCCCGGAGTGGCTCGTTCGTAAATTGCAAGGCGTCGGACTCCGTTCGATCAATAATGTCGTCGATGTCACCAACTTCGTGATGCTCGAAATGGGCCAGCCGCTCCATGCCTTCGATCTCGCCAAAATTGACCGCGGCATCGTCGTCCGCAACGCCCACTCTGGGGAAAAATTCCTCGCTCTCGACACGCGCGAATACACCCTCAGCCCCGCCGATCTCGTCATCGCCGACGAATCTCGCGCCCTCGCCATCGCGGGCGTGATGGGCGGTCTCGACAGTGGCGTTTCGGCTACCACCACAGACATTCTCCTCGAAAGTGCCTACTTCCGTCCCTCGAATATCCGCCGCACCTCCCGCGTGCTCGGCCTTGCCAGCGATTCCTCCTATCGCTTCGAGCGCGGGGTCGATCCCGGCCAGCTTGACGCCGCTTCCGCTCGGGCCTGCGAACTTCTCGAAGAAATCGCCGGCGGCACTGCCGAACCGACCCTCGCCACCGCCGGGCAACTCCCCCCGCTCACTTGGACCGTCACCCTGCGCAACGACCGTTGCCGCGCCCTCCTCGGGGCCAGCCTGCCCGACGAACGCATCGACGGCATTCTCAGCGGACTTGGCCTCAGCAAAACTGCCGCCAACGACTGGACCATCCCCTCTTTCCGAGCTGACCTCACCCGCGAAGTCGATCTCATCGAGGAAATCGCCCGCGTCCACGGCATCCAAAGCATCCCCTCGCGCTCCGGCGGTTTTGCCGCTCCCGTCTCCGAGGTGGACCGCCTCTACGACTTCCAGATTTCGCTCAAACGCGCCCTCGTCGCCCGTGGTTTCTCCGAAGCCCGCACCCTTTCCATGCGACCGGCCAACGAGACGGCCCTTCGCACCGACGCCGCGATTCGCGTTCGCAACCCGCTCACCGAGGACCAGACTTATTTCCGCGAAAGCCTCCTCGCCGGCCTTCTGACCGTCGCCGAATTCAATCAACGCATGGGTGCCACCTCTATTCGTTTGCTCGAAACCGGACGCGTTTTTCTCCCACAGGAAACCCTCACCCTCGGCCTCCTCATCAGCGGACAAGACACCGCGAGCGACTGGCGAAAAACCGCCCAGCCCTTCGATTTCTTCGCCCTCAAAGCTGAGGTCAGCTCCCTCGTTTCTACCGCGCTCGTCTTCACCGCATCCACCCATCCCGCGGCCGTATTGGCCGCCGACATCTCGCTTGTTGGGCAGAAAATTGGTTGGCTCGGCCAGCTTTCCCCTGCCCTCGTCCGCGACACGGGTCTGAAAACTCCGGTTTACGCCGCCGAACTCGATCTGGCCTCGCTGATGGCTCACTTGCCAGTGACCAAATTGTTCGCCGCCCTACCGAAATACCCGTCCGTCACCCGCGACATCGCGCTTTTGGCTCCGCAAACTCTCGCCCATAGCGACATCGAAGCTGCCCTCATTGGCGCCAACGACCCCCTCCTCCGCGACGTCGCTCTTTTCGATCTTTTCACCGACCCCACGGGCGCGAAAATCCCGGCGGATAGAAAATCGTTGGCCTATTCCCTAACTTACCGCGCCGACGACCGCACCCTCACCCAAGACGAGGTCAACACCGCTCACGCCAAGCTCAAATCCCGCCTCGTGGAGACATGCGGAGTCACTTTGCGCGAGTAGTTTTCACGGGACGACAAACGTCTCGCCGATATCTACCGCGAGGAGTGAGCCCCGCTCCGAAGCGAATGCCGCTCGAATTCTTTGGCCAGGTTCATCCATCGGTTCGGAACTAAGTCGGAACGTCTGATGATGCACGGGGACGAAATGTTTTGCGCCAGCCTCCCGAGCCATTGCATACGCCTGCTCCGGGGTGCAGTGAGCGCGAATCCACGGGTCATACGCGCCGATTGGCATGAGCATGAGATCCGGTCCGCCTTTCGCTAACACGCGGACCTGCGCGAAGGCATCGGTCGTTGCCGTGTCGCCGGCGTAACCAATTTGGCGGCCATCCTTTTCCACTAAGTAGCCGTTCCAACCGCGATGCTCGTCCTTGATCATCCGGGCGCCCCAGTGATTGACCTCAAAAGCGGAAACTCGGAGGCCGGAAATAGTGAGCATCCCTCCCCACGCTAGTTCCTGCACGTTCTGAAAATGACCGAGCAGATCGCGCGTCGCCGTGGCGGTGACAACCGGAATGTCCTTTGGAAAACGGCGCAAGCTAGGCAGGTCGAGATGATCGAAATGAGCGTGACTCAGCAGGATGAGATCGGGCCGGGGCAACTCGTGAATGGCGAGCGCCGGCCGCAGATAACGCTTCGGACCAATCACGAACGGTCCGAAACCCAGCCCGATGCGGGTGGAGAAAACGGGATCGGTCAGGACCCAAGTGCCGAGAATGTTGAGCAGAACGGTGGAATGACCGAGGCAGGAGCCGGTAATTTTTTCGGAACTCCAACCGGCGGGCTCGGGGCGATATAAAGCAGGCGCGACCGAGCGGAAAGAATCGAGAAAGAGCTGGCGGAAAAAGGCGGGACGTCCCATGGATGGCAAACTCTGGCACTGGCCTAACGGCGATCCGCGACGCTGGAAAAAAAGCCCGCCGGTGGTTTCCCGGCGGGCTCTTGTTGTGCCTTTGGAGAGGCGTTACTTCGCGGAGGCGTAATTTTCTGCGACCTCGCTCCAGTTAACCACATTCCAGATGGCTTTGAGGTAATCCGGGCGGCGGTTTTGATAGTTCAGATAGTAGGCGTGTTCCCAGACATCGACTCCGAAGATGGGCGTGTGGCCGTCCATCAGCGGGCTGTCTTGATTGGCCGTGGAGATGACTTCGAGTTCACCGGCTTTGCTAACCACGAGCCAGGCCCAGCCACTGCCGAAGCGGGTGGCCCCGGCGGTTTGCACTTTTTCTTTGAAGGCGTCGAAGCTGCCAAATTTGGCGTCAATGGCGGTGGCGAGATCACCCGCTGGAGCACCGCCGGCATTCGGGCCGAGAATTTTCCAAAAGAGCGAATGGTTAGCATGACCGCCGGCGTTGTTGCGGACGGCAGTGCGAATGGCTTCGGGCACCACGCTGAGATCAGAAAGGAGTTTCTCCACCGGAAGGGCGAGCAGATCGGGGTGATCCTTCAAGGCGTTAGTCGCGTTGGTGATGTAAGCTTGGTGATGTTTATCGTGATGGATTTCCATCGTTTTCGCATCGAGGTGGGGTTCGAGAGCGGTGGTTGCGTAAGGAAGTGGTGGTAGTTCGTAGGCCATGATGTGGGTTGGTTGGTTGTAATTAACGTTCAAAACGTAAACGCGTCTCGCCGTGTCGCAAGCTTCTATTCCATCGCAACCGGTTGGGAAAAATCTCGGGCGCGCCAGATCGCGTCAGCCGTGAAGAGCACGACACCCGCCCAGATGAACCCGAAAGCCAGCAAACGGGTGCTCGAAAAAGCTTCGTGAAAGACAAAAACGCCGATCGAAAAGGTCAGCGTTGGCGCAAGAAACTGGATGAAACTGATCGTACTCAGGCGCAGTTGCCGGGCCGCGTGGGCGAACCAGAGCAACGGAAACGCGGTAATAATGCCGCCGCCGATCAGGTAGAGCGAGGTGTGCGATAGGAGAGGACTAAGTTTCACCGGATGAGGGAGCGACCCGAGGTAGATGACGGCTACCGGAACCATGCAGGCAGTTTCCAGAAACAAGCCCGGCATCGGGTTGATCCGAGCGACCTTTTTTAACGCGCCGTAACACGCAAACGTAAGGGCGAGGCCCACCGCCACCCAGGGAAATCCGCGACTAGTTTCGAGACCGGCTACTAGCACACCGACAACGGCTAACGCGACCGCCATCCACTGGCGCCCGGCGAGTTTTTCGCGGAAAAGGAACACGCCAAAAACCATGCTAACGAGCGGATTAATAAAATAACCCATGCTCGTATCGACGATATGCCCGGCGTTCACCGCCCAGATAAAAATCAGCCAGTTGGCGCTAACGAGCAGTCCGCGCAAAGCGGTGATGGCCAGTGCGGTGGGAGTTTGCACGACCTCGCGCCATTGTCGAAAAGCAGTGAGCAGAATCGCGACGAGAACCAACGACCAAATCGCGCGATGGGCGAGAATTTGCAGCGCAGGCACGTCGCGAATCTGCCGCCAATAAAGCGGAACGAGACCCCACGAGATAAAGGCAGCGAGACCGGACAGCAGACCGGGGCGGTTGGAAATCATAGACCGATTTTACTTAGGTCTCCAAGTAACGAGGTCGGTCGGCCCGGCGGTGGAAATTTTCATTTCGCAGGCCGGGAGAACATTCCCTTGGTCATCTCCATCCCGACTTTTTGCATTTGCAGCGTTTGTTTTTGCTGCTCGGCGAGAGCGTTCCATTGCTCGGGACTGAGGAGAGTCTTCGACCGCGCGAGAATGCGGGAGTTGCGTTCCTCTTGGGCAGCCATGGTGTCGGGAATGGTCTGGTCAGAGAAACGAGTGGTTTTTGGATCATTCGCGGCGGCGGTGAAGCGGGTCGTGTTAAGCTTTTCCTGCTGCATGATCTGGAGCAGACCCGCCGATTGGTCCGGCCGAAGCGGGGTCTGGCGCAGCGCCATTTGCGAGGAGATCTGCATCAACTGGGCGCGGTCCGGAATGGATTTTTGGTAGGCTTCGTAGGTGGCGTAGCGATCCCCGAGGAAGGATTTCATTTCCTCGGTGACGCCAGAGAGCTGGTCGAACGCTTTCTTATCGCCAGACATTGCTTGCATTCCCGCCTGCATCGCCTGGGTGGTCTGCGACGAAAGAAGCTCGAAAAATTTTCCGGCCTCCTCCGGCGTGAGTTTGAGTTGTTTCATGAGGTCGGCATACATCGGCTTGAGCACGGCCATTTGCTGAGAGGAAATGGCTTCGAGCATCTTCGGATTTTTCATCATCTTCTCCATCATTCCGCCAAAAGGATTCTTCGATCCGGCGGGTTCTGGCGATGAGGGAGCCGCGGTCGGCGCGGGCTCTGGCTGGCTTTTTTCGGCGAGCTTGTCTCGGAGAGCGGCGGACTCAGCGACAAAGGCGCGGTTTTGCTCTTCGACTTTCCGGGCCGCCTTCTGGGCGTCGGCTACGAATTGGTCCCGGGCGGCGATCGATTTCTCGAGTGCAGCAACCACCCGGTTGCGATCGGTGATCAGGCGATGTTGTTGGAAAGCGAAAGTACCGAGACCGAGAACGGCGGCAACGAGGAGATAAAGGAGTGCCTTTTGCATGTTAGTATCGTATCGACCCGACTCCGAGGCGGTCAATGGGAAAGCCGCGGGGAGAGATTTGCTCACTTGCTGCAACTGGGCGGATGATGTAAAAAGAGCGTCCCATGCAAGCCTACGCCCCAGGTCGCGTCGAACTCCTCGGCAACCATACAGACTATAACGATGGTGTCGTGCTGGCAGCCGCCATCGACCGGGGAATCACCCTTGAGGGCGATCTTTCCGGGAACGGCATTATTTTGCTAACCTCAAACGGGGAACAAGTCCGGCACGATTTGGAATACCGCTGGCCGGAACCGCTGACCCACAGCACCTGGGCCAATTATCCGCTCGGAGTGGTGCGGATGTTATTGGAAGAGGGCTACGAAATTTCCGGTTTCAGCGCGACGATTTCTAGCAATCTGATGACCGGAGCTGGCTTGTCGAGTTCGGCAGCGCTGGAGGTGGCCACCTGCCTGCTGATCGAAAAATTGGCGGGATTTTCCTTGGAGCCCATGGCGCGGGCCAAACTCTGCCGCCGGGCCGAGAATGAGTTCGTCGGTGTCAACTGCGGACTGCTGGACCAAGCGTCGTCCGTCTTCGGAGCAGAGAATGCCGCTATCCACCTCGATTGCCGCGCAGAAACGGTGGAAACCGTGCCCTTCCCGGAAGGGTTCGCATTACTAATCACCAACTCCGGAGTGAAGCACGAGCTGACGGGCGGTGAATACAACGAACGCCGCAACCAATGTTTTGAGGCCGCTTCCATCCTCGGAGTGAAAGCCCTTCGCGACACCACCAGCGCGGCTTTGCTGGCGGCCGACATGCCCGACGTCACGCGACGCCGCGCCTTGCACGTCACGGGCGAGATCGAGCGGGTGCAGGCAGGCGTGCAAATGCTCAAGGCAGGCGACGGCAACGGTTTTGGCCGTTTGATGTTTGAATCACATGAAAGCTCCCGGAAAAATTTTGAGAACAGCACACCGGAACTCGACGCTCTGGTCGAGATTGCCCGATCCACGGCTGGCGTATTTGGTTCGCGCCTAACTGGCGGCGGATTCGGCGGCGCGACCGTTTCTTTGATCGATCCCCAACAAGCCGATGCGATCATTGCCCGCTTTGCCGAAGAATACCAAAAAATCACCGGCATTACCTGCCAAACCTACCTGACGACGCTTGCGGAAGGCGCCCATTAACTACGCTTTGAACCTAACCTCCATCGTCCGCAAACTAGTTGAGTCCTATCAGGAATCTGGAGGCATTAACCACCTCGACGGGGCCAACCTTCCGTCGAAGGTGGTCGTTGCAGAAATTTGCGAAGATCTGCTCAGCCTGATTTTTCCGGGATTCCACGATGACGCCCCGCTCCTGAAAAACGCCGTGGAAAAACTCACCGCTGCGCGAGTCGAAGTGGTGGCCGAATCATTGACCGTCGAGGTTTGCAAAAGTCTCCGCTTGGAAGAACCCAAGTGCCCCGAGGCGAGAGCCACGAAAATCGTGGAATCATTTCTCAACGCCCTGCCTGACGTTCGCACGCTGCTGAAAACGGATGTTGCAGCCGCCTTCGAAGGCGACCCCGCAGCCCGCAGCAACGACGAGATCATTCTCTCCTATCCGTTTATCGAGACCATCGCTGTCCAGCGCATGGCGCACCTGCTTTATGCGTCTAACCTCCCGATTCTTCCCCGCATGATGACCGAGTGGGCGCATTCCCGGACCGGGATCGACATTCATCCCGGGGCGGAAATCGGCTCGCACTTTTTCATCGATCACGGCACCGGGGTTGTCGTCGGCGAGACTTCTAGCATTGGCAATAACGTGAAGCTCTACCAAGGCGTCTCCCTCATCGCCCGCTCCCTCGCCGGTGGCCAGCAACTCCGAGGCAAAAAACGCCACCCCACCATCGAAGACAACGTCACGATCTACGCTGGGACGACGATTATGGGCGGAGACACCGTCGTCGGTGCCGGCACGACCATCGGCGCTAACGTTTTCCTAACCCACAGCGTGCAGAAACGGTCACTCGTCTTTTTCGAGGAAAAACAACTCAACATCCTGAACAAAGACAACCGCCACGCCGATCTCGACTGGGTGATCTAACTTAGCTCCGAACCAGCAAGCGGAGCCCTACCGGTCGCACTCGCCCATGACGAAATCGAGCGAACCGAGAATGGCGACGACGTCGCTCATCATGTGGCCCGGAATAATCGTCGAGAGGATGCTAATGTTCACAAAGCTAGGGGCGCGAATCTTCATTCGGTGCGGCACACCGCCGCCCTTGCTGTTGATGTAAAAACCTAACTCGCCTTTCGGATTTTCCGCGCCGAAATAAACTTCACCCACCGGCGCGTCAACGCCTTCGGTGTGAATCATGAAATGGTGAATCAACTCCTCCATTTTGGTCATCACCTGCGCTTTATTCGCCGCGATATTTTTTGGGTCTTCGTAATTGATCGGCCCCTCCGGAAGAGTGGCGATGACCTGACGCAAAATCTTCACGCTCTCGCGCATTTCACCCAAGCGAACGAGATAGCGGTCGTAACAATCTCCGACCGACCCAACCGGAATGTCGAAGTCGTATTTTTCGTAGTCGAGATACGGATTGGCTTTGCGCACGTCGTAGTCCACGCCCGAGCCACGCAGATTCGGACCGGTCAGACCAAAGGCAATCGCTTGTTCGCGGGTAATGATCCCGACGTCTTTGGTGCGATCGATGAAAATCCGGTTGCGGGTGAGCAAGTCGTCGGTCTCCTGCAAGCTAGGCAGAAAGCCGTCGAGAAATTTTTCGAGCATGGGAATGAACCCATCGGGCAGATCGCGAATTTGTCCCCCGATGCGCGTGTAGCTCGTGGTGAAGCGCGCCCCGGTCAGCAGTTCGATCAGGTTGTAGATTTTTTCCCGCTCCGTGAAGGTGTAGAGGAAAACGGTCATCGCGCCGGTGTCCATGGCGAAGGCCCCGAGCCCCAGCAAATGCGCGGAGATGCGGGCGAGTTCGCAGCAAAGCACGCGGATCGCTTTGCCTCGTGCGGGAATTTCCCAGCCCATCAGTTTTTCCACCGCGAGGGCGTAGGCAACGTTGTTAGCCAGCGGGGCGAGATAGTCCAATCGGTCCGTGTAAGGGATGAACTGATTATACTGCATGTTTTCCGCGATCTTCTCGTCGCCACGATGCAGATAGCCGACGTCGGGCGTCGCCTTGGTGATGACTTCCCCGTCCAATTCGAGGGAAATCCGGAGAACGCCGTGCGTCGCGGGGTGCGACGGCCCCATGTTCAGGGTGAGTTTTTCCCCGAGAATCTCGCCCCCTTCAAGGTCTTGACCAGAAGTCTGGTTCAGCCGATCGAGGTGCTGGGACGTTTTAGCGAGGGTATCTGGTGTTTCAAGTTCGACGGTAGCCATGCGGAGTAGTTACGCTGGTTTTAAATTGCCGGATACACCCCCGCAAGCGCAATGTGGGAAAAAACCAGCCCACTCATGCTGCCCAGCCGCTTTCTCGTCACGTTTCTCGCGTTCGCCAGCCTCCCCTTCCCTGCGGCGGACGCTTTCGATTACCCCCAAGCGGAAAAGAAACCGGTCATTGAATCCTGCTTCGGCGTCGATCTGGTGGATAATTACGTCTGGATGGAAAATAGGAGCGATCCGCTGGTGCAGGCCTACGCCAAAGCCCAAGGGGAAGTGACCCGAAAATATTTCGACACCCTTCGCACGAAAAGGAAATCGCCCTCGACCCCGCCCTCGACCCCGCCCTCGACCCCGCCCTCGACCCCACCCTCGACCTCGACCTCGCCGTCTTCGGGTGCAAAAAGAACGGACGAGATCGCCTTGACCGCCTCCGACGGTTCGCCCATTCGTTTGCGGTTGCGGCAGACGGAAAACTTCCGCCCCGATGGCGACACGCCCGCAATCTTTTTCATTGTCAAAAAAGACGCCCCGTTGCTGGTGGAATCTCTCGATGGGGTCAGTCTCGTAGCGGCAGAACTCCCCGAACGGAAGGACGCGCAAACTTCGATCGACGACTTGAGCCTCTGCGTTCGCTATCTGGTTGAGCAGAAAATCACCCGCCCGGACCGTCTCGCACTCTTTGCCACCGAGAATTCACTCGCCGCCGATGTGCTCACGCAGCAACCCTGGCTGCTTCGAGCGGTTGCGGTGAAGGCGGCCCAGTTTGACGCGCTGCAAGGCGTTTTTGGAAACATGGCCGATCGCGCGCAATTCAACCAGGCGCTGGCCAACTCCCCCTACCGTCGCCTCCGCGACGGACAACCTTATCCGGCCGTCTTGCTTCTGGCGGATTTTTCCAGCCCGAATTTTTCGCAGTCGCTGAAGACGATCGCCCGACTCCAATCCGCGACCTCTTCCGGGCACCCGGTTCTCTTTCAGGATGCCGCCACCATCACGGACGCAGAGTTGCTAGAATTTCTCGCGCACGAAATCGCCCACTAATCCTTCGATCGCACCGGCACTTCGCCGTCAGAAGCTATTTTACCGATGGCTTCGCGCCCTGCCAGCCCGCCTTCCATTGGGTCATTAGTTTCTCCACGACCGCAGCTTGGTCAGGGTGAGCCGCGATGTTAACATTCTCCTGAGGATCGGTCTGGTGATCGTAAAGTTCGGTCGCGTCAACCTTCGTGTGATCGTCCTTTTTCACCCAGACGGTGAAGCGGTAACGGTCGGTGCGCATGGAGTAACCCATGAGTTTACCGTCCGAGTTGCGGGGATACTGGCTAAACGCAGCGGTTTTCCACTCGCGGTTGGGGTTCTCCAAGAGCGGCTTGAGGCTAATACCTTCGAGGTGCGAAGGCAGTGATAGTCCGGCGAGATCAGCGAGCGTTGGATAGATGTCCACGAACTCGACGAGGGCTTGGCTGTGGCTACCGGCGTTCTTCAGACCCGGAGCGGAGAAAATGAGCGGGGCGTTGGTGTCGTTCTCGACGTTGGTATGTTTGCCCCAAGCGTTATGCTCGCCAAGTTTCCAGCCGTGATCGCCCCAGAGGACGATGATGGTATTTTTATCGAGGTTGAGGCGTTTGAGTTCGGCCATGACCCGCCCGACCTGGGCGTCGGTATAGCTCACGCCCGCGAAGTAAGCCTGCTTGAGTTTATGTTGGAGCGCAGGAGGGACATCTCCTTCGCCGGGAACCCCTTTGTAGGCGCGGAACTCGCCATCGTTCGGGTTAATGGCGTATTCCGGAGCGTCTTTGGGCAGAAATGGATTGGGGGCAATTTCGATTTGAGCCGGGTCATACATGTCCCAATATTTTTTAGGGGAAACCCAAGGCAAATGAGGTTTGATAAAGCCGACAGCAAGAAAGAAGGGCTGATTCTTCTTGGAGAGTTCGCCCAGGGTCTGAACGGCAAGATCGGCCACTTTGCCGTCCTGAAAAGTGTTATCGGGGACATCGGCGCTTTCGTAAATGGGACCACGGGAATTAACTTTTCCGCCTTCGGAACCACCGTCGTCTTTGCCTTTTTTATTCTTCTTATCTTTCTTTTTCTTGCCGCCTTCGTCCGCGGCCGGAGCGGCGTCGGTCGGTTTCTCGCCATCGGGAACAGCATACGCATCGACCGCGTCGCCCGCTTTGCCCACCTTACCTGCATCGGGTTCGCCTTGAACATTGGCCTTGTTCATCAGGGCGATGCTTTCTTCCAAAGCGTAAACTTGTGACTTCGGCACCTGCCACGGAACGGACCAAGTCGCTTCGTCGTTCAGGCGACCGTGGTAAACCTTGCCCATGCCCTGAACAAAATAGCCGTTGTTTTTGAAGTGTTGTCCCACGGTCACGACATCGGGTTGGGCGATCCGGAAAGAAGTTGTTAGATCCCAAACTTTCGTGGTGTCAGGCCGCAGACCGGTCATGACGGCTGTGCGCGAAGGCGAGCACACGGCCTGCTGAACGTAAGCGCGGTCAAAGACCATGCCCGATTTCGCCAAAGCGTCGATGTTAGGACTTTTGATATAATCTTTTCCATAACAACCCAACTCCGGTCTCAGGTCATCGACGACGAAAAAGAGAACATTCGGCTGGCTCGTTTCCGCTGCGTTGGCCGCGTGAGGTTGGGCCGTCAAGGCAAGCATGGATAGGAGGACGATTGGGATTTTCATAAGGGTGGTTGTTTGGTTAGGATTGGATTGGGGCGACATAATTTTTCGGTCCGCCGAGTTCCAAGAAGCGGCGATAGACGGAGACCGCGGCGATCAAGGCAATCACGACCAGAATCGATCCGGCGGTGAAAGCGTAGCGGTAGATATTTCCGGTCCGATCGATTACGAGACCGACCAAAGGCGCGAGCGACATTTGCAGAGGCGCGGCGAAGAGCAGGGCGGCGGAAGCAAACTGGGCAAATTTTTCGCGCGGAAACAATCGCTGACCGATGGAGGCCGCACTGGTGAAGTAACAACCCGAGAACACTCCATGCAGCACCCAAGCGATCAGAAAAGTTTTTTCCGAGGAGGCGTAAAACATCCCCCAAACGGTCACCAAAAAATATCCGACGAGCGCACCCATGGTTACCCGCAGGGGATGAATCCGGTCCACCAGCCAGCCAAGAGGAAACGCCAAGCCGAGGGAGATCATGTAAGTGAGCGCCAAATACTTTCCATAGGTCTCCATGTTCACCGCCAGGCTGCGCGCGTAAGGAAGCGCGAACGTATTGATCGGCAGAAAACTCAACGTGGCCGCCATCAGCATGAGAAAAATCCGAATGTAATAGGGATGGGTGAAGCATTCGCGGAAATAGATTTTCGCACCGCTCATGAATCCCTTCGCCCAGCCCAGTTCCTCACTCTCGCTTGGCGGAAGCGGTGGATAGTCTCCCTCGCGCACTTTGAAACAAACCCACATGAAAGCGACTCCGTAAAACACTCCGACGACCGTCATGATCAGGCTGAAATGGTTGGGAACCTTGCCCATGATCCAAAAATTAAAAATCATCCCATCGATCAAACTGACCGTGCGGAACAGGGCATAAAAACGGCCGAGCATTTCTTGCGGAACGACGTCGTTGATGAGTCCGCCAAAGACCGACTGACCCGCGACGGTGGCAAACTCAAACGCAGCCCAGAAAATCGCGAAGCAAACCACCGCGACAACCATTTCGTTCTCCAAAAGGGAAAGCACCCGCGCGCCCAGCACACTACCGCCCAAGGTCGCTTGGAGTTTCGCTCCCACGATGCTCCCGGGTTGCGCCAATCCATGGAGCCAACGGGAAATGAACGGGGTTATCGCCAACCCGATCATGCCGAAGGCTGCAATCGGGGTCGTGACCATGAGGAATGGAATCCGCCGTCCCCATTTACTGCGGTGGCGATCTGATTTGACGCTGATGATCGGACCGAGAATCAACGACACCGCTCCCGGAAAAGAACTCATCAGAATCCCGAACAGAAGGTTGGGAATCTTTAAACTGGAAAGATACCAACTGGCCATGCCGACGACTGAACGATCGCGCATGGCCCACGCAAAATCGCCCCAGAGCAACCAGAGAAAAAGGACGACGAGCGCACCCGTGGTGTAAGTGAGCGTGCCAGTCCGCCAGACGCGTTTCCCATCTAGGGTCGAGGCGGAAACTACGGGCGTATCGGAACTGGGGGAATGCATAAAGTGTGACCATCCGTCAGAGCAACGGAGCCGAATGCGGCACGAGATTTAATAGTTATCATGTTCCCGGGAACTCAAGTCAAGCATTCGCTGAATCCGAGGAAATTTTTTACACCGAGGAGCTGTGTCCGGCACCGGTGAAATTTTTGTCTCCGCTTACTCTGCCTAAGGATTCTTTCCGGAAAATAAATCGCCCCGCCAATCCGAAACGGACGGGCGGGGCGACTACCGTGGAGGCATTCCTCAATACCTCCGCGATTCCTCTCCTCAGAAGATGTTGGAAACCAGCGACGTTTGGCGACGACGGCGCAGGGTGTAAATCGCTAGACCAGAAATCAAACCAGCGCCGACCCAAGTCGAAGGCTCGGGGACAGCGGTCAAGGTGAAGTCATTTCCATCGCCACCCACATAGCTGGCGGTGAAGGTATATCCGTTCTGAGTAATGGACCCGCCTTCAGCTAGGCTGAGGAAGGTGCCGGTGAAGCCGTCTGAGTTCGTGTCGTTATCGATCAACTTCAGGACCTGATTGGTTCCGAAGGTGAGGCCGCTGGCGATGTTGAGAGACAATGTGGCTGATCCAAGACTGGCTGTGCCGGTAACAAACAATTGGTCGAAGCTGGAGATGGTTCCGATATCGACGAGGAAGACACTGGTAGAGGCAAGTGTCAGCGCTCCCGTGTTGAGCGTTCCGACACTCGCAGCCGCATTCGCGGCACTAGTACCCAATGTGCCGCCGGTAATTTTGCTAAGAGCAGCGATACTGACCGCACCACTGATTGCTCCGGTGCCGCCCAGCACAGTGCCGTTGCCGCTCACTGCGACGGAGGCAGTCCCAGTTCCAGAGGACACCCCTGCCACTCCGCCATTGACGAGCAAAGTACCGCCGCTCACGACTGTTCCACCCGTGTAAGTGTTGGCTGTATTTAAGGTCGCTGTCACCGTGCTGCCGGACGCTAGGAGCAGTCCGCCTTTGAATGCGGATGCGGCGCCCGATGCATTGTCCCGCAGCGCGCCATTGAAGATGAAGTTTCCTGCGCCTTGTAGTTTGAGGGAGCGGTCGGCAGCGGCAGTGGAGCCAACCAAGTCGAAGGTCGAGCTGTTCGTAACCGTGGTGTTGGCGTCAGCTTCCAATGTCTTGCCACTGCTGCCAGTCTGCGCGCCTGCACCCGTGAAGGTAAGAGTGGAAGCTCCGGCGGTGGAAGTGAAGCGCATGATCCCGCCGACGCTCAGAGAAGCCATGCTGTAACTGCCTGCAGATGCCAATGCGAGAGTGCTGCTGTCCGTGTTACTTCCACCGCTATTCAGAGTTCCCGTGCTGGGCAGAGCTGCGGCGTTAGCGACGGAAACTGTGCCCGCGTTAATTTTCAAAGAACCCGTCCCGAAGCTGCTGGGACCGGTCAGGAACAGGGTGTTTTCACCGTACTTGCCAAACCCGTTAGCCCCGGTCGCGGTAATACCGCCAGAAAGCGTGATGTTACTTCCATTGGCACCGCCGATCGCTGCATTCGATGAGTTCGACGTCACCAAGCCGCTAACCGTCGCAGCGCCACCGGTGTTGGTGAGACCCAGCGAGGTGCTGCTGGAGCTGGCGATATTAAGCGCTTCGGCAATGGTTTGGGCGTTGAGGTCGAGCACGCCACCGCTATTCACCGTGGTGTCGCCCGCCGTGGTGCCGAGGGCGTTGGCATGGCCGATTTTTACGGTGGCACCGCTGTTGATGATCGTAGCTCCGTCGTAGTTGCTGTTACCACCGAGGGTAGTGGTCCCTGTGCCCGACAAAGTTAGACCATTTGCGAACGCCGCATTGTTGACGATCGCCCCGGTGATGTTGAAGTTAGCGGTGCCATCTAGGGTAAACTTCGTCGCCGATAGGGCCGAGGAAAGCCCCAGTCCGCCGAGCACCAGTGTGTTACCCGCACCGTTGGCGGTCAGGGATCGACTGGTGGTGACAGAAGTGCTGGTGAGTGCTCCTAAGGTCAAGGTCGTGCTCGTGCCAGCAAAAGTGATCGTTCGGCTGGTGGTGATGTTTCCGGTGCCGGTGCCAAGATTGAGATTGCCCGTGCTGGTTTGACCGGCGCTGCCAAAGGTAAAATCGCCGACGGTATAGGTGGGATTCGACGCAACGGTGATGGCCGTGCCGGAAGTGTTGATAAGCGAACCAAAGCTTGAGGCCGCCATGGTGACGGCTGTCGGGCTGCCGAGGGCGGTGGCGTTTCCTAAGTTGAGCGTGCCGGCCGTTAGAGTGACTACACTGTTTACCCCGCTGGCACCATTAAGTGTCACTGTCCCGCCAGTGGCATTAACCTTCAATTTCAGAGGTTGGGCACTCGCGGTGATTGCTCCCGAAATCGTCGTGCTGCCGCCTCCGGTAAAGGTGAGTTCATCTCCCCCCGCGCCCGTCGTCGCGCTCGTGTAGCTCGCGATTGTCAGCCCTCCGCCACCACTGATCGTGTTATTGATCGTGTCGGAGTTGCTGGAAGCATCGGTGTTGGCCGCCCCGGTAAAAGCCCCGAGAGCTAGGCTGGTGTTATTCGCGCCTGTGACGTTGATCAAGAACGAGGAGGACGTTGAGGTCGGGTTAAATACCCCCAAAGTCATCGTCTTGGCTGAGGTGCCAGCACCCGTAGCTTGATCTACGTTAATTGTTGTTGTGCTAGTTGAGGGCGACACTGTGATCGCTGCGCCTCCGGTTGTCTTCACGAAAGGAGTATTTCCGTCCCCACGCAGGCTGAGAATCGAGGTTCCCTGAAGTGCGATACCGGAAGTGTTGCCAAACGCTTTAGTCCCGATACCAACGACCGTGCCGGAGGTGACGGTAGTCGCGCCGCCGTAGTTGCTATCCGTGCCACTCGTATTGTTAAGCGTCAGCGTGCCACTGCCGCTGTAGGTGACAGCCGCAGTAGTGGCAGTACCGCCGCCAGGCGTATTATTCAAGACCGGACCGCTGATACCCACATTTCCCGTGCCGTTAAGAGTAACCGTACGTCCCACACCGGAGGAACTGTTACTAGCATAAAGCCCACCAAGCATAAGGGTGTTTCCTACGCCATTGATCGTATAAAACGAGTTGGAGCTGATAAAGTTTGACAGCGCCCCCATCGTCAGGGTCCGGGATGAACCATTGATCGTGAAGATGCGGGGAGCTAAGGCCGTAGTAGTGACGGCCGAAGTGACTACACCCGTCCCGAGGTTTAAATCGTTCGATCCGGTGAAGGTAAGATCGCCTCCGAGCGTGATCGCATTGTTGTTCGCTAGAATGAGCGTATTGCCGCTGGTGTTATTAATTGTGCCAGCCGCGCTGAGGTTGTATGTGCCGGCGGTGGCGCCGAGGGCGGTCGTACTGCCGAGGTTCAGAGTGCCACCACCACTTTGGTTGATACCGCCCGAGAAGGTGTTAGCTCCAGAGAGAGTGAGGGCACCGGCTCCCGTGAATGCCAGAGCGCCGTTTCCACTGGAGTTATAAATGTCGCCACTGATGTTGATCGTGCCAGTGGCCGCCGGAGTGACGGTCACGGTGTTACCTTTGATGTCCATGCCGGTGGTCGTAGTGACACCTACACGAGCCTGGGTAATGGCTAGAGTGCCACCCGCTGCTTGGGTGATCGTTAGCGCCTTATCTGCGTAGATCTGTCCGGAGAGCGTATTGGTATTGGAGGTGTTTAAGGACGCAAGAGTTGTCGTGCCACTGTTGCCGCTGCGTGCACCCATCGTGTTCGAGAGTGAAAGACCGCCAGCAGAAGCGATCAACTCCACACTGGAATTCACCGAGCCAGTAGTATCACCGATGCGAACGGTAGAGTTGTTGGCGCTGCCGCCGGTATCGAACTGGAGTTTGCCTGCATTAACAAAGGTGTCGCCGGAGTAAGTGTTGGCCGCCTTGTAAACAACATTGCTGTTTTCTCTGATCGTAACCGAGTTGGCCCCGCCGTTACCGGTGGAACTGATCACATCGTTGAAAGTGATGGTTTTTGCGTTATTACCAAAGATTTGCAGTGCGGTTGTACCGTAAGCGTCACACGGAGTGCCTCTATCGGCCGGGATCATAAGTGTCATAAGGTTTGTCGCTATGACATCTATGACTGGGTTGGGAACTGGCAGTGAGTTGCTAAGAATGGATACGTTGGGTCGGGTGCGAACGAGTCGCG
>JBBRPA010000057.1:0-19345 GCA_038228695.1 Chthoniobacterales bacterium
CCAACTCCTCGCCCACCTCGGCCTCCAGATCCCCCGTCACTCCAAAATCATCGAAAATGTAGTGCCGAAAATCCACTGAAAAACCCCGCAAACCCGCATGGTTGCGAGATCGACCCTCTCAAACTGCGGAACTTGGGCTAGCAGTGGGTGTCGCCGGGTAGGCTGGCGAGGGGGGAGCATGAATGACCCTACGGGCACACCTGACCTAGGGGAAACGATACTGCCTTAAATGTTGAATCAAAACAGCCTACTCGGCGACCAAACGCAGTAAATTGCGTTCCGCTTTGAGCAAGAGGCGGCGCTCCACGGAAGCGGGGGCATTTTCTGCGAGACTGGCTGAAACGGCGTGCAAATCAAACAGCACCTGACGCATCTGGGGATCGCGCACCCGGCTTTGAGCCCATGTCACCGCAACGAGTCGTTCACCCGACGTCACCGGGCGCACCTGATGCACGGTATGGGTGGAGTAAGCAATGGCGTCGCCAGCTGGCAATTTCACCGCGAGCGGACCACCGGGGAGATCTAGAACGAGCTCGCCGCCTTCGTATTCGTCGGGATTATTGAGAAATACCGTCACCGAGATATCGGCCCGCAACGTATCGGTTCCGTAGGTAAAAGTCGCCGTGTCGACATGCGCATCGTAGAGCATGCCCGGCTCGTAGCGAAGGTAAAGCGGTGGCACGTAACGCACTGGAAATGCGGCGGAAGAAAAAAGTTCATGCCGCGAAAGTGCCGCTGCGATGGTGCGGTCGAGCGCCTCGACTTCGGAGTCGGCGCGGGAGAGTTGGCGGTTGTTTTTCACCACCGCATAACTTTCGACGGAAAGCTTGGCATCCTCAAAGGGCGCATCCGCGAGAATTTGCCGAAGAAGGGTGAGCTCTTCGAGAGAAAGAACACCGCTGAGCCGATGCATGGCAGGGAGAAGGAGGAGACTAGCCCTGGTGGCGTTTCTTGCGAGTGGCTGCGACGAGGGCAGCGGCGCCGAGAGCGGCCAGCGTGGTTGTGGCAGGCTCGGGCACGGCTGTCAGAGTGGCGGTGTAGCTGCCGCCAGATTGCTCGCCTCCTGCCTGATCAACGAAAACCGTCAGGTTACCAGTGATAGGAACGGTCCCGCTAATCGTTCCAGTGCCGGTGAATGCAAAAGGCGCAATAAAAATTGATGGAGTGCCGATGGAAGTAGCGGAGTCGTTCAAGACCGAGAAATTCGCAGCATAACTAAAACCGTTGGCGGTTGAATCGATCTTTAGGCTGAAAGCCGTGTTCGGGGTGAGATTGGTAAAAGTAAAGTAGTCAGAATCGCCATTAATAATGTCATTGTCGGCCCCTTGGACCACATCGACTCCGGCGGCCAGTAGGTTGCGACCTGCGAAGGTATTGCTAAAATCGGCTCCCGAAACACTGCTTTCGAGAATGACGCTGGCTTGAGCCTGACTTACAAGCAGACTCCCGGCGGCAGCGGTAAGCAGGAGAGCAGCGGAATTTTTACGGAGGGATGACGGCATAAGTGATGGAATTAAAAACTTTGATTACGGTTATTTAGGTATGAGCGAGCGTCTTTGGCAAGCTAAAGAAAAAAATGAGTTTTAAGTTCGAAGGGTATATCCCGTTTCAGTCCGCAGTCGCATGGAACAGCGATGAATTTTTTACGAAGCGCTTCTGCGCCGCCAGAAGCTATTTCGAGACTGGAGTGCTAACTGCGTTTGCGGGAGAGCATGATCTCGTTGCGCTTGGGATCGATGCACATGGCTAGGTGGGCATCGACGAATTGACTGCCTGCGTCGGTCTTGCGAAAGCGGAGGACGAGTTTGTCCAGACTGCCGAGGAGGACGCTCATTTCGCGGAAGGACGGGCGCGCCGCCCAGGTGAGTGCCTTGCGGTTGGCGATGGCGGCGGCGCTCTTCAAGCAGCGCGTGGATTCTTTTCGGAAATAGCCCAGCCATTCATGGCTGGGTAACCCGATCAATCACAAATCAAAGTCCCGACAGGGATGAAAGAGCCTTAGTCCAGCATTTCCGCCGTATATTCTTATCCGTGCTTCTTGAGAAATGTCTCCACTTCCTCCCGGAAACCTATTTTGCGATGATGCTTTTCCTGCGTCTGGATGTAACGAACGGTGTCATCCACGCCCGAGACGCCGATGCTGAATGATCCAAAACCTTCCTGCCACGCGAACCCCTCGGTCCGCAGCTCAGGAAAGGTCTCGCGCAGCCACTTCGAGGAATTGCCTTTCAATAATTGCATGGCCTTGGACACCGAGAGCGTCGCGGGCAGGCTGAGGAGCAGATGCACATGGTCGCCCACGCCGCCGATGGCGAGCGCCTTCATGTTATTCTCGCGGGCGATGCCGCCGAGATAGGGCCAGAGACGTTCACGGATGGCGGTGGTGAGCCACGGGTGGGGAGAAGACGCAATGCATCAGGCAGGAATTTAAGGAGTGCATGGCGGTTTTAAAATAATTTGTCCGCTGGCAATAGCCCAGCGATTTATAGCTGGTTGAAACGTCCGTTTAATTTTCCAAGTCTAGTTAGGACGGCAGAACATTCCTTTCGTCCCTGACGGGACTTGAGCGGTTTGTTGGACCGTGATCCCAGCCATGAATGGCTGGGCTATTTTCAGGGAAACGCTGATTCGTTGCCGCTACTCGAAGCGGAGGGCTTTGACGGGGTCGAGTCTCGCGGCGAAGTAGGCGGGAATGAGGGCGGCGATGGTGCAGATGACGAAGCCGCTGACGCAGATGAGGGCGACGTCGCGGGGGACATAAAATAGGGACTGGTAAGAATGGCACTTAACTAAGTTATCTTGGTCCCGTTTCTTAGTTCTCCACGTTGTCGAGATTCGGATGACGAGATTCAAATTGACAGTTTGCGGGGTGTTCGGACAATCTAGAATATTGTGACAAAAACCCTCCGCCTTCTCGGCGTCGCGTTGCTGGTGGCAGCGGCGATTCCAGCAACTCTTCACGGCCAGCCTCTGATCACCGCCACGGCTTATAATAGCGGCATCTTTTCAATGTCGTGGATATACGCGGGTACGGATGTCGTCTCGGTCGAGCGATCCACGACGCTGTTACCCGGTTCATGGAGCACTATCGCCTCCAATGTCGCCCCAAGCACGTATACCGACACCAACAGCCCTTACCCTGCCGCTTTCTACCGCCTGCGCTCGGAGGCTGTAGCGCTCATCCCGGCGGGGAGTTTTCAGATAGGGAACACGCTGGCGGCCTCGGGCGATGGCTACCCGGACGAGTTGCCTGTTCATACGGTGAATGTGAGCGCGTTTTACATGGACAAGTATGAGGTGACGAAAGCGCTTTGGGATCAGGTGCGGGCGTGGGGACTGACCAATGGATACACGGATCTGCCTGTAGGCGCTGGAAAGGCGGCGAACCATCCGGTTCATTCCATTAAATGGTATGACGCGGTGAAGTGGAGCAATGCGCGGAGCCAGAGGGAGGGGCTAACGCCAGCATACACGCTGGGAGGTTCGCCTACAAAACAGGCACAATCCCGCCTGCGCTGAACATGAGTGCGAGCGGGTATCGTCTGCCGACGGAGGCGGAGTGGGAGAAGGCGGCGCGGGGAGGGTTGAGCGCGAAGCGGTTTCCGTGGGGGGACTTAATCACGCACAGCGAGGCTAACTATTGGGTGTATTCTGCAGATGGGGTGACCAATTACCTAACCTACGACGTGAGTCCGACGATTGAGTATCACCCGAGCTACGCGACCGGGGGCTTCCCCTACACATCCCCAGGGGGGAGTTTTGGACCAAACGGGTATGGGCTTTACGACATGACGGGAAATGTGTGGGAGTGGTGCTGGGATTGGTCTGATTCGTCTTCGATCAGTTATTATGCGAGTTCGCCATCAACCAACCCGCTGGGTCCTGTTTTCGGCTCTTACCGGATCCGCCGGGGCGGCAGTTGGGGCGACCATTCCGGCGCCTGGGGCTGCCGCTCTGCCTTCCGCGCCAGCAGCCCCCCCGAAACGACCAGCAGCGACCTAGGTTTCCGTTCTGTCCGCAATTTCGTCCCTGCAGGCATGGAGCTCATCCCGGCTGGGAGCTTCCAGATGGGCAATGCGATGGACCCAAATGAGGGATATGCTATTGAGTTGCCGTTGCACACGGTGAATGTGAGCGCGTTCTACTTGGACAAGTATGAGGTAAGCAAGGAGACGTGGGACGCGGTGGCGAGCTGGGCGGCGGCCAACGGCTACGACATCAACGCGGCTACAGCCATGGGCAAGGCCGTGAGTCACTCGGCGAATACCGTGTCGTGGTATGAGGTGGTAAAGTGGTGCAATGCTCGGAGCCAGAAGGAGGGCTTGACGCCCTGCTACACGTTGAGCAGCGCGGTGTATAAGACAGGCGGCAATAACAGCGTGGTGTGCAATTTTTCAGCCAATGGGTATCGGCTGCCGACCGAGGCGGAGTGGGAGAAGGCGGCGCGGGGAGGCCTGAGCGGCAAACGGTTTCCGTGGGGGGATACGATTACGCACAGTCAGGCGAACTATAACAGTGATACGATTTACAGTTACGATCTGAGTTCTCCAACGGGCTTTCACCCGAGCTTTGCCACGGGCGGGTTTCCTTACACGTCGCCAATAGGGGCGTTTGCTCCGAATGGTTTTGGGCTGTATGACATGACGGGCAACGTCTACGAGTGGTGCTGGGACGGGTATTCGGGCAGTTATTATGCGGCTTCACCGGGCACCGACCCACAGGGGCCTGCACCGGGTGCATTCCGGGTGGTGCGGGGTGGCGGCTGGAACAACGACGCGCAAGCGGGGCGAGCCTCGGACCGCACCTCAAGAATATCGAGCCAGAGAGGTAACTTCCTCGGGTTCCGTTCTGCCCGCACAGTCCCGTGAAACAGCATCAAAGGGGTTAACTGTGGGAGGCAGTCAGCCTATTTAGGAAGGGGTTTCTCTAGTTTAACGCTTAGGTTGCTGATTTTGATGCTCTCTTTTCGACGAGATCACCTTCGACAAACTGGTGGATCAACCCAGAAATCAATGACTGGTAGGGGACGCCTTTGGCGGCAGCGACCCGCTGGATGCCAACCATGTCGTGGTCGGATAATCTGATGTTAGGTTGGCGATCTTTCTTGGAGGTATTCTTTGGGGCCTTCACTCAAACCGCAATGCCTTCACCGGGTCGAGTCTCGCGGCGAAGTAGGCGGGAATGAGGGCGGCGATGGTGCAGATGACGAAGCCGCTGACGCAGATGAGGGCGACGTCGCGGGGGACGAGGACGGCGGGGATTTCCGCGAATTGGTAGATGGCGGTGGGGAAAATTTCCATGTGGAGGGTGCGGCTGAGCCAGGCGCGGAATTCGTTGCGTTGGGCGACAATGAGAATGCCGAGCCCAAGTCCGGTCAAGGTGCCGAAAAAGCCGACGACGATGCCTTGCGCGAGGAAGATCCAGAGGATTTGGCCGACGCGCGCGCCGAGAGCTTTGATGACGCCGATTTCCCGAGTTTTCTGTACGGTGGTGGTGATGAGGGTGCTCATGATGCCGAAGGCGGCGACGATGACGATGAAGAGGAGGAGGAAGAACATGACGTTGCGCTCGACGGTGATGGCGTCGAAGAGCTGAGAGTTTTGCTCGATCCAAGTGGTGACGTCGTTGGGCGGTTGGAGGATGGCGCGAAGTTTTTCCTGAAACTGCGGGGCGCGGTCGGCGTCGATGGTTTTGACGCTGAGGCCGTGGATGTTGTCTTCGAGGGTGTAGAGTTCTTGGGCGACGTTGAGGGGGACAAGGAGGTAGTCGGAGTCGTAGGAGTAACGGCCGCTGTGGAAGATGCCGCTGATGGTAACTTCGATGGGGAGGACGAGTTGGCGGACTTCTGAAAGGGCGGCGCGAGTGTCGTCGGCTTTTTCGGGGTGCTCGCCGGCTTTATCGAGGGAGTCGAGGACTTGGCTGATGTTGCTAGGGGAGTAGATGGAAAGGGTGTCGCCCAAACCGATACCTAGGCTGTCGGCGAGGTCGGAGCCGATGATGGCGTTGTTGTTAGAAAGATCGTATGTGCCAGAACCGGCGGGGATGTATTTTTTGATCGAGGAAACGCTTTCCTCAAGGACGGGATCAATCCCGCGGATGTAGGGAGCGAGGCGGCGGTTATTGAATTCGACGAGGACGCGGCCTTGGACGAACGGGGCGACAGCGGTGATGCCTGGTATTTTGCGGGCGTCGTCGCTGATCTTGCGCCAGTCCTTGAGGATGCCGTCGCTGTGGATGTTGAGGTGGGCGTCGAAGCCGACGACTTTTTCGCGAAGTTCGCGGTCAAAGCCGGTCATGACGCTGAGGACGACGATGGGGACCATGACACCGAGCATGACGCCGACGATGCAGATGAGAGTGATGATGGAGAGAAAGGTGCGCTTGGGCCGGAGGTAGCGCAGGGCGAGGAAAAAGGTGAAGGGAAGTTTCAAAGGTGGAGAGAATTTAGCCACAGAGAACACAACCGAGTCAAACGAGATAGCCAGCACTCGTAATAATAAGCTGACAAAGGGCACAGAGGATTTTTTTGGAATAGGTCTTATGAGTCCATATAAGTCGTATAGGACTAATAACCCAGGGCGCGTCCAATCTGGTAGAGAGCCAGCGTAAAGAGATAGGCGAACCCCGTCATATAAAAGAACTGAAAGGCGGGCCAGCGCCAACTGTTAGTCTCGCGTTTGACGACGGCCAGTGTGGCGATGCATTGCATGGAAAAGACGAAGAAAACCATGATGCACAACGCCACGAGCGGCGTGAAAACGGGGCGTCCGTCGGGCCAACGATCGTGCAGCAGAGCGACGCGGAGTGGCTCAGTGTTTTCCTCCGCGCCGTCGATGCTGTAAACGATGCCCATGGTGGAGACGAAAACCTCGCGAGCCGCTTGCGCACCGATCAGGCCGATGCCGATTTTCCAATTGAAACCGAGTGGTCGGAGCGCCGGTTCGAGGAAATGCCCAGCGCGTCCTGCAAAACTGCCAGAGAGTCCGGCGTCCGTTTTCGGAAATGTGGAGACGAACCAGAGCAGGATGCTGAGCCCGAGAATGAGCGTCCCAGCGCGCGTGAGAAAGGCTTTCGCCCGCGAGAGCATGTGTTGGAGCACCGTGAAGATGCCCGGCAATCGATAGGGCGGAAGCTCCAGCACGAGCGGGGGTGGTTCGCCTCGAAGGAAGGTGCGCTTAAAGACGAGAGCAAAGAAAAACGCCGCGCCGGTGCCGAGGAGATACATCAACATCATCAGCCCGGCTTTTTCCAAGGCTGTCGCTGTCCCGCCGGGGATCAGGGTGGAAATCATCAGTCCATAAACCGGCAAACGCGCCGAGCAACTCATGAATGGCGCCACCAAGATCGTCGCCAATCGGTCTCGCGGACTCTCAATCGTCCGCGTCGCCATGATGCCCGGAATGGCGCACGCATACGAACTCAGCAGCGGAATAAACGACTTCCCGTGCAACCCCACGCGGCTCATTACCCGGTCCATAATAAACGCCGCTCGCGCCATGTAGCCGCTGTCTTCGAGCAGGCCGATAAAGAGGAAAAGGATGAGGATTTGCGGAAGGAAAACAAGCACCCCGCCAACGCCGGCGATGATCCCGTCGGTGAAGAGATCGCGTAAATCTCCCGGCGGCATGGTGGTTTGGATGAAACCGGAGAGCCGGGAAAACATCGCGTCGATGAAGTCCATCGGGATGCTCGCGAAGGTAAAGATGCTCCAGAACATGAGACCCATTAGGCCAAGGAAAATGACCCAACCCCAGACGTGATGTGTGAGGACGGCGTCGATGCGGTCGGTGCGGTCGGCAACGGCGGTGTCGAGATACGTGGTGACGCGGCTCGCGATCGCGGCGATGCGGTCGTAGCGAGCAGCGATGGCCTCCTCCGAAATGTTGGCCGGGTCGGCGAAATCGGTGCGTGGGTGGAGATTGGTCTGGACCGGCTGGGAAAGGGCAATGCGAAGGGCGAGCGTGCCGTGGGCGCTGTTTGCGGTGGCAGCGACAACTGGGCAGCCCAGCTCTTTCGCGAGCAACGCGGTGTCGATTTTTTCCCCTTTGGCGGTGGCCATGTCTTCCATGTTGAGAACGACGATGGTGGGCAGACCGACTTCGATGACCTGAGTGGCGAGGTAGAGGTTGCGCTCCAGATTCGAGGCGTCGAGCACGCAAATGACGCGTTCGGGCGGCGGCGTGTCGGATTGCAGACCGAGCAAAGTGTCGCGGGTCACGCGCTCATCGGGCGATTGCGGGACGAGACTGTAAGTGCCGGGCAGATCGATCAGGTCGCGCTTTTCGCCGTGCTGGGTGTAGAAGGTGCCGATCTTTTTCTCAACCGTAACGCCCGGGTAATTGCCGATCTTTTGGCGCATTCCGGTGAGGGCGTTAAAAATGGTCGTCTTGCCGCAGTTCGGGTTGCCGACGAGGGCGAAGGTGATGGTTTTCGAGGCGACGTCAGCCATTTGCGGAAACGTGTGGCTCAACCTGGATCAACTCGGCTTCGTGGCGTCGGAGGGACAGTTTGTAACCGCGCAACTCGATCTCGAGCGGGTCGCCGAGCGGGGCCCAGCGGATGAATTTGACCTTTGTTCCTGGCAGCAGGCCCATTTCGCGGAGGCGTTTGGTGCGTTCCAAGTCACCGGAAAATGCCAGCACTTGAGCGGTTTGACCGGGCGTTAGGTCGGAAAGCAAGGTGGGTGTCGCGTCCACAAATGGCAGGCTCGGGGAACGATCAAGCCCGGCGCTTGTTTGCGGGCAAGGCACTAGTTTCCACTGGCCGGAGAAGGATGCAATTTCCTAGGTCGCGACTCAGCGCCAGGCGCACGCCGCAGACTTGGCAGATCAGATTCTTGCCGGAGGAAAGTTTGATTACTTGGGCGGATTCGCAGAAACCCATTTCTCGAAGTCGTTGGCAAACCTCCGGGGCGGAGTTGAGCGCATGCAGTTGCATCTTCTTACCCACGGGCGCCGTGAGCAAAGTCGTCGCCTCAAGGGGACGGATGGCTGGGCTGCGGTGCGATTCCACATCGGCAGGATGGCCTTATTGAGATCAAGTCGCAAGTCAAATTTTCGAGAGATGTCGATGGGTTTTTCCGGCGGTTGCAAACCGCTGCCCCTAGCTGCTCGCTGTAAAGTTTGAATTTATCTGGACATTTGCCCCTCTTCCAAAAAGAATGTCAGAAATCCGTATCGAATTACTCCGTGTGAGATCGAGCATTCTGGGTCTTGCTGTCTGCAATTTCTTTGCTGTTTAAAAAACACAAAATGAAAACTCAAATCTTTAAAACAATCCCCTTGGGCTTCAGCGTATTCGCTGGCGCACTCACAAGCATGGCACTCACTTCATCCGTCTGGGCTTTTGCCGACATGAACAGCTCCAACCTCCCACCCAGTGGCAATGATATCAACGGCGTTTCCACGGGGTATAGCAGCTCTCAACAATCGAACTTTTTCGCGGGGAACGTGAAACTCGGAGCCCGCACGTACGATCAGTTTACCCAGAGTTTTCCTCCACCTGCGGGTTTGAATGTCGTTTCGCACAGCTTCGGCCTGACGGTTGCGGGCACGTATAGCCTTGATAGCGGTAACACGTTCTTACCGTTTTCCGCTCCTGCCAACAGTACCTGGAGAATTACCGGCAACGGCGGGGCTGGCACCGGAACTTTCGACGCCGAAATGCTCCAACTCGACGTGTCGGGCGGCAACCTGCCGGCAGGTTTGATGTTCCGCGAAAGCCCAACGCGTCAATCGCTAGGTCAGACGACTATTACCACCATCAGCGGTGGTAACTTCCGGATCGACAGCTTCTTCGACGTTTTTACGGAGCTTACGATCGATGGCGGCGCAACGTGGAGTCCGGATACTACTGGCCCGACCAGCGTGACACTTGGCTCAGTGCCGGAACCCTCGACTTACGCATTGCTGGGTGTGGGAATGCTCGGATTGCTCGTCTGGCAGGGGAAAAAGAGAGTCGCTGCCTAGCTCAAAGCCCCTTTTCCAAAAATAAAAGTCATTTTTTCACTTCGTTGGGCGACGATACGCCCGCAAGAAAATCGGCGACGTTGCCCAAGGTGGTCTCGGAGATGTTCGTCATGGCGGTTTTGGTGAAAAAAGCTTGGTGCGAGGTGACGAGAACGTTAGGAAAAGTTAGCAGGCGCTGCAGGGTGTCGTCTTGGATGATTTCTCCGCTGAGGTCTTGGAAAAAGACTTCCGCTTCCTGCTCGTAAACGTCGAGCCCGACGTAGCCGACTTGGCCGCTTTTTAGTGCGGCGATCAAGGCGTCCGCATCGACGAGGGCGCCGCGGCTGGTATTGATGAGCATGACGCCGCGCTTCATCTGGGCGAGGGATTTTTCGTCGATGAGGTGGAAGGATTCGTGCGTGAGCGGCAGGTGCAGGCTGATGATGTCGGACTCGGCGAGAAGCGTGTCGAGCGGGACGTAGGTTCCGCCCGCTTGGGTGAAGGCGTCGTTGGGATACGGATCGTGGCCGAGGATTTTGCAACCCATGGCGTGGAGCGGAATCGCGGTGAGCTGGCCGATTTTGCCGGTGCCGACGATGCCGACGGTGGAGCTGTGCAGGTCGAAGCCGAGGAGGCCGTCGATCGAGAAATTGCCCTCGCGGACGCGGTTGAAGGCGCGGTGCGTTTTCCGATTGAGCGTGAGGATGAGCGCAATCGTGTGCTCAGCCACCGCGTAAGGCGAGTAGCTCGGGACGCGGCGGACGCTGAAGTCCAGGCGCGCGGAGGCCGCGAGATCGACGTTATTGAAACCGGCGCAGCGCAACAAAATCAGCCTCGTGCCTTGCGCTGCTAACACCTCCAAGGCAGCCGCATCGACGGTGTCATTTACAAAAACGCAGACCGCCTCGCACCCGTGAGCCAAGATCGCCGTCGATTCCATCAAGTGCTCCTCGAAAAACGAAATCGCGTGGCCCTTTTCCGCGTTGGCCGCCTCCAAGAACTCTCGGTCGTAGGGTTTCGTGCTGAAAACGGCGATCTTCATCCTTTTCATCCGCAAACGAAGACGTGCAAATCGGCAGGCCCTTTGCGCAGCGGTCCGGTGCTTAGAATCCGCGCCCGCAGTCCGCCCCGACCTTCCAAAGCCGTCCGCGCTCCGTCGCCGATGACGCGATTCATCCAGTCGCACGGTCGCGCCTCCTCGGTCCCGGCAAACCGCACGCCCTGAACCTCAAACTCCGATCCGATCAACTCATTCAGATCGAGGCCGGAAGTAATGATATTTCGCCGAAACACCCACGGCTCCAGATTTTTCTGGGGAAACACCTGCCGCATCTCCAAAAACGTCTCCCAGGCAAAAAACGTGATCTGCCCTTTGTAATCCGGTTTATGATCGAAATAGCGGTCGCCCACGATGCCACTGCCCGCCTCGCAGACGATTCCATCGAGATCCTCCATGACAGATTCCCCGGGCTCGCCTCCGTGGTGGCCCACGAAATTGTGCTGCGGTGAAATGAACAGATGCTTGAGCGCCGGTCTTTCGCTATTCATGAGAAAACTATGAGC
Organism: Chthoniobacterales bacterium; assembly: GCA_038228695.1. Taxonomy (GTDB): domain Bacteria; phylum Verrucomicrobiota; class Verrucomicrobiia; order Chthoniobacterales; family DASVRZ01; genus DASVRZ01. Next base: position 11,511 of record JBBRPA010000057.1, read on the forward strand.
GAAACCCGCTGCCTTGTCGATCATCCGTTCTCCGCCGTTTTGCTGGCTGGCGGCCGATCCTCGCGGATGGGTTTCGACAAATCGGCGATTGAAATCAACGGTCAACCTCTCTGGCGGCGGCAGCTCGAGCTTTTGCAAAAACTGAACCCGACCGAGTTGCTCATCTCCGGCCCGAAAAACGGTCCGTGGCTGGGAAGTGGCGTCACGGTGCGGGAAGACCTCTTCCCGGACTCCGGCCCAATGGGTGCGCTGACTGGGATCCTGCCGCATATTCAAACGGAGCGCCTTCTCGTTCTAGCGGTGGATCTTCCGTTGATGACCGCCGATTTTCTGGTCCGCTTGCTGCAGCATTCGTCGGCGGCGGTTCCCCGCTTGGACGACTATTTTGAGCCGCTCGCCGCCGTTTACGCGCGGTCTGATTCATCGCGACTCGAGCAATTTTTCCAAACGGGCGAACGCAGTTTGCAGAATTGTCTGCGCGCCTCCGTCTTGGACGGGAAAACGGCGGTCTATCCGGTGCGGGAGGGGGAGCGGGGTTTATTTGCCAACTTCAACGACCCCGAAGCGATCCGCGAACTCCTAACATTCGGCCCGAAAATAGAATCAGCCCGGCTGCTCCCTAATTGAAAAGCTCTCCCCCAAGAGCGTTCCCAATTTAAACCCTTGCAGCCGGACTGTTCTTTGATTTTGTCCTACCCAAAATAAGGACATCTCCCCTTTAGCACCTGCCATGCCAACCTGTAAATTTCTCAAAACTTTTAAAATCTCCCTCGCGAATGCGAATCTCGGCCTTCGCTCATTCCCTCTCATCGGCAAAAAGGCGACAACACACTTGCGTGCCCTATCCTTGGTGTATAAAAAGCAACAGCTATTCTAGTCCCATCCCGTGCGCTGCTCTTTTTTTTCCTCAATCCTCCGCATTTCCGCAGGCGTCGCTTGGTGCGCGGTCGTCGGTTGGGCCCTCGGGATTAGTTATCTTTCCTCGCTGACCCCGGCCGAACTCCAGATCGTGCCCTCGGAGCTACTGGCGTCCGACAAACTGGTTCACGCCATCGCCTTTGCCACCGGGGGCTTTCTGCTCGCTCTCGCTCTTCGCCGAACTTGTTCGTGGACGGGATGGAAATCGTTCGCCGCGATTGTTGTTGGGATCGGGCTTTTCGGAGCGTTCGACGAGTTGCATCAACTCTTCACGCCCGGAAGATCGGGAGCGGATTTCTACGACTGGGTGGCGGATATGACTGGCGCAATTTTCGCCGCGACGATTTATTGTTGGCGGCATGGCAGACCTGTTCCTAACTCCGCAACAAGCGCAAAAACGGATCCTCCAACTCCGTAGCCAGATCGAGGAATACAACCGCCTCTATTACGAGGAAGCGACATCGGCGGTGAGCGATCTGGAGTTCGACGCTTTGCTCCGCGAGTTGGCTGACTTGGAGCGCGCTCATCCCGAGTTGGCGGTCGAGCATTCTCCCACGAAACGCGTTGGAGGAAAGGCGCTCGAGGGTTTCCAGCAAGTGACGCATCTCGCCCCGATGCTCAGCCTCGACAACACCTATTCCGAGACCGAGGCGGTGGAATTTTTCGAGCGCATGCAACGATTGCTCCCCGGCGAAACCATTCCCGTCGTGATTGAGCCGAAAGTCGATGGCGTCGCCATCACGCTGATCTATCGCGACGGCCGACTCGAACGCGCCGCGACGCGCGGAGACGGGCGGGTGGGGGACGATGTCACGCGGAACATCCTAACCATCGATTCCGTCCCGCTCTCGCTGGCCGGGGACGCTCCCGTCTTGGTGGAAATTCGCGGCGAAGTTTATCTCTCGCGAAAGGAGTTTCTCGCGCTCAATACTGCTCAGGAAAAGCTCGGCAAACCGCTCTTCGCCAACCCTCGCAACACCGCCGCTGGATCGCTCAAGCAACTGGACCCCGAACTCGTTCGGCAGCGTAATCTTTCCATTCTCCTCTACGGCACGGGCGCGCTGGAGGGCCTGAATCTAACAACTCATTCTGCGGTCATGACGCGCGTCGCAAAATGGGGCCTGCCAGTGAGCGCGTGGACCCGCACCGCCAATTCCCCCGAGTCGATGGTCGAGGCGATCCGCGAACTCGACACCGTGCGCAAAACCTTTCCCTACGACACCGACGGCGCGGTCATCAAGGTCGATTCCTTTGAGCAACGCGCGCGTCTTGGGTTTACGAGCAAAGCTCCACGCTGGGCTATGGCCTTCAAATACGCTGCCGAAAAAGCGGAGACCAAATTGTTAGACATCCAAGTGCAAGTCGGCCGCACCGGTGCGCTCACCCCCGTGGCGCATCTCGAACCTGTTGTCGTCAGCGGCAGTCGCGTCGCCCGCGCGACTTTGCATAACGAAGAGGAAATCGCCCGCAAAGACATCCGCATCGGCGACACTGTCATCATCGAAAAGGCGGGCGAGGTTATCCCGGCGGTGGTCGAGGTTAGAAAAGATCTACGCACGGGCAGAGAAACTGTCTTCGCCATGCCCGACCACTGTCCAGCCTGCGGTTCGGAGGTTCATCGCGACCCGGATCAAGTCGCCGTGCGTTGCGTCAATAGCAATTGCCCCGCCCAGTTGCGCCGGAAGCTGGAGCATTTCGCCTCGCGCGGCGCGATGGACATCGAGGGCCTCGGCGAAATGATGGTCGAACAGCTTGTCGCCGCCCATCTCGTCCATACCCTCACTGATATTTACCGGCTCGATACGGAGAAGTTAGCAACCCTCGAGCGCATGGGGGAAAAGAGCATCGCCAATTTGTTAGCTGGCATTGAGGACAGCAAGAAACGCCCGCTCTGGCGACTCATCTTCGGCCTCGGCATCCTTCACGTCGGTGCCACTGCCGCGCGTTCGCTCGCAGGCAGCTTCACTAGTTTGCGTGAAATGATGTCTGCCAGCGTCGAACGTTTGCAGGCCATCGACGACATCGGCGAAATCATGGCCGCGAGCATCGTCCAGTTCTGTGCCGAAGCGCACAACCTCGCCCTGATTGGTGAACTTGAAACATTTGGCCTTAACTTCACCGGCGACGCCACCGAATCCGCCTCCACCCAGCTCGCTGGCCTGACCTTCGTCCTCACCGGCAGCCTCAGCCAGCCGCGCGAAGTTTTCGAAGAAATGATCCGCGCCGCTGGGGGAAAAACCAGCGGCAGCGTCAGCAAAAAAACCAGCTACTTAGTAGCCGGCGAGGAAGCGGGCAGCAAACTGACCAAAGCGGAATCGCTAGGGGTGAAAGTGTTGGACGAAACCGGATTGTTGAAATTGTTAGGAGGAGGGACCTTCGTCGCCGAACCGAAAAGTGACGAGCCGTCTTAGAAAACTTTCGCCGTTTCCACTTCTTCAACTGGGAGATGCGAGATAGTTCGAAATTCCATCCCAAACAGACAGGGAATACACTCGGCGTCAGTGGAGAAGATGGGTTGGGAGGGATTTGAACCCTCAACCAACGCCTTAAAAGGGCGCTGCTCTACCATTGAGCTACCAACCCGGTGACGAAAAATTCGGGAGCGTGTAGATAAACTCGCGTCGGCGCGCTTGCAAGTGAAAACCCGCAAAAAATGTCGTGCGACCGCGTTTCCATCGGGTTTGACTTTTTTTCCCGGTCTGAGTGAATAGGAACAGGTCGGGTCGAGTCCCTTCCGTTCTCTTTCGAAATGTCCATTTATCGCCGCACATTTGTCTATTTTCGTCCGTTTCTTCTACAGACGACGCTGGCTCTCGCCCTTGCCCTGCTCGGCATCGGGATCAATCTCGCCAAGCCGTGGCCACTCGGTGCGATGATCGACAGTGTGGTGTTGGAGAAGAAAGTCGTTCCGTGGATTGCGGCGATGCCGAAGATGGAGGCGGTCCTGATTTTTTGTGGGGTGATGATTGGATTGCACCTGCTGGCCGGGGTGGTCGGATTGGCGACCAATTATATTTTCGTGAAAGTCGGGCTGGAGGGTTTGCTGAAATTGCGGACGGAGCTTTACGCTTATCTCCAAGTGTTGCCGCTCAAATATCACGATGCGAAGCGGAGCAGCGATTCGAGTTTTCGCGTGGCCTACGATTCGCAGGCGATCCAGACGATTTACAATAAGGGCTTCACGAACATTTTCTCCTCAGGCCTAATGTTAGTCGGAACGTTTGTCATCATGGTGCGGATGGACTGGCAGCTCACCTTGATTTCGCTGGCGATCCTGCCTTTCATCGCGTGGGCCATCCGCCATTACGGGGCGAAAATCCGCGATCAATCGACGACCATTCAGGAGTCGGACAGCGACGTGCTGGCATTGGTGCAAGAGGGGTTGTCGTCGATTAAAATGGTGCACGCGTTTGGTCGTGAAGATTGGGAAGTGGGGCAATTCCGGAACAAGGCGCGCCGCAGTCTCGAAGCTAACATGGTAATGACAAAGACTAACATGATGAGTGCGCTAGTTGTGGGAACGCTGGTCGCGGCGGGAACGGCAGCGATGTATTTCGTGGGCTTTCGTCATGTCCTCGACGGATCGTTGCGCTTGGGGCAACTAACCGTTTTTGCCTCCTATCTAGTCATGCTCTACCAGCCGATCCAGGATCTAACTTACACCGCTTGGGCATTGGAAGGAGCGACCGCAGGAGCCAAGCGCTGCTTCGAAGTGCTAGATCGTCCGGATGAGGTCAGCGACGCGCCGGATGCGGTGGCGTGGGATGGCCAGATTCGCGAGATTGCTTATCGTGAGGTGAAGTTCGGGTATGCGCCCGAGCGCCCGATTTTGAAAGGGATCAATCTAACCATTGGGGCTGGAGAGACGGTCGCTTTCGTCGGAGGAACTGGCGCGGGGAAGAGTACACTATTGAGTCTGGTGCCACGCTTTTACGATCCCGATGCCGGCGAAATGTTAATCAACGGAAAGAACCTTCGCGAATTCACTAAACGATCGATCCGCTCGCAGATCAGCCTGGTGCTCCAAGACACGCTGCTTTTTTCCACGACTATCCGCGAGAACATTGCCTACGGACGTCCCGACGCGACAGAGGAGGAAATCGAAGAGGCTGCGCGGCGGGCGCAGGCGCACGAATTTATCAGCGCGTTGCCTGAAGGCTACGGGAGCCAGGTAGGGGAACGCGGAGGGCATCTCTCCGTCGGTCAACGACAGCGCATCGGCATCGCGCGGGCTTTCCTAAAAAACTCTCCCGTGCTTTTGCTCGATGAACCGACCTCGGCGCTCGACCCGTCCACGGAGCACGCGATCATGGGCACGATCTACGAATTAATGCGAGGCCGGACGACGCTGATCGTGACGCACCGGCTCTCGACGATTCATGGGGTGGACCGGATTGTTGTCCTCAAGGATGGTCTGATCGCTGAGCAGGGGACTGGTGAGGAATTGCTAGCCAAAAAGGGGGTTTACGCGCAACTCTACCAGTCGGCGGATTACGCCGGAACCTAACCATTGCCACAGAATTCACCAACGCCATGAACATTCTTCCCAACCGCCACGTTGACCAGGATTGGTATGACAAACCGATCCCTCCTAACATTGCTCTCGGTGAACGTCTCTACGTCGAGACTGCGCAAGTTTTCCGTCATTTCAAGGGAAAAGAGGATCCCGCGCTCGTCATTGGGAACGATGTTTCCATCTATGCCGGGTGCGCTTTTGCGATCGGACCGAAAGGCCATTGCACCATCGGGGAATTCACTCTCATGAATGGTGCGTTGGTCATGGCCGAGGAGGAAATTACCATCGGGAAACATTGCCTGATTAGCTGGAACGTTGGCTTGGCCGACAGCGATTTTCACCCGATCGAACCTGCGTTGCGGATGCAGGACACCTTCGCCCTAGCGCCATATCATCCTAACAAACCGGAGCGTCCGAAGATCGAAACCAAGCCGATTCATATCGGGGACAATGTTTGGATCGGAATGAACGCGGTCGTGCTCAAGGGAGTAACGATCGGTGACAACTCCATCGTCGCCGCCGGATCGATCGTGACCAAGGATGTGCCGCCGAATGTAATCGTTGCGGGTAACCCGGCAAAAATCGTCAAAGAACTATGAGCCGAAAAAAAATTATCGTGATGGGATTCATGGGCAACTGTCCCATCGCCGGAGTCATCTGGCAGCACATCCATTACATCGTCGGTCTGCAGGAGTTGGGGCACGAAGTTTATTACATCGAGGATTCCGCGCGCATTCCGTATAACCCGGTGACGTTTCAGACCGATGGCGACACGACTTATGCGGGCGAGGTTTTGGATGCGCTGGCCAAGCGATATGGGTTCGACGGACGCTGGTCTTTTTGTCCGCGCTACCAAAACGATCCCGCTGCGGGAACACTAGGACTTTCACTGGCTCGGATTCGCGAACTGTATCGCGAGGCCGATGCCATTCTGAACGTGTGCGGATCGCAGGAATTCAATGAGGACCTGCTGCAGAGCGAGCGAATTCTGTATGTGGAAAGTGACCCCGGGGTGGAGCAGATCAAGGTCGATCAAGGCAACCAAGGCACGCTCGATTATTTAAACCGCCACCATGCGTTGTTTACGTTTGGCGAGAATATTGGAGCGCCGGAGTTTCCCGTGCCGCTGCACGGATTGAAGTGGCTGCCCACGCGGCAACCGGTCGTAACCAGTCTGTGGCATACCGAAGGATATCCGGCCGAAGGAGCGGTCTTTACTTCGATTGCTAATTGGTCCACCAGCGGAAAAAAAGACATTCAATGGAAAGGCGAAAATTACCTCTGGAGCAAATCACTCGAGTTCATCAAATTTTCGCCTGCGCCGGTCGCTAGTGGGGAATCATTCCAACTCGCCACCGACATCAAAAACGAAGAAGAGCGCGAGTTGTTTCTCAGTCAGGACTGGTCGCTAGTATTGCCGCATCTGCTCAGTTCCGATTACGATTCCTACGTCCGCTACATCCAAGCTAGCAAAGGTGAGTTTACGGTCGCTAAAGATCAATACGTCCGTCTAAACGCCGGCTGGTTCAGCGATCGCACGGCGTGTTATCTCGCCAGCGGGCGTCCGGCCATCACTCAGGAGACGGGCTTCACCAAGCATTACGGAAATACCGGTGGATTGTTTGCGTATTCGACGATCGCCGAAATCGTGGAGGCAGTGCGCGAGATCAATTCCGATTACAAAAAACACTGTCGCTTGGCTTACGAACTGGCCTGCGAAGTCTTTGAGGCCCGCAAAGTTCTCGCCTCCTTGCTCGACCGGGCCGGGATTTAGTTGACGGAAAGCTGGAAAGCTGGGTTTGTGAAAATGACTTTTGATTTTCCTGAGGATTTGCTCAAAGAAGTCAAAATCCGGGCCGTTCAGGAAGGTAAAACCTTCAAGACCCTGATGGCGGAGTTATTGGACCAGGGCTTGGATATTTTGGAACTCGAACGCCTCGCGCAGATTGAAAAAGCATCTCAGCCTGATGAAGACAACGATTGATTTACCGCCGGGTCTGGCTAGGAAACTGAAAATTCGAGGCATTACCCAAAGCCAAAAAATCAACGTCATGGCACTTAAAGCATTAACTGCCTCGCTCCACATCGTCTCACAAAAATTTCCTGTTGGCCGTCGGGTTAAGCTGCCTTTGATTCAATGTCGTCACTCCGCGATTTCTGCCGAGGAATTGACCCCAGAACGTGTGAGCGAAATTCTTTTGGAGCAGGAAATGGAATCGATAAATAATGCTGCTTGATGTGAACATTTGGCTGGCTCTAAGTAAGCGTCACACGGAGTGCCTCTATCGGCCGGGATCATAAGTGTCATAAGGTTTGTCGCTATGACATCTATGACTGGGTTGGGAACTGGCAGTGAGTTGCTAAGAATGGATACGTTGGGTCGGGTGCGAACGAGTCGCGC
>JBBRPA010000058.1:0-18804 GCA_038228695.1 Chthoniobacterales bacterium
ATCTTCAATATCACTTCCCGTTTGCTGATCTGGCTCATTTTTAATGACATCTTCCACGGTGTCATTAGTTATGAGGCAACGTATCCTTTTCGCCGCTCTCACAACCTCTGTCCCGGTGTCATTTCATTTGAGTCAATTCGTGTCACTAGGATCCGGCGGGTTTTTTTTGTGTTTGAAAGAATTTCTGACTAATCTGAAGTATGCCCGAGGCTTTCCGACACATCATTGCGAATTTCGACGCCGCCCTAACCAGTCTCAGGAATGACGTCCTCATGATGTCGAGCTTGGCGGAACTGAACCTGCAAAACGCCGTCAACGGCCTACTTCAACGCGACAGCGACCTGTGCAACGTGGCCATCGCCGACGACGAGGAAATCGATCAACTCGAAAAACAAATCGACAAAGACGGCATCGAAATCATGCTACGTTTCCAGCCCGTCGCGACCGATCTGCGCCGCGTCGTCAGCGCAATGAAACTCAGTTCCAACCTCGAGCGCGTGGCAGATCAAGGAGTGAACATCGCCCGCCGCGCCAAGAAGCTCAACCAGCACGCCGAACTTCCTGAGTCCCGTGATATCGAGCCCATTTTCCAGATGGCCGTCTCCATTCTGCGGGATAGCCTCCGAGCCTTTACCGATGACGACATCGACCTCGCCCGTTCCATCAAGAAACGGGACAAAGAACTGGACCAACTTAATCGCGAACTGATTAGCGACATCACCGAGAAAATGTCCAAGAATCCTGACCAGATTAAAGGCTACCTGAACCTCATCTTCATCTCCCGTTTCCTCGAGCGAGTCGGCGATCACGCGACAAATATCGCCGAGGACGCGGTCTGGGCCGTCCATGCGGAGGACATCCGGCACACCTACAAATCCGCCTAAACCCGAATCCGTCCGGCCAGCGCGCGGGTCAGGGTCAATTCATCGGCCCCCTCGAGTCCTCCTCCCACCGGAATTCCCTGAGCAATCCGGCTGAGCTGAACCCCGCTCTCCCGCAGCAGATCACTCAAATAATTCGCCGTCGCTTCCCCTTCCACATCGGCATTCAAGGCGAGGATCACCTCCGTCGGTCGCTCGTCCCGCACCCGGGCGAGCAATTCCCCGATCCGTAAATCATCCGGCCGGACGTGATCCAGCGGCGACAATCGGCCGCCCAGCGAATGATAAGTGCCACGAAGGCTGCCAGTCCGCTCTAAAGGAAGAATATCCGTCGCCTGCTCGACGACACAAATCGGGCCGCCCTGACGCGCCAAATCGGAGCAAATCTCGCAAACCGGTTCCACAGAGAAAAACCCGCACTTGCCGCACGGCTGAATCGTCGCTGCGGCGTGAGCGATGGCTCCGGCAATCTCCGAGGTTTTCGACTCCTTCGAACGCAACATCCAGAGGGCGATCCGCTCCGCGCCACGCGGACCGATCCCTGGCAGCCGCTTGAGTTGCGTGATCAGATCCTGGATCGCCGCTGGATAATCAATGCGTGCCACCTAAATCGACGGAGTTAGTTTTTCGATCCGTCTGCGATAATAATCCACCACCGGATCATTTCCCGACTTGTGCAGGGCGGAGGAGGCTTCACTGAAGCGTCTCTGGCGGAAAAAAATCACCGCCTCCCAAAAGGCATCCCGCTCCGCGAGAATCTCGCGTGAGGCGCGGGCGGTGGAGGCGAGCGGCTCGAAAATTTCCACACCCAGATCGGCTCCCGGCAGGACAAAGAAATCCACCGGGCGGACCACAATCGAGTCCCGGACCAGATCAGCGGTGGGCAAATCAAGCAACAAACGCGAACCGAAAGTCTCATTGGCTAGACAGAGCGCCCCGGCTTTTTCAAAGACCGCTCCGCTCATGTTCCACTGCCGGGTCGCGGAAATGCATTCGCCGGACACCTCGCCCGTGGCCATTCCCGCCTGCCAGCCATCACCGAGTCCAAGTGTGGCGACAACGGCCGTTTCTGCCGGAGTCGGCAGGGCCAACGGAATGTCCCACACCCCGAGGAGCCGATTGCCCGCCTGCACCTCGACCCAGGCGGAGTGTTCGCGTAAATGGGCGGCCAATCTTTCCACTTCGTTCCAGTCGCCTCCGGTATGCCGTGCGCTGAGGACCGTCGCCCGAACCGTCCGGGCACTGAGCGCGTCGGGCATCGGACGAAGCCGGGCGAGCGATTCGTCGGAGAGGTTTTTCCCGAAAATATCCCGGAGCAGGCGCTCGCGTTTTCCGACTCCCGTGAAGCGGTAGGCAACCACTCCCAGCCACGCGGCGATGATCGCAACCAGCCACGCAAACGGCGGCACGCGAACTCCGACAAGCTGGCCAACAGCCGAAGCACTAAGCGGTTGCAGCAGGATCACCAGAAGGAGGCCGACTTGGTATTTCGGAGCGGTCACCTGCATACCGACAAACGCCGTTCCCAGTGCAAAAAGCACCGCGCAGACGGCTTCCACCCAGAGCGGAAAAATCATCGCCCCGTTTCCGGGCCAGATGGCGTTCCACGAGGCAAACGCGCCGCCAAACAAGCCCAGCAAGGCCAGTCCACTCGCGAAAATACCGATCAGCCAGATGATTGCCCGATGCGACATCTGATTAACCCGCTAGATCAACGGAAAGTTTTTCCGACAGCTTCTTCGCCGCGTCCGCTTCGAGACCCACCGTGGTCCAGTTAATTTTGTTGTTTTTCACAGCATAATAAATCGTCCGGCTCACGCCCTGAACTTGGTAGGCTTTGTCCCAATCTTTTTCGACTGCGACAACCACCGGAAACTTGATCCCGTGTTTGGTGGCAGCCGCTTGAATGGCCGCAGCGTCGTTTGAATCAATCACCTGGGCAAAAACTCCCAGCCCGGGATACGTCGCGGCGTATTTTTGGAGCTGCTCAAGATCGCCCCAGAAAGCGGCGTCGTCGATTTTGCCAAAGGCGACGATTTTACCCGGCTTCGCGCCATAAGCACAGACCTGGCAGTAGGTCGCCCCTGTGCGAGTGTTCTTGATTTCGTAAGGGGTCAGGCTGTCCCCCGGTTGCAAAGCGGCACGGGTGGAAAGGGCAGACGCGACAAATAGGAGAGTGGCAAGCAGTTGTTTCATGGACCGGAAATGTAATCGTCGGCAGATCGTCGGCAAGCGGTTAGATTCCGGCTCGTCATTTGGGGGTTGACCGAATCGCGGCACCCGTTTTTTCTTCTGGTCCCCTAAAAAAATGAGAACCCTGCCCCTGCTATTCCTCGCTGCCGTGCTCTCCGGCTGCGCCAACGAAAAAACCTCACTGTTCAAAGCCTCCCCCGAGCGCTCACCGGCGACGAGTCTTTCCACGGCGCGAAAGAACACCCGCGTCGTCCGCACTACGGCCTATTGCCACCTCGAGGACGGTAACCGCCGTAATGCCATCAGCGGCCCCCTCGCCTCGGGCCATTTCTACAGCGCAGCAGCCGATTGGTCCCGCTTCCCTGTCGGCACCGTCTTTCGCCTTCCCGAGAACGGCCGCACCTATGTGGTGGACGACTACGGGTCCGCTCTCGTGGGGTCCGAAACCATTGATCTCTACGTCCCATCGATGCGCGAAATGCGAAATTGGGGAGTGCGCCACGTCAACATCGAGATCCTCCAACACGGCGACTCTGCGAAAAGCCTCTCGATCCTTCGTCCAAGGGCGAAACGGTCTTACATTCGCAGAATGGTGCGTGACCTTGAAACGAAAGCCCGCTAACTTTCCGCTTCTACTTTATGAAAATCCTCGTCACCGGCGGAGCCGGCTATATCGGAAGCATCTGCGTTGAACAAATGATCAACGCCGGGCACGAAATCTCCATTTTCGACAACCTGACCGAGGGCCACGGCAAAGCGGTCCACCCCAAGGCCACTTTTTACAAAGGCGACCTTCAGGAATCGACCACGATCGACCTAGCTATGCAGGCAGCGAAGCCGGACGCAGTGATGCATTTTGCCGCCAACGCCCTCGTCGGCGAGTCGATGACCAATCCGTCGAAATATTTTCACAACAATGTCGGCGGCGGCCTGAACCTGCTCGACGCCATGGTTAAACACGACGTGAAGCGTTTCGTTTTCTCCTCGACCTGCGCGACCTTCGGCATTCCCGAGACCGTGCCGATCGACGAATCGCTCCCTCAAAAACCGATCAATCCCTACGGCGAATCGAAATTGGTTTTTGAAAAAATCCTCCGCTGGTTTGGCGAGATTCACGGGATCACGTTTGTCGCCCTGCGCTATTTCAACGCCGCCGGAGCCACCGAAACCTATGGCGAGGATCACCGCGTCGAGACTCATCTCATCCCTAACATTCTCAAAGTCGCCCTCGGCCAGCGCGATCACGTCGAAATTTACGGAACGGATTATCCCACGCCAGACGGTACCTGCATTCGCGATTACATCCACATTGTCGATCTGGCCTCGGCCCACATGCTCGCTCTTGAGGCCAAAACCAGCGCCTTCTACAATCTCGGCACCGGCGGCGGAACTTCGGTCCGAGAAGTCATCGCGAGTTGCGAGAAGATCACCGGCCTACCGATCAAAGTTATCGAAAAAGAACGGCGCGCAGGCGATCCGCCTCGCCTGATTGCTGGCTCCGGAAAAATCCAGTCCGAACTCGGTTGGAAGCCGCAATATCAGGACATCGACACGATCATCGCCAGCGCTTGGGCTTGGCACCAGAAGCACCCGCTCGGCTACGGCGATTAGAATTTTCCACTATGACGAAAGTTCTCTATCTCGATTGTTTCTCGGGGATTAGCGGCGACATGATGGTCGGTGCACTGACCGATCTCGGCGTTCCGCCCTCCACCTTTGAGTGGGAACTTTCCAAAGTGGAACTCGGCGATTTCCACATGCACTTCGAGCGGCAGTCGCGGCAGAATGTGGCTGGCGTAAAATTTGGCATCCACGAAGGCTCAACCCACACGCACGATCAGGACGAACCGGCGGAACATCATCACAGTCACGACGAACCGCATGTGCACGGCCCCGATTGCCATCATGACCACCACGAACACGAGCATCATCACCACGAAGCAATAAGTCCAATAGGTCCTATCCATACCCACGGCCGCAGCCACCGGGACATTCGCAATCTCATCACCTCCAGCACGCTCTCCGATTGGGTAAAGGAAAAGGCGCTCGCCATTTTTCAACGCGTCGCGATCGCCGAAGGAAAAATCCACGGAATGCCCTCCGAAGACGTCACCTTTCACGAGGTCGGCGCGCTGGATTCTATCGCCGACATCATCTGCACGTGCGTAGGGCTCGAAGCTCTCGGCGTGGAGGAAGTGATCGTCTCGAAGTTGTTCGACGGCTCGGGCTGGGTCGATTGCGCACACGGTCGATTCCCGATTCCCTCCACTGCAACCGTGGAGATCCTCCGGGGTATTCCGTTTTCCCAAATCGATGAGCCGTTTGAATTCATCACTCCGACCGGCGCAGCGATTGTCGCGGAATTCGGCAGCGGTTTCACGACCATGCCAGAACTCGTCGTGGACAAGGTTGGCTACGGTCTCGGCACCCGGCATCTTGAATCCCGGCCAAATGTGTTGCGCGCTGTCCTCGGCACCCAGGATAAAAAAAAAGTAGCGGGCTGATTCTTCAGATCGAGACGAACCTCGACGATCTCTCGCCCGAGATTAGCGGAACCCTCGTGGAGCGCCTGCTCGCCCTCGGCGCTCTCGACGCTTTTCTTACTTCGGTGCAGATGAAAAAAAACCGTCCGGGCTTGCTCCTAACCGTCCTCGCCGCGCCGGAACTCGCGGGCCGCGTGGAGGATTTCATTTTCAAGGAGACAACATCGTTCGGCTTGAGAAGATCAGAAAAGCAACGTGCCATTCTCGACCGCGAATTTCGCGAGGTGACCACGCCGTTCGGGTCGGTGACGATTAAACTCGGCCTGCGCGACGGGCGAATCTTGCAGCGATCGCCAGAGTTTGAATCGTGTCGACAACGCGCCGAGGCAAGCGGCGTTGCCATCCGGGAAGTTTTCACCGCTGCCCTCACAGCGGCCACCGCGCTTCGCTAACTTAGCGGGGCGATTTCCCGGTCCGGCTGGAGAAATGTTTCTCCGCCAGCACGCCGATTTGTTCGACGAGAATTTTTTGCAGGAACGGACGGAAAATTTTGAAGAGAAGGCCGGCTGTCGCCAGCAACAACCCGCCTTTCGCAGTCTCCGCTGTCGGACTCACTCCAGAGCCAACGTAAATTTTCTTCCGACGCGCTGGCAATTTGGCGAGGACTAGTCCCACGACCGCAGCGGTGCCCAGCCAAACGAAAAGATTGCCTCGAATGGACGTTTGCACGCGCTGGCCGAAATCGGAAGCGACCTTCAGTCGCCGACTCGCGTCGGAGAGGCCACGGCGCGAATCCGCCGCGCGCACAGCGAGATCTCTCAGGCGTTCGGATTGGAATTCTGTTTCAGCCATTCAGTGTCTTTTTTGAGTTCAGCGAGGGTTGCGGGAAACCACGAGCCGCGCAGGGAATTTTTGGTTAGTGCCAGACCCAGCGCGCCGAGGAGAAGCATGAAAACAGCCGTGGCCAGAAAGGCTAGGCCCCAACCCCAAGCAGCCTTCACCGCAAGCACGTAAACGAGGCTCATGCTTAGGTAGAGAAATCCAGTAAGCAAACCAACCAGTGCGAGGCTCAGAAAAAGCACCACGCGGATAAGTTTGCGGACCAGTCCTCTCGACTCGAGGCCCGCGATCTCTAAGCGGACGAGAAAATACTCTGTGACCGCACGAAGAAGCTGTTGCAGGGAGTCGATCAGACCGGGCGGACGAAAATCCGATCCGTCCGGCGTGACAGAACTTCGAGCCATCTCGCGAAAACGTTTGCGCCTACTTGCGCAGGATCAATCCGAGAACAAACCCGGCGGCCAGTGCGGTCAGCACCGACTTGGTCGGATTCGCGCGGATATATTCCTCGCTGTCATCCTGGAAGGTTCGCGATTTTTCGCGCGTCCGGCTCCATTGTTCTTGGGCTTTGTCGCGGAGTTCCGAGGCTTTGGCGGATGCAGTTTCCTTGAATTCTTGGGCCTTGGCTGTCGCAGTTTCTTTGAGTTTGTTTGCCTTGGTGGTCGCAGCGTCTTTGAGTTCGTTTGCCTTGGTGGTGGCAGCGTCCTTCAGTTCACCAGCCTTGTCGGTGGCGGCTTGTTTCAACACTTCGGCGGCGCTTTTCAGCTCACCAACTGCCGCTTTGGCGTGGTCTTTGCCTGCTTCGAGTTTGCTTTTGGCTTCCGCTGTTGCGGCGGGATCGAGAATCGGGTCGTGGGACATAATGATTTCCTTTTTTTGGTGATTGTTACTCGTTTAAGATAAACGGACGAACGTCCTTGGCAAGCAACGACTGGTCCGGTTTGTCTTAAATCTTTCGACTCCGAAGGGGCAGCCGGACTTATTTTGCGCGAAAAACAATTCGCGCCTTGGTCAGATCGTAGGGCGACATCTCGACCTCGACCTTGTCCCCAGGAACGATGCGGATGAAGTGTTTCCGCATTTTGCCGCTGATATGCGCCAGCACATTGACCCCATTCGGCAGGTCCACCCGGAACATTGTTCCAGGCAAAACGTCCGTCACCATTCCATCTGTCTTAATTGCTTCTTCCTTGGGCATCGGAGCAATGAAGAGTGAAAAACGCGAACTGCAAAGGAAAAACGCGTTACATTTTCAAGAAACGTCCCATTTGGAGAGTAAACGCCCCAACGCCGGGCACCCATCTTGCTGCCATGTCGGCGGCGGAAATTGCATCTCTCCCACCCGACAAAAACGCGACGGCCCTGGCACCCGTCCGACTTCAGGAACGTCCGGCCAATATCCCAGCGTGCTAACGCTCTCCACCCGCGAGCCGAGATCCGGACCGGTGGAAAATCGGCGGAGCGTAACGTGCCGGTGCAGGCAGCTTAACACCGTTGGCTGGTTTTGCCCTTGCAACCAGACGCCCCAGACCGGTTCTCCCGGGCTGAACCAAATCCGGTTGCCCGGTTCGATGGCGGTCTGCCATTCGGCGGATGACCGCCAGCGAGCCACCGAAGCTAGATCCGGCACGGCATCCTCGTTCGGAAACGCCGTTAGTGCGCTCGCCAGCCGAGTGCCGTATTCCACCGCGTCGATCGAATCGTGCAGCCAAACGATTTGGGCCGAAAGACAGCCCATTTGATCGTAAAGCGCCATGTCGCGGGTGACGCCCTCGATACTGGAAAAATCCGGATCAGAAAGAATGACCGCACCACTCCAGCGGTTGCCGTAGCCCGCAAAAATCTGATCCTCGCGCATTTTCTCGCGGAACATTTCCACCGTTTCATCGCTTCCAAAGACGATCACAGCGTCCGCCTCCGCCAGCCATGCCTCCGGTAGCGTCGCAGAAATCTCCACGCGTTCCCGCAGTTCCGGAGCTAGCGCGCGGACAAATTCCTCGAAACGTGGCAGGCCGGCCCCTGGAATTTTGCACCAGTTTTCGCTCCCGAGTAGCAATCCGCGGACGAGCGATTGCATTCCCGCCATGGCGGTGTTTGCACTGATCACGTGCAAAATGCGGCGCGGCGGAATCGCGCCCTCGCTCCATTCCGAGTCGATCAGTTCCCGCAACGCCTCCGGGTCGGCAAATGCACCCATCTCGGGGAACCCGGCCAGCGCCGCTGCAACTTGATTGATCCGCTGCAAAACACTCATCGGTTCAGGCTGTCATCCGCGCTTCTCGAACATCCCCTCGCCACTGCCGCCGGGTCGCGTCCTAGCAGAAGAAACCCGTCGCGCTCGCGCACGGCCAGATCTTCGGTCTGAATCGCTAGCACCGAGCCAACATTAGCTAGATCGTAGAGTCTTAGCATACCCGTCTGGCCCATCTCCACCTCTCGACCGAGAAGCGGATCGACCACCCGCGCGCGCAACCAGCGTCCGGAACGGTGCACGCGCCCCAGTCCATGCGTGTAAAATTGGGAGGATAACTCGGTCATGCCGTATTCGTTCACAATCGCATCAGATTCGATCTGAAAAAACTCCGTCAACTGCGCATAAAATGCCTCCTTCGAAAGCGTCCGCCCGCTGCCCTTATAACCGCCCGTTTCCATCAACCGGCTCCCTGTCGGCAACGGCAACGAGGTGAGGGATTTTTCCATCAAATTAAAAAAGGCTAGTGCGGTTCCTAACAAAATCACCGGACCACTCGCCGCAGTCAGATCGACACGCAATTCTTCCTCTAGCAACCGACCTTCGCGCAGATAAAATCGACCCGTCAGCCGACCCATCATCTGCGAGAGCGACGAGTGCGGCGCCTCCTCTGGCGGCGGTGTTAGGGCCAGTCGCGAAAGCGTCGGAAACTTTAACTCCTCCCATCCGGCTTCGATCGCCGCGTGGTAAAGCGACAGATCGCAGAAACAATGACTTCCATACCCTTCGCCAGTCGTGCCGCTGGTGCGAAATTCCCTAACATCTTCCGCTGGCGGAAACGTCGCCAGCCGTGAAACCTTGAAGGCCTGCTGCGGCACAGCGGGAATCTCCGTCCAATCACCTAGCTTTTCGCCGACCTTGCGCAAGTCACAGAAGCTGCGATACGGCCCATTGTTCGCAAATTGAAACGCATGAATCGCCACCGCCAGTTCTTCGAACTCACCGGTTCCCGTCCCGATAAACTCGAGCACCGCGTGCTTTAACTCATCAAAAAGCGAGGCGATCACAGCACTCCGAGAAGTCCGAGAAAGCGCAAGCCCTCGGTAGTTAGTTCCCAACCCGCGCCGACGTTTCGCAAATAGCTTTTGCAATACAAACCCACCGGTCCTTTCACCGGGCGAACCCAGACGACCGAGGGTTTTTCCACGCGCTCGTCCAATCCGCTAACTTTCACGGGCAGACCAGAGCGGAGGAAGAAAATTTCCGCAGCCTGTCCCGGATGATAGTTTTGCGCCAGCCACGGATAGCGGCGCACCAATTCCGCCGGACCCGGTGCGGGAACTTTAATTCGATAGAAGACCTCTTCCTTCGCTAGAAAAGCCGGAACCGTCAGCTGAGGATCGCGATGGGCCTGAACCAGAAATTTTCCAACGTCCAGCCCCGAGAGATTAAGGCCATTGTAAAGTCCGTTGCGGTTGATCTCGCCCTTGAACCATCGGCTGTGCCAAACCTCGAAATCATTGGTTAGGAAAAGATTGATCTCGAAATGAAGATGCGCCCGGATTTGATCAATCCCCGTTCCGGTAAAGCCCAACAACCCGAGTGTTTGCCCGCGTTTCACGGCATCCCCGGCTTTCACATCAGCCCGGTTCAGGTGAGCGTAAAGTGAATAGTAAGGACACCCGTCCCAGACGTGTTCCATAACGACATAACGTCCGTAATTGGAGGCGCCGGGCTGTTCATTAACATAAACCACGCGTCCATCTGCCGCAGCCTGGACCAGATCTAGCGGCATGCCTCGGGCGTCGCGCCGCAGTGGTTGAATGTCGATTCCCTCGTGCAGACGCTGATAAATAATCTGACCCGCCGACCGCACCGGATTGCGGACAAAGCCGTATTGTCCACCCTGCCAAGGATAGGAAATCTGCCCCTCGAAATTGCGCTCAACGTATTGATAAAAGTTCGGACCGTCGCCCTCGTAAATTTTGTCATTTCCGGTCGGCAACGCGACCTCTACGGCGTGCAGCGTCACCACCGAAAGCAGCGCGCTCCCTAACATCACAAACTTTTTCTCGATGCGTTTTTTCATTCGCCAACAAGCTCCAGAAACACCTTCTCGAGCGCACCCTGTCCGGCGACCTGCCCTTTCAACTCCGCGACCGTCCCGAGCGCAATCAACTTTCCGCGATTGATGATACCCACGCGATCGGCGACCTCCTCGGCCACACTCAGCTGGTGGGTGGAAAGAAAAACCGTCGTTCCCGCAGCGGCCCGTTTGCGCAGTTCCTGCTTAACGATGGCCGCGTGCCGCGGGTCCAAGCCTACCATGGGTTCGTCGATGATGATCACGCGCGGATCATGGAGCAGGGCGGAGGAAATGACAACCCGCTGCCGCGTGCCGTGGCTGAGATTTTCGATCAGTTGGTCGCGATGCTCGTTCAGGTGCATTTGCTCAAAAAGGATCTCGGTTTTTTCCCGAATGACCGCGCGATCGAGCAGGAAAAGTTCACCCACGAAACGCATGAATTCCACCGGAGTAAGTTTGTCGTAAAGAAACGGAAAATCCGGCACGTAAGCGGTAATTTTTTTCGCGGCCACCGGTTCGGCCTGCACGTCAAACCCACCGACAATGACGCGCCCAGCGGTGGGCTTGAGGAGGCCAGCGAGCATTTTGATCGTGGTCGTCTTCCCTGCGGCGTTCGGCCCCAGAAAAGCAAAGAATTCACCCTGCGGAATGTCGAGATCGATCCCGCGCACCGCCTCGAGTTCTCCATAGCTGCGGGTCAGGCCTTCGATCCGAATCATGTCCACAGCCTTCGCGGGATGCGGACGCGAATCAAGCGGGAAAAGTCGCGGCGCGAAACCGTTAGGTGGGATTTCCCCAAGCCGCGCCGATCACGGCCCGCGGTCCAGGTTTGCGGAGGTCGAAATTTTCCGGCTGCCCTTGCGGCAAATCGATGAACCATTTCCAAAGAAAAACGCCCCGGAGAAAATCCGCCCGCGCCGTTTCCTCCAGCGCCACGCGCAGGCAGCGAGCTTGGATTTCCTCCGCATTCCGGCCCCCGGTTTTGTAATCCCACGGATGCGCCGCCGCCTCGCTCGATTCGTTATAGCCGAGTTCGGTAAAAAGCACCGGCTTGCCCGTTCGGCGGGAAAAATCAGCGAGCCGAGCGAGCCATTTCTTCCAACCTGCACGAAGCAGAGCCTCGTCGGGGTCGGGCTGCTGAACCGTGCAGAGCGGGAAATAGGCGAGGATGCCGACGTAATCAAGCGCGTCCCAGAACGGCACCTCGGCGAAGTCGTCCCAGTTTGCGCCGTAGGTGATTTTACCATGGTAAACCGCACGCACTTTTTCGATCAGTGCTCGCCATGCTGGCTCGTGACGCACGGCCATGTGATACTCCAGACCGATGCAGAGGACGGGAATTTTTTCCTGCTCACAAGTCGCTGCAAGCCCGGTGATCCATTCGGTATAGCCGGAAAAAAAACGCGCCCATTGCTCCGGTTCGGCGAAATCGATCTCACCCCGCCAGGAAAATTTCGTCCCCCAATAAGCGAGGTGCGGCGCAAGCATCATGCGTAGGTTTTTTTCTCGCGCCCAGCGAGCCGGTTTGATGATTTCCGCGGGCGCAAAATTCGCCGGAAAACGAATCTCCCCATCTTCGCGGACCTGCGCATAGGGATGAATCGCAAAGGCGTTTGCGCCCAACCCGGCGAGAGTGTCCAGCGTCGTGGCCATTTCCGGAGTGGCCCACTCGGGCCCGTAAGTCTGGCAAGAGACAGTGACCCCGCGAAGAAAGGGTTCCGCACCTAACAAGGACGAGGCAAAAACCAGCCAGATGCAGAAAAGAAGTCGCCCCATGGGCGAGGGGATTGCACGAGAAAAATTGTGCCCTACTAACAATCTCGGCGAGGCGGGGCGCTCACCGAGCGCAACCGTCATTTCCACGTGTTGTAGGGGTGCCGCACCAGCTGTGAATTGTGATAACGGTAATCGCCCGTAACCTCCTCGCCCAACCAGGCCGGGGGCGAAAACAGCGTGTCTTCGGAAGGCAACTCCACCTCGGCGACTAACAATCCCGCGTTCTCACCGCGAAATTCGTCCAGTTCGATAGTTAGTTCTCCATGGGGAAGGCGGTGCCGGATTTTTTCGATCACCGGTCCCATGCAATGATGAGCGAGAATTTCCTCCGCGTCGGCGACCGGAATGGGATATTCAAATTCTGCCCGGCGGATGCCTTCGACCGGCCCTTTGATCGTCAGCCACGCCTGCACGCCATCCGTCCGGACGCGGATCGTAGCGGGAGGCCCGCCGGCCAGATAACCCTGTCGCAACAAGACCCCTGGAATGGTTAGGAGCGAGCGCCATGAATCGTCGCGCACGAGGAATTTGCGCTCGATCTCGATGCCCATTTTACAACTCCACTTTCTCGCCGGGCGGAGGAATGATCACTCGCATCGCGGGCGCTTTCTCCGCAAGCTGAGCGCGAAACCACTCGATGGCTGGGCGGTCGCCGTGCACGAGCACGGTGGTAGGGGCGTTCACTCGTATAATGTAATCGAGCAAATCTTCCCGCCAGGCGTGAGCGCTGAAATCAAATTTTTCTACCGTCGCGTTGAGCGTGAGCGGCGGTTGGCTTTTGTCGAGAATGACCTGGCTCCCCTTTTCGGCCGCTCGCAAGACGCCGCCGGGAGATTCGGGTGCCGCGAAGCCGACAAAAAAGACGGAATGTTTTTCATCCTCGAGAAACTTTCGTGCAAAAACGTTTGAGAGGGTTTTCTCGGTCATCATTCCGCTGGAAATGGCGAAAATTTTACCGTGCCCGGGCGATGCGTGCTGCGCTTCCTTGCCGCCGAGAACGTAGGGTGCCACGTTGTCGAGCAATTGCAGCCCCTCGTAGTTGCGAGTGGTCGCACTAGCTAGCTCGTCGTGGATCATAGTCATTTTCGCACTCAGTCCGCCGATATAAATCGGGACCGACTGCGCAAGGACTCCATCCCGTTTCATTTCAAAGAACAATGTTAGGAGTTCTTGGGTTTTGCCAATCGCGAAGACCGGAATGAGGACCGAGCCCCCACGCTCAAATGCCGCCGCCACCGCCTGCACAAACCGTTGCGCCTCCTTGGCTCGATCGAATCCAGGCGGAGTGGGATTGTCGCCGCGCGTGGTCTCGATGATTAGCACATCGATGTCCCCGTCAGGAAACTTCGCACCGCGACAGAGAATTTGATCCCGGAAATTGACATCACCAGTGTAGAAAATGGTGCGTCCTCCCGCACGAATGCGGACTCCGGCGGAACCGAGGATATGACCGGCATCGATCAATTCGATCGTCGGATCCGCGCTCTCCGGCCCGCGGCGCTCGCCATCGAGCCCGACCGGTTGCCCCAACGGAAGGTAATCCCAGCGATTAATCAACGAGTCCAGCTCGCGGTGGGTAAACAGCGGGTAATCCGGGATATTATTTTCCTCGCGCTGGCGGGTCATGACGTTGACCGAGTTGTGCAACATCGCTTCACCCAATCGGCCAGTGGCGTAGGTCATGAAAACCTTGCTCTCTGGATGCTGGCGCATCACCACCGGAACGGTGCCAATGTGATCCTGGTGAGCATGGGTCACGACGATAGCGTCGATGTGTTCACTCCGGATCACGGACAACTTCGGCGCAGCCTCGTATCCCTCCATTTTCGGGTGCATGCCACAGTCGAGCACGAGGTTTTTTCCGCCGCATTGCAGGAAATAGGAGTTGGCACCAATCTCGTTGTGCCGGGTTAGATTGGTCAGAAAAATGGGTTCAGTCAAAGCACGGTAATTTTGCAGGACAAAGCCAAACGTGGGCAAGACTGAATTTCCCATTACGTTCAACGCAACTTTCCCGTCCGCTCCGGGTTGAAAAGATCAATGCTTCCCCAAGCTGAAAAAAGCGGTTGGAACTACGCCAGCGCCGCGCATCTCCTCAATCGCGCCGGCTTTGGAGCGCCTCCCCGCGAAATCGAGGCGGCAGTGAAGGCTGGCCGTGCCGCCACCATTGCCCGTCTCCTCAAAGCACCCGCACCGGTCGCCGATCCATCATTTGCCTCAACCGAAAAATTAAACGCGGCAAGGGGCGAACTCGCGCTGATGAGTCCCGACGAGCGACGCGCTTTCATAAAGGAGACGATAAAGAAATCGGGAGAAGATTTGCGCATGCTCCGCGGTTTTTGGATTGATCGAATGTTGCAGCCCGAGGCAGCCGGGGTGGAAAAGGCGGTCCTTTTCTGGCACGGCCATTTTGCCACCAGTGTTGTTAAAGTGAAAAATCCCACTTTGATGTGGAAACAGAACCAGTTGTTCCGGAAATATGCCTTCGGGGACTTTCGCGACATGGTGAAGGCGATTTCTTGCGACCCGGCCATGGTGCTCTGGCTCGATCTCCAGCAAAGCCGGAGCGGGGCTCCCAACGAAAATTTCGCCCGCGAGTTGATGGAACTCTTCACCCTCGGCATCGGCAACTACACCGAGGACGACATCAAAGCTTCGGCCCGCGCATTTACTGGTTACCGCACCCAAGGACTGAGTGGAACGTTCGATTACGTGGAGCAACGGCACGACGACAGCGAGAAAGTTTTTATGGGAAAACGCGGGCAGTTTAGCGGGGATGACATCATCGACCTGATTTTCGCGCAACCCGCTTGCGCAGAATTCATCTGCCGGAAAATCTGGACGTTCTATGCCTACGAGGAGCCGGAGCCAGTAATTGTGAAGGCGCTCGCGGATACCTTTCGGAAGGCGAAATTTCAACTCCGTCCCGTCTTCGACGAAATGCTCAACTCACGCGCTTTCTACAGCGCCGAAGCCATGGGCACACAAATCAAAAGCCCAGTGCAATTCATCGTGCAGGGCTGTCGCGAACTCGAATGCGATCCGCCGGCGCCGGTCGTCCTCCAACAAACTCTCCGTGGCACAGGTCAGCTTCTTTTTGCCCCGCCCAATGTGAAAGGCTGGGATGGCAACCGCGCCTGGATCAACACCGCCACGCTGGCCGACCGCGTGGAATTCACCGATACCCTCGTCAGCACCAGCGCCAAACGTCGCTTGATCGGAAACCCTCTTCCCGTGGAAAAATTGGTCACCGATGAGATGATCAACAACTCTGCCCTGCTGATCGACGGACTAGCCACGCGCCTGCTTTCGGTCAGCCTCGACCAAGCGACCCGCGCCGATCTCATCGCCGAGGCGGAGACCCACGACAAACCGCTCTCCCGCTCCGCCACCCTCTCCCTCATCGGAAAAATGCTGCGCCTCCCCGAATATCAACTCGTCTAACATGATGCAACCGGACTCCGAATTTTCCCTCCAATCGCGCCGCCAGTTTCTCAGTCGGCTCGGCCTCGGTGCCGCTGCCACTTGGACGCTGCCCCTCTTCCTCGACCGGACTTTCGGCGCCCTCGAAAACGACGCACCGAGCGTCACCCAAGCGCTCACCGGGAAGGATTCGCCCATTCTCGTCGTCCTCCAACTCGCCGGTGGAAACGACGGACTGAACACCCTCATCCCCTACTCCGATGACACCTATCATCGCTTGCGGCCAACGCTCGGCTTTGCGGCCGATAAGATTCACAAACTTGACGATCATTTCGCCTTCCATCCCGCCCTTACCGGACTCAAATCGCTTCACGACGACGGACTCCTAACGACCATCCACGGCGTCGGCTATCCAAACCCGAACCGCTCCCATTTTCGCTCGACCGAAATCTGGCAGACTGCCTCCGCCGCTAACGTCACCGAGAAACATGGCTGGCTCGGACGCTATTTTGATAATGCCTGCAAAGGCTGCGACGCCTCCGTTGGCGTCAGTCTTTCCAGTGACATGCCACAGGCCTTCGCCGCTGCATCACCCACCGGAATCTGTCTAGCGACGAACAATCGCCGACTGAACGAAAAGGGCGAGGAAGAGGACACGGGCGGCAGTTCGATTGACATGCTCAGCGGGGCAACCGCATCGAAAATCAGCCCACTCGATTACCTTAAGCGCACCAGTCTCGATGGCCGGATGAGCAATAAAAGAATCAGCGAGATTCTCGGGAAGACTCCGACGCCTAGCGGATTTCCTAACAATGCGCTCGCGCAACAGTTTAGCACCATTTCCCGCCTCATCGCCGGGGGACTCCCCACGCGAGTCTATTACCTCAGCCTCGGCGGATTCGACACCCACAACAATCAGCAGGCCACCCACGAGCGCCTTATGGACACGCTCGGGAGCTCGATCAATGCGTTCGTTCGCGAAATGCAACGGCAGGGTAACTACCAGCGCGTCATGCTCCTCACCTTCTCAGAATTTGGCAGGCGCGTCGCCGAAAACGGCAACGGCGGCACCGACCACGGCACGGCAGCGCCGATGTTCATCACGGGTGGAGCCATTGCTCCCGGCATTCACGGGAAAGCACCTAGCCTCACTGACCTAGACGCCGGCGATCTGAAATACACTACCGACTTCCGCAACATCTACGCCACAGTGCTCGATAAGTGGCTCAAGACCGACTCCAGCAAAGTCCTCCAAGGCAAATTCGCCACCCAAGATTTTGTGAAGGCGTAAACAGCCTTCAGTTGCAGTGCCGGGCCTAGATAGGTCGCCTGACGCCTTGTATCTTACAAAAGCGATGAAAGAAGAGCGACACGAAAGTGTCCATCTGAGAAAGTTGGACATGACTCTGGGGAAGCCGCAGACTGCCTGAAGGCTAAAGGCATTGCTTAGGCAAGATTCCACCGTCTCAGCAACGCTTTTTTGGAGAAAAACCGCCACCCAAAACTCACTTCCCTAACATTATTTCCAAACCAGCCGCGCGCCCTCTAAATCGCCTCATTCGACAAACACTAATCGACATCAACCCACCCGCCGCAAAGTCACCTGTCAAGATATGTTGACTGACCCCTAACACTGACCCCCACAGTCGCCACGCTCGGCACTGGCGAGCACCACTGCGGGCCGTCGCTTGGACTGCGACAAATCGGAAAATAGAAACGGAACGAGAACTACTGAGCCTGCTGAAGGTGTGTCCATGCCTCATCCTCCTCGGGTCGATCCCAGTCCTCGGCGAGAGAAGCTTGGCTCAAAAAGGCCGTCTCGTGTGCGTCGGAAGGCTCATCTGCCAGAATGGTAACCAAGGCGCGATGACGCCGGTTAAGATGAAGCGGTTGAAGCAATCGGACTGCCCCTAGCTCGTCAACAATGGCTTCGATGGTCTGGATCATGACCACAAAATATCATTTCTCGCATGCAAGACAAGCGTAGAAAGCCTAACGATCTCAAGATCAGCGACGCGGAGGGAACGGCACGGATGAGACATAAAATCGATACTCCCGAAGCGAGAAAAATCTACGCCAAGCGATCTAGTATCGTCGAACCCGTTTTCGGCAACATCCGCTTCAACAAACGACTCGACCACTTCACCTATCGCGGGCAGAAAAAAGTCAGCGTGCAATGGCGGCTCTACTGCTTGGTGCATAATATGGAAGACCTGACGGCAAGGGCCGTCGGGATAGACTGCCGCAGGCAGCCCGAAGGGCGAGACGAGCGGGAGCGAGCGAGTCAAAAAATCGCCCACTTTGGGAAGAAATACGGTCCCAAGGCCCCACCACCACCCGTTTCGGACCTTCTTAACACTCTCACATCGCTCATTACTAGCCTACATCACCTCACCAACGCTTTTTGGAAGCAAAACCTCCGCTCAAAACTCACTTTCCTAACTTGCTTCCAGCCCCACCCCTGCACCCTCTAAATCGACTTATTCGACAGCCACGTTAGGCGACGTTCGGTTCATTGGGCTTCAAATCGTTTGTCTGCATAAAACTCAACGAAGCCACAGCCAGAACAACGGAATGCTCCTATGGGCAATCCATCCTTGAAGAGAACTTTCGTCCGTTTCCAAAAAGATTTCTTCGGGTGCCCAGCGTGCCAACTACTGAGAAGTATCGCACCGTGAGTGAAGTCGGGAATGAACCCCTGAAGCATCTCACACTTACATTTCGGACAGTTGGTTGTTGTGTCTTTCATGGCTGTTGTGGAAGGGGGAAAAGAAGGGGAAAGGGGTCGGTTCTGAATGGCACTGACTTAAGGGTGATTTAGGATAGATTGTGGTTGATATATACGTTTTTCTGATAAAATGCTTTATGCATTTTCGAACGCCTTTTTTCACCGCCTTCGGCCCCCTTCTTTTTGGTAAGCCTCCTCGCAAA
>JBBRPA010000059.1:0-18778 GCA_038228695.1 Chthoniobacterales bacterium
ACACCTTCTACAACCCTTCCAGACTTCATTCCTCCCTCGACTATCAATCGCCTCTGGACTTTGAACACAACCTCAACCAGTCTCTAACCATCAACCAAATCTAACACCTTATCCGTGTCCGTGTTTTCGAGGCCAGATCAGCCCTTCTCCGTCGTGCTGGGTAATTTAATTGGCCCAATAATACACTCCTAAATCATTTTGCGGTGACTCATTGAGACTTTTTTTCGGTCCACATTGGCGCCATGCTCCGGAAAAGTTTTGCAGACCTTTCAGCACCAACTCCGATTGCTTCAGGCGACAGAAAAAGGGTTGACCCGTCCGGTATAGAGTTACCGCCGAAATTACCAAAAGTTTACTGCACGATTATTACGCCTATCAATCCTTTGACTTTGAATTCATCCAAGCCGCGTGTGATACCCACCTTGTCCATCCGGCCATTAAACATCCACTAGTAACTATACGGCTTCGCAATTTTCACCGCCCGCCGCTGGCGATTTCACGGTCTGAAAATTCCAGCGGCTGAAGCCAATTTGAACTCGCCGTTTTCGGGAAGCGGCGCGTCTCTGTGCCCACCTTGGTTTTCACTTGAAACGTCGTCACCAGTACCTCGGCTCGTTAGGCAGGTGCGGATGCCAAAGTCCAGGCACGCGCCGCGAATAGCGGTAATTGGACATATTTTCCCAGGTTGAAGAAAGTCGCATCAGAATCACCTCAGTCATTGTGCGTTGGCCGGTTCAGCGATTTTCGCACGTAAACGAGGCAGGAGTTTTTCGATTCCCTCGCCAAACGGTCCCTTGGGTGCGGATTTCTCGTTGTAGAGTGATGCACACTGGGCACTTTCAGCGGGCAGACGGCGGTAGTCTTGCCATGCTTGGTCATAAACAGGCAGCCAGTGCCTGAGCTTTTCCTTGTCGTCGCCGGCCGCCGTGAGTTCGCAGACGGCTTGATAAATCTTGTAGAGACGCAGCCCGTATTCGCTGGAGACAACCACGTAATCCCGGGTGGTCGTGTCGCGGAATTTAATCTCGTGTGCGAGCTTGGAGATCTCCTCCCAAAGCCTCACAGCCTCGGCTTTTTGGTCGAGCACACGTTGAAGCTTGGTTGGGTCACTCGGAAGCTTTGGGACATTGATGCCGTTGTCACGGCTCCACCAAGGCGAAATATCGCCGAAGGTGCTGGTCTTGCCACGCAAAACGGCGTCGGCGGATAGCAGACAGAGACGGCGGAACTTGGCGACATCGTCACCCTTCAGTCCAAGACGTTCCGTGGCGTAACGATTAAAAATGGCCTCCTCGGATTGCATGGTGTCATTGGCCCACTGCGCCATGACCCAGGCGTTGAGATCGCACCACAGTTCGTTCTTTATGAACGGCCCAAACCAGCCGCCGCCGCGCGACCATGTCCAGATACCCGCGAATAGATCGGGGTGCTTCTCGGTGAGTTCGCGGATGCTCTTTATTGTTTCGGCGGGCATCTTGAGGCGATGCTCCTCGAAACCCTCAATCACACCGTGGGCGATGTAATTTGGATAGGCACCCTTGCCTTCATATTCGCGGGCGCACTGAACTTCGATCAATTGCGGATGTCGCCCCTCGCCGAGGACTTTACTGAAGGCGTTGCCGCGATGGAAATCGCCCTCGCAATGCTTCACGCTGAAGACCAGTTTCGGATGCGGCTCGATGGCAGCGCTCACTTTCTGGTAGGTGCCCAAATTGGTGTCGAACGACATCCAAGTGCGGAAGATCAATTCCTTGCCGCGCTTCACGCAGACTTCCTCGCGAAGCAATTTCAAAAGTGGAATGATGGTTCTGTCCGCATCGTTCTTATTAAGAATGTGTCCCTGGTGAAACGGCGCATCCTGTAGATAGGTTTCGCCGATCCGCACCACGAGCCCGTCGAAGTTGGTGAATCGCTCGAACATCTGCGCGATCATCGCCCGCAAGAATTTGTTCGTCTGCGGATCGCGCGGATCACCGAAGGTTTTTTCCATTCCGTATTTTGCGACGAGCGTCTTGGGAAAAAGAACGAGGTCGCTCATGGCGTAGACTTTGATGCCGGCGGCCTTGCAGGCGGCCTGCTCGGCGTCAATCTGTGTGGCCTTGGCATCCACCCAGACGCGTCCCGGTGATCCTTTTGGAAAGATGTCCGGATCAACACTCTCCCAATTGATCGCCAGCGTAGGCGAATCGAAGAGGAAATACACCTTGCCGTTGTAGCCCATTTCCTTGATGACACGAGGATCCTCGTAGCGTGACTCGTAGCGCTGCTCGCCCGGATTGTGGTGAACCATGTCAAGGATGAGAGGAGTGGATCGGGCGGCAATGTCGGCCCCGGCGGCAGTTAGCGTCATCGGGAGCAAGGCGACATACAGGGCGAGGGCAATAAATAGTTTTTTCATGGGACAGCGGTTTCGATTTTTCCATTCACGGATTCTCGTGGTTGATAGACTGGATGGTGGAAACGAATTGATGTTTACCCGGACCGACCACGCGCGGCAATTCTCCCGGCACATAGACCGTAGCGGTGGTGTTGGCCGGAATGGTTACGTCCATGGTCAATTTATCACCGGCGCGCTTCCAGTTACTGGTTATGCGTCCATATGGTGAATCATGGTGAGCTTTCACCCAGGTGAGATCACCGACAATAGCCGGCTGGATGATGATTTTTTTGAAACCGGGGCTGTCAGGATCAGGGCGGATTCCGCCCGGCCCTTGATAAAGCCAATTGTCCGCCGAAGTGAAACAGGAATGGATGTGCGACCAATAGCCGTTCCACTGTTCCCAGCAGGTGGTCGCGCCCTGCGCCAGCATGAATCCCCAGCTCGGATAAGTCGTCTGGTTGAACATGGTAAAAACGAGATCGTTGCGGCCAATCTCGCGCAGATATTCCATCATGAAGTAGGTGCCTAACATGCCGGTGTCGAGATGGCCGTGATTCTTCGCGAGGATATTCTGCTCCAGATTTTTTAGTAGTACCGGACGCTCTGATTCGGGTGCAACTCCAGTCATAAGTGGCATGATATAGTAAGCCTGTTCATCCAACACGTAGCGTTGGTTTTCCGCATCGTAGAAAGCTGTATGAACAGTGGAACGAATTGCCGCCAACCGGTCCATGCAGCGCGCCAATTCCGGCTTGTCGTCCAAAACCGCAGCCATCTTGGCCAGCAGTTCCCATTGATAAATCCGGTAGCAATTATTGAAAAACTCCGCCGCTTTGGGCTCCGGCCAGTTCTTGGTATCCATGCCGCGTTCGGGAGCCACCCAGTCGCCAATGAAATCCCACTGGCCGCCATATTTTCGCAAGATGTCATCGTGGCACTGCTGCTCCAACCAATCCGCATAGCGATGGATGGCAGCGTAGTTTTCTTCAATGACCCGGCGGTCTCCGTAGTAGAGATAGTGTCGCCAGGTAATCGCCGCCAGCAGGCCCCCCCACCCCGGACCGCCGCCGCCGCTCTTAGTGGGTGCCACATTGGGCATCTTTCCGTCTGGCTTTTGTAGCAACCGCCAGTCGGCCAACCATTTTCGATAAAAGCCAGCGGATTGAAAGTTAGTCATGAACCCCTCTGTCGCCACTTGTCCGTCTCCATAGCCGAGTCTCTCACGGGTGGGACAATCCACATAATAGCCGCCGAGATTGAGGCAGCGCTGGGTCCATTGCGTGAGCTTGTGAATGCGGTTGAAAAGTTCGTTCGAACATTCAAAGGAACCGGCTGGTTCGAGATCGCTTTCTATTAGGAGCGCGGTGGCATCAGATTGGCGCGGGGCTTTCGGCAACCCCTCAACAATCACATAGCGAAAGCCAGCGTAGTTAAACTTGTTTTCAAACTCCTCGCCTTCGTTTCCGCCAGATACAAATTCGCTAGCTTGGTTAAACGTCTGATAGCCTTCAGCCCCGCGCTTGGCTTCCGCATTTTTGGCATCCGCAAAAGCGAGTTTAACCACCGTCCCCGCAGGAATTTTCGGCATCTTCATTTTTAACCAGCCGGTCAGATTGATTCCGAAATCAATCTCATACCGTCCGCTCCCAATATCTGTCACCGCTACGGCCGAGATCATCGGTCCAATCCGATTCAGCGGCGTGGTCTGGGCCACCGCCACCCCTTTGGGTCCGGGAACTTCGGCAGCCTGAGTCCATGCGTCATCGTTCAAATCCGGTTGGTTCCAGTTGGCAATCTTCTCGCGAGCGTCAAAGCGTTCGCCGCCAAAATCATTCCATTTCCAACCGCCGATATGTTGGTAGGAACTCGCTTTGCCGTGCCACGTGGCATCCGTTCCCAACGTGAAGTTTTTTCCTCCGACCTCCACATCGAGTTGGGCACGCACCGATGGAATTCCATCGGCCCAGCCGCGGCCTAACCACACGGCGACGACATTGCTGCCTTTTCGCAGAAGTTTCGTCACATCATGAGTAATATAGAACGTCCGTTGCTCCGGATTGGAGATGGCCGGAGTGAGCACATCGCTGCCCGCTTTCTGACCGTTTATGTAAAGCTCTGCGTAACCGGAAATGTTCAAGCTCACCAACGCGCGCTCCGGTGCGGTCGGTAACTCAAACGACTTTCTCAACCAAGGACACAAATTGCTCGTCCCGTCTTTCTCTGGTGGCGGAAACATTGGAATCCATTGAATCCACTTCGCCTGCCAGTCCTCTGGCTTGAGCAAGCCCATCGTCCATTCCGCCGGAGCACTCCACAACGACGATTGGCTGTCCCTATCCCACACCCGAACTTTCCAATGGCAGCGAGTGAGCGACTGCAGAGGCTTTCCCGCATACTCCACCAGAATGCTCTGGTCGCTGCCAACCTTGCCGCTGTCCCAGAGGTCGCCGGTGTCCTTGGCCAGAATTTCTGGTGTTGTAGCCACCAACAACCGATAGGCGGTCTGCTTCTGTCCTCTGTCCTCCGGCTTTTGCCCGCTCTCTGCCATGACCCAACTCAGCCGCGGCTTTGCCACGTCGATTGCCAGCGGGCTGACCATACCTTCGCACCGCAAAACAGCAGGCTTGACCTCTTCTGCACCAAACACATTAAGGCAAAAGCACGCAGTTGCCATGCAGATCAACGACAGGGAGGTGTGTAATTTCGTCATTTTATTTTCCTTGAGCGTTGGACATTACTCGCACCGGGCCGAGCAAACCCGAAGGCAGCAGCGGCGAATCTTTCTTGAAGGGATTGCGCGTTGTCCACGTAAAGCGCTTTTCTTCGGGCAACGACTGGTCGCCGATGAGTCGATTGGGCCAGAGGTTAGCTACTTCAATCTCCAGTTGGTTTCTACCGCTGACAATCGCCCCGCTCGCCTCGACGCGCCACGGTAGACACCAAGCGACGCCACAGTCGCGGCCGTTCAATCGGACACGGGCGAGATTTTTCACATTACCCAAATCGAGATAATATTTTTGTCCGGGCTTAAAGGACTCCTCCGAAACAGTAAATGCTTTCCGATAGACCGCCGTGCCAGAGTAGAATTTAATTCCGTCTTCCGCCCGCTGACTCCAATCCTTCAGCGTATCAAAAGTGATTTTCTCCGGTCCACCCCATTTCGGATCGAAGCTTACATCCCATGGACCTTCCAGCGTCAGCAGAGGATGCAACACCGGGAAATTGCGTGAAGCCATTGGCATGTTTTTTCCCATGGGGCGGAAGACGACGAAGAACGATTGCCCCGCTTCAAAGCGCATCGAAATCTCCGTGCGCCCGTCGCGTTCCCTAAACTGCGGCAGCGGGCGAGTCTCGCCCGTCATCGGGTCGAACAGCTCCGGCAATTTTCCAGCGACACGGAAAACGCAATTGGCTTCGACGACATTGGAAGCGCCATTGGCAACAAAATATATTTCCGTGTCACCATCCCTGCGGTGTGTGAACCGAATGGGCTCGTCCGCAGCAAAATCCGCCGACAGGCTCATCTCGGCGAGCACGTTCGTGACCGAAGCGTAATCACCGTATTGTTCGCCCGGTTTCACCTCCGTCTGCCTCCATAACACGTGGCCTTTGCCGAACGAATGCGAGATTACTTTCTGCCCGTCGCAATCTCCCCAGATTTCCTTCGCGAGTTTCGCGACTTCCGCATCGCCCTTCGGCAAATCGGAGAGACTCGGCGATTTCACCGGAGGCGGACCGAACACCGTAGCGCCGTCACGCACCAGCGATTCGATTTTGCGCAACAAAACGGGCGTCATGGTTTGCCGCTCCGGCAGGACGAGTATTTGATAGGTTGTGCCGCCGGGAAAAACGATTTTGCCATTCATCACTGTTGCGCGTTCTAACAATGTTTCCGGAGCGCAGCCGTCGAAGTTATAACCGGAATGGTCGGGTGGATTTCCAGTCAGAGCCGAATTTGGCGGTCGAAAAACGTGCGGGGCGCCCTCCGCAGCTAGGAAACAAACATCCGCTACGCTTGCACCGCGTTGCAAAAGGAATTGGCACCGCGCGAGATATTCGTGATACGCCGGAACCATGCTCCACCACGTTTGAGTGCGATCCCAATGGACTCCATACGAACCCATCGTCATGCCCGGCGCACGGTCATTCCACGGCTGCGCTTGAAAGCGATGAAAGATCAGGCGATTGACGCCAGCGCAAAAAGCCCAGTCGCCGAGCGGCTTTAGCGCGGCGGGATCGGCCTTCCAATCCTCACCCGGCTGCGACGTAAACGCTTCCGCCGCCACCACGCTTTTGCCGCAAGTGTGCGCGATAGACGCGGCCTCGATAACACTGTAAGTCGAATCAAAACCACGATACCAAAACTCACACTGCGGCACATCGGCTACCCGGCCTAGAGTCAGATCACCAGCGGGATTCAAGTCGTAAGGCTCGACGGAAAGTGCCAGCCCTTTTCTATGCGCCAGCTCGGCAAGATAGCCGACGTGATTTTCGACGACTAACGCAGACGCCGTGTGCCGCACGTCCCACAAGAACCGCTCGGAAACTTCCTGACTGTCCACGTCGCGACCGGTGAAAGTGGGCAGATACTTAACCGGATCATAGCCACGACGTTTTTGGAATTCCTGCCGGAAATCCTGCGACCAATTTTGCGAACCCATTTCCCAACTGTCAAAATGCAGCATCGTCAATCCGCCGTTCGCGTTCGTGCGCGGACCGGCCTTTGTCAAAAGTTTATCTATGAACTCCGCTAAATGCGCGTCAAGCGCAGCGCGGTCGAACTTGTCCGATTCAAAACCAAGTCCTGACTGAGGCGCGGGTCGCGTCGTTTGACCGGTGAGCGTGCGACCGAAACGCATGATCGTCCATTTGCCCGGTGGCACGTCCCAAGTCAGTTGGCCGTCGGCAGATAAGTTTTTTGTGAGTTCAATTGTCTCGCCAAACCGGATGCAATCCGTGGGCGGCAGTGCGGGAAATTCTACCGGCGCAGGCAGGAACGATTTCACGCCTTTCTTGGAAGAAAAAGGATCGCGATGGTAAAGCGCTTTTTCATTTACGTCGTCAATCTGACTCAAGCCCTCCGGCGTTCGGAACGCGATCACCGCCTCGTCGCGATAAAAATTTTTCCATTCTTTTTCGAGTTCCGGGGTCAAAGTTTTTTCACCGAAATAGGGTTTGCGTGGCTGCGGCTGCGGTAAGAGCTCGGAGAAATTCAGCGGGCCGACCACGTTCGTTTCGCTGGCGACGAGATGCTGCATGGTTTGCTCCGGCTTGAGCCACGGCCCACCCGTGCCACACCAGCCTGGACCCGTGCCGAGCGCAATCTGGATGCCCATTCGGTCCGCTTCATGCAGCGCGTGGACGAGTAATTCCTGCCATTGCGGACTCATGAACTTCACCGGGCCGCGCGGTATGCCAATGTCCACCTCCAAATAAATCGCTCCGCCAATGCCCGCTTTTTTCATCGCCTCCAAATCCGCCGTCATCCCTTCGCGCGTGAGATTGCCGTCCATGAAATACCAATAGACCCACGGCTTGGCGGTATCTGGAGGATGTGAAAAACTTTCTGAAAGCGAGTCGGCGGCATGAACCGGTTGGCCAATCAACCAAAGGCAAATGAGGGCGATGATTAGCGCAGAACAATCGTTTTTTTGGACGCGTTTCATCGTTTGCTTATGGAAAAAAATCACTGCTTCGCATTAGAAGCAGCCTGAACCTTTACCCTCACTGCATCCTCGGCATCGGCGGATTTCTTATTGCCAAGGCCGATGATGACCGTCGAGGCGACGAGGAAGATCAACATGACCAAGACCAGTTTCTTGGTAGTTGCCGCCTCACCCTTCCACTCCTTAAAGAAGATGCCCCAGAGCGTGCTGAAGATGATGATGCTCGCCATGTGCAGGGTCCAACTGGAGAACTTGTAATTGCCCATCTGGCTTTCCCCCATCTGGTAGAAGAAAAATTGGAAATACCAAATGGTG
Source organism: Chthoniobacterales bacterium (assembly GCA_038228695.1). Classification (GTDB taxonomy): domain Bacteria; phylum Verrucomicrobiota; class Verrucomicrobiia; order Chthoniobacterales; family DASVRZ01; genus DASVRZ01. The sequence continues at coordinate 8,362 of JBBRPA010000059.1, forward strand.
CCCGCCAGCACGCAGAAAAACCAGTTGCCACTGAGCGGAACGGCACTGCCGATTTCAAAGGATTGCTCGGAAATCTTTCCGCCGTGGCCGTCGCCGCCCGTCGTCTGGCTTTTCACTGGCTTCACGGTTGGGCTGAAGTATTGATGCGCCGAGCCGTTCTTGAAGTGGAGCATGACGCACCAGAGGAAATTAGTCGTTAAACCGCCCAGCAAAATCACCGCGATGACTGGCAGACCGACCCAGAGCGGCCCGGTTCCGTGCGCGGCAGAAATCTTTGTAATCGGGTCGCCAAACTGAAAACCGTAAGAGAAGCAGGAACTCATCACTCCAGAAAATGTCGCGATCGCGAGACCCTTCCATAAATTAAATTCCGCAATGGTGGAGGCTTGACCGGCCATCTCTTTTTCCTTCCGCACGCCAGCGATGCCGCCGATGGCGATACCCACCAAACAAGTCACCACACCGAGCAATACAATTGGGCCGCCAGCGCTCGTGCCGGAATGATTGAGCAGCTTGTCGGCAAACTCACCTTTCACAATCGGCGGGACGAGCGTGCCGAACGCCGCACAGAAACCGAGTGCAATAGCCATGCCTAGTGACATGCCGAGATAGCGCATTGTCAGTCCGAACGTCAATCCACCGAACCCCCACAACGCACCCATGAGATAGGTCATCCAAAAAGTGTGGGATGGAGTTTCATGCAGCACTGCGAGCAAGTCTTTCGACAGCACGAAGGCACCGATCCACGGACAGATAAGCCAGCTAAACATACCGCCCGCGAGCCAGAAGGTTTCCCACGACCATTTGCGGACACCTTTGAATGGAACGTAAAAACTGCCGGAGGCCAGACCGCCGAGCCAATGGAAGATAACACCGAGTAATGGATTCTGTTGCATGATTTGGATTTGGGTTTACTTGCGTTTGCTTAAAATATTTTTCTCATAGCTCTTTACCTCCGACAGCCAGAGTTCACCGACGGGAACGCCCTGCGTTTCGCAGTAATAATCCCAGACCGCGCCGAACGGCAGTGTCTTGGCTTCTTCTTGCAACGCCAGTCGCGTCGTAAAATCTCCCGCCACTTCCGCTTTGCGAATGAGAGGAGTCTCTAGCAACGCGATGAGCAATGCGCGAAGCATGTTGCGTGTGCCAATCGTCCACGCGGCGACGCGGTTGATGCTCGCGTCAAAATAGTCCAGTCCGATATGGACACGCTTCTCGAAGCCGTTTGCCACAATTTCGCGTGCGATGGCGAGCAGATCATCATTCAAAGTCACGACGTGGTCACTATCCCAACGGACACCACGACTAACGTGCAACAGAATTTCCGGCATGAACTGCAGCACGCTGGAAATCTTGTCCGCGATGCTTTCGGTTGGGTGATAATGGCCAGCGTCAAGACAGAGAAGTTTTTTGCGTGAAACAGCGTAGCCGAGATAAAATTCGTGCGAACCAACGACAAAACTTTCGCTGCCGATGCCGAATAATTTTGGTTCGACCGCATCAAGGTTCAGTTTCGGTGAAATCACTTTCTTGAAAACCGCATCGAGCGATTCCGCAAGACGTACGCGTGGCGCGACGCGATCTGCGGGAGTGTCTTTCATGCCGTCGGGAACCCACACATTTGTCACGCAGGTCGTGCCGAGCGCCTTACCCATTGCCGCGCCGATTTCGCGGGAGCGGATGCAATGCTCGATCCAGAACTGACGAATCCCTTTGTCCGCATTGGACAAGGTGAATCCATCCGCCGACTTCGGATGCGAGAAGCAGGTAGGGTTAAAATCCAAACCAAGGTCGTTTTTCTTCGCCCAGGAAATCCAGTTGGCGAAATGTTTCGGCTCGATGGCGTCACGGTCAACTTTCTTGCCGCCGAACTCGCCGTAGAAAGCGTGCAGATTCAAACGATGTTTGCCCGGAATCAGCGAGAGCGCTTTGTCGAGGTCGGCGCGCAATTCATCCGGCGTGCGGGCTTTACCTGGATAATTGCCAGTGACAGCGAGGCCGTTGCCCAGCGAACCGCAGGAGCTTTCGAAACCACCGACGTCATCGCCTTGCCAGCAGTGCAAGGAGATCGGAATCGTGGCAAGCGTTTTGAGGGCGTGATCAACGTCCACACCGAGTGATGCGTAGCGTTCTCTGGCTATGTCGTAGTTTTTCATAAAATTTGCTTTAGTCTTTTTGGAGAAGTTTAACGGGCCCGAGCAATCCTGCCATTTCCAGCGGCGTCTTCGCGGTGAGCTTGCGGATGTTAGTCTGTGTGAGCCGCTGCTCTTTGGGCAAACTCGCGTCGCCGATGATCCGGTTGGGCCAGAAGTTCACGACTTCGATTTGCAATTCGTTTTCACCAAGCTTTACGGCATCCGTCACATTTACGTGCCACGGCGGACACCACACGATACCGCATGATTTACCATTCACTTTCACCTCGGCGATTTCTCGAACATCTCCCAAATCCAAAAAAAGTTTTGAGTTTTTATCTTTTAATTTTGAGTCGGGCAGATCGAAAGTTTTTTCATAAGTGGCCGTGCCGGAATAATATTTGATCCCCGCCTCCGTTCGCGTCGGCCAGCTCACGAGTGAATCAAATTGTGCGGTTCCCGGGCCGCCCCAGTTTGGGTCGAAATGAACAGCCCACGCGCCAGAAATTTCCTGAAATGATTTGAGTTCCATTGAATTGGAAACGGCCTCCGCCGGATGCGCCGAGGACGGTTCGCGGAAGATCACAAACCACGAACCGCACGGCGAAAATTCCAACGGCACAATTGTCTGGCCGTTGCTTTCGGTGTAGGCGGCAGCGAACCGATGCTCGCCAGTGACTGGATTCCATAGCTCCGGCGCCTTGCCGCCGACCCGAAAGATACACTTGGCCGCCGTCGTAAGGTTCGCCCGGTTGGCGACGAAATAAATATCCGTGTCCGCGGTCTGACGATGCAAGTAATCCAGTGGCTTATTCGCTTCGCCGATAAAGGTGAAGTCTGGCGGGATTTTGTCGGATGCTAGCACTTCACGGGCGGTGGTATTCGAGAAGACACGGCCTTTACCTACCCTCTCTATACCCCACAATTCATCCGCGATTTTTTTTACTTCAGCGTCGGCAGTTGTAAAGTTTTCCAATGTTTCGCCGCGCGCCGGTTTCGGGCCAATGACCGTTCCTCCCGCCCTGACGAGTTCTTGAATTTTTTTCAGCACCCGCAGCGAAATCACATCGCGATCTGGCAACACGAGGACGCGGTAATTCGTGCCGTCAGGCAGAACAATTTTCCCATCTTTCACGCTAGCGCGTTCCAGCAAAACCTCTTCGGTGATGACGTCGTAATCGTAGCCTGCGCCAACGCGGGCCGGGTCGGTAAGTTTGTGCTGCGTGAAGTTCGGAACGTGGTCGCCATAGTAATACAAAACGTCCGCCGTGAAATTTCCCTGCTGCAATAAAAACTGGCAGCGATTGATGTAGCTGAAAAAGGGCGCAGACTTTTCCCACCACGTCACGTTGGGATTGAGATGCGTGCCAGCGAAATACTGCTGTCCGGGCGTGCCTGCGCTTTCCGGAGAGCAGACAAACGCGTGCCAGACAAGCAAATTCAAGCCTTCGCAAAGTGCCTTATCGAACGCCGGTTTCAAGTTATCTGCTAATTTTTCCTGCCAGTGCGGCCCGATGGTGGTGAAGCCTTCCGCGAGCACATATTTGTGACCGTAAGTATGCGCGGCGCTGGCAGGTTGCTTAACGAAAAAGCGGTTATCGTCGCCCATGCGATGCGTCCACGACCACGCCCAAAACTCGCTCATCGGTGCGTCGTCCCAGCCAAGGCAGCGCTGCGCGTCAATCGGCACGGCGTGTGGTCCGCCGCTTTCGGGGTGAATTAAAAGACCGTGAGCATGAGCGCGGTCGCGGAAAATTTTGTAATGATTATCAATCGCGAGATCGCCCATCGTCTTGCGGAAATCATTCAGAAAGCGGTTGCTCTCGTCCCGGCTGTTTACGATACGTCCAGCGATGACCGGCAACCAGTTCAACACATCGTAGCCGCGCCGTTTCAGAAATTCTTCGCGATAAGTCGGCGTCCAGTTAGCTACTTCCACTTCCCAACTGTCGGTGTGCAAATATTTCAAAGCCGTGCCTGCCAGCGATCCGGCGTCGGCGATGAGTGGTTCTACCACCGCATCCCAATAGCGCGTGAACGCTCCGGCATCGAAAGGATCGAGCGCGTAGCCGTCCCAGCCTTCGCTGTTAGTCGAGACCTTGCAATGATCGTTGAGCGTGTAACCGAAGCGCAGGATTTCCCAATCGCCAGCGGGAGCCTGCCAGTCGAGGATGCCGGTAGCGGCGTCAAATTTTGCGGTGAGATCAAGCACATCCGTTGCGCGCATGTCGGCATCATTTGCAGACGCGGGGAATTCCTGAAATAGTGCGTCGGACTTCGGCGCGGAGAACGGCAGGAGCGGTTTAACGAGTGCCTTTTCCAACTGGTTCTGTAGCGGCGGATGTGCGCCATTCGTTTGGCGTGGATAGGCTAATACATATAGGTCGCGATAAAAGCTTTCGCGCGATTCAGGCTTGGCGAGTTTGATGGTGTGATCGGTGATACCACTGACGCTCATCTCAGACCACGTAAGTTTCTTCGGTGCGTCCTCAGCTTTCACCATCGGCCCGCCAAGGTTCCAACCGCTCTGGATGTTTAGACTCATTTCAAGGCCCAGCCGGCCAGCTTCGCGAATCGTGTGCTTGTAAAGTTCGCGCCACTCAGGAGAGAAAAACGTCGGTCCGTGCGGCACTTTTCCGTTGCCATCCTGATCCGCGCCGTCGGCGTCACAAATCAGCGCCCCACCAAATCCCTTGGCCTTCATCTGTTCGAGGTCGCGAGTGATGGCTTCGGCGGTGACGTTGCCATTGAGCCACCACCAATAGGCTCGGAGGCGGGCTTCCTTCGGCGGATTTTGCCAGCCGGATTCCAGCGTATCCGCAGCGGCGGAGCCTCCAATAGCCAGCGCAAGGAAAATGGAAATACTAATCAAGTATATCGGTTTCATCTAGCTAACCTTTGCAACTTCCATACTGAGAAGTTTGCCTAGTTTTTCAATCTTCGATGCGATGTGTCCCACGCCCACCGCGCAATGATGCGCCGGGCCGTGCGAATTCCAGTTCTCCACGAATTTCCGTGCGCCAATGGTGAAACGGTAGCGACTATTTGTGTTGCCGATTTCCAAGATTGGACCCGATTCGGACTGTCCCTCGGCAACCAGTAACTTCAAATTTCCGTCCACTGTCTGCACCACCGAGAGTAATGTCACCGGCCCGTGCTTTACAGACATTTCCACCGACAATCCCCGCCCGACTTTGCCGTGATACACTTTCAGCGGACGCACCTTGGTTTTGCCCTGCGCAATCTTGATGTGACCTGGTCCGTCGTGCCCCATTAAGACGACGTCGTCGTTGAAATCCATCGCATAATATTCCGTAAACGATCCGCCTGCGCCGAAACCGTCCATGATCTTCATCGCTTGGGCATTTTTGATTTCCAACTCACCCGCTACTGGAATTCCGCGCCCCGTGAGTAGCGACGTGCCGAGAATAATGGAGGTGATGGCGTCTTCGTTCGCCGCATTACCCGTGCCGGAATAGAAATAAGCCAGCGAACCCAGCCGGTGTTCGTCTGCCAGTCGGTCCAATGCCACCGAAGTGCGCGCGGCTCGTTCCAATTCGCTTTTTTCACATTCAGGCTGAACCTCAAAAACCTTTTGAAAATGCTTCACCCGTTCCGCGATTTGAGTCTTCGTCACTTGCGTCCGCAACGCCGCGAGTTCGTCCACTTCAACGATCTCGATGTGCCCACCAAAAAACGCGCATTGCTGCGTCAGGTCCGAATAAATGTCCAGCATCCCGCCGTAATAATGACCCATCACTCCCATGCGATTGTGCTCCATCAGATTGGCTACGCGTGCCGCCTCGACCCATTCATCCACCTGCCGCCAGCACTCCGGATCATCATCAATCATGCCGGTCACCTGATGGAACGGAATGCGCGACCGATTAAAGACATTGGCGATTTCGGGCACAGGACAAGCCGCGCAATAGGCCAGCCATTCGCCCGTCATCTTGGTGCGATCTTCCATCTTGTTGAAACTGGCGTAATCGATCGCCGCCGTCGGCTGAAGATTGAGAATGATGACCTGCACTTTCGCGCGGCGCACCACCGGCAAGACGGTGGACGACAACGCGTAAGTCGTGACGTGCAGGAAGATCAAATCCACATCCGCCGAACGAAACTTGTGGCCCGCTGTCAGCGCCTTCTCCGGCGTGTCCACTAGACCGAGGTTTACCACTTGCACACCAGGACGTTTGAGTTTGGCGGCGACGCGATTGAGGTAGCCTTTAAGCCGGTCTTCCAACCCGGAAAATTGCGGCCAGTAGGTATCCAGACCGATACCAAAAAGACCAACTTTGAGGGGTGTGCTTGTTTTCATGCGACTTTCAGAAAAGTGTTCTTGTTTATATGCATATCCGGCGAGGTATTTCGTCTTTCTACTGAGAAATTGAGGCAGGCGTTATCAAAGGGAGATCTAGCCACGCGAGGCCAACATCTCGGCTCATGTGACTGGTGCTGTTGCCGCCAGGCGCGTCGTAGAAAACTGCAAGCCGATTGCCGACCTTGACCACCGACGGTAAACCGACACATTTCTGACTCCAACCACAATTACTTCCATCTAGAACCACGGCCTTATTTTCTGGCTTCCATTGGTTTAAATCTTTGCTCCAGTAAACCCAAATCGCGTCTGTAAATTCCGATTTTCCCTCTAAACCAACGTGGTTGGAAAATAAAAACCAAGTCTGAGTGACCGGCTCAAAATAGAGTGATGAATTTTCGATTTGCTCGGCGGCGGGGAGGATGGGCTGGGCGTCGGGCGTCCAGACGGCATCCAGGTTTTTGGTTCTGGCAATGCCTAGTGTCCGATGCAACTTCCCGTCAATCCTCGCGGCCGCACTAAAAAACATCAGGTATTCGTCCCCTTGCCGAACGATCGCTCCGGGGCTGGCGGTGTCGCTGAAATAAGTGCTTGGCTGGCAGCTAAATGGAACGACCGTTGGCTGTTTCATCCAGGGTCCGGTGGGGGATTCGGCATAAGCCTTCATCGTCATATAAGGGGTCGTGGGAACAAAATTGGGAGCACTTGTTGCATGGGTGGTGCCCAGATAAAACATATGCCACTTCAACCCATCGAAGAAAGTAACGCCATAGGAGGCAGAGCGTGAATCGTCCTCATTACTCTTCCCGACAGAAAGCACTGGTCCGACTTTGATCCAGTTTTTCAAGTCATGACTGGTGGCTAGGCAGGCCAGCCAAGCACTCTCTCCTGCTCCGTCATAGTGCATATAGTAAGTATCGCCGCTTTTCCACACCCACACATCGCGTGCGCCAAGAATGTCGGAGTTGTTTGGTCCGTCACCGTGACGGAGTACGATGTGAGATTCCTTTGCGTCCATCCGCAACTTTGCTACTGGCCGACCGTCGGGATAATCCGAGGTGGCTGCCGAGACGTCTATGACAAAGTGGAGAAGGGCTGTCCCGACAATACATGCGATTGCTGTATTTGTTTTCTTCATTCTGGGGTTAGTTCCTTTTGTTTTGTAGGGGTGGTAAATTGCTATTTTATTGTGTGCTCACTGGAAAAATTGCAGAGGATTGTTCATCTGTAGAAAAGTCACGCTTGGCAATAATGATTCCCGTGACAAAAAATCATTATAATCCAGTTGTTGGAAACCACTTCGCCAATTCTTTACCAACCAATTCATGGCCCTGTGCGTTGGGATGATTTACCTGCGCCATCAAATCCTGTAGCGCCGCGCCGCATGCGATCTCAGCCTTGAACGCCGCGAGTGAATCCACCAGCCCAACGTGATATTCCTCCGCGAGCTTTCGGATTTGCTCTGCGTGTTGGTTCAATGGGTCGTTCGGATCATCGAGTTTCGCAGACTGATCCGGCGTGGGCGTTAACAAGATGACTTTTACGTTCATCGCAAGGGCTTTCTGAATCATCGCCACCCAGCTAGTTCGCGCCGTTTCCAGTCCGATTTTTCGGTCATTTAATGCATAATCGATCAGCAATACATCCGGCTTGTGAGTCATAACATCCGCGTCGAACCTCGCTGCGCCCGCCAACGAATTTTCGCCGCCAATAGCTGTGACGATCACATTGATAACCGCGTGGGGAAATCTCTCTGCCAGCTTCGTCCTTAGCAGATTCGGATAAGCATGAAGCGAATCCACTGCTGGTGTTTTGAAATAACCGGACGGAACACTGTGACCGTGAAAGACGATATTCACCGTGCGATTCGCGGGCCACTTCATCTCGAATAAAGAAACCACCGGGGCGAGATAATCGTTCGTCGCAGCAACTTGCGCTTGGCTTGTGGGTGAGAACAAACACCAAGTGGCGAGCATGAGCATGACCCGTCTCATTTTTTCCCCTTCATCGCATCGCGCAACTGCTTCTCGGACTCTGCATTCCAATAGCCGCATTCCAATTGAAAGAATACCGATGTGTAAGGCTTCGTCAGCGGAGTCTTGATGAGCAGAACTTTGAACGTCTTACCCGCCTCATCCAGCTTGGCGATGATTTGCTCGTGCGGTAGCACTTGCGCGGGCTGGTTCACCAAAATATTAGCGAGGGAATCGCGGTAGACGTCGATACCCGGCGAACTTTTCTCGGATACAAATTTCAATTCCGTATCTGTGTAAATCGTCGGTTTCACATGCTTGGTCTTTGCGAGTTCGGTAATAATGCCTTGGACGACTGCTAACTGGTCATCCTCGACGTAAATCGTCTCGATGCCGGGAGCGGTTTGCAAAGGATATGCCGCATCGGCGACAACAATCCAGTTGCGATGACCGAGGAAGGGCAGTTCCTTCTGCAATTTTGCCTTCCAGTCATCGCTGGCAAACGCGTTGGCGATTGTGATCGTTAAAAGCGCTAGGATAGTTAGTAAGTTGATTTTCATCGTGGGTTTCGAGTCAGTTTGTTTTCTAATGAAGTTTTCGTGCAAGACCAACAAATGAACTAATTTTTTGAGAGCTAATTAGTTTCATTTGAAAACTTCGATTTCCCGAATGCCCGGCCAAGGATTCATCCAACCGCTCCTCGGGTTATCACCCAATTTATCATAGCCATTGAGCGTTACTCGAATGTAACGGGCCTTAGCGTGGAAGTGATGCTTGGGTTGCGTAGCGACGACCGTGTTACCGGTCTCATCCACCGCTAGTTTCCACTTCGTCTGGTCGGCGGAAGTCTCAATGCGATAGCAATACGCCACGCCGGCCGTCTCCCAAAGAATCCGAACCCCACCGATCGCCTGCAATGCTCCGACGTCGATTGTGATCGATTGCGGCAGTTGATCGTTATCAATTGTCCAAGCCGTCGAAAAATCACCATCCACCGCCTTGGTAGCGTCTGTTCGGGCTTGAAAATCGTCTGCGGTCACTGGTTTGTCGCGAGCGACATTAACCCCATTGGAATATACCGCCAATTCCCTAATCCCAGGCCAATGGTAGCCACTATTTGTTTTAAGCAAATAGACGCGCAGATAGCGAATTTTCCTTTCTGTAAAATCGTCATGCACTGTCTTTCGGGCGGGGGTGGAGGTGGTATGAGCTACGGTCTTCCAATTTTCGGCGTCGGTAGAAACGGCAATCTGGTAGTCGTTAGCGCCAGCATTCCAAAAGGTAACCCTCGTGCCAGAAATATCCATCGGCTCCAGCAAATCCAGCTTGAACCAGTGCGCCAGATTATCTTTTGGGATCCAAGCGGTCTTCGAACCTCCATCCACTGCTAATGACGGCTCGTGATTAGCATAATGGCTATAACCGAACATTTCACCGGACGAATCATAAGTTGCGGACACACGCTTTCCCTTTGCCAGATTAGCTGCCATTGGCTTCGTTGTAGCCGGAATCACCGCTAAGCCTGTCTTCGCATCAATCTGCCATTCATCATGCCATTCTAGCGGTTTGATTGTGCCATTAGTATTGAACTCAATCGGCAGCCAGACATGCCGCATTGGCTTAACCCACCGATCTAGAGCATAAACATAGGTTGCACCTTTGGTGCCGTGAACTGTGAATTCGTGGGCTCCTTGTGCATAGTAGGTGTTCCATGTCCGCCGCGAGCACAACAACCGATTCTCCGACCAAGGGCCGCTAATGGATTTCGCCATGCTGTAATATTGCGGATTTGGGCTTACGCCAGTGCAGAACGACGAGAACAAATAGTAAACGCCGTTTCGTTTGAACGTAAGCGTAACGCGGAGTGCCTTGGTTTGTCGCTTGACCAGGCTTTATCATAGATGTCGTAGATGACTTGGCTATGACATCTATGATCTTTTAAGCCGCTTGCCGATGTGCCGGGACGTGAGTTTTTTGTGCTCTGGTCG
>JBBRPA010000060.1:0-17453 GCA_038228695.1 Chthoniobacterales bacterium
GGAACTCATCTTGGACAGCAGCCGATGAACTCAACTAACCAACACCCCCCAACCGGAACTCCAAAAAACCGGCAAAATACCTCACCACCCCCTCAAAAACTGACTCAACCATCCGCTCTCAATTTATTTTGGACAGCAATGATCTGAACCCAGCAATCAAAGAAAAGCGAAAAAAGAGGCGGATAGCCAATTCATCGCACTCAGTTCCCAGTGTAACTTCGGAACCAGAGAATGTAGCAGTCCACGTTTGATTTATCCGGGCGGGGTTACCGAGGCAAACACGCTGCTGATCACTCGAACGATCGCGAGATCGTCAAGATCACCTCGCACGAAGACACGCTCGAAGCGTTGATAATCCATCAGGCACGTCAGGCCTATCGTAAGCGCGGCGGCTCCCACGGCCAGGCGATATCTAAAATCGGGGAAGCTAGATTTAGCTAGTGCTAGCAATTGCATCATCCCCACACCGCCCAGAAGGCAGAAGGGCCCGAAAAGTATTGTCACGAAGCGAAGGTTCTTGAGGTCTGTGGCGAGGGTTAGCGCAGCAACTAGAACGACGGTTAGGCCCATCATCGCCCAAACAACCTGCCGCTGCCGCGCATCGAATCCAGACAGGTAAGGCGATAATTTTCGTGGTTCGCTGGCTGTCGCCATGCCGACCATGGCAAGCAACGTTGATATCGGAGTGATCACCCAGAAACCGGTCATAAACGCGTGCCACGGGCCGCGTTGATAGCGGTGGCTGTATTCATTCCAGGCTCGCGATTCCAAGCTGTGCCGGACCGACTCGATGACCGCAGGCACCCCGCCCGAGAACAAGGCGAGGGCTACGAAACTCGCCAGAGCAACCCCGCCGCTCATAATCGTAATGCGGAGACATTTCTGAGGAGATCGTTCCTGAACCCATGCCGTCCCGACCATCCAAAGGGTGCAAAAGCCATAGACAACGACGGAGGACTCTTTGATCAGAAGGAAATAGCCAGCCACCACCCAGAAGGAGGCTCTCCAAAACTTCGTGCGCCGGCCAACCGATGATTCTATGCAGCAGAAAAAGAGAACCATGCCAACACCGCCCCACACGGAATCCTGCCAAGCCCTTCGAGCGACTGCCAGATCGAGCGGGTTCACACTCATAAGGGCCAATCCGATCAATACAGCCCACCGGTCGAAGAACCGCAACCCAAGCAAGATGGTGAAGAAAAATGCTAGGAGACTGAATGCAACCGAGATGGAGACGGCGGCCCTTTCGGCTGATGTTCCAGATAAGTTCATCGTTAGGGCAACTAGGCAGTTGTAGCCTAATCGAATCGGCGGCGGGTAAACCCATTGAGCGTTGTCTTGATTGTAGCTTTGAATCGCGGCTTGGGCGCCTTTGTTCCCTGTAAGGGCCACCTGCTTCGCGTAATTCATATAAATTTTCTCGTCAGGCGTGCGCCATGCCACTTTCTGGTTATTTAGGCGAAGACCGACGGCCGTAGCGCATATTAGAACAAACAGAGCCACCCACACCACGTTGGCCAGCATCGGGCGACCCGATTCACGCAGAGTGGGCAAGGAATGCGGCGGGCGTTCGGGGTCACTCAGCATATTCAGACAACAGAGGAGGAGCTGGTCTTTCCGGCTGGCCGGTGCCGATGTCAGCGATGACTCTCGCGGCTTTGGAACGGGCGTAGCGAGTAGGGTGGGTCGCGGCTGGTTGGCGCCTGAGCGGTTTGAGGAAGGCGCCCTCACTGCGAACGAAGGTGTGCGCACGCCGGTTCATGGAATCGTAAATCAGCGCGGGTTGGCGGCGCGGAATCTTTCGATGAGATCGGTCGCGCCATCGGGCCGCACTTTTTTTGCACCACGAAATTCTGTGGTCACTCCGTTCGCTTGCACCAAAGAGACATTCACCGCCGTACCGACGGGCACCTGGACTTCTCCGACGATTTTTCCATCGAGCACCGCTGGGAACATGGCCGCTTTTTTGAGGAGGACGCTTTTCGGCCACTGCGCAGGCGGAGATTTCGAGATTGTGGCAAGGTCGATGACAGCCGGCGCGGCATGAGCGCTTGGCGATGGCTCGGGCGCAGCCGCAACAACCGCAACAACCGCAACAACCGCAGCCTCCGCTGGGGCGGCTGTTTCCTCGGCTGCGTCCGCTGGTTGACTACTGGCAGTTTTTTTCTGACCGACACCGGTCTCGTCATCGGCTTGGTGTTTATCTTTCGCGGGTTTGATTACGTAAACCGTCTTCTCCCCTCCGTGACCGTCAGAGACCGGGGGGTTTTTTTTGGAGGCGTCGCCAATGGTTTTGCCATCAACGATGAACGAGTATTTTACCTGCCGGTTGAGTGGTAGGTCACGCCGGGTTATCCAGCCACCGTGTTTGTCAGCAGGCACCAATTGCGGCTTCCAGTCGGTGAAGGTTCCCAAGATCAATACGGTCTTGGCCGCAGGATTGTCGTAACGAAAGGTAACCCGCCGCTCCCCTGTCTCGGACGGAGGGGACAGACAAATAACCGGGGAGAACACTCTTGGAAACTAGCTTGCCGTGAACATCGCTGTCAATCGCCTACCGGAGGACCGGTGTAAAAACTCTCTGCAATTCCGATGTCCAAGAGGCTTCGGGCCGCTTGTAGGATAATGCTGGTGAAAACGGATGCGTCAACTGGCGCAGACTATTCGATGAGAGCGGCTTTTTTTAAGTCGGCGCAAAAAAATTTGAAGGAATTGGGCGTTTGCGTGTCTGATCGTTCCAGGTTCCGTTTTCGGGACCTGATATTAACATTTGCACCCAACAATCATTTAGCTTACCACTCCGTTCCTTATGAAATTCACCCCGTTGGCACTCGCTGCCGCTCTCACCCTTCCGTTCCTCAGCCACGCTGCCGAAACCAAACTCAAAGACACTGGCGATAAGGTCAGCTACAGCATCGGCGTGGACATTGGCTCGACGTTGAAGCGTCAAGGCATTGAAATTTCCACCGACAAGCTGCTCATTGGTCTCAAAGACGCTTACACCGGCGGAAAACTGGCCCTGAGTGAGGAAGAAATGAAGGCTACGATGGAAAGCTTCCAGAAGGAAATGATGTCCAAGGTCGCCAAGAAGCGTGAAGAAGACGCCAAGAAAAATAAAACGACGGGCGAAAAATTCCTCGCTGAAAACAAAGCCAAGGACGGCGTGAAAACCACTGAATCTGGTCTGCAATACAAAGTCATCACCGAAGGCAAGGGCGAGAAACCCAAAGCAAGCGACACGGTCGTGACCAATTACCGCGGCACCACGATCGACGGCAAAGAATTCGACAGCTCCTACAAACGGAACGAGCCCGCCGAGTTTCCTCTCGCTGGCGTCATCAAAGGCTGGACCGAGGGTCTACAGTTGATCCCTGTCGGCACGAAGGCTCAATTTTTCATTCCCGCCGAACTGGCTTACGGCGACAACGCCCCGCCCGAGATCGGACCTAGCCAAACTCTCATTTTCGACGTCGAGCTCTTAAGCATCAAGGCCCCGGCTCCCGAAGCCGCCCCGACTTCGGCCACCACGGCTCCCGTCTCCGCAACGACTGCCCCGGTTTCCGCCGAAGACAAGTCGGCCGCGCCGAAAAAGTAACGCGTTCACCGCCACCGATGGAGGCAGCCGCACCGCAGGTCCGGATCACGTATTACCTCGAGGTGCTGTCCTCTTGGTGCCTTTACGCCGAGCCAGCTTGGGCCGCGTTGCAAGCCCGCTTCGGAAACGTTGCGAGCTTCGATTGGAAGATCGCCCTGATGGACGCGGAAGCCTTTCCAAGCTCTGTCGAGCAGTGCGAATGGTTCTATCGCCGCAGCGGGACTCTGCAACGGTCCCCACGGAAGATGAACTCCGGCTGGTTTGAGCCCGAGCAAGGTCGGTTTCTGCCTGCGAGTTTGATGGCGCTGGGAGCAAAATCGCTCGGGGTCACCGATGATTCTGTTCGTCGCGCCCTAGCGAACGCAGGCCTCTACGAAGGAAAAAAGATCGGGCGCTGGGAAGTCGCGGCGGCTGTGGCCTCGGAAGCGACCGGGATTTTTCCACAGGAACTACTAGCCCGCGCGCAGTCGCCGGAGATTTTGGCCGAGGCCGAACGCAGCACGGCGGAATTTTCCGCGCTCCAAGTTTCGCAACGTCCCGCGTTTCTTCTTGAAAGCCGGATTGGTGACCGGGCAGTGTTCTCGGGCCTCGTCCAAGTCGAGCCGCTCATCGCAACAATGGAGGCCATGCTGCGCGATATCGCAGGTTACGAATCGTTCGCGGCGCATTTTGGTGCCTTTTCTGCTCATTGAAGAGCTTTTTCCCGTGTGAAAACACTTGCAGCGCGCCTGGTTGACGCTACTATCCCGGCGACGCAAGGCGATCAGTTGTTTTCGCCCTGTCGCCAAAAAACCACCAACCAACGAAATTGAAAATCATCGCCTTAACCTGCGCCGGTTTTCCAAGGAGATAGCACCATACAGCAACCACCCCGTGTAAATGGCCGCATTCGCGCTCGAGAAGTGCGCGTGATTGTCGCATCCACCAGCGAGCAGCTGGGCGTCATGAAGCTTTCAGACGCCATCAAGCATGCCCAACAAATCGGGCTCGACCTCGTCGAAGTCGCCCCAAACGCCAACCCTCCGGTTTGCCGTATTGTCGATTTCGGCAAATACCGCTACGAGATCGCCAAGCAGGAAAAGGACAAAAAAGCCACCACGAGCAAGCTCAAAGAGGTCAAATTCCGCGTCAATATCGACGACCACGATTACATGACGAAAATCTGCCGGGCCGAGAAATTCCTCGACAAGGGTAACAAGGTCAAAACCCAGCTTCAATTCCGCGGCCGCGAAATGGCCCACCAAGAACTCGGCTACGCCCTTATGCAACGGGTCAAAGCCGATCTCGCCTCCATGTCTGCCGTCGAGACCGAGCCGAAAATGATGGGCCGCAGCATCAACATGATGCTCTCCCCTCTCCCCGCAGCCCGTCGCAAACTCCGCTGGACCTCCCGCGAAGATCACGATGCGGAAGTCGAGGAAGAGGATGACGACGAGGATGAAGTGGACGACGACACGGAGGATTGATTCCCTGGTCGGGCGAAAGCGTGTCCAAACATGAAAAAAGCAGAAAGCGGCCCAGTCATCGGTCGCTTTTTTCTTGGTTGTTTGATTTTTTGCCTGGCTTTTGCGGGTTGCTCGAGAGAGAAGCCGCCGCTGACGAATGAGGCTTACATCTGGCAACGGGTATGGACTCCAGCAGTAAAGGAGGCGATTGCAGGATCGCGGGCGCAATTGACCGGCTACGTCGTGCTGGGCGGCGAGATTGCATGGACCAAAGACGGGCCCACTTTTGTCAAAGCGCAGGTGGATTTTGCGGCGTTGCAAAAGGAAAAGATCGGTATTGCGCTCCGCATCGGACCGTATAAAGGACCGTTTTTACCAAATGATCCGGCCGCGACATTCATTCGGGAAAAGGTGCAGACAATTTTGCAGGAAGCGGTAAATGCAGGAGTAATGCCGACCGAACTCCAAATCGACTTCGATTGCGCGCAGTCGAAGCTAGGAGGTTATCGCGTTTGGCTGGAGATGATTCAGGTAGCAGCAGGAAAATGGCCGGTTAGAATCACCGTGTTGCCGAGTTGGTTGAAGGAACCCGCTTTCAAGGCGCTGGTGAGAAAATCGGATGGGTTTATTTTACAGGTTCACTCAGTGCAAAAACCTGTCGTTAAGGGAGAAAGCCCAAAAATCTTCGACGAAAAACTAGCACTCATTTGGGTAGAGCAAGCCGCAGACTTGAGGCGGCCATTTCGCATCGCTTTACCGACTTACACCAACCAAATCATTTCCAACGCCGAGGGGAAAGTCATTCGCATTGCCGCCGAGGAGGCGCAAAGGCTTCTCCCAGCCAACGTGACTTCGCAATTTTCCCGAAGCGATGCCCAAGAGGTGGCCTTGTTTCTCCAAAAACTCCCCGAAAAACGACTGCCTCATTTACAAGGCATTCTCTGGTATCGCTTGCCGCTGAGCACGGATCGAATGAACTGGCGTTGGGAAACGTTGCGGGCGGTGATCGAGCACCAACCACTGCAAAGCCAACTAAAATTCCACTGCAATAATGGAGATCTGAGTCTCGAAAACACGGGGAACATCGATGCGGAGTTCCCTCTTTCCTTGTCGGCGAGTTGGTCCGAAAGCCAACTTATCGCCGCCGACGCCCTGCCCGGCTGGATGTTAGAACGTGAGTCGAAGCGAATCATTTTTCATCCCGACGCACTCATGCAGGAAGGACGATTGCCTCCCAATGGAAAACTAGCTATTGGTTGGGTCCGTCTTGAACCGGCCGAGAAAATCCATGCGCAAATTCCGTAGAATCAGTCTGCTCATTGCTGCAACTCTAGTGTTTGGGTCAGGAGCAGAGGCTTGCGGGCCGTGGTTGCCGAATCGGTTGCTCGATAGTGGCGGAAAAATCATTCTCGCCGCGCCGGAATTTTACTTCGAGTTGGAGTTGAAGGAAATCGCCAAGGATTACCCGACATCATTCCTTGCAGCCGATCACAAACCAGAGGAATCGGCGAAAAGCACCACGGTTCTCGCAGACATCGAAGATTTTAAGGAATCCGGCAAACCCGATCTAGCTCTGCACGAAGCGATGCGACGTTACCTCACAGGCGGACTTTCTGCCGATCCTGCGCCTGCGTTTCGCGCTGAAAATGACGAGTTTAGTCTCTACCATCGCGGCGCGCTTGCTCTCAAGCAGCAAAGGCCAGAGGAATCTCGCGTTGCTTGGCAATCGTTGCTCGAACTCCCGCTTGAACAACGGAGTTACCGTTCTACCTGGGCCGCGTTTATGCTCGGGAAAATGAATCTTTCCACTGACCCAGCGGCAGCGAAAATGTGGTTCCAGAAAACCCGGGCGCTCATCTCGGAAGGTTGCAAAGATTCCCTCGGTCTCGCCAGCGAAAGCCTCGGTTGGGAGGCGCGTTGCGAACTCGACGCCCAACAACTCGAACGCGCCGCCCCGCTTTACATGCAACAACTGGCCAGCGGCGACCTCACCGCCGTCGATTCCGCCAAGCAACTTTCCGGCGATTTTTACCCCGCTGATCAGTTGCCCCGCTTCGCCGCCGATCCCTTGCTCCGGCGCATCACCAGCGCACACGTTTTGGGGATTTCCACCCAAGGTTATTCTAACAATGACTCAAATCTAACCGCTTGGCTGGCATCGTTGGAAAAAACAACCACCACCGTCGCGGAAGCCGATCGTCTCGGCTGGCTTGCCTACACGGCCGGGCGTTATGACGAAGCGGCCCGCTGGCTGAAAAAAGTGCCCGCGCCGACAAGCCTCAGCCTCTGGCTGAAGGCAAAATTGGATTTTCGCGCCGGTAAAATCGCCGATGCGAAAGAAGCCATGTCGGAGTCCATTCAGAAAATGGCTCGCCCACAAACATTGAAAACTTACGAACTCAATCCCGATCAAGTCATGCCCGACACAGTCGCAGTAGGCGACTTAGGTTTGCTCCAACTCGCCCGCAGCGAATTTGCCGTTGCGTTGCAAACTTTCCTTGATGGCGATCATTGGCAGGATGCTGCCTATGTCGCCGAGCGGGTGCTTTCCATTCAGGAGTTAACCGATCACCTAGCGAAAAATTTTCCATGGACCGAGGCACAGGACGATTTCGTCAAACTGGGGGAATACGGGCAGAATGAGGTGCCGGATGGAGCGGAAAATACCTTCAAACTCCGCTGGTTGCTCGCCCGCCGACTAGCTCGTCTAGAAAAATTTGCCGACGCACGTCCTTATTTCCCAAAACCGCTGCGCCCAGTCCTAGATGGATATGTTTCCGCACTGCAAAATAAAGAGAAAGGCCATCGTGCCACATCCCTTTGGCAGGCTGCGCAAATTGCCCGCGACAAAGGTATGGAACTTTTCGGAACCGAAAACGAACCCGACGCTTTTCTCTGGGATGGGCAATTTGAACAATCTAACGTCGCCCAAGAGCGGGAAACCGGAAAATATACCGCGACCGACTACACCGCTGAACGGGAAAAAAAGTTCACCCAACCGCTTATCCTACCCTCCACGAAAATCGAACGCCAACGCCTCACCTTGTCGCACGTAGAACCCGAAAAACGTTTCCATTACCGTTATCATGCCGCCAACCTCGCTTGGCAGGCCGCGAAGTTAATGCCCGATCAGGTCGAGCAGACGGCTCTCGTGCTCAACACGGCGGGAAGCTGGCTGAAAAATCGTGATGAAGCCGCCGCTGACCGTTTTTTACAAGCCATTGAACGCCGTTGCGATAAAACTTTAATCGGTCAGGAAGTCCTGAAAAAGCATTGGTTCATCGACTCGCCCAACGAATAATTCTAACCACAACCGAATCGCAAAAAACGCAGACAAGCTTGTAACCAAACTCCCGTCAGGGAACGAGAGGATCTTTTCTAAAATTGAGCTAGTGCCTTTATTCGTGTTCATTCGTGTCCATCAGTGGTTAAAATTCCCGACTTGAAAAAACTCCTCCTCTTCGACATCGACGGCACTTTGGTGGACACCGGCGGCACGGGTTTTCCCGCCCTTCGCACCTCGCTCAAGGAGGGTTTCGGAATCGAGGATGATCTTTCGCACATCCGCCTGGCCGGAGCGACCGACACGAATCTCTGCCGCGAGATCCTCGCTCATCACGGCATCGAGCCCACGGCGGAAAACAGGGCGCGCTATCTCGATGGTTATCTTTTTCATCTGCAAAAAATGCTACCGGAGAAACCGGGCCGCGTCCTGCCCGGCGTTCTCGAACTGCTCGAGGCTCTACGCCAACGCGAAAACCTCGTCGTTGCTCTTCTGACCGGCAACCTCGTGCGCGGGGCCGAGATCAAACTCTCCCATTTCGGCTTGTGGCATTATTTTGAATTTGGCGCGTTTGCCGATGATCATCATGTGCGCAACGAACTGGGGCATTTCGCCCGGGCGCGCGCACAGGAACGACACGGAATCGAATTCCCTCCGGAGGCAATTTACGTCATTGGCGACACCCCGAAGGACATCGCCTGCGGCCGAGCGATCGGCGCGAAAACGGTCGCAGTGGCCACTGGTGAATACAGCCCCGACGAGCTTGGCGCGTTCGAACCCGATTACCTTTTCGAGAGCTTCGCCGCCACCGCCGAAGCGATTGAGAAAATGGGCTGGTAGCTACCGCCGACTACGCTGCGGCGCGATCGACCTGATGCTTGATCGACTCAGCACTTTTGAAGAGCACCGCCTCGGATTCAGAAACTTTGATCAACCGTCCCTCCGGATCGCGGAAGTTAGCATACGGCCCGTCGAGCAACACGATCACACCGTTGCGGCGGAGTTGATCAAGCACCGTCTGGCGCTCCTTGATCGAGAGATAGAGATGGAAATAGCTAACACTCTCGCCCATCAGGCACGGACGGATGGTGAGCGGCATTCCTCCTAACATTAAATCGACGTAGCGGTCCGTGCGCTCACTTACCACCCGGGCGGCGAGGATGTTAATATAAAAATTCCGGATCTCCCTCCAGCGCTCGGTGAACACGGTGATCGAATAGCATTGGGGCTTGATCGTGTTGCGGCTGATCCTGCGGCGGGGATGCATCCGATTCAGTTGCTCAAATTCAGTCGGCATTATGAATACTGTTTAAGCAGGTTCCATGCGCCACCTTTGGAACTATTTCCAAATGCCCGCGAAAAGCGTTCGAAATGTAGATCGCATGAGGCACCACAACCCTAATCGACCGAAAAACCGCTCCGATTTATTCAGGATTATCAAATATGACTTCCAAATAAGAGAAAAACGCCTTATTTGCGTCAAATGACAGCCGAGAAATTACGCGAGAAAATTTTTCACACCGCTGTCGGACCTTCGCAATTCATCGCGCCTTGCGATTTAGCACCTCCGAAATAATCAAAAACGCCAACCCGCGTTCGCTTGAACAACCTGCGCAGGCCAGATCACCGGATGAACTGATAACGACCGCTTGTGAGGTTCCTCGGGACGTTTCTGAAAGAGAGCGGGCACTATCCGAGGAAACGGCAGAAACCGCTCAAAGGCCAGCGAGTCGCTTCATTTATTTCAAAGGCCCGGGAGCCAAACGGTCGGCCAACTCGATCTGCCGTGCCGCCAATTCCTCGTGCACCTTTGGCGAGGCCACCCCACTTATCGCCACCAACACCTTCGGTTGCTCGAAAGTCTTCTCCCCAAACTCCTGCAAATGCCGCGCCAATCGCTCCGCCGCCGGCGTCCATTGCGCGTAATCCCAGCAGAGCGCAAGCACCACCGTGCCATCACGCGCCACTCCGACCGGATAGCCGTCGATCTCCGCGATGCGCGTCAGCGCGTGCTCCCGCAAATGCACCTGCGAGATCAGGAGCGTCGTTGTCACCGCAAAGAGGGCGTCCGCCTCTGTCTCCGTCGTCTCCATCACTCCACGAAGAAAACCCGTCTTGCCAGCCACCCCCGGCATCGCGCCGAGCGCTTGGACAATGAGCGATTGATGCCACGGGGAAAGCGTCTCCGTGTTCAAAAACGCCTTCGCCACCGTCGGCTCCACACCCATTGCCGACAACTTCTCCAGATTGATCCGATACAACTCATCGGGCTTCGATTCGGCCAAGGCGGACCGCGTATTCTGCCCGAGCGACGCCACACTCAGCCCCGTGCTCACCGCTGCCGGAGTCGCCATCATGGCCAGAGAAACCGCTCCCCCGCCGGCAGCCATCGCCGTTGCCACTTCGTCCAGCTTCTTCTGTAAAAGCGGGTTCGAGCTATACGGATTTACCCCCAACTTCACCGCCAGTTGCCGTTTGATCTTCGACACTCCAGCCAATTCCTTCAGCGCGTTATCCTCGTAAGCCGTGCGCTGGCGACCCTGGGTCGATTCGCTTACCGTCTTGCCCAACCCTTTGAACAAATTCGCCACGCCCTTCGGCACACCGGCCACCGTGCCGACCGGATCCTTCAACGTATTACCCACCACTTTGAGCTGACCTGCCCCTGCCCGCTTCATCGCCTCGCCAAACTCCCGCGTGCTCGACACCTCTTCCAACTCGGCCAGCGCATAGACCTCCTGCACCCGCATCAGGAGCAGCGCATTGCCATCGGCCGCAAACGATCCATACCGAGTCGCTAGGGTAAAATGATTCACCCCTCGCCCCGTCGGCACTGCGTCCCGCACCTCGTGAGCAGCGCCGCGCCAGACCTGCGCACGCAAAATCTCCCGCGCCGAAAGCGTCGTCGGCGCTTCATACGCCGACTGGCCCACCGCCGCCAAAGCCGGGAACCCAACCACTACCCATATCGCAGCGAGAGTTTTCATAGAAATCAAAACTCCACCAGACGCAGCGGGACATTGCGGGCCACGACCGTTCCTGCCGGAGCATTTAAGAGCTCGGCGGTTTTGGCCGAGAGCTTGTAAGAGAGGATGCATAACTGCTTAATGAGGGGCTGTCTGGTTTCTTGAAAATGAGTTTAAGGTTCGTCGGTGTTTGAATTATCCTCCGTGGGGATCGGCGCAGGGCCGAACAGACCGCTGAAAAGCGCTTTCATAACAGAGTCGAAAAAGAGCGGCGGGGCTGCTTCTTTGGCAAGGGCCTGGATGCGTGCCTGAAGTTCCTTCACTTTTTCCGGTTGTTGATCGGCGAGGTTGGTTTGCTCGTTAGGATCGGTCGCGATGTTAAAAAGTTCGATCTTGGAGGGAAGCGAGGCTTTCCAGAGAAGTTTCCAATCGCCTTGGCGGAGAGCGGCGTTAAAGGGCTCGATGTTATAGATCAATTCGGCGCGCTCAGTGGGTTGACCTCCGCTGAGTGCAGGCCAGATGTTGAAACCATCCAAGGGCTTGCCTTTGTCAATCGCTCCGCCGGCGAGCGTGACCAGCGTGGGGAACATATCCGTGACGTGGATCATGCCCTTGACCTCACTGCCGGGGGTAATGTGGCCGGGCCAGTTGGCCAATGCGGGAACGCGGGTGCCGCCTTCGTAGAGCTGGCCTTTGCCACCATTGAGAGGCCCGTTGTCGCAAGGGATTTTAACCTTCGACATGTCGCCTTCGCCTGCGAATTGCTTGCTTTTGGTGCCGCCGTTATCGCTATGCCAGACGATGAGGGTGTTTTCCCGGATTTTCTTTTTATCGAGCGCGGCTAGCACTTGGCCGATCTCGTCATCCATGCAGGTGATCATGCCAGCATAGGCGCGCCGGGCGGGGTCTTCGATGTTTTTGTAGCGCTCCAGATATTCTTTGGGGGCCTGATACGGCGCATGGGGAGCCGTGAAGGCGAGGTAAAGGAAGAGAGGTTTCTTCGTATCATGCTCCCTGATAACTTTCACGGCGTCCTTACCGAGGAGCTGCGTGACATATCCCTCTTCTTTGACGGCTTTGTTATCGCGCTGCCAATCCAGCACGCCGTGTGAATCGCGGGTAAAATAATCGATCTCCCCAATGACCGCACCGTAGTGGTAATCGAAACCGCGCTGACGGGGCCAATATTTCTGGTCGGCGTGGCCGAGATGCCACTTGCCTACCATGGCGGTATCGTAGCCCGCCGCCTTGAGAGCTTCCGGCAGAGTCCGCTCCTCGGTGGGAAGTCCGTAGGTTCCCTTGCTCGGGATGACCAAAGTCTGCAAACCGTAGCGGAAGGGGTAACGTCCGGTCATTAAGGCCGCGCGGGTGGGAGTGCACATCGGTTGCACGTAAAATTGTTCGAGCCGCGCACCTTCGGCGGCCAGTTTGTCAATGTTCGGAGTTTTGATGTCAACCGCGCCGTGGAAGCCCACATCCTTCCACCCGAGATCATCGGAAACGATGTAAAGAATGTTCGGCTGAGGATCAGCGGCTTGCGAAGTGGTAATAAAGAATAGTCCGCAACAAAGAGCGGCAAAAAGATGGAGGATTTTTTTCATACAAATAGTTTTTGCAGCGAGGCTTTACTTATGAGTAAGGCAGCTTGGTTGTAAAGGCCCCGCGATAGTTATTTTGGCAAGGTCGATCCTCGCACACAGCGGAAACCCATGTGGTCGCTAGCCGTTTTTTCTTCGCCTTTGCCACGGGTGCCGACCATGTAGCGGGTGCAATACTGGTCGGTGCAGAGAAAGGAACCGCCCCGGTGGACGCGTTTTTTTTCCGTTGGTTCGGCGGGGTCGTAGGGTTGGTCGGGGCCTTGCGGGTTGCGGATGAGCTCGCCAGTCAGTTTTTGCCGGGCGTAGGTGTCGGGCCGATACCAGTCGCTGCACCATTCCCAGACGTTGCCTGCGACATCGTAGAGGCCGTAGCCGTTGGCGGGGAATTGCGCGACCGGAGCGATGCCCGCGAAGCCGTCGGCTCCCGTGTCTTTGACGGGGAATTCGCCTTCGTAAATGTTCGCCATCCATTTGTCGTCGGGGCGCAGCATGTTCCCCCAGACGTAGGCTTGACCAGTCAGTCCACCGCGGGCCGCAAATTCCCATTCGGCTTCCGTGGGAAGACGTTTGCCCGCCCATTTCGCGTAGGCCACAGCATCGGGATAAGCAACTTGCACGACCGGGTATTTTTCTTTGCCAACGATGTTCGACTCCGGACCGGTCGGGTGACGCCAGTCGGCGCCCTTCTCGTAGCGCCACCATTGGAAATAGTCGTCCAGGTTCACTTTTTCGCGGGACGGGGTAAAGACCGTGGAACCAGCGACCAGATTTTCCGGCGGCGCTGTGGGAAACTCCGCCTGCGTCGGAGCGATCTCCGCAATCGTTTTGTAGCCCGTGGCCTCGACGAATTTGGCAAATTGCTCGTTCGTTACCTCGGTTTTATCCATCCAGAAACCATCGACAGCGACGCGATGGACGGGTTTGGCGTCTTGGACGGAGTTCATCGTCGCAGGGGTGCAAACCCCGGTGTCCGGAAGGGCACTTCCCATGGAAAACTCCCCGCCTGGCACCCAGACCATGCCTTCTGGAGCAGGCGCAGGTGCGGGGGTTTTGTTTTCCACCGTGGGCTGGAAGGACGAGGCTTTTTCCGGCACTTCTGTCGCCTCCAAAGCGACCAGGCTCAGCCCAAGAGCAAGCAAACAACCGAGTTTCACAAAAAAACGCATTTCCCTTACTAACGGACGATCACATAGACCGTATCGCCACCATAAACCACCGGACGATAGTAAACTCCGCCCACGTAACGGCAGTTATAGCCGCCGTAATGGACCACCCGGTAACCGCCCGGCACCACGCGGACATAGCCCCGGGGCATGGTGGTCGCATAACCTCCATGTCCACCGTAACCACCATAGCCGCGCCGCGCCACTGCGACGCCATTCGGACCAGCCACTGCTGCTCCCCGGGGACCTGCGGCATACGCCCGGCCATTGCGGGTCACCCCATAAACGTTAGCCGAGGCATCCACAATAGTCATCAGGCAGGAGACGACAACCGCGGCGATTAGAAGAGAAAAAGAGGTCGTTTTCATGATTTTGAAGTATGGGCTAGCGTTTGTTCGCAGCGTTCATGCGGGCGTTGGTCCACATCTCGATTTTTTCCGCATCCTTGGGCGGAGTAAAGGTAAACTCGCTCGCAGAAATCGGCGTTGTCAGGTCCCAATCGGTAAAGGTGATCCTCACCTGCGGATGGCTGGCCGATTCCTTAAAAGTGGCCACCAACTTGCGCGGCAACATGTCCGAGACCGCGATCCATAATTCCGCATCCGCCTGCTTCCCTTGCAGTCCGATCCGGTGACAAGCCACGCCGCCGATGCCAAACAATCCGCCACCCAGCTTGACCTCGCCCAAGTAGCTCACGGTGTCTGCCTGACGCCGGAGCATTTGGTAAGGATTGCTCACCGCAAAGTCGGCCAGCGGAGCCGCGAACCCGTAGATCGTTTCCAGTTTCACCACCAGTCCGTCGATGTCAGTCGCCATCGGAACCTGCGCGTAATGATTTTCGGCAGCGTTAAACACCGTCAGTTTTTCTCCATCGGCAATGATGCGCAAAACCCGCTTTGCGCTGGCGGATTGTGCGGAGATTTGGTTGGGCCGCGAGACGTTCACTTTAATATTCGCTTTTTTCGCGAAATCATTTCCGTCCAAAAGCGCGGGGTCAATCTCGCGGACGGCGCGGAAACTAAATTGTCTGGCGGCAGTCAATTTCGCCGACATACCTTGCAGGGTTTGCTCCGCATTGGGAGCGGGAGCGGCGAAGGCAGCACTCCTAACCAGCAGCAAGGTTAACAGTGCGGGAAGGATGTTTTTTGCGTGCATTAGAGGGTATTGAAAATAGCGGATTCTACGATGGCGAGGTTAATTTTTATTTATCCGTCGCTTTGCCTGCCATCAACGGATAGACCACGCCCGCCAATGCGGCGCCAATGATCGGAGCAAGCCAGAAGAGCCAAAGTTGTTGGATGGCCCAACCGCCGACGAAGAGCGCGGGACCCGTGCTCCGAGCAGGATTAACGGAGAGATTGGTAACCGGAATGCCGATGAGATGGATGAGGGTGAGCCCAAGGCCAATCGCAATCGGGGCGAAACCCTGAGGAGCACGCTTATCCGTCGCTCCCAAGATGATCATTAGGAAAAAGAAGGTGAGCACGACTTCCGCCGTTAAGGCAGCGACCATCGAGTAGCCACCGGGAGAATGTTCGCCAAAGCCGTTCGAGGCGAAGCCGCCGGCGGTGGAGAAGCCCGCTTTACCACTCGCGATAAGATAGAGGACCGCCGCACCAGCGATACCGCCGACGACTTGGGCGATGATGTAGGGCACGAGTTCGGACTTGGGATGACGCCCGGCCACGCAAAGGCCGACGGTGACAGCGGGGTTGAGGTGGCAGCCGGAGATGTGGCCAATGGCGTAGGCCATGGTCAGGACGGTGAGACCAAAGGCTAAGGAGACACCGACAAAGCCAATGCCGAGCTGAGTGGGCGAGGAGCCGTCGGTTAGGAAAAGCGCGGCGAGCACGGCGCTGCCGCAGCCTCCGAAGACGAGCCAGAAGGTGCCAAAGAATTCGGCGGTGAGTTTATTTTTTAGGTTCATATTTTTGTGGGTTGGAGATTGTGTGTTTTATATGTCACTTCGCAGACTTCCCGTTTCGGAATTGCCCGCGAATTTCAAAGTCTGGCTGGTTAGTTTTTCCGGGCCCAGACGGTTTTGCCTTCTTTGATGGTTTCCATGACCTTGATCTTGTTGATCTGCGTGGGGTCGATTGCGACAGGGTCGGCCGAAAGCACGACGAGATCGGCCAGCTTGCCTACCTTGATCGAGCCTTTCTGGTCGCCCTCGCGGAACTGTTCGGCGCTCCAGATGGTGATCATCTTCATCGCTTCATAGGCCGTTACCCGCTCGTTCGGTCCGATCACCTTGCCGCTGCGCGACGTGCGATTGACCGTTGCCCAGGCCACCTGCAGCAAGTCCGGCAACGCCACGGGCGCGTCGGTGTGTGAGGTGGCGATCATGCCGGCATCGAGGATCGAGCGCATCGGCGAGATTTGCGCTGCCTTCTCGGGGCCGATGATCTTTTCATACCAGTCGCCCCAGTAGAAGGTGTGCATCGGAAACATCGACGGGAAGATGCCGAGCTCCTTCAGGCGCGGGATTTGGTCGGGACGCAGGAACTGGCCGTGGACTAGAATGACCTGGCCCTGCTTCACGCCCTTGGTTGCAGTAACTTGGCTGACAGCGTCGAGAAGCTGGTCAATGGCCGCATCACCATTGGTGTGGGCCTTGATCAGCCAGTTGTTGTCGTAGGCCTTGGCGATCTGCTCCACGACGATCGCGGTATCCGGGACGGATGGGATGCCCTTGTAATCGGCTGGCGCCCCTTCCGGCGGGATCAAATAAGGCGTGGTGCGCCAAGCCGTGCGACCCTGCGGCGAGCCGTCGAGAGTGATCTTGCTGCCGGCGAAGCGCAGCCGCGAGCGATAGTTTAGCCCCCAGACCGGAACCTCGCTGGTATCGAGATAATCCGCGAAACCGATCACATCGATGTCGAAGGTGCCGCGTTCTGCCAGGCTTTCCATATACTTGGCTGTCGCCGCATCAAACACCCGGCCCTCGTTCACCGTCGTCTGGCCGAAGCTCTTGGCCAATTCCAGCGCACGCTTGACGAAGTAGTCTTTACCCTCCGGGCTGGTGGGGGTGATGGCGGGCAACGCCGCTGCGAAATGCGCTGTTTCCGCCAGATAACCGTCGG
Organism: Chthoniobacterales bacterium; assembly: GCA_038228695.1. GTDB lineage: Bacteria > Verrucomicrobiota > Verrucomicrobiia > Chthoniobacterales > DASVRZ01 > DASVRZ01. The sequence continues at coordinate 17,134 of JBBRPA010000060.1, forward strand.
GCTCGCGGCCGCCGGGCATCCGCCCGATTGTGCCACCCACAGGATCCTTGCTCGCAGCGGTGATCCCCGCCTTGGCCAGGCCAAGGCTATTCATCACGCTGAAGTGTCCAGAGATATGGATGATGGCAACCGGCACCGTCGTCGAGACGCGGTCGAGATCGGCCTTGGTCGGATGACGGCCGAGCACGGAATCGTCGTAGCCCATGCCGTAGATCCAGCCCGTCTGCGCGACGTCGGGAGAGTTGGCAAACACCTTGAGCTCTTCCACCAGCGCATCGATGGTGTCCGCCTTGCCGTCCGGAGAAGGGAGCAAATTGGCC
>JBBRPA010000061.1:0-17141 GCA_038228695.1 Chthoniobacterales bacterium
ACCAGAGGTCCGTAGGACCGACATCTAACGGTAAGCCTCCGAAAACCAGAGGTCGCACCTACGGCGCTTCATCCCTCTCCTTTTGTTTTTCTATAATGATTAGGCTCCGATGGAGCCGAGGGAAATTTACTCAATGCGACGGGCAAATGGTATAAAAAGCCGTGCAACTTGGAGACACCGGAAATTTCATCCCGCAGGACGTTGGCTGCGTCCAATTAATGCTGAAGTTAGCTTTTTTACTAGCCAGGTGACGAGCAGCGTGAGCCCGAGGGTGAGCAGGAAAAGGCACAATACAGAAAAAGGAAATTGCGTCTTTGGAAAGAGGCTGCGCAATGGCGGCAAAAAACCTAGGCCGCTATGGAGAATGATGAGGTGCCAGACGTAGAGCCAGAGCGATTGGTTGCCGCACCAGAGAACGCCTCGGTTGAGCGCGTGAGTTTTGGTTGCTGGCACGGTTAGTAGACAGAACAGACAGCCGAGTAAAACGAGGGAGAGGCGGAAGAAAAAGAAGTCGTAGCGCGTGGCATAGGTCTGGATTTGAAACCAATCGCTGAGCGCACCTCGCAAGAGCCAGCCTGCGGCTGCGGTAGCGACGAAAAGGATCAAAAAAGCACGAGCAAGTTCCGCTGGTTTTCGGTCCAGCCAGCGACTGGAAAGAACGCCGGAAAAGACAAAAGCGCTCCACGGAATCAGTGGGAAAAGCGCGCCGTGCTTCGGGGTTAGATAACCCGCTAACGGATTCGCTGAGACCACAGTTTCCCAAACAAAAGGAGCGGAGGCGACGATTGCGACGGTGAGAAGCAGGATGACCCGCTCGAAGGTTAACAAGGTCCGGCAGATTTTGGTTAGCAAGAGAACCGCAACCAGCGACACCGCGATGCAGTGCAGGACGTCCACCCGACCCAAAGCAGTGAGAACCAAAGTTCGATCGAAAGGATGAAACCACGGAAATTGCAACGCATAGCCGATGAGGAGGATGATGCCGAGATGGCGGAGTTTCGGTGCAATGGGTTTGGATAGGTCCCAGTTTTTCCTAACCCAGGCGCCTTGGAGAAATCCCGCGAGGAAGAGGAAGGTGGGCGCGACCCAGCCATTGAGGTAGCTAAGGAGCATGAACCAACTGCCGCTGCGAAAAACGGGAGCGAGGAAGGAGTTTACCGAGTGCGCCTCGATCATTCCTAACACGGCGATGCCGCGGAGGAAGTCGATCCAGTGGAGGCGTTGCTTCACCGGGTGAAGAAGTGGCGCTGTTTTTCGCTGATCGGAATGCCGAGTTTCTCCATGACTAACATGAGATCTTCCCAGACTTTGCGCTTTTCCGTGACGGCCTGATTCCGCAGCAGGTAAGCGGGGTGATAAGTGATCATGAGCGGGATACCCTGGAGGTGGAGCCATTGGCCACGGAGTTCGCTCATTTTGCGGGTTTCGCCGATGAGGCCCTCGGCGGCGGTGAGGCCGAGACCGACGATGACTTGGGGGCGAATGATATCGATCTGCTCGAGCAAATAAGGCAGGCAGGTGGCCATTTCGGAAGTTTTAGGTTTGCGGTTGCCACTCTCTCCGGCAGGCATGTCGGGGCGGCATTTGAGCACGTTGCCGATGTAAATGTCGTCGCGTTCGAGGCCCATCGCGCCGATCATTTTGGTGAGGAGTTGACCGGCTTTGCCGACGAAAGGTTCGCCCTGCAAATCCTCGTCCTCACCCGGTGCCTCGCCGACGAACATGAGACGCGCATCGAGGTTACCGATCCCGAAAACGACCTGGGTGCGGCTGGCCGCGAGCTGAGGACATTTCAGGCACGGGAGAACGATTTCGCGCAAGGCGTTCATCCGGTCCGGCTTGGAACCCGAGGTTAGGAAATCGATTTTAAGGTTCAGCGGCGCGATGGCGGGGATGGTGGATTTTTCCTGGCGGGGAGCGGTGACGGCAGGGCGGGCGGCAGCGAGAGTGCTAACGACGGCAGGCGAAGCCGAAAAATCGCGGCGAAGCAGGCGTTTCTGTGCGGAGAGTTGCGCGATCACAAGGTCGAGGCCGGAGTCAAACGGGGTCATAAGTGGAGAAGTCGAGCCCGAGGATAGCGAAGTCGGGCGGAAGGTCAGCGCAAAATTCCATGGCTTTTCGGGAGGTTGGATGAGTCAAGCCCAGTTTCCAGGAGTGCAGCATTTGCCGGGGAAACCCGTCGCCGCCGCGTCCGTAAACGGGGTCACCCGCGAGCGGATGGCCGAGGTGTTGCAAGTGAACGCGAATCTGGTGGGTGCGTCCAGTGAGGAGGCGGCACTCGATCAGCGTTTGGCGGGTATGGGGCGGAGCGAGCGGATGGATAACCGCGTAGAGAGTCTGCGAGGAGCGGCCTTTTGTTTCGGGAACAACAGCCATTTTTTTGCGATCGACAGGATGGCGGGCAATGGGAGCATCGATCAAGCCGCGCGGGATTTTTGGCAAACCGCGGACGATCGCGAGGTAGCGCTTGGTAGTTTCCCTCCGGGCGAACTGCTCCGAGAGGTCGCGGTGGGCGAGATCGTGTTTCGCGACAACTAGGCAACCGCTGGTGTCCTTATCGAGACGATGAACGATGCCCGGGCGCTCGACCCCGCCAATACCGGAAAGGCTGACGCAATGGTGCAGGAGCGCGTTGACGAGGGTGCCGGATTCATTCCCCGCCCCAGGATGAACGACGATGCCGGGTGGCTTGTTCAGCACGATGAGATCGGCGTCCTCGTATAACACCGAGAGGGGGATGTTCTCCGGCGCAACTTCCGAGGGTGCAGCAGGAGGTTCTTCAATCCGAATGACGTCACCAGCCGCAACTGGGTGGCGAGGTTTGACCGCGATTCCGTTGAGAAGAATCGCTCCGCTTTCGATCAGGCTTTTGGCCCGGGAGCGGGATAACTCCGGGCTCAACTGCGCGACGACGGCGTCGAGCCGCTCCCCGACGTGATCGCCGGCGACCGTATGTTGACGAACGGGAGTGCTCACGATTTCTGGAAAATGTTCATCGAAGGACGCTTGAAGGTGTGTTTTCTGCTTAAATTAGATAGGATTGCGGAAAGTCCGCAGCCTGATAACATCCGATTATGCCCCCCGCCGATGAAGAATCCAGAATTCTCGATCCGTGTCCGAATTGCGCGACGTTGATCGACGTCTCGGCTACGGAACCCTTCTCAGAAATTCACTGCCCGATTTGCGGGACCCTCATGCGGGTGCGGACGCAATTTAACAATTTCGCCCTGCAAAAAATCATTGGCGAAGGGGGCATGGGCACGGTGTTTGAAGCGATCGATCTCAATCTTCAACGCCCAGTGGCGGTGAAGATTCTTAAAAAAGAATACAGCGCGGATGAAGCCAGTATCACCCAGTTGGAAACCGAAGCACGGATCACCGCCTCGATTAGCCATCCGCACGTGGTGAAAGTTTTTTCGGCTGGACGCGATCACGGCCAGTTCTATTTAGCGATGGAACTGGTGGGGCGAGGCACGCTCGATCAATTGATGAACCTGCAAGGCCGGGTTGCCGAGGCGCAGGTGCTTGATGTGGGGATGCAAGTAGCAGACGGGCTCCGGGCGGCGGCGCAGATCGGCCTCATTCACCGCGATGTAAAACCGGGAAACATTCTCTTTGCGGACTCACACACTGCGAAAGTGGTAGATTTCGGGCTGGCTATATTGATGGAGGACGAGGCCAAGACGCGCGGGGAAATCTGGGGCACACCATACTATGTTGCACCGGAGAAATTAAACAACGAGCCGGAGGATTTCCGGAGCGACATCTACAGTCTGGGTGGAACGCTTTTCCATGCGCTTTCTGGGCGTCCACCGTTTGAGGCGGCGTCGGCCTCGTTGGTGGCGTTAAAGCATTTGAAAAGCCAGGCAGTCAGCCTCCAAGCATTCGCGCCGGATGTTAGCAACGAGACGGCCTTTGTCATCAATCGCATGCTGCACAAGGACCCGCTGCAGCGTTATCAAAGCTACGATGAGTTGATCGAACACCTCAAGTATGCCAAAACGCAGTTGCTCGAGCGGACGGCCACCGGGGTGAAGCCAAAGACCCGCGTGATCGTGGAATCCGACGCGACGCGTAGCTTCACAGCATGGATCACGGTGGGCCTGCTGATACTGATGATCGGGATGGGCGTCTATGTCTGGAGCAAGCGCGCCACCCTTTTTGGAAATTCGGATCTGGGCACCGGAACCGCCGTGGCCGCCAAAGTGGCGTCTAGCGATACGTCGGTCTATGAAGAAGGCTTGGAAGCCCTGACCAAGGGAAAAGCGGACGAAGCGATCACGCTGTTCGACGAGTTTGCCTCTGCGGCCAACGCTCCGCAGCCATTAAGAAATTGGGCGCTCTTCCAAAAAGGACTCGCTCTCAACTTGAATGGCCAGGCCAGCGACGCGCGGGAGGTTTATGCAGGATTACAGACGAAGGGGCTTTATTCGGAGGAATCGGGTGAGATCAAGCTAGCGAGTTTCTTCGTTGAGACCGGACGATTGATGAAGAGCCCGGGGGCGATTCCGGGATCGATCAAGGTCGCCTACGGCACGCAAGACTTTGAGGCGATGGGCCTGCTCGCCTTTGCCTTGAAGAACTGGGCGATGGCAGATTTTGCAAACGCTGGCCCGCTCCTGGAAAAATTCTGCACAGGCAAGCCGGATAACGCTTACCTCTGGATCGAAAAATACAAGACGCTGGCGGAAAACTACCTCGCGGACTACAAGCTCTACGATGAGGCTGCGACGCAAATTGCCAACGCAAAAACGCCGACCCAGAAGGCGGCTGCGTTCAAGTTTATCAGTGATTCTGCGAGCCAACTGAAAACAGTCGGAGCGCTCCCAGCCAGATTTGACTCTTGGGAGGCGGCTTTGAAGAAGGAACTAGGCGTCGCGCAACAGAAAGCGGAGCAGGTGGCCGCAGATTCGTCCCGGAAACTCATCGCCGCCGACGCCGCCCGTTGGAGTAATTTGCAAAAGAGCGCGGCTGAGCCGGTCCGCGGATTCTCCCCGGAAAAAATCCTAACTTCTGTCAAGAGCGCAGAGATCACGAGCGATCCACTGCGAAAAAAAAAAGCTGAGTTGCAAAAACAGATTGAGCTCTTGCTCGAGTTGAAAGAGAAAATCATCGCTGCTGTGCGTCCGGGATCCTACAACACGCCGGTCAAAAACCGTGCGGGCGGCGTGGTTCCTGGAATAGTGTCTCGAGCCACAGCAGATACGCTTTACATTAAAACCAATTACGGGGAGACAGCGGTCCCGTGGAAGGATGTTAGCACCGCATCCATCGCGGACATCGCGGAAAAACTCGTGGTCGATTCCAATCCGAGCCACAAAAAATGGCTCATCGGCGGCTTCCAAACCCTCTGCGGCGACGCAGCGCTCGGGAAGGAAATGCTGATCGAAGCAGCGCAATCCGACGAAACCCTGCGCGACCGCCTGACGATTTTTTTCCCCGAGTCCAGCTAGGAGTCCCGCTAGGAGGCCAGTAATCCGGCATACCAGCGCAAGAGTTCTGGCCCGGCAAACATCCAGGTCAACGCTCCGAAGGCCAGATAGGGACCAAAGGGAATCTTTGCCGACCATTCCCGCTTACCGATCAACATAGACCCGATCCCGATAACCGAACCGCAAACCGCGGCTACCGGAACGGTAAAGAGCACCGCCTGCCAGCCAAGAAAAGCCCCGATCGCTGCGATAAATTTGACGTCGCCAAATCCCATGGCCTCGCGTGGTATGACGATCTGGGTGACCATTCCGGCAACTGTGTTTACCTCGGTGAGCGGGGATTTCTCGCCGCCGATTTCCAGCCGGTCGTGATAAAAAACCATCTCCGTGACGGTAACGGCTTTTTCGTTCACTGCCGCTTTCTCGACAGAGAGGATCATCCGATCCGATTCACGCGCGAAAAGGTCGGACCACGGTAGCGACTCGTCGCCAACCGTAAGAACCGGTTGCTCGCCATCTTGACGAACGTGAAATTTCGTCCCTGCAGGGTAGCGCACTTTTTTTCGACCGAAAGCGAGTTTGCCCATTTCCACCACACCCCAGAGCAGAAAATACCCCGTGGCCGCACCACAGACCGACCAGAGCAGCGATTCCCACCACGAGGATGCGCCCATCATGATGGGGAAAATCGGGCTCAACACGATTCCCGCGAGCGCGCCACCAACCGTGATTTCATTGGGGATGATGTAAAACTCCAAGTCGATGAACGTTGCGACGACTAACAACGAGATGAGGATCCACCAAGGCAACAGCAGCAAGGGATGGACGCGGTGAAAGACCGCTAGGAAAAGGACGCCAGTAAGAATTTCCACGCCAAGGTAACGTGGCGAAATCGGCACTCCGCAGTAGCCGCATTTCCCGCGCAGCGAGAGCCAGCTAATAACGGGCAGATTGTGATACCACTTGATCTGGGTTTTGCAGTTGGGACAGAACGAGCGCTTCGGCTGGTTCACCGCCAAATCCCGTGGCATCCGGTAAATGCAGACGTTCAGAAACGAACCGATCGCAGCTCCGAGGAGAAACGAAAAGATTTGGAAAAGCGTTTGATACCAACTTTCAGGCACCGGGCCAGTGAAGCCACTCGGACCGGCAGCGTCAATCCTGCTCTTGCACCCGCAATGGTCTGCCCTAACTTGGAGGTCGAATGCCTAATCCCGCTGATCTCCGCAGAGAATATGCCCTCGCCGGGCTCCGCCGCGCCGATCTTTCGCCCGATCCGTTTATCCAATTTGCCACCTGGTTCGATATCGCAGTGGCGGAAGCCATCGGCGAGCCCAATGCCATGACCCTGGCTACCGCCGGCGCGGACGGATTTCCCGCGGGTCGCACGGTTTTGTTGAAGGGTTACGACGCACGCGGGTTTTCTTTTTACACCAATTACGAGAGCCGGAAAGGCCGCGAACTGACCGAAAACCCACGCGCCTCGCTCGTCTTCCACTGGCACAATCTCGAACGGCAGATTCTCATCCAAGGGAATGTCGAGCGCGTCTCCCGCGCCGAGACGCTGGCCTACTTTCACAGTCGCCCGCGCGGCAGCCAGTTGGGTGCGATTGTTTCCCCGCAGAGCCAGACTATTCCCGATCGCGCATTCCTTGAGGAGCGTCTCGTTGGGTTGGAAGCCGAACACGCCACCGGCGAAATTCCGCTGCCCGAAAACTGGGGCGGGTTTCGCGTGGTGCCGGTTCGGTTCGAATTCTGGCAGGGACGCCGCAACCGGCTCCACGATCGCTTTCAATACACTTGGACTGAACGAAACTGGCAGATCGACCGTCTCAGTCCCTGATCTTTCTCATGCGCCGCTTTCTCTTATTCACCGCCCTTGCCACTCTCGCTCACGCCGAATCGGCCTTCGATACAGCTAACATCGACCCGTCCACCAAGCCCTGCGAAAATTTTTTCCAATACGCCAATGGCACCTGGCTAAAGAACAATCCCATCCCCGGCGAATACGCGACTTGGGGCAGTTTCGTCGAACTGGTTGAGGAAAATAACCTCAAGCTCAAAGCCATCCTCGAGGAGTCCGCTTCGGACACAGCTACTCCTGAGGGATCGGTCCGGAAAAAAATTGGTGATTTCTACGCTAGCGGGATGGATCTAGAGGCAATCAACCGGGCTGGCGTCGCGCCGTTGCAAGAGGAATTCGACCGAATTGCAGGTCTCAAATCCACTGCCGAACTTCCGACACTTTTCGCCCATTTGCATGATATCGGAGTGGATGCGGTTTTTAATTTTTTCGCCGACCAAGATGCGAAAGAAAGTAATCGCGTAATCGCCCAATTCTACCAAGGCGGCCTCGGTTTACCGGATCGCGATTACTATACAAAAACGGACGATGCCTCCAAAAAGATTCGCGACCAGTATGTGGCGCACGTTGTGAAAATGTTCACCCTGCTGGGCGATTCGGCCAAGGACGCGGAGGCGCAGGCGGCCACCGTACTCCAGCTTGAAACCGCACTCGCCGAAGCCTCGATGACGAAAGTAGAGCAACGCGATCCGCAGGCAGTTTACCATAAAATGAATCTCGCGAGCGTCTCCGCTTTAACTCCTAGCTTCGACCAAAAATCCTATCTAGCGGGTCGGGGTCTCGGTGATCCGGGCGATTTTTGTGTGGGGCAGCCAGAGTTCTTGAAAAAATTTAACGCGCTCATCAACACAGTCGCACTAGACGATTGGAAAACCTACCTGCGCTGGCATTTGCTCCACAGCAACGCCGGAGAGTTGAGCGATCCATTCGTGAACGAAAACTTCGCTTTTTATGGGAAAATTCTCACCGGCGCGCAAGAGTTACGGCCGCGCTGGAAGCGGGTCCTCGGGGCAACTGACGGGGCGCTGGGCGAGGCTACTGGGCAGCTTTTTGTTGCGAAATATTTTCCACCGGAAGCCAAGCAGCGCATCCTCGATCTCGTGGCCGACCTGCGCGCCACGCTCCGCGAGCGGATTGAGGCTCTACCTTGGATGGAAGCGGAGACCAAAGCCGCTGCGCTCAAGAAGCTCGACAAGTTCACTGTCAAAATGGGCTATCCGGATGAGTGGCGGGATTATTCCGCGCTGAAGATCGATCGGAATAGTTATGTGATGAACACCATCCGCGCCGGCCAGTTTGAGAACCAACGGAACCTCGCGAAGATTGGTAAGCCGGTTGACCGTAAGGAATGGCTGATGACCCCGCAAACGGTGAACGCTTATTACAATCCCGCGCTGAACGAAATTGTTTTCCCGGCTGGCATTTTGCAACCCCCGTTCTTCAGCGCGAAATCCGATGACGCGATCAATTTTGGCGGAATTGGGGCGGTCATCGGACATGAGATGACTCACGGATTTGACGACCAAGGACGCCAGTTCGACGCCGACGGCAACCTCAAAGAATGGTGGACCGAAGGGGATCGGAAAAAATTTGGCGAACGCGCCCAGAAAGTGGTGGATCAGTATGGTAACTACACCGCGGTGGATGATCTGAAAGTAAACGGCCAACTCACCCAAGGCGAAAACATTGCCGACATTGGTGGCGTGCGTATCGCCTGGTCTGCGTTGCAGAAGAAATGGGCCAAGGAGGGCAAGCCGACTCCGATCGACGGATTTACTTCGGAGCAACGCTTCTTCCTCGGCTGGGCGCAGGTCTGGCGTTCTAACATTCGCAAAGAGGCTCTTCGGTTGCGCGCCCTCACCGACCCTCACAGCCCGGCGATTCACCGCGTCAACGGCGTAGTCGCCAATATGCCAGAATTTTTCTCAGCCTTCGGTTGCGCACCGGATAAAGCTCTCGCCCAACCAGAAAAAGATCGCGCTGCCATCTGGTAGGCGGGCTTTTGCCGGTTTAACTCTATGGTCATCATCATTGGAGGCGGACTGGCCGGATTAACCTGCGCCCGAACGCTTCAACAGGCGGGCGTGGATTTTCAGCTCCTCGAGACTGGGGAAGCCTTGGGCGGCCGCCTTCGCACCACGGTAACGCCGGATGGCTTTCATCTCGACCACGGTTTTCAGGTTCTGCTGAACAATTACCCGGCGGTGCGCCGTCATCTCGACCTCGAAAAACTCCTCCCGCATTACTTCGATTCCGGAGCGATTCTGGCCAACGGTCAAGACCAATCCCGAGTTTGGCATTTCCTCCATCATCCGACGAAACTCTGGGAATCGGCTGTCGGAAAATATGCGACTTGGTCCGATAAATTGCTCCTAGGCAAACTCGCTGCCGAGCTCCTGCTGGCGTCTCCCGAAAAACTCCTCGAACAGGATCGCCTCCGCATCTCGACCCGCGACTTTCTCGAAAAACGTGGTTTTTCCCCTTTCATCGTCGAAAGTTTTTTCCGTCCCTTTTTTGGGGGCGTATTGCTCGACAACAATCTCTCCACAAGCGCCTCGCTCTTCCAGTATTACTTCCAGAAATTCATCCTCGGCAACACCCTAATCCCGGCGAAAGGCATTCAGGAAATTCCCCGCCAACTAGCGGCGCGGCTGCCCGAGGGAAGTGTTCAGCTAGGAGTATCCGTCGAGAAAATCACCCGCCACGGAGTCCAGCTTAATGGCGGCCGGAAAATTGCCGGTAGCCACATCATTCTAGCCACGGCCGCGCCCGAGGCAGCTCGGCTTTTGAAACGAAAAAGTCCGCCCCCGCCCCGGCGAGTCACGGTGGCCTACTTCGCTTCCAACCAGCCCGTCTACCGGGAGAAACTGCTCGTTCTTCCCGCAGGCAAACACCGACTGGTCAGGCATTTCGCCCAAGTAACCAACGTGGCCCCGACCCTCGCCCCTGCCGGGCGCCATCTGCTCTCCGCGACGATCCTCGACCGCGATTCCCATAATAACGAAGCGCTTTCCGCCCTCGCCCACGCGGAAATCTCGGCGATTTATCCCGCCGCGAAAATTTTACTCGAGCCACTCGCGGTGATCGACGTGCCCTATGCCGTGCCGACGCAGTTGCCACGATTTTCCCTGCAACAATCCAATGGTTTGCTTCCGAACAACGTCCACCTCGCGGGAGATCACACCCTGCACGGCAGCGTTCAGGGAGCGATGGAGTCGGGTGAGAAAGCCGCGTTTGCCGTCTTGAAAGATCTGCGATGCGGCTAGACGAACTCGTTCAGGAAAAGTTTGGACACGCTGAATTTCGCCCCGGGCAACGGCAAATCATCGAAGCCCTCCTCGCTGGTCGTTCCGCTCTAGCCATTTTTCCGACTGGCGGAGGAAAATCGCTTTGCTATCAATTGCCTGCCCTGATGCTCGACGGGCTGACTCTAGTGATCTCGCCGTTGATCGCATTGATGAAAGATCAGGTCGATGCACTCTTGAAACGTGGAGTGGCAGCCGCGCGTTTGGATTCAACTCTGAATGTGAACGAGTTAGCGGCAGTCTGGCAGCAGCTGGAAGACCGCTCGCTGAAGCTGCTCTACGTTGCTCCCGAGCGGCTGGCGAATGAGAAATTTGTCGAGCGAATGCGCGGCGTTAGGATTGCGTTAGTGGCGATTGATGAGGCGCATTGCATCTCGGAATGGGGACACAATTTCCGGCCCGATTATTTGCGACTGGCAAAGATCGTTAAGAAATGGCGAATCAAGCGCGTGCTAGCGCTAACCGCGACGGCGACTCCCGAAGTGGCGAGAGACATCGCCAGAGAATTTCGCATTGCGAGCAAAGATCGAATTGTCACGTCGTTTCATCGACCGAATCTTTTTTTAGCTGTGACGCCAGTTTCCGCGACAGAGCGAGTGGCCCTATTAGTCGAAAAACTCAAAGCCGGAAATCGCTTCCCAGCGATTGTCTATGTGACCTTGCAGGAAACGAGTGAAACAGTTGCTGCGCATTTGCAACGGGCCGGCATTCGCGCCCGGGCTTATCACGCAGGCTTGGCAGATGATGTGCGAACTGAGGTGCAGCGAGCGTTCATGTTAGACGTTATCGAAGTTATTGTGGCCACGATTGCCTTTGGTATGGGCGTGGACAAAGCGAATGTGCGCTCTGTCTTCCACTTCAATCTGCCCAAGACGTTGGAAAGTTATCAGCAGGAAATTGGTCGCGCCGGACGCGATGGACAACCTTCGGATTGCGAGCTGCTGGCCTGCGGTGATGACATCCGGATCTTGGAAAATTTCGTTCTTGGTGACACACCTACGCGTCACACTTTGTTGCAACTCTGCGATCATTTTCTGCGTCAGGGTCAGGAGTTTTCTATCAGCCGATACGATCTTTCACGGAGTCAGGACGTGAAGACGATCGTGCTGGAAACCGCAATCACTTATCTCGAAAAGGCGAAAATCCTCGAACCGATCGGGTCATATTACACCAAATTTGAAATCACCTTTACCCACGGCGAAGAACGAGCGTTGATCGGACACAGCGCGGGACGGCAGCGGTTTCTCCAAAAGCTCCTCGGTTGTGGCGCACGCCGTGGACGAAAGCTAACCATCACGATTGAGGAAGCCACCGAAGCGCTTGATGAATCGCGCGAAAAGATTCTTCGCAACCTGAAGTTGCTCGAAGAGGCGGGTGATATTGTGCTAGTCGCAAAGGGCATCCGCCATCTTTACCGGCTGCTTCCAGAGTCTGCTAATTTTACGCCCGCGAAATTAGCGGATTGGCTGTTTCCGTATTTTATCGAACGCGAGACCGCCGATTTGGCGCGCTTGCAATCCATCGTCGCGTTTGCGGAAAGCACGAAATGCCTCACGACCCAGCTCTTAAAACATTTCGGAGAAAAAATTTCGCCCTGCGGACATTGCTCCAATTGCCTAACACCGCGCGGCCGTAAAAAACTTCCGCAAACAAAATTAAAGGCGATCAGCCTCGATCAGATCGCGACGATCCAAATGTTGATCGAAGAAAAACAACCGGCGCTTCGCAGTCAACGTCAGCTCGCAAAATTTCTCTGCGGCTTGCAAAGCCCCGCGCTGCAACGCGACCGGCTAAACTCGATTAGGCGGCACGACGCTTTTGCGTTGCTCGCGCACCTGCCTTTTTCGGAGGTGCTGATCCAGACGAAGAGCATGCTGATTGAATAAATCGCGAATCGCAGCCGTCGAGGCAATCGCGCACCGCCCGGACGAGTATTTCGGGCTTGTAAGGTTTCTCCAAAAAGTTGATCAGCCCATTCTGCGGATTGGTCAGCGTCGCAAAATTCGAGCTGTAGCCACTGGAGAAGATAACTTTCAGCGCGGGTTTTTCCGATTGCAGATGTTCAGCCACCGCGTTGCCACTCATGCCATTGGGCATAACGATGTCGGTGACTAGCAGATCAATTTTTCGATGATTTTCCGCCCACACCTTCAGGGCCGACGGACCGTCGCTCGCCTCGAGCACATGGTAGCCGTAGTCGCGCAGGACGTAGGTCATGATTTCGCGGACCGCCGGTTCGTCCTCGACGACAAGAATGGTTTCGTTTCCGCCAGATAATTTCGCAAGTGGGGCGTTTTCCATTTCATCTGGTTTTTCCTCAATCGCAGGAAAATAGATTTTGAATGTGGAACCCTCTTGCATTTGGCTCTCGACCTCAATCCAGCCTTCATGCTGGGCAGCGAGTCCATAGACTGTGGCCAAGCCAAGACCGGTGCCTTTGCCCACTTCCTTGGTCGTAAAAAACGGCTCGAAAATACGGGCCACCGTTTCTGGAGTCATCCCGCAGCCCGTGTCGCTCAAAGTCAGGCAGACAAATTCCCCTGTGGCGGCCTGAGGGTTTTTCCTAACATGCGCAGCATCGATTTCGATCAGGCGGGTAGCAACGATTAATTTGCCTCCCTTCGGCATGGCGTCGCGGGCGTTGACGACGAGGTTCATGACGATTTGCTCGAGGTTACTTTGATCGGCCCGGATCGCAGGCAGTTTTTCGGAAAGCTGGCTCTTGAGCTGAATGTGCTCACCAATCAGGCGGCTAAGCATGCCATCGAGATTTTTTACCAGATCATTCAGATTGATGGGTCGCATTTGCACGACTTGCTTGCGACTAAAAGCGAGGAGTTGCCGGGTGAGCGTGGCGGCCCGTTCTGCGGCCACCGAGACGTGGTTGAGTGATTCGCTAATGCCTTTATCGAGATTGTCGGCGGCCAGGTGAATGCTGGCGTGGCCTTGGATGACGGTGAGCATGTTGTTGAAATCATGCGCAACGCCGGCCGCAAATTGCCCCACCGCCTCGAGTTTCTGGGAATGGCGGAGTTGTTTCTCGAGATTGCGCTGTTCACTAACATCGAGCGTCGCGAGCAGGGCCACTTTCTCGTCGCCCAGTTGGAAGACCTCTGCCGAGATGACGCACTCGCGGGTTTCGCCGCTGCGAGCGCGAAGCGGGCATTCAAAATTGCGGACAGATTTTCCCTGTTTTAGTTGTTCGAAAATCAGCGTGCTCAAACCTTGGTTGGCGTTGATTTTGAGTTCGTCGGGCGTGCGACTGATGACCTCCAACCGCCGCCAACCGGAGATCTCCAGGAACGCGTCGTTCACATCGAGGAAACGCTCTGTGGAGAGCGATTGGATCGCCATCGGAATGGGACTGGCTTGGAAGGCTCTGGCAAAGCGGTCCTCGGAATGTCGCAAATCATTCTCCGCCTGTTCGCGGTCTCGCATTTCCAAGCGTAACCGGGCATTCGCGGCCTGAAGTTCCTCAGTGCGTTTCTCGACGATTTCATCGAGCCCGCTGAGATGGGTCTGCAACCGATGGCTCAAAGTCCACTTCTGGGTGAGCGTGTGGGCAAGTTGGAGGACTTCGACGTTATCGAAAGGTTTTTTGAGAATGACCAGACTATCCGTCTTTCCAAATTTCCGGATCATGTCGGCCCAAGAATAATCGGAATACGCCGTGCAGATGACGATTTGCAGATCGGGATGGAGTTTCCAAATTCGAGTGATGGTCTCCACACCGTCCCAACCTGGCGGCATGCGGACATCGACAAAGGCCATCGCGTAGGGGCGGCCCACGGCTACGGCGGCTTGCACCATTTTCAAACCTTCCTGTCCCTGAAAAGCGGAATCGATCTCAAACTCCACATCGACTAATGTCTCCACCTCGACCCCGAAAAGCGCTGCGGCCTCCTCGTCGAGTTCCGAATCCTCCTTCGCCGGGCTGCCTAGGATTTTGCGAATGTCATCATGGATCGAGCGGTTGTCGTCGATGACTAATATCCGTTGATTGAGCTCGCCGGGATTTTTCTGCGGAATGATTTTTTTGGCTGGCATGGTTAGGATGGCAGACCGGCGTTTTCCTCGTCGATCGGGATTTCCAAAGTGAAAGTGGCGCCTTTGCCCGCTCCGGGGCTTTGGACGGCGAGCGAGCCGCCTAGTTCGCTAGCGGCGAGCGCTGCGCTGTGCAGGCCGAAGCCGTGGCCGTCTTCCTTCGTGGTAAACCCATGCTCGAAAATGCGGGCGAGATTTTTTTTCGCAATGCCGATGCCGTTGTCAGCGACGGCGATTTTTACTCGGCGGTTTCCATTGATGCCGATGCGGACGTGGATGCGCTTATCGGCGCGGGCCGTTTCACTCACGGCATATTTTGCATTGCGGATGAGGTTGACGAGAATCTGGAGCACCTTGTGTTTGTCCACCAAGACATTTGGCACCTCGGAGAATTCGCGGATGACCTCGACGTGATGCCGGTCAAAGGCGGCGCCGTTCATGCCGAGAGCATCCTCGACCAATTCGTTGGCGGAGAGCGATTCTATCATGCCGGAGACTTTGGCGTAGTTTTGCTGGACGGCGACGATGTCCTTGATGTGGGCGATATTTTTCGCCAAGCGCTCAGCTTCCTCGAGGGTTTCCGATTGCTCGACGGTCAGCCGCTCCGAGAGAGTGCTAATGAATTTCGGGAGCATTTTTCCTTTCGGATCGGTGGTGAGAAACTCGCCCAGCTTGCTGGCGTTTTGCTCGAACAATTGGGCAACGCTCGCGATGTGCGCGACGCGGGATTTGCTGATTCGATCGGAGATGAGCATGGCGGAAACGTTCACGCTGTTAAGCACATTGCCGACGTTGTGCAGCACTCCGGTCGCGACCTCGGCCATGCCCGCTTCGCGGGAGAGGGTGATCAATTCCTTGTTCACGCGTTCGAGTTCCTGCTCGGAAAGTTTCCGCTCGGTCACGTCCTGCGCGGTGCCGAAAACTTCTACCACCTCGTCGGCGTCATTCAGGACCACCTCGCCAGATTGGTGCAAGATGCGAGTGGCGCCATCCTTGCGAACGATGCGCTGCTCAAAGCTGAATGGTTTCTTCTTTTTTAGAGCCTTCTTGAGAGTGGCTTCGGAAAAAGTGCGATCGCCGGGATGGACCCTCTCCAGCGCGGTCTCGTAGGTGACGGTTTCCTGCGAGGAGGCAAAACCGTGGATGCGATAGTTTTCCTCCGACCACGTCATGGTGTTTTTCAGAATATCCCAATCCCAGCTCCCGACGCGGGCGATCGCTTGGGCTGCGGCCAAGTATCCTTCGCTGCGACGCAGCTCGGCCTCCACCCGATTGCGCTCGGTGATTTCCGCTTCGAGAGCTTCGTTTGTCTTCCGGAGCGCCAAAGCCTGAGCTTGTAACGGACCGCTAATGCTTCGAGTAATGAAGGTCACAAAACCAAACGCCGCGCAGGCTGCGAGAGCCGCCACGAGCAGACTCCGCATCCGACGCCATTCATAGGTCTGGATACGAGTCTGCAACAGGTGATCCATCTCATCGGCAGCCACATTCCACAGCTCGAAGCTCGCTGCCAACGTCTCGTTCGCACTATTTAGATAATCTTCTGTCGATGCGATGGCTGATACGCCGGACAGCGCCTGCGTGCGTTTGATAAATTTCTCCGCCTTGACCTGGTAGTTGGCCAAAGACTTCGGCAAGTTGGTTTGCAGGCTCGGGCTGACACCGTAGAAATTGGCGTCTTCATTCAATGCCGTTTGCAGACTGGCCACGATTCGATCCAAGTCCGCTTCCTTCAAAAACTTCGCATTCACGGCTTGTTGCTGCCGTTCCCATGTCGAAATAGTCGGGCTGTTCAGCAGTTCATAAGCATGGGACATGATCCGCGCTATCCGATCTTGATTCTGTGGTAACACGAGCAACGTCGCATCCATGAGGTAGTAACTATCCAAATCTGGATCCAGAATCAGATTAGAGAGATCGCCGGCGTGGGTAATCATCATCCGCACGTGATCAATCAAATGCTGCGAGCGCTCCCGACCTTCCGCGCGATCCATTTTTGGCAAATCGCTCAGTAACTCGTCCCACTCTTGACGCAGCACATCTGCCCGGAAATGTTCCCGATGCCGCATGGCTAGGCCGTCCTTGGTGAACTGTAAATCCGTTCCGATGCGCGCATCTACTTCCGCTAACTGGTCTAAAACGAGACGGGTCTCCACCTCGGTTTGCCTTAACTTCTCGGCATTGTCATCCGACGCCAGCGTGAGGAGTAAATTGTGCCGGGCAAACAATTCGAGCAGTTTCTCCAGCGGCCGCTGATACTCATTTCCCTTCATTTCCTGTTGGGCAAATTCGATGTTCGCATTGATGCCCGTAATGAAGAAATAGAGCATCAGCGAATCCGGCATGATGAAGAAAAGTAAGCGTAACGCGGAGTGCCTTGGTTTGTCGCTTGACCGGGCTTTATCATAGATGTCGTAGATGACTTGGCTATGACATCTATGATCTTTTAAGCCGCTTGCCGATGTGCCGGGACGTGAGTTTTTTGTGCTCTGGTCG
>JBBRPA010000062.1:0-16750 GCA_038228695.1 Chthoniobacterales bacterium
GCGCGACTCGTTCGCACCCGACCCAACGTATCCATTCTTAGCAACTCACTGCCAGTTCCCAACCCAGTCATAGATGTCATAGCGACAAACCTTATGACACTTATGATCCCGGCCGATAGAGGCACTCCGTGTGACGCTTACACTCCGTTAAGAAAGTCGGCTGACGATTCTTCCAAAAAAATAGCCCTGCCAGTTCCTCACGGGACCGACAGGGCTACTTATGGGGGGTATTCCTCAATACCAACCCAATCCTCTCCTCAGAAGAATTTTTTAGGCGGTCTGCATCGCACGACGGCGACGGAGACTGTAAACGGCGAGACCTGAAAGCAGACCAGCACCAACCCATGTGGAAGGTTCAGGAACGGCAACCACACCGAACACTTCGTAGAAAGTGCCGAAGTCAGTTGTGCCATAGCCGACAGTGCCATTAAAGGAGACATCGCCTGTGCTATAAAGCGAAGTAAAGCTGGATGAAGTGCCAGCAAAAAGTAGCCGATCTGTCCCGCTGGCGGAGCCGGGAGTGCCTTCCCAGTTAGTAATCTGTAAAACCGTGCTGGCGGTGTGTGTCCCTAGTCCTGCGAATTGGATTAGATTGCCTGTGCCGGTGGTGCCGAAGTTTATGGTCGAGGTGCTGGTCAGCGTTAGTGCGCCTATTCCAGTCGTTCCTGCGGTCCCTTCCGACACGCCACCTAGGTTAAGCGTGCCGCCAGACAGCGTCACCGTCGCAGCATTATTGACTCGATCTGTGCTTGCGGTCCCAGTTTGCGCAAACAATAGCGTTCCATTGGAGTTCACTGTGATGCTGCTTGTTGACCCGATTCTGTTTCCGCCAGCCGCTCCGCTATCAACAGACAACGTTCCGCCGTTGGCTGCGATGATGGTTGCTCCGCTGTAGGTGTTGGTAACCGCGCCAGTAAGAGCTAGCGTACCGGTGCCTGTTTTAGTTAGCGACCCAGAGCCGGAAAACACCTTGCTGGTAGCACTCGTGAAGGTCGTTGTTCCACTGGTCACGTTAAAGGTTGCACCAGTATTACCCTGACCTGCGCCAAGTGTAATATTACGTTGAGCGGTAGTTCCTAGTGCAAAAGTTCCACTAGTTTGCAGAGTACCACCAAAGAGGGAAATCGTGCTCGTCGAGCCGCCTAATTGGTTGTCGTTGTTCGCAATCACGGTCGAGCCGTAAACTCGTAAGCCAGCCGTAAATCCATTGCCTGCAGAACCAGAGAGATCCAGTGAGCCAGGTCCGGAGACCGCGGTGCCTACCGAACTCGCCCCACTATTAAGCGCACTGGAAATGGTGCCGCCTAGCGAGCTAACATAGATTAAGGTTTCCGTCGTACTTGGCGTCGTGATAGTGCCGCCGCTAATGGTGCCGCCGTTGAGAATTAACTGATTAACACTGGTACTACCCAGAGTGATTGTGCCAGTGTTCGTAAGGGTGTTTCCATTTACTCGCAAAGCATAAGCCGCCACGGTGCCCGTGCTAACCCCGGAAGTCGTGATATTTACTACATCGGTTGCAGTATTTGCAAATGTGTTGGTGGAGGTGTAGGCCCCAAGAGTAAAGCCATTTGCGCCATAAGTCAGGAAGTCGCCTGCATTGTTGGCGCTGCGATCTTGGCCAACCAAGCCGCTTACCAATCCATTCACCGTCGTGGGCGCGGTGCCGTTGATGATGAAACGCTCACCAGTGCCGCTGGCCGTTCCAAGATTAGAAATGGCGGTCGTGCTGAGAATAAGACTGCCAGTGGCGGCGCGAGAAAAAGCGGCGCCCGTCCCGCCGAAGGTATAAGTCAGACTGGTTTGACTGCCTTTATCAAGAGAAAATCTAGCACCTGCACCAAAAGTAAACAGCGTGCCCGAAGCGACAGTTCCGCCCGTCAAGGCCACACTGCTACCGGAGCCGCTTGGAGCCAAAGCCAGCGTTCCGTTCGCAACCGTGTTGGCCCCAGTGCCAAAGGGAGTGCCGGTATTCGCAGTGCCTATCAGAGTGCCAGGGTTGACCGATGTGGTGCCGCTGTAAGTGTTGCTAGAGCCAAAGCTCAGAGTGCCCACGCCATTTTTGGTTATTGCACGAACGAGGCCTGCATCAGTAATTACTCCACCTAAGGTTAGCGTATTAGCAGCAATTGTAAAAGTGCGACTGGCATTGGAAGTCGTCACCCCTCCATTGCCCAAGTTCAGGCTGCTGCTGCCAACAAACGTAAAGTCTCTCCTAATATCGAGCGCGTTGTTTGTGCTGAGAGTGACCGAGCTTCCGCTAGAATTATCGATTTGGACTGTGTCGGTCGCAAGACCGCCTGCAAAAACCAAGGTTCCGGTGCCCAGGGCTGTCGCGCTGTTGATGTGCAGCTTAGGTATATTGGAACTGCCCCCCGACCCTGCGGAGAGCGTTACGCCGCCCGTTGCGCCAGTGTTATCGCCGGAAAGAATCAAAGTACCAATGCCGGAAACAGTCGTTAAGCCACTGTAGGTGTTGTTACCAGAGAGCCTTACGGTGCCCGCACCAGACTTGGAAAGCGCATTGCCAGCTCCAGTACTATTTATGACATTGGAAACAGTGGTATTGCCTGAGCCATTGAGGGCGAGCGCAAAGGTTTTCAGCTCAAGCGTAGCGCCAGTGAGGGCCAGAGTGCCGCCAGCGTTCGTCGAGGTGACTGTAGCTGCTGCATCCATGGCAATCGCGCCGGAAAACGTATTTATGCCGCTGGTATTCGAGGAACTCAAGGTGCGCGCTTGAGTAGTAGCAATGGCAGTAGGACGGATCACAATCGTGCTGCCGACATTCACGCCGCCCGTGGTAGTAGCGAGGTTGATGGTTGCAGTGGGCGTATCGACACCGCTCTGGCCGACGCGCAGAATGCTGTTGTTAGCCGAGCCTGCCGATGAAGCAGCGGTGCCGAATTGCAAAGTGCCGGAATCGACAAAGGTATCGCCACTGTAGGTGTTGGCGGCATTGAAGATAGTTGTGGTGCCTGATGATCCCTGATTAGCCACGACAGAATTCGCCCCAGTGGCGCTGATGACGTTTGAAAAGGTGATGGTATTGCTAATCGCTCCACTGATTCGCAGCTGATTGGTTCCTGCGAGCGAAACCGTTCCACCAAAGGTCAGATTGCCTCCCGAGGCACCGTTTGCCTGAACCAGTGAAGCGGCACTTCCGCCTGCATCCAAGACAAGCGAGCCGTTAATGATCTGATTGACGCTTGATGAGTTAATGACCGCCGGGCTGACACCGCCAAAATCAAAGAGACTGATTGGACTGCCTTGGACGGTAAATGTCGGGTTCGCGCCGCCAGTGATGTTTTCAAAGTTGAGACGGTAACCGCTGTAAGCACTAGCGTTATTCAGAGTGGTGCTGCCAGTTCGTCCCGCATTGTGCCACGCTTGGCCAACAAAAAGATTGAAATTGCTACCAAACCCGTTGTCCCAGTTAGTTGCGGTTTGGAAATCGGAGCTGGTATTGCCTCTCCAGCCAGAAGCAGTCTGAGCTTGAGCGGAATGGCTGACGAGAAGAGTGGCAATGGAGCCGACGAGGATGAGAGGGCGGACGTGATTGAGAGAGAGTTGGTTTTTCATGGAAGTGTGGGAGGTTTTGTTTTTTGAGCGACTGTTCCCTCTATCCGATTTCAAACTAGGAAACCGAAGCGATGGAAACGTGAGGGGTAATAGCTGGAGGACGAGGGTGGATTAAATGAAACTACAATTTGAGCTTTGACCATCGTCGTTTGCCCGTCAACCAGTTTGTTTGTTTTTTGTTGGATTTTATTCGTTGAACCGGACAAATGACGACATTGGTCGGCCCGAAGGATCCCTAACTCACCAAAAAATTACCCAGGACCCCCGATCAAATGCTTCATTGAAAATGCGAAGTTGTCGCTTGCAGCCTCGCCGTCTTTGCTGCGGGGTTTGCGAGCAGGATCGTCTCGCTCGGCACCATCACCAGTAGCGCGATCGTATTTTTGCGAAATTTGGACTCTGTTTTGATTAAAGGGTGTCGTAAAAGTCGGGTATTGGATAACTGATAGGGTGGTGGCGTCTCTCCAAGGCAGCCATTTGCAGTGAAGACCAGCTTGGTTTGTTGAACTTTCGGCAACACATCAGCCTCTCAGAGAGAGTCTGCTACCTAAAGAAAGCCTTTTGCGACGCCCTTTTTAAGGAAGTTCCTAGACTCTCCGCCAATCATGATCCGAGGAACGGGTTTAGCCACCGAGGGCACAGAAATCACAGCGAAAGGTTAGAGCAATTGAGTTGGACGCGAGAAAGATTTTGTCTCGGGTAGTGCGGGCGTCCCGCCTGCTGGTTTTGGCGTCTCGCCAAAACGATCGTTCCTCCGATTGGGAAGCAGCGCCGCAAGATGCGCCGCCCAGCAGGCGGGACGCCCGCACTACCCGAGACTTTGGCGACGCCCTATTGATTATGTCCTTCGTTGTCTGGATTTTGGTTGACGCTTTATAGCTCGCATCTGCTAGAGTTCCTTAGTTAGTGATCCCCCGGTTCCCTCCCCCACCCGACCACTCGCGTATTTCTTTGAAAAAGACATTCCCATTCCTTCTAGCAGCTATTTTCTGCCTTTTCAGCCACGCTCGAGCCGCTGCTCCTAACATCGTGGTCATCCTCAGCGACGATGTGGGCTGGGGCGATTTAGGTTGTTATGGAGCGACGAAGATCAAAACGCCCCATCTCGACGGATTGGCGAGCGAGGGGTTGCGTTTCACCGATGCGCACGTTTCGGCCTCGGTCTGACATTTCCCCTCAGGTTCTCTCTTTCAGTTTGCTCGTGTGCGGCAGATTGGACAAGCCAGTTGCCGCGGTGGGGTCTTCTGTTCTGGCGTGTCAATTTTCGGCTTGTCGGACTCGGGTGTGCCACTTCGTGCTGTTGTCGCTTTTCCCCTGAATATTAACCCTTGCTTAGACTGCGCCATTGGCGTAGTTATTATCAATGGTTTTTTATGAGACCGCTATTTTTACAGAGCAGGTTGTGGAGTTTCTCGACGATAACTCGTATCGAGAATTGCAATTCGTGCTTAGTCGCAATCCTGAGTCGGGCGATCTTATTCCTCATTCACGCGGTCTTCGCAAGATTCGTTGGAGAGGTGCGGGTAGAGGAAAGCGCGGCGGCATCAGAGTCATTTACTACCTGGTCACCCGTGACCAGATTTACATGCTTTATGCCTACCCAAAAAACAAACAGGAGAATTTAACCCAAGACCAAATTCAGCGATTACGAAAACTCGTTGAGCAGCAATTAGACTATGAACACCACTGATTTTGAACGCCTTTGCCAAAGCATCCAGCAAGCGGGAGACATTCGGAAGGGACTTAGTGAGCCTTCCAGAGTTTTCCATTATACACCACCCGACGTGAAAGGTATCCGTGAGCGACTAGGCCTGACTCAGGAGAGTTTTGCCGCGCTCATGGGTGTCAGCAACCGCACGCTCCAGAATTGGGAGCAGGGAAGACGAGAGCCGGAAGGGCCAGCCAAGGCTTTGCTGCGAGTCGTCGAGCGCGAGCCGCAAGCCGTATTGCACGCGCTTCACACATGACCGCCCTCTATTCTGCGCGCACATTGGGTTACATGACCGGGCACTCGCCAAAGAGCGTTCGGACGGTCTTCAGTGGTTCTGGATCGGCCATCACTCCACTTACGATCGACTCATTCACCCCAAGTAACTGCGAGTCCTAACGAAACTCGCGATTGGGTGGACGCGAGAAGGATTTTGTCTCGGGTAGTGCGGGCGTCCCGCCTGCTGGTTTTGGCGTCTCGCCAAAACGATCGTTCCTCCGATTGGGAGGCAGCGCCGCAAGATGCGCCGCCCAGCAGGCGGGACGCCCGCACTACCCGAGACTTTTGCGACGCCCTTTTGGTCATGTCCTTCGTTGTCTGGATTTTGGTTGACGCATTATACCTCGCATCTGCTAGAGTTCCTTAGTTAGTGATCCCCCGGTTCCCTCCCCCTCCCGACCACTCGCGTATTCGCATGAAAAAGACATTCCCATTCCTTCTAGCAGCTATTTTCTGCCTTTTCAGCCACGCTCGAGCTGCTACTCCTAACATCGTGGTCATCCTCAGCGACGACGTGGGCTGGGGCGATCTAGGTTGTTACGGCGCGACGAAGATCAAAACGCCCCATCTCGACGGATTGGCGAGCGAGGGGTTGCGTTTCACCGATGCGCACGTTTCGGCCTCGGTCTGCACGCCGACCCGCTATGCGCTCCTGACTGGCCAATACCCCTGGCGGCGCGATGCGGTGGGTTTGAACAAAGGGGTGGCGAACGGCGATTCTCCCCTCCTCATTCCGGTCGGCTCGACGACGCTGCCGGGGTTTCTGAAACAGGCTGGTTATCGCACGGGCGTCGTGGGCAAATGGCATCTGGGTTTCGGTAACGCCAAACCGGATTACAACCAAGACCTCACGCCCGGCCCGCTCGAGGTAGGCTTCGATGAATACTTTGGTTATCCCGCCACGAATGATCGCATGCCACCCGTCTTTTTGCGGGACCATCGCGTGGTGAATCTCGATCCGAAAGATCCCATCCAATATTCCTACAATGCGGCCGAGGCCAAAGCAGCGAACCTCAGCCGAAACGCGGCGGGCCATCAGCGCATTGGCTGGATGAGCGGTGGCAAAGCGGCCTGGTGGAAGGACGAAGACATCGCCGATACGTTGACGAAAGAAGCCGTCGGGTTCATCGAGCGGAATAAGGCTAAGAATTTTTTCCTCTACTTCGCGCCGCATGATGCGCATCCGGCGTTTATTCCGAACCAGCGTTTTGCCGGCACCACTGGCTTGGGTCCTCGGGCCGACATGGTGCAAGAACTGGACTGGTCCGTGGGCGAAGTTTTAAAAACTCTCGATCGCCTCGGGCTCGCGAAAAATACACTGGTGATTTTTTCCAGCGACAACGGCTCACACGCGGTGAAAGAAAACGACCATCGCCCGAACGGCCCTTATCGCGGCCTCAAGTCGCAATTGTGGGAAGGCGGGCATCGCGAGCCTTTCATCGCTCGCTGGCCCAGCGGCATCAAGCCGGGCGTATCCGACGCGTTGATTAGCCTCACAGATCTGACGGCGACGTTGGCGGCGTTAACGGAGCAAAAACTGCCCGCCGGAGCTGCGCCCGACAGCGCCGACCTGCTGCCTTTGTTCCACGGTACCACAACCGCCTCGCCACACGAATCTATCGTCGTGATGAGCGGAAAAGGGGCGCTCGCACTCCGCCAAGGGACGTGGAAATTCATTCCAGATTTGAGCACGGCGGCCGGCTGGGAATCGTCCAAGAAGGATCATCTGCGCGGCCCGGGACTTTTCGATCTGGCAAACGATCCCGGCGAAGCGAAGAATCTGGCAGACCAGCAACCCGATCAGGTGGCAAAACTTTCCGCGCTGCTGAAAAAGATCGTTGGCGACAGCCCGGTGCAGTCTCCGTCTGCAAAAAATTGAACGCCCGACTTGAGTTCCTCGAATCTATTGGAAAACTAACTATTAACAAAAATCACCCATTCTAACCATCCCGATTATGATCAAAAATAAACTTACATTACTCATCTGCACTGGCCTGTTGCTGTGCAGTCTTTTGCCCCTCGTCAGCCACGCTGGAGAAGTCGTCGAAACGAAGGAACAGCGCGACGCGCGCATGGGGTGGTGGCGGGAAGCCAGGTTTGGCATGTTCATCCATTGGGGCGTTTACTCCGTGCCCGCTGGCATTTATAAGGACAAGCCGGTCAAGGGAATTGGTGAGTGGATCATGAACAACGGCAAGATTCCCATGGCGGACTACCAGCAATTCGCGAAGGAGTTCAATCCGGTGAAATTCAACGCCGATGACTGGGTGAAGACCGCGAAGGATGCAGGCATGAAATATGTCGTGATTACTAGCAAGCACCACGACGGCTTCGCGATGTTCGAGACCAAGGCCAGCCCGTGGAACATCGTAGAGGCGTCGCCTTACGGCAAAGATCCGCTCAAAGACCTCGCCGCAGCGTGTCGCAAATACGGCATTAAACTCGGATTCTATTACTCTCAGGCACAGGACTGGAACAATGGTGGTTCAGCGCGGGGCGGCAAATGGGACAAGGCACAGGAGCATGATATGGATGACTACATCGACAAGGTCGCCGTGCCGCAGGTGAAGGAAATCTTGTCGAATTATGGAGAATTCCCTGCCGTGCTCTGGTGGGACACGCCGGAAGGCATGAACCCCAACCGCGCGCAAAAACTTTACGACGTCGTCCATGCGCTCAAGCCCAATATCATAACGAATAACCGGCTGCTCGAGAAAAAGGGAAGCGGATTCAAGGGCGACACCGAAACACCCGAACAGCACATACCTGCGAAGGGCTATCCCGGACGTGATTGGGAAGCCTGTATGACGATGAACGAGACATGGGGATTTAAGCGCGATGACCACAAATGGAAATCCACCGAGAAGCTCATCCGCAACCTGTGCGACATCGCCAGCAAGGGCGGAAATTATTTGCTCAATGTCGGTCCGACCAGCGAGGGACTGATTCCGCAAGCGAGTCTCGACCGCCTAGCCGAAATCGGTAAATGGATGCAGGTCAACGGCGAAGCGATTTATGGGACATCGGCGACTGCATTTGGTAGCGAGCTGGGCGCAGAGGTAAAATCCAAGGATGGTTACGGAAAAGACGCCACGATTTCCTCCGCCAACGACTGGCGTTGCACGACCAAGCCGGGGAAAATCTATCTGCTCATCTTCAAGTGGCCAACCACGGGAAAATTTGACCTCGCTGATTTGCAGAGCCAAGTCACCAGCGCATACTTGCTGACCGACCACCAGCCCTTGAAATTTGACCAAACCGCAACTGGAGTTTCCATTTCGTTGCCGGAAAAAGCACCCGACGCCAACGCATCGGTCGTCTGTGTGGAAATCAAAGACGCAACAGCCAAGGTGGCGGCAAAAAATCAGTAACGGAGCTAGACAACACTTTCTGTAAATAATTCCCATTGGCCCCTTCTTTCAGCTTTATGAAAAAAACGCTCCCATTGATTCTAGCAGGATTATTCTGCCTTACTGCGTTTGGCCAAACCGCCCCGCCAAACATCCTGCTGATCCTCGCGGACGACCTCGGCAATGCCGATCTGAGTATTCAGGGTTGCAAGGAATTCGAGACGCCAAACATCGACTCCATCGCCAAAAACGGCATCCGTTTTACCCAAGGCTACGTTAGCAACTCGGTCTGCGCTCCCTCGCGCGCCGGGATGCTAAGCGGACGTATTGACATCGGTTTCGAGGCGAATATTCCGGGGCATCCCGAACCTAACATTGGTCTCAACGCCAATCTCAAGACGATGGCAGACATGCTTAAGACCGCGGGATACGGCACTTATTGCGTCGGCAAGTGGCACCTCGGAGAGGACGAGCCATTTTACCCCACCAACCGCGGGTTTGATTATTTCTGCGGTCTGCGGGGTGGCTCGCGAAGTTATTTTCCGAACAAGGACTCAGATTCCCCAAAAAGCTCAAATCGGATCGAGATCAATGGCAAAGACACCAAATTCGAGGGTTACCTGACCGATTACTTCACCGATAAAGCTGTGGAGCAGATCGAATCACACACAAAAACGAAGCCGGAGAAGCCGTTTTTTATGTATCTGGCTTACACTGCCCCACATGCACCGATGGACGCCAAACCCGAGGATCTCAAGAAATTCTCGCACATCGAAAAAGAGAAGCGCCGGATTTATGCGGCGATGGTCACAGCGATGGATGCAGGAGTGGGCAAAGTGCTGGGAACACTCAAGGAGAAGGACTTGCTGAAAAACACCATGGTCGTGTTTCTCAGCGACAACGGCGGCCCCCTTTGGGCAAACGGCTCTTCTAATGGCCCGTTAAAAGGCTCCAAAGGCACGCTTTGGGAGGGCGGTGTGCGCGTGCCTTTCCTCATCCAATGGCCAGGGAAAATCGCTGCCAATCAGGTTCGTTCCGATGTGGTTTCCAGTCTCGACTTGATGCCGACATTCGCCGCCATGGCCGGGACAATTCCCGCAGACAAGGCGACGGGGATCAATCTACTCCCATACCTTGAATCGAAAACCTCCCAAGTCGGGGATCGAAAACTCTACTGGCGCCGTGGAAACATGCAGGTCCTCGGACTGCGCTCGGGGGACTTCAAGATGGTGGCTAATCTCAAGCAAAAAAGTTGGTCATTTTACGACCTGACGAAGGATGTCGGAGAGAAAAACGACCTTGCCACTTCAATGCCGGAAATGGCGGAGCAAATGAAGAAAGATTACAAGCATTGGGCAAGCAGCATTCCCGACCAAGCTTTCAGCGACAACTGGGACGAAAAAAACAAGCCCAGCAAGATCGCGAACGGATGGAATATGAGAAAGGCAAATGATTTACCCTATGAAAATCATCCTCCACTTACTCTGTCTCTCTGCGTTTTTAGTAGGCAGTATATCTCCCGCATTCGCAGCACAGTCGCCTAACATTGTCATCATCTACTGCGACGATGTCGGCTATGGAGACATCGGCTGCTACGGTGCGAAGGCGATTAAAACTCCTAACATTGATGCATTGGCGGAACATGGCCGACGCTTTACGGCTGGCTATGCTACAGCATCGACCTGCACGCCCTCGCGCTACTCTTTACTGACGGGAGAATATCCATTCCATAATCGGTCGAGCAAGGAAGTCCAGATCCTGCCCGGGAACGCTCCTTTGATCATTGATGTCAAAAGGCCAACCCTTCCCGCGATCCTTAAAACGGTCGGTTATACCACGGGGCTGGTCGGCAAATGGCATCTCGGATTGGGAACTCCCGACAAACCCTTAAATTGGAGCGAGACCATTGCACCGGGGCCGAAGGAAGTGGGATTCGACTACTCGTTTCACATGGCGGCCACAGCGGATCGCGTCCCTGCGGTTTACCTGGAGAATGGAAAGGTGGTGGGTCTGGACCCAAAGGATCCCATTGAGGTGAACTACGAACAACAGGTGGGCAACGACCCGACCGGGCTTTCGCAGCCAGAATTGCTACGGATGGAAGCGGATGAAGAACACGCCAAAACGATTGTGAATGGCGTCAGCCGCATCGGATGGATGAGCGGAGGCAAAAGCGCCCGCTGGATCGACGAAGACATGGGCGACACCTATGTCGCGAAAGCCATCAAATTCATTGAGAACAACCAGCAAAAGCCATTTTTCCTCTATTACGCCACCACCGAAAACCATGTGCCCCGACTACCTCATCCACGGTTTCAAGGCGCGACACCTTTGGGCCCACGCGGAGATGCAGTCGTCCAGTTGGATTGGAGTGTAGGCCAAATCGTTGAAACCCTTAAAAAAAATCACCTCCTGGATAATACGTTGATTATTTTTTCGAGCGACAATGGCCCTGTTTTGTTTGACGGCTACAAAGACGGGGGATTGGAGAAGAACGGAAACCACCGCCCTGCTGGGCCTTGGCACGGCGGCAAATATAGTGCTTGGGAAGGCGGTTGCCGCGTGCCATTCATCGTTTCATGGCAGGGCACTATCGAACCGGGCCTCTCCAGCGCGATTGTCAGCCAAATGGATTTGCTTGCGAGCTTTGCAGCCTTGACTGGTGCTGTTCTTCCGGCGGATTCCCCCGTGGACAGCCAGAACTTGCTCGACTTACTAACGGGAAAGGCGGAGAAGGGCCGGGACAACATTGTTCTTCAAGGAGTTGGCATCCAATCCATTCGGCGAGGCGACTGGAAATATATTCCTCCGGGCAAGGTAATGGAGCGTGGCGGATTCGATGAATGGATGAAGGAATCCACAGGCACAGAAGGGGCGTTGTTCTTTCTCCCTGAGGATCCTGAGGAACGCAAGAATATGGCTCAAAAATATCCTGCTAAGGTTCGTGAGTTGCGCGATCTGCTCACCGCTGAAGTAAAGCGGAAGCCGTAATACTGGGGCTTGCCGGATTGCTCTGCGGTATAAACGACGAGGGCGGACTGAATACAAGTCGCTCGGCTTTACTCAGGAGGTATGGGTCCCGTTGCGGCCTGCTCAACTTGCACTTTGATGGGGACGGTGAAACCCGATGCGCGCCCAGTTTTGGTCAACACGTAGGCCATGACGCAATCGTCTTTTCCGGAAACGGCTGGTGCCTCGAGTTCGACACTTGGTTGTTCGGTATCTATCGGTCCGACCACGGCCTTGCCGTTCTCGTCCAAAATCCACCAACGGTATGAAAGTTCGGAAGCTGATGAATCCGGGCTGGCAGTGACAGCAGTGACCTCGAACCGCTTTCCCGCCTCGACAACCGCATCGCCTTTCTCATTCATCCCAGCGATATTAAGTTTGGTGAGGACGGGTCCGCGTTCCGGCGGGTATTTGCCTGACCAGTAATAAGAAAACTCTTCGGCCATCGGCGTGATGTAGAGGTTCTTCTCGTCAATTTCCTCGGTAGTACCGGAGGGACTGAGGAAAGCGCTAAAGTAGGTTTGCTTCTGTTTTGACCAGTAACCCCAAAGAAACATAGTGGATCCCAGACAACGCGGCGAGGCATCAATTTGCTGAAAGCTTCTTCGGAGGTCGGTTAGCTTGGCGTCATACGACTGCTCATAGACCACGCCCCATTCCGTCTTGCGCCCCCACCACGGTCCTTGCGGGCCAAACTCGGAAACGTAGTAGGCGCGGCCCCACTCCTCTTCAAGATTCTTACAGCCTCCGACCACTGCACCGGCGCCGTAACTGTTGAAACCGATCACGTCTAAGTCCGTCGCGTATTGTTTGATCACGGCGATTTTCTCTTTGGGCGCGTTGATCATGGTGAGGCTGCTCAATTGCTTGGGGTATTTTTTGTGAAGCGTCTGCGACATGAGATTAACGACTTTGAGATAAGCTGGATCAAGGGGAACTTCGTTTCCCAAGCACCACAGAAGGATAGCCGGATGATTGCCAATGCGATCGAGGGTTTCGGCAAAACTCTTTACCTGCTTGCTGCTCTGCTTGCGGTAGTCGTAGTCCCATTTGCCTTTTTTTCCGGAATTCTCGCCTTGATGCGGCATCCAAATTCCGACGACTACTTTCAGACCTAAGCGTTTGTATTCGTCGAGCTGCTCACGTGAGGGAGGCGTGTAAGTGCGGATGGTGTTGGCTCCATAAGCGACGGCCAGATCGAGCCGAGCAGTGCCGCAAATCCCCTTGATCTTGAACTCACGAAAAGCTTCGTAGCGGGCGGCCCGTTCTGATTTGACCGAGTTGCTTAAAACGGAGTGGTCCAACGCGGAGGCAGTGGAAACCCCCATTTGAAACAAACAGGGCAGCACGAGAAGTGAAAAGGTGATGATTCGGAATTTATGCATGGTTTTTGAGAAAGGTTGATTAGGGGGGGTTCGAGTAAATGATTCCAGTAATCTGCGGAGTCAACGTGGCTAGGCAGGGCTTCAAGGGGAAAGGAGTCTAAGGGGGAAATCGATCAAGCGGTGCTAGCGACAGACAACCTCGCTCGTTCCGCAGATAACATATTCTATGGATAAAAGGACACATCACATGACCCCTGGAAGAATCAAGCAGAGTCCAGACAAAAAGATCATAACCTGCAGCTGATTCGTTCCCTCTTTAACGGATTTTACAGGTATATGTATTTTCGATTGAGCAGATTTCAGAAGATGCAGTAACGCCACGAAGCAGCGTTTCGTATGCGCCTAAGATCGTTTGGCCTGTGACTACCTTGCCGTCGGAGGTCCTGTGAAAGCTTTCGTCTCCAAGATCAAGTTCAACTTCCTGTCTGGTGTAGTTGAAGAGAAAATCCACCGGCCCTGCCGATCCTAAGCGCGTCTTACGAACAATCCCACGTGGTAGGTCCATGCGCGGCAAGTCGCATTCGGAGGCGAGCACTCGGTAAAATGCGACGAGACTTTCCTCGTCCAAGCGGGCTCCAACGTAATATGCCGCCCCCTCTTTCCAGCGGTTGCGTAGGATAATTGGTGAGCCCACGTAAAATTCCGAACCAGTCTTTGCCAGCGGCACGGCACCTTCCGCGCGCAGGTGCTCGACTATATCTGAGGCCCGCATGTCGGCACCCAGACCTTCAGCGCAGCCTACGATACGCACGATCTCGTCATCGCAGAGATAATCGATCTCCTCGTTCCACAGGCCAAAGACCTCGCGCAGAGTTGGGCCGGGAAATCCACCACCCCAGCAGCGGTTGTGCTGGTCTACATAGCCAGTCAGATACGTTGCCACCCACACACCTCCACTCTCGACGTACGACGTCAACTTCCGTGCGGTATCCGGTTCCAACATGTAGAGGGCTGGTGTAATCACGGTGCGGTAGCCGGAAAAATCCGCATCGAGCGGGATAATATCGACTTCGATTCCCGCGAGCCTCAACGCTCGGAAATGCTCGGTGCAAGTGCGCGTGTAAAGATCGGTCCCGTCTGCCTGTTTAGGACCAGCCGACGCCGCCAAAGCCCAGCGGCTCTCCCAGTCGTAAATCATCGCGACTGGTGCGCGAGCCGGACTGACCCCCGTCAGCGGCGCCAGTCTCTCCAAGGTCTGGCCTACCTCCACACATTCTTGGAAAACCCTCGTGCGCGAGCTCCCTTCGTGATCCACTACCGCACCGTGGAATTTCTCGAAACCGCCGCGTCCTTTACGCCACTGGAAATAATGAATGACATCGGCTCCATTGGCCACAGCTTGCAGCACTTCCTGCAGATGTACGCCGGGCCGCTTGAGCTTGTTGATCTTTCCCCAATTCACCGAACTGGGAGAACACTCCATTAACATCCACGGATCGCCGTTCGCCATCCCGCGCATCAGACTGTGGATGAAATCCGACCCTAGCGACTTCTTCCAACTGTCCTCGCGGTCATCGTGCAGCGGGTAGTGGTCGTTTGAGATGCAATCCAACAGCTTGGCCCACTGCCAATAGTTCGTCGTGGGATGAGTTCCCATGAAGTTCGTAGTGCAGGGAATACCAGGCGCGATTTCCCGTAGCGGCGCCATCTCGTTTTCCAAGAACGAAGCGTGCTGATCGTTGACAAAACGCATCCAATCCACGGCCAACCCATCAATACTCTCGTCCGAGGTCGGAATCTGCGACCAGTCGGTAAAAGTATGGTTCCAGAACGCAGTCCACCACGCTTGGTTGAGGTTCTCCAGACTTCCATGGCGGTGGCGCAACCAATCATGGAAGGCAGAGCGGCAAAGGTCGCAATGGCATTCGCCGTTCAGCTCGTTCCCGACATGCCAAAGAGCAAGGGCCGGGTGAGCGCCATAGCGCACGGCCAACTCACGGTTGATCTCGCGGACAGCCTCTCGGTAAATCGGCGAGGTTAAACAATGGTTGTGGCGGCCCCCCGAAGGTTCGCGCCGTCCGTCCACGCCCACACGCCTGACTTCGGGATGCGACTCCGACATCCACATCGGCTTGCTCCCGCTGGGCGTCGCCAGAAAAACCTTCAGCCCTGCCTCAGCAAACCGGTCCATCGTGGCATCCAGCCAATCAAAAGTGTAAACGCCAGGCTCCGGCGCCAAAGCCGTCCAGGAAAAAATCCCGATCGAGGCAGACGTCACCCCCACCCTCTTCATCAGCGAGACATCCTCAATAAGCACCTGCTCCTGCCCAAGCCATTGATCGGGGTTGTAGTCAGCTCCATAGAGAAGGACCTCACTTGCTGGTAATCTTATAGTTTCCTTCATCATGGCAAATCACTGATGGTAGGAATCACTCCTACTGGACCTAGCGAGCTGCGTCGGAGTGAGTCTCCGCTAAAGAACGCGTCATGGGTTACTATCGATTTCATCATGGATTAATCCTGTTTGAAATACGTCTGACGTCAACAGTAAAGTTCCCCCGAACAGGCCGGAGTTCCAGAATTCGGCAGGCCAACCCGTGCAAAATTCGCTCAAGCCAGTGGTGCAATTCACAGCTCCAGTAATCCAGACACCAATCAAACAAATTGTTGACTGCTAAGATTTCACTAGTTAGCTTTACAGTTATCCCCTAAATTATATATGATAAAATATCTTCTCCTGACTGCACTAGTTGCTGGAATGCCCATCAAGACATCCCTTGCGAACCTCTTAAAAAATAGCGACTTCGAAGCAGGAAAATCCGACGATAAAACATACCCCTTCTGGCAAACTCCCGGTTGGTACAATCTCGCTAAGAACGGCCCCAAACAGGATGCAAACGCACGAACCAGCCTAGAGGGTAGTACGGAGGGCTCGAAATACAGTGCTGTATTCAATGATCATGGAGAGGATATATCTTACTTCGCGCAGAAGACCGAACACACTATTGCAGCGGGGGAAATCTTCGAAGTCTCTTTGGACTGGATTTCCGGTTATAAATGGAAGTCCCACGATGTTCTGCGGGTGGTTGTTTTCGCCACGGCAAATAATAACATTGGTGGACAGAGGCTGTGGGAAGACACCTTCGATTTTGAATTTGCGCCAAAAGGCACTTGGGACAAAGTGAACCACGCTTTCAAGCCAGCTCCCCTTGAAGCCGACGACAAACCCCTGTTCTTCGGTTTCTACGGAGTTGATCCCACGCAAGGCCTAGAAGTTGGTTTTGGCCGCTTGGACAACATCGTCCTCACGGTCAAACCTAAGTAAGCCTGTAAGGAGTTTACCGTTTACGCACCATCTAATACCATCTGCTAAAAATAGAGTGACTTGTATAGGTGAAACTGGTTAAATGTTAGGATGTCTGGTAGAAAACTACAATTAGGGCTGCCCTTGGTGGCAGCGGTCATCGATGAGCATTATCGGGTGGAGCGGGATGGTCGGA
>JBBRPA010000063.1:0-16112 GCA_038228695.1 Chthoniobacterales bacterium
ATCTTCTCCTAACAATTCATCGAGCGACTCCCGCAGCGCGGCCATGTGCGACGCGCGCGGACTGTGCGGTGGAACGGGAAAATTTCGAACGTTGCTGTGCGAAAATGCACCTGTTCCTGGCCACCCCGGAAGCTGATGAACCGATGCGAAAACAATCCGGTCGTCGCCTGTCACTAAATCCTCCGTGCCGTTGCCATGATGCGCGTCAAAATCCCAGATCGCCACTTTCTCCACCCCGGCTGCCAGTGCTGCGTGCGCCGCGATCACCACTGAATTCAAATAACAAAAACCCATCGCTCGCGAACGCGATGCGTGATGTCCCGGCGGACGAAAAAGCGAAAAAGCCCGCGTGCCGTCGAGGGCCGAACGAGCCGCCGCCACCGCTCCGCCCGCCGCCAGAAACGCGTGTTCCAAGATGCCAGAAAACCACGCCGTGTCCGCGTCGAAATCCTCCTTGTTCGCAAAGGTGGCGAGATGTTTGGCCGAATGAACCCGCAACACTTCCTTTTCGGTCGCCGCTTCCGGTTCACGAAAGTCCCATTCTGGATGCCGGTTCCGAAGCTCGGCAGTCGTTGCAGAAATTCGTTCCGGACGCTCTGGATGACCGGGTCGATGATATTCGAGGCAGCGCGGTGAACTGAAAATAATCATCCCAGGAATATGCACGCACCAGTCCTGAATGAAATCGCAGTTTCATCGCCGCCGATTTTCCTTTAGGTTGTCCGCCATGCACGATCCCATTGTTCTCGCTCTTGCCGAAGACATCGGTCCGGGTGATCTGACCGCCCGGTATTTCATCGATCCGGCGGCGGAAACCGGCGCGCGCATTTTTGCGAAAGAACCGTGCGTCCTGGCAGGCATCCTCACGGCGGCCGAGACGTTTCGCCAAGTTGATCCATCGCTCTCCGTCCACGCGTCGTGCGAGGACGGCGCCTCACTCCAACCCGGCGACACGGTGCTAACCATTTCCGGAAAAGCCGGGTCGATCGTTACCGCCGAACGCGTTGCGCTGAATTTTCTCCAACGCCTTTCTGGCATTGCCACGCTGACCGCGCGTTACGTTGCTGCCGTCAGTGGAACGCGGGCCAAAATACTCGACACCCGCAAGACCACGCCCGGTCTGCGCCTGCTCGAAAAAGCAGCCGTGAAAGCGGGCGGCGGCACCAATCATCGCATCGGCCTCTACGACATGGTCATGGTCAAGGACAACCATCTCCTCTCCGATCCTAACATCGGACATCTCCAGGCTGCGATCGACCGCTGCCATCACGATCATCCCAATGTCCGGATCGAACTTGAGGCCGACACGATCGAACAAGTTCGCGCCTTCCTTACGTTGCGCGGCGTCGCCGTCATTCTGCTCGATAACATGACTCCTGAGCAACTGCGCGAGGCGGTCGCCCTCACTGCGGGCAGCGTTCTGCTTGAGGCTAGCGGCGGAGTTAATCTCGACACGGTCGCCGTTATCGCCGCAACCGGAGTCGATCTCATCTCGGTGGGAGCGCTGACTCATTCCGCTCGAGCGGTCGATTTTTCGCTGGAACTAACATGACCGCGAAATCCATTGAGACAGGCCTCACCTCACGAGTGATTGGCCGCCCGGTTCGCCATTTCCAAGAGGCGACTTCCACTAACGATCTCGCCTTACAACTTGGCGCCGAAGGTGCGCCGGAAGGATTCGCTATTTTCGCTGAGAACCAGACCCGCGGCCGCGGCCGTCTCGGCCGCACTTGGCAATCCGATCGAGGACAGAGCCTCACTTTTTCGATTCTGCTCCGACCCCCTTGGCCGGATGTGTCGCGGATTAGCCTCGTCGCCGCCGTGGTGCTCGCCCGAGTTTTTCAAAACCTAACCAATCACCCTGTCGGAATCAAATGGCCCAACGACATCCAGATTCAAGGGAAAAAAGTTACCGGAATCCTTTGCGAATCCGGAGCGGGTTTCATCGTGGCCGGTATCGGGATTAACGTCCTGCAAGAGCCCGCGGATTTTCCAGCTGAAGTGTGCGACACGGCGGGTTCGCTCGCGATGTTTGCCAACACCACCCCGGATCGCGCAATGTTAGCGGCTGCGATTCTTAACCAATTCGACAGCGTTTATCATTCCTTACCTGGGTCGTTTCCGGAGATTATTCGCGAATGCGCCGAGCGCAGTGTACTCTTGGAAAAACCCATCGAAGCCGAATTGGGCGGTCGTAGAATTTGCGGCGTCGTAGCTGGGTTGGCTGCGGACGGCGGCCTGCGAATTCGTGAGGCTTCTGGAAATGAATCAGTGATCGTTGCCGGTGAGGTCACCCTTTTGAAAACCTAACTACCTATGAGTCTCTGCCTAATTACCTGCGGTCCTGCCTCGACCAAAATCGATGAGGTGCGCCGGATCACAAATTTTTCCACCGGCGAACTCGGCACCCTCCTTTCGGAAGCCCTGCTCGCAGCGGGTCATGAAGTCATTTGCTTCCGCGGCGAGGGAGCGACCTTTCCTCCTCCGTCGGGTGTGCGACTCGAATCCTATTTTGGTAATGAAGAATTGCTCGCCGCCATTCGCCGTCTGGCTGCCTCGGAAAAAGTGGATGCTATTTTCCACGCAGCAGCGTTGACCGATTTTGAAGTGGCTGCCGTTACCGATGAGACCGACTCGCCGATTACAGCGGGGAAAATTTCCAGCCAGATCCACGGGCTAACCATTCGCCTCCGCCCTGCAACCAAAGTGCTCGCGCAACTGCGCGGACTTTTTCCGCAGGCCCGGATCATTGGATGGAAATTTGAGGTCGGCGGATCGGTCGGCGAAGCGTTGGAGAAAGCCCGGGCGCAGCTCACGATCTGCGGAACGGACGCCTGCATTCTGAACGGCCCGGTGCTCGGTTCCGGATTCGCGCTGATTGCTGGGGATAGCCGGTTAGATTTTCCCGATAAGATGACTCTGGTAAAATACCTTGCCAGAAACGCAAATCCCGATTGACCCGTCTGGTTGCCCTATGTTAGGACGGCGAGATGGATTCCTTCATTCGCCTGACCGTTTGTTTGCTACTTCTTCATTGCACGGCGTTCGCCCACGACTACTGGTTGGAAGCTGAACCCCAGCGCACGGCGGTCGGGCAGACCAGCGTCCTCCGGTTGATGTTTGGGGAATCCTTCGCCAAGGGCGCTGAAAAACCGATCCAGCCCGATCGCACGCGCGACTTTCGACTCTACGAAGCGGGGCGAGAATACAAAAATCTCCCCGTGCCTCGGGGTGGGGCAACGCAATCCGTTGCAAAAATTCGCAGCGATTCTGAAGGCACATTGCTCGTCACCATGACCCGCAGTCCAGCGGAGATTCGCTTCGGCCGCACCAAATTTCTAGAATATGCGGCAGTTGAAACCGGAGGTGAATTCGTTCTGCCTCCCGAAAAAACCCGCATCAACGAGACCTACACCCGCTACTTAAAAACGCTGGTCACAGTTGGCGACAAACCCGGAAAAGCGGCCCTGAGAACGACCGGGCAGGAATATGAAATTGTCCCGCTCGACAATCCTTACGAACCGGGTCTTCGAAGTCTGCGCTGCAAAATTCTTTTCCAAGGCAAACCGGTATCGGGTGCATTGGTCACTGCACGCCAGCGACTTGCCGGGAAGGTCGTTTCTAGCTCTACACGGACCGATGGAAAAGGCCGCTGCGCTTTTCCTCTCACCCCATCGGGCACCTGGCTCATCCGCTCAGTGAAAATCATCCCCGACGTCTCCCTCGAAGGCCCGCTGGCGCTGGTCCAGAGCCATTGGTCGTTGCTAACTTTTGGCTACGAGTAACCACGCGCTTGGGACGACTGGATGGGAGATGGACCCTTTTGCCTATCGCTGTAGGCCAAAGATATTCACGTCCACATTTCTAACACAAATAGCGTGATCGAAAGGCGTATCGCGCGGGGTTAGGCCGGCGGGAGCGAGGAGTTGGGTGCCGTGCTCGATGACTTTGACGTCATGCAATTGGTAAGGCGCGTGATGGACGCGGCCGGTGTAAATTTGCCCGTTTTTGAAAGTGTAGAGCAGGTAGCGTTCGACGAGGAAAAATTCGAGCGTCTCCGCCTCGGCACGGTGGGCGGGCCCAATGGGTTGCCAGACGAAATGATCGGGATCCAGCGCACCGCGTTGGGACCAGTAATCGACCGTGGCCGGGGTGGCGCGGGCACGCATCCGGGCGTTGAAGTAAGGGAGCTTAAAAAGTTTTTGCGCGATCAAAACTGCGATCCAGTTGCTGGCGTCGAGCGAGAAAAACCAGACGCCGGGAACACCATTGGCGTCGTGCACATAGGTGCGGACGTTAAGTTCGAGGAAGTCGGATAAACCCGGGACCGGCGGTGCCCAGACGGGGCGGACGCCGCACATGAAAAACGGCACGATGCCCACCCAAGCCGCACCGTCGAAGGTGTCCGCTGTGAGTCCTGGCGGGAGCAATCGCTGCACTTCAGCGGGGTCAAATTTCCAGTGCAGGAAGAGCAGTTCGCGCCAGCTTTGTTTCATTACTACCGGTCCCGGCGGACGGTCGCGGAGAGCGAGACGCTGAGCGGCAGTGGGCATTTTTGGCGGCATCCTTTGACTATTGGCGCATCCGCCACCATTATCCATGCCCGAATTCCCATGCTGACTGTTTCCAAACTTTCCAAATCCTACGGAGGCCGCACGCTTTTCCAAGATGCCTCGTTGCAGGTCAACACTGGCGAGCGCATCGGGCTGGTCGGTCCAAATGGCGCGGGGAAATCCACGTTGATCTCTCTGATTATGGGCGAGACGTCGCCGGACGAGGGCTCGGTGAGTTTCGACAAGCGCGCCACGCTCGGCTTTCTCCCGCAGGAAACGGCCCCGGTCGGTGAAGAGACGGTGCTCGAAGTCGCCCTCTCGCACAATGTCGATCCGGATGATTACCAGATGGAGCCGAAGGCGAAACGCATCCTCCACGGCCTCGCCTTTCGCGAGAGCGATTTTGACCGTCCGGCGCGGCATCTGAGCGGCGGTTGGGTGATGCGGGCGCATTTGGCTCGATTGTTAGTGCAGGAGCCGGATTTGTTGATTTTGGATGAGCCGACAAACCATCTCGATTTGGAAACGCTCGTCTGGTTTCGGGAATATCTCAGCCGTTATCCGGGAGCGATTGTGGTCATTTCCCACGACCGCGACTTCCTCGATCGGCTCGTCGGCTCGATCGTTGAGATCAAACACTCCCGCCTCACCCGCTGGCGCGGCAACTACACCAGCTACGTCGGCCAGAGCGTCGCCCGCGACGAGCAACTCCTCTCCGCCTACAAAAATCAGCAGAAAGAAATCGAGACCCTCCAGCGTTTCGCCGACCGTTTTCGCGCCAAAGCCAGCAAAGCCTCGCAAGCCCAGAGCAAACTCAAACAAATCGATCGCATGGAGAAAATCGAGGCTCCCGTCGCCGCCGGGAAAAGCATCGGCTTTCGTTTTCCCTCGCCACCGAAGAGCGGGCAAAAAGTCATCAGCATGACCGGCGTCGATCACGCTTACGGCGAATCCGTCGTTTATCGCGGCCTCGATTACACCGTGGAAAAAGGCCAGCGCACCGTCTTTTGCGGACCGAACGGCTCGGGCAAATCCACCCTCCTCAAGCTCCTCGCGGGCGTGATGGACATCCAGAGCGGCTCACGCGAACTCGGCCACAACGTCAAGCCCGGCTACTTCTCGCAGAACCGCGTCGAAATGCTCAACCTGAAACACACCGTCCTGCAATCCGTGCAAGACATGGACCACCCCGTCTCCGACGAAATCGCCCGCACCGTCCTCGGCAGTTTCCTGTTTCGGGGTGACGACGTTTTCAAGCCCGTCGCCGTGCTCAGCGGTGGAGAAAAAAGCCGCCTCGCGCTCGTTAAACTCCTCCTCGACCCGCCGAATCTCCTCCTCATGGACGAGCCGACCACCCACCTCGACATCGCCAGCATCGACGCCGTCATCGAGGCGCTCAAGCAATACGAAGGCACCCTCCTTTTTATCAGCCACGACGTCTATTTTATCCGCCAACTCGCCACCAGCGTCCTCCACATCCACAGCGGCACGATCAAAGCCTATCCCGGCGACTACCAGTATTTCCTCGATAAAACCAACGCCCTCACCGAGCGCGCTGGCCTCACCTCGGGCCGTCCGCTCGAACAAGTGGAAACCGTCAAAGCCGGGCCAGTGGTCGCGAAGGGACTCTCCATGCGCGAAGTCCGCGAAGAGCGCCGCCGCGTCCAGGCCGAACGCGCCGCCGCCAACGCCCTCCGCCGCGCCGCCGAAAAAGAAGTCGCCGCCCTCGAAGCTGAAGTCATCTCCTTAGAGAAACAGCAGACCGAACTCACCGAAAAACTCGAATCGAGCGAAGCGCAGACCGACTCAGGCCTCGCCGTCCGCCTCAACCGCGAACTCATGGGCGTGAGCACCAGCCTCGAACGCGCCTCCGCGAAATGGGAAGCAGCCGCCGAAGTCCTCGGCAAAAAAGAAGAACCGGAAGCACCCTGATGTCTCGGGTAGGGTAGCCGGCTTCACTTAATGGAGTGGTTTTCCGTTGTGTAACTTCGATCTACGGTATTTCTCTCAACTACCAATTTGCTACCGATTTATTTGAAATTGGTAGTTGCGCCGTTAAGGTTTCCTGGTTTGACGAACTTGGGTTTTTTGGAACAGGGAAAATCGGGCAAGTCGCTCATCTTTATCGCTCCGGTGGATTTGGTAGATCGGCTTGGGAAGAAATAAAAAGGCAGCTTTTCGAGTGGGATCGGGGCCGAGGGTTTAAAATTTTTCTTTTTGTTCCCAAGTTCAACTCCGGAACGTGGCGCATTATCGTCGCGTCAGGGGGCCGTATTTTAACTGTCCTATAAAGCGTGTTCGCAGAGGCGGTCATCCGGTGTTATCTGACAGGATGCGCAAAATTATTTTTCTCCTCGGAATCACGCTGCCCTGCGTCGGGTTGGCGCAACTCGCCAATGTCCTGCCGGATCGCGTGACGGCCGACGATAACGGACAGAGGAAAACCTTTATTGTGGCGGCCGACGAAATGGCCGCCAGCACGGACGGCGGGAAAATGGAGGTCCGCTCCGGAAACGTTAGCCAGATGCTGCGGGCCAAATCGCTCTCTCCGGAAACCCGCCTCGTGCTCTATCCCGAGGGGGTCAGCCGCACCGTCTTCACCCGCCGCCTGCTCACCGAGAAAATGCTCGTCCACGTCGCACTAGGCTCGGACGTCGCGCAGCTCGCTGCCGAGTGGGGCGTCCTGAAATCGGAGCCCGCTCCGGGATTGCCCGACCACTACATTTTCACGACTTGGTCCTCGCCCACGGCATTAAAATCAGTCGGTTCGCTGGGATCGTATCCCGGTGTTCTCTCGGCGGAGACGATCCTCGCGCGTCAGCAAAAACGACGGGCTGCGCCAAACGACCGGTTTTTTGGCATGCAATGGTATCTGCGCAACACTGGACAAAGCGGCGGAATTCGCGGGATCGATGCGGGCGTGGTGCCGATCTGGGGAAATTTCCTCGGAGCCGGGATTCGCGGCCGAGGCGTGGTTATTGGCATCGTCGATGACGGCGTGCAGTTCACTCATCCGGACATCCGTCCCAACTACGACATCACGCTAGATTACGATTGGAACGACAACACGCACTTCGATCCGAGCCCAAGCCAGCGCAATGGCGACTTCCATGGCACGAGCGTGGCCGGGGTGGCTGCGGCCCGTGGCGGTAATAAAATCGGCGTTTGCGGCGTCGCCCCGAATGCTCGGCTAACCGGGTTGCGGCTGATCGCGGACTACGAGGACGATAGCCAAGAGGGGTCAGCCTTTCTTTTTCGGTCGGATCGGATCTCGATCAAAAACAACAGTTGGGGACCCAATGACGACGGGCAGACCATGGAAGCGCCGGGGCCGATCGGGGCGCAGGCTTTGCGCGATGCGACGAGCACCGGGCGCGGCGGACTGGGCACGATTTTCGTCTGGGCGTCGGGCAATGGCCGCGAACTCGGCGACAACTCCAACTACGATGGTTACGCCAACTCGATTTACACCATCGCCGTCACCGCAATCACGAACTGGGGCCGCGCTACTTACTATGCGGAAGGTGGAGCGAACGTCCTGATCGGTGCACCGAGTGACAATTACCCGAATAGCGGAATCGTTACCACCGATCTGACCGGATCCAACGGCTACAACTACAAAGGCGTGCGCGGGGAGATTTCCGATGCAAACTATACCCGGACCTTTGG
The DNA here is from genome assembly GCA_038228695.1 of Chthoniobacterales bacterium. Lineage (GTDB taxonomy): Bacteria > Verrucomicrobiota > Verrucomicrobiia > Chthoniobacterales > DASVRZ01 > DASVRZ01. Next base: position 8,223 of record JBBRPA010000063.1, read on the forward strand.
CGGCACCTCTTCCGCGACCCCGGTCATCTCCGGCGTGGTTGCGCTCATGCTCCAAGCGAATCCGAATCTCGGTTGGCGCGACGTGCAGGAAATCCTCATCCGCACCGCACGGAAAAACGACGCAGGCAACGCCAGTTGGATCACTAACAATGCGGGATTTCACTTCAATCAGGAATACGGCGCAGGGCTAGTTAACGGCACCGCTGCGGTGCAGATGTCTCAAAGTTGGACTAATCTCGGGCCGCAAACCGAGCAGACCGTGCCCGTCAGCGCCGGGGCAATTCCCGACGGCAGCGGGTCGCTCGTCCGAACTTTCAGCGTGCCCACCAGCCAACGCGTCGAGCATGTCACGGTGAAAACTGACATCACGCATCCCTACCGCGGCCAGTTGCGGATCACGCTCACCTCGCCCTCGGGCACGGTTAGTGAGTTGGCAGCCAAACACGGCGATCCGTATCCTGCGATCGAGTGGACTTACATGACGGTGCGAAACTGGGGCGAAACCTCGGATGGAGTTTGGACCCTAAAAATTGAGGATCTGACGCTCGGAAAAACGGGCACGCTGGGTTCGGCGGAAGTGACCGTTTTCGGAACGGACGTGGCGGCTCCCTGAGAACCGGATTCGGATCTAGCCTTGGCGTTTGTTGAAGCGGGCAACCTCGCGATCGGTTTCGCGTTTCGTGGCCTTTTCTTTCAGGTCCGCCCGTTTGTCGTGCGAAACTTTGCCTTTGCCAATGCCGATCTCGACTTTGACGCGGCTTTTTTTCCAATACATCCCGAGGGCGACGATCGTCTGACCCTCGATCGCAGTGGCGCTAAAAAGTTTCTGGATTTCCACCTTGTGCAGGAGGAGGCGGCGGCGGCGCTTCGGGACGTGTTGCTCGTGGCTGGCGTTGTCGTAGGCGCGAATATCGGCGTCCATCAGAAACACCTCGCCGTCTTCGACCCGGGCGAACGCATTGGTCAGATTCGCGAACCCGGCGCGAATAGACTTCAGCTCGGTGCCCTTGAGCTCGATGCCGGCCTCGAAACGTTCGAGGATGAAATAATCACGAAGCGCCTTGCGGTTGGTCGTGATCTCCGGACTGCGCGCCGGTTTGTTTTTGTCAGCCATGATCTGGCCGTGAGGCGGAGGTTAGACGATCACCGGCTCGGAAGGATCGAGCTTGAGTTTGCCCTCGATGATTTCCTGCAAGGCGATATCAGACAGACCCATTTTTGGGCCGACTTCGACCGTGGGCCGTGCCCCGGCGCTGAGCTGACGCACGCGCTTGGAGACGACGTTGATCAGCACGTTGCTGTTGGTGATGATTTTATGGGCTTCTTCGACGAGCAGGCTGTTCATGGAAATGGAGTTTGGCGGATTAAAACGAACCAGATGGATAGGCGCGAATGCCCCCAGTGTCAAATAGGGAGCGCGAGGCGCTGGCCGAGCTGGAATGAGCTCACGCGGAGGTTCGCGCTCCCTTTGCTTTCCGTTAAGCCCCGATCTGGGCGCGGTAGGCGGCGGCGTCTTTGAGTGCGTCGAGGTCGGTCGCGTTTTCCGCCGTCAGTTGGTAAAGCCAACCGTCGCCGAAGGGATCGGTGTTCAGCAGAGCCGGGTTTGCTTCGAGAGCCGGGTTGATCGCGCTGACGGTTCCGCCAATCGGCGAGTAAATGTCGCTCGCAGCCTTGACCGACTCAACCACCGCGATCGCTTCCCGAGCGGCGACCCGGCGACCAATTTTTGGCAACTCGGCATAAACAATGTCCGTCAGCTCGGCTTGGGCGTGATCAGTGATCCCCACCGTCGCGGTCTCGCCATCGAGGCGGACCCATTCGTGGGTGTCGGCGTATTTGAGATTTTCCGGAACGTTCATAATTTTTGGTAGAGCGGTTTTTTAGCGACAAGAGCGGGAAATTTTCGTCCCCGGATGTCGATTTCGAGAATGGTGCCCGGCGAAGAGGCAGTTGTGGGCAGGTAAGCGAGTCCGATCCCAATGCCAAGGCTGGGAGCGCGCCCGCCGCTACAGGTTTCGCCAACGATTTCGCCACCGACCAGCACGGGGTAATGAGCCCGTGGCGGGGGCGTTTTACCGGTCATGGTAAACGGCGTTAGCTTGCGGGTGAGGCCGTTATTTTTTTGGTCGAGGAGCGGTTGGCGGCCGATGAAATCGCCTTTAGCGAGGTCCACAAAGAAACCGAGTCCAGCCTCCAGCGGCGTGTGTTCGGGCGAGAGATCGGAGCCGTTCAGCGGGTAACACATTTCCATCCGCAGCGTGTCGCGCGCGCCAAGCCCGCACGGTTTCGCGCCGAGGCCGAGCAACGCATTCCAAACTCCGATCGCTTCCTCCGCTGCAAAGAAAATCTCCGCACCATCCTCGCCGGTGTAGCCGGTTCGGCCCACGAGGAAACTGATGCCGTGGGCGACGACCTCGATCATCCTGTTGCGCGGTGGAAGGGAGCGCCCGAGGTAGTTTTCCAGCAGGGCGACGGCCCCGGGTCCTTGGACGGCGAGCCCGGCGTAATCCGCGCTCTGGTCGACGATTTCTACGTCCTCGCGCTTCTGCGCTTCAAGCCAGGCGAAGTCTTCCGCGATCTTCGCCGCATTAACCACGAGAAAATAAAGCTCCGGGCCGAGGCGATAAACGATCAGATCGTCGATCACGCCGCCTCTTTCATTCAACAGCAAGGTGTATTGACCCTGACCAACCGCGATCTTGTCGATGTTGTTGGTCAGCAAGCGGTTGAGAAATTTCCCCGAGTCTGGCCCCGAAACGAAAATCTGGCCCATGTGCGAAATATCAAAAACACCTGTCGCCGTCCGGACCGCGAGGTGTTCGTCGATAATTCCGCTGTAGTAAACTGGCATCTCCCAGCCGCCGAATTCGATCATCTTTCCACCGAGACGCGAGTGCTCCTCGTAAAGTGGCGTGCGGCGGGAAGAATCGGACACGCGCTGTTTCTACGGGCGACCGCCGTCGAAGTCAAAAAAATCATCCTTTCCTCAAGCGATTCCCGGCTAGAATAGGGCTCTCGAAAACTTTTCCATCTGAACTGCCTCATGTCCCTGCCCGATAAACTCGAACGCCTTGCCCGCCCGATCACGGTCCCCGGCCTCATCCGCTACGTTGCCTTGTTCAGCAGCGCTGCTTTCATCGTCGGACTCGCTTTCCCGAACACCCGCGAACTCCTCCCGCTCGTTCCTGCCGCCGTCCTCTCTGGGGAGGTTTGGCGCCTCCTGACTTTTGCTTTCATTCCATCGAGTTTCAGCCTGTTTTGGATCTTTGCGCTGATGTTTCTTTTCTACATCGGCGACGCACTCGAAGAGGGCATGGGCGCGACGCGGTTGACCGTGTTTTACCTCCTTGGCTGGGTCGCGAGCGTTGCAGCCTCGTTCATTTTCGGCAGTGTCGGCACCCCGCTTTACCTGAATCTCTCGCTCCTGCTCGCCTTCGCCACGCTCTTTCCGAACATGCAGATTTCGCTCTACCTGATTTTTCCGGTCAAAGTCAAATGGCTCGCCCTATTTGCGCTCGCCGGGTCACTCGCCGTCGCTGGGTTCAGCGGAAATCTCCCGACCTTCTTTCTTTGTCTCGGCAACTACTTCCTTTTCTTTGGCCTGGATATGATTCGTAACTTCAAAACTAACCGCGAAATTGCCCAGCGGCGTCATGAGTTTCGCGAAAAAACCAAGCCGGAGACGAGCTTCCTGCATCAGTGCAAAATCTGCGGCCGCACCGAACAGAGTGATCCCGAGCTAGAATTCCGCGTTGCCGCCGATGGCGAAGACTACTGCGCCGAACATCTGCCGCAGCGACCAATGAGTCCGTAAACAAGCCACGCCTCCCGCTCCATCTTCTGCCGCAGGAGAAGCAAAACCACCGACCAGAACCTCGAACGTCCGTTGCCGGACCGCGTCCGCCAAACCCGATGGGACATCTTGAAGCCAGACAGTTCTCGACAAACATTTTCGCCGATTTTGAGATCGGCGAATAAATTACTTTTTCAACCCTCGTTCACTATTTTTTCGTCGATGAAAAACTTTAAGAGTTGCTGGACAGCCACCTTGATTCTGTCAAAAAATGTTGACTGCCCCAATAAATTCCCGACTCTTCTTTTTCAGTGACGCGATATGTTTGCCAATCTGACGACCGCTTACGCCGAATAAGTCGCCCAGATAAGCATTCGAGGCATAGCAACCGTCCTCATTATCGAGACTATGGATTTCCGCGAAAATGACTTTTTCCATGGTCGTTAATTCTTTGGAAAGCCAAACCTCTGAGGGTATCCATATTCCCTTAAAACCGCGACGTGGTGGCTCCATGCCATTTATTCTATCAAACTTTTAACAGAATAGGAAATAGACGGGTTGTGGCTATGAGTTAGGAATTTTGCCCGGAAGTGATTTCGGCAAGACGCTTGCGCCCTTGGGCTTTGATGTCTTCAAGATTGAATTCTGCAAATTCGCCCCTGTCTGCCTGATCGATACCCAACTGGATTTTTGCCTTGAGACGGACAAAGCGTTGTTTCTGAATTTCCTCGTGAACCTCGAATGCCGCCAGAGCAAACGAAATGACGTCACTCTCAGTCAAATAGCGACCCGATTTAATGGCATTTTCAATAAAAATCACATCCTCGTCCTGTAGAGTGATCGCCAAATTTTTCATGTATTCAAGGATACCAGACTCCCCCAAAGGCGGCAAGCCTTGCCTTGGGTGCGGATTCTTCATTTCCTCTGCCGCCTGTGATAGAATTATCCCACTGGCTCCCATCTGCGGAACTTCGGAAAGAGGCAGCCCATATTATTCGCTAATTTAATCACCATGAATGATCCAATTTCGGAAGACTTCGGCAAGGTTCCGAACGCTGCCGCAACCTTCGGAAACATTCCGCAAGCTGCGGAAACCTTCCGAACATTTCCTAACCATGCGGAAGGTTTCGGAACTCTGCGGAATCATGCGGAAAAAACTGAGCACCACACCCAGAGCGTGCGGGAAGTGGCACGGATGTTTGAGCAAGCGGGCGTGCCGCGCACCGAAAGAAGCATCATCAACTGGTGCCAACCGAACCGTCAGGGCATCGCCCGATTGGATGCCTACTTTGACACCAACGAACGCAGATACTTCATCACCCCGGAAAGCGTGACACGGGCCATCCAAGAAGAGCAATCGAAAGGGGGCAACATGCCGCCTACCCTCCAGCCGACTTCAAAGGAAGCTATTCCGAATCCTTCGGAAACCACTTCACGAACAACGGGAGGAAACGAACGAACCGACGAACTTGCCCGCCAAAACCGGGACTTGGAAATTGCGACACGCGCCAAGGATTTCTATATTGAGCGTTTGGAAAAGGAACGTGACCAAAACATGGAACGATTGGTCGGCATGAGTCGATACGTCGGTGAATTGGAAACGCAAATGCTACAACTTGGTGGTGCACCACGGGGCGATAAAAGCCTTCCGCAAGGTTCGGAATCCCGCGTTCAAAGTGACCGGGGAATGTCCTGAATTCAAATCTTCCCATTTGGAAGGTTCTTTGGTAAGCTGAAGCCATGAAAACAATCGGAGCTATCAGTGCCAAAACCCGGATCTCTGAACTGCTTGAGCAGGTGGCGATGGGCGAGTCATTTGTCATCACCATGCGTGGCAAGGCGGTAGCTTCGCTTGCGCCTGTCTCTGCACCTGCCAAAAAGAGTCCCATCGATATTGTGGGAAATTTTCGTTCCCGCTTTGCCAAGTCACTCAAGCCTTTGACTGCCAAGGAAATGACTGAGTTACGGCTAACCGGACAGCGATGAAGGGCTTCATTATAGACGCCTCAGTCACCGCAAGTTGGTTTCTGGCGGATGAGGTCAGCGAATATGCCACCCGTGTTCTCAACCAGATGCAGGATGGCGCACCCGTTCATGCGCCATCACTCTGGGTCTTGGAAATAACCAACGTCTTATTCAATGCCCAGCGTCGTAAGCGCATCGACAAAAAACATCGGGACGCTGCCCTAGAAAGCATCGCCTCATTACCAGTCAAAGTGTGCCCGAGTGCGACTTTATCTGACATCACGATCATCCAAGAGTTTGCCGAAAAGTATCAACTAACGGCTTACGATGCGGAATACTTGAGGGTAGCCAAAGACCTCAAACTTCCCCTCGCCACTCAAGACGGGAATTTAATTGCTGCCGCCAAAAGGGAAAAAGTTCTGGTCTTGGAATAAGTCAAAAGCATGACCGCTGCCAAAAATATGACGCCGGGAGAAATCCTTTTGGAAGATTATTTGAAGCCGATGAACCTGACGCAAACTGGGCTGGCTCGCTCTTTGAGTGTGCCTCCGCGTCGCATCAATGAAATCATTCATGGCAGGCGGGCTGTCACCTTGGACAGCTCATTGAGACTGGGGCGGTTCTTCAACCAATCGCCTCGCTTTTGGCTGAACGTGCAAACTGAGTGCGACCTTCGGAATGCCAAAGAATTGATGGCCAGAGTCATCCACGAAGTTCATCCAATGGCGGCAGTGGCTGCTTAGATTCATCATTGTTCTTTATCAAAACGGGAACTCTTTTTAACAAGGGTACCCGCTTTTTTATGCCTACAGCCCGCAATTTTCAGAGAGAAAGGCGAGTAACAAATTCCCAACAAAGTATGTCAAGTTACTCAGGTGTTGGCTTCGAGGGTTGCTTGCGAGGATCATACCCTAAAAACTGGATGATCTTCTTCTGATTATTGGGAGTGATTGGCCTACGATTACATTCCCATCTTTGGATTGTCTGATAAGCTACCCCCATGATTTCAGCGACTTGCACATGGCCTAGCCCCATATCAACCCGCTTCCGCCTCAAATGCTCGCCCAATGTTTTCGGGTCATTGAGGACACCTCGTAACATCCGTCGATGAAGGGAAATTTGTGGAATATTCACAACTAATCTTCGGTGACAAATACCCAGCAGTCCCAACGTCTCCTGCTTAGGCAGGAGCCGCTCCCATCCCTACGCGTCGCTGATCTTGAGGTCGTTAGGCGTTTCTGCGCTTGCCTGAAAGCCGTAGAGCGGTTTATTATCTTAATATGAGCGCCGTTCACGAAATCGAATCTGCCGTCAGTAAGCTCTCCCGTGAGGAGCTTTTATCATTCCGCGATTGGTTTTCCACGTTCGATGCCGTCGAGTGGGACAAGCAATTTGAGCAGGATGTCACTGCTGGGCATTTGGACGCTCTCGCCGACGAAGCCATCCGCGATTTGCGCGAGGGACGCTGCCGAGATTTGTGAGGCATCGCACCAACCCTAAGTTTTGGCAGTTTTATGCGCGACTTCCAGAAGAGATTCAGCGACTTGCGGATGAGAATTACGAATTACTCAAGACTGACCCACGGCATCCGTCGCTTCATTTCAAGAAGGTTGGCAGAATGTGGTCAATTCGGGTTGGCATCCATTATCGCGCCACTGCTGTCCAAGATGATTCCGACATCGTCTGGTTTTGGATCGGCCATCACAGTGAGTACGACCGAATTATTGCAGGACGCCGTAAGTGAATCGGACGAATCGCCTAACGGTAAAGGGTGTGTTGCTGCGGGCTTGGGGTTTTCGCGGTCAGTCAACATATCTTGACAAGTGGCTTTGCGGCGAACGGGTTGATGTCGGTGAGTGGTTGTTGAATTAGGTGATTTAGCGGGCCCACGGATGGGGGGCCGTTAGGGGTCAGTCAACATATCTTGACAGGTTTCTAATGTTCAACTAGATAAAGGGATGCCGCGCAGCATTCGTATGGAGTATCCGGGCGCCTTCCATCACGTCATGGCGCGAGGGAACCGCCAAGAACCCATCTTTCTCGACAAACATTTTCGCCGATTTTGAGATCAACGAATAAATTACTTTTTCAACCCTCGTTCACTATTTTTTCGTCAACGAATAACTTAAAGA
>JBBRPA010000064.1:0-15551 GCA_038228695.1 Chthoniobacterales bacterium
ACCTTTGGGCTCATTACCAACGACGAATTCATTGCGATTAATCAAGACCCTCTCGGTCAGGCCGCCCGCCGCGTCGTAAAAAACGACGACAAAACCGAAATCTGGGTGCGCGATCTCGCCGACGGCGCCAAGGCCGTCGGACTCATCAATCGCGGTGACGCCTCGGCAGCCGTGACCCTCAACCTCGCCGCCTCCCTCCTCACAGGCACGTGGCAGGCGCGCGATGTCTGGAGCCGCAAGAATCTTGGTCGCTTGGAGGACAACTCTTCCTACACCGTCCCCAGACATGGCTCCGTCCTGCTGCGCGTTTGGCAGAAGCCCTACTAACTTTCCTTCGCTCGAAAGAGGGATTACCAGTGAGGTCGGACTACCCAAAGTAAGCTTTTTACAGTTTATCAAATTGCCCCCATTCCCATCATGAAAACCCCCGCCTTCGTTTTTTGTTTCATCACAGCTTTTGCGCCAACCGTCCCTTTGCTCTGCGGCGCGGAACCACCCATCTTGTGGTATTCGGACTCGGCCAAGACCGCGATGGAGGAGGCGCTGCCGGTCGGCAATGGTCGCCTCGGAGCCATGGTCTTCGGCGGAGTCGAGGAGGAGCGCATCCAACTCAACGAGGACAGTCTGTGGACGGGCGATTTCAGTAACTACGGAGCTTATCAATCCCTTGGAAACATTTATTTTTCGTTCCAGACCGCGCCTCGTCCGATCGTGACGACCCCGAGCGAACACTACGGAAACGAATTTGAGCCAGTGACCAATACCATCGACGGCGATTCCGCGACCAAGTGGTGCTTTAACACGAACGGTGAGGAAATTCTTTGGCAGATCGAGTCGCCAACCGGAGCTGGCCCAGCGCATTCCTATGGCTTTACCAGCGCCAACGACATACCTGAACGCGATCCAAAAGATTGGGAATTTCTCGGCTCACGAGACGGAAAATCCTGGACGGTGCTCGATAAACAACAAAACCAACCCGTCTTTGAAAAACGGTTTGAAACCAAGGTCTTTAAGTTCCAAAACTCTGTTGCCTACAAGTATTATCGTTTCCAGATTTCGGCCAACCACGGAGACGCCATGACGCAGTTTGCCGAAATTTCGATTCCCGGAATTACGGCACCCGAACCCGCCCCATTGCAGCACTATCGGCGCGAGCTTGATCTTTCCACCGCAACGGCCCGCACCAGCTATGTCCGCAACGGCATTCCGTATCAGTGCGAGGTATTTGCCAGCCATCCAGACCAGATCATCGTCGCTCGGTGGACTTCGTCCAAATTGGGTGCGATCACCGGAATGATTAAACTCAAAGATGCGCACGGTCGCGAAACTAGCTATAAAAACGGGACTCTTACCTTCTCCGGCGAGTTAGACAATCAACTGCACTATGCGACCTGCGCGAAAATAATTAACAAAGGTGGGAAGATCGAGAATGTCAGCGAAGGAGTGAAAATTACTGGTGCAGATGAGGTCACCGTTTTGATCGGTGCGGGGACCGATTTTGTTTTTGATTATAGCAAATCTAATAAAAGCGGTGAAAATCCCGAGACCCGCGTGAGCAGACAAGTGGAGGCAGCGGCCCTAAAATCGTTCGCCGCGCTTAAGGCCGCTCAGTTGCAGGATTATCAATCCCTTTTCAACCGGGTTACAGTAGATTGGGGAACCTCCTCACCGCAGCAACTCGCACTTCCCACGAACCTTCGCAAAGTGCAGGCAGCCGCAACAGTAGATCCCTCTTTGGAGGAATTGTTGTTCCAATATGGCCGTTATTTGCTGATTTCCTGTTCACGTCTCGGGAGTTTGCCCGCCAACCTGCAAGGTCTTTGGAATGATAGTAATAACCCGCCGTGGATGTGCGATTACCACGCCAACATTAACGTGCAAATGAATTATTGGCCCGCTGAAACCACGAATCTGGCGGAGACCGCGTTGCCGCTTTTTGATTGGATGCAAGATCTCCTGCCCCCGTGGCGCACAAATACTCGTGAGGAAAATGAATTCTCGCTTCCAGACGGAAAGCCTGTGCGTGGTTGGGCGGTTCGGACGGGCTTGAATACTTGGGGAGCCGGCACTTTCAAATGGGATAAAACCGCCAACGCGTGGCTCCTACAACATCTTTGGGAACACTACGCCTTCAGCGGAGACAAAGTATTTTTGAAAAACACGGCTTACCCAATGATGAAAGAAATCGTGGAATTTTGGGAGGACCATCTTAAGACACTTCCCGATGGCAGCCTAGTCGTTCCGCATGGCTGGTCGCCGGAGCACGGCCCGGAGGAGGACGGGACCAGTTACAACCAGCAGATCGTCTGGGACCTCTTTACTAACTATGTCGAGGCAGCGGATGTTCTCGGAATCGATCGCGAGTATCGGGATAAAATTTTTGCCATGCGCGAAAAATTGGTGGGACCAAAAATCGGCAAATGGGGTCAGCTCCAGGAGTGGATGGACGACTGCGACGATCCGAACGATCATCACCGCCACACCTCGCACCTCTTCGGCGTTTTTCCGGGCAGGCAAATCAGCGTGGCAAAAACTCCCGAGTTAGCCAAAGCCGCCAAAGTTTCGCTCGACGCGCGGGGGACGACGGGTGATGTGCGCGAATGGTCATTCGCCTGGCGCACCGCGCTCTATGCGCGACTGCACGACGCGGAAAGTGCGCACGCGATGTTGCAAAATTTATTCTCCGACCGGAACACTTGCCTCAACATTTTTGGCCTCCATCCGCCGATGCAAATGGACGGCAATTTTGGCATCACCTGCGGCATTGCGGAGATGCTTTTGCAAAGTCACGAAGACGAAATCAACCTCCTGCCCGCGCTTCCAAAAGCGTGGCCGACGGGAAGCGTCAAAGGTCTCCGCGCCCGCGGTGGTTTTGAAGTGGGAATGACGTGGAAAGAGGGCCTGCTAACCTCCGCCGAAATTCACAGCACCGGCGGAACGAGCGCAAAACTGCGGAGCGGAGAAACGACTAACACCGTCGCGCTGAAACCAGGCGAAACCGTCCGTCTAAGCGCCGCGTTACAGCCACTCGGCAAACCCTAGTTGCTACGTTTTTCCGCAATTGAACGCTATTCCTACTTCTCCGAAGGGACGAGTTGGATGCCGCAAACGAACCCGCGCGGATACGGATCTTGGGAAAGTCCGGCGCGGACCTCGAGTTCGATCGAGTCTTTGGTTAGCTTGTAAAATCTAACATAATTTCCTGGCTGCGCTTCTTCGCTGGTTGGAGCGTTGCTCGATTCCTCAAAATCTCCCTGGAAGGAATTTCTACCGGCATCTTTTCCACAAATAATCTGATCATCTATTTGGAATTCACTCACGCGGCTCGCTGGACCGTTTTGTTCGTCAAAATAGACCAGCACATCGTAGGGTTGACCAGAAAAGGTCGAGCCCATTCCGGCGAGGTTTACCTTGGTGGGGTGATCGGTTTCACAGTCGAGATACTCTTTCATCATCCGCGCATTGCCCGGTTGATCTTCAATCTCGCCGTTGGAATAATTTTCCCGGCCACCTTCCCATTTCACTTTAATCGCGGTCTTTTTTCCGTTCGAATCTTCGAGGTCGCTCGCCGAACCCGACTGGCTCGTCTCCACATTCCAATGACTCGCTTCGACCACGCCCGCTTTTTCGTCGGAACCCATGACCAAATCCTTCGCAAAATCAATGCTAACAATGGGCCCATTCTGAGCGTGGAGTGAATCGATGCCGCAGGTGGCCAAAAGTCCAATTGTGCCGGCGAAAAGAAAACGGGGTAGGTTGGTGGGGAGCTTCATAGATTAAAAGTAGCACATGGCGGGAGCATTTTCCCATCCCGATTCGGGGGCTGTCGGGGATTACTCTTAAGAGTAGTGCTATTGCCATTGAACCTTCCTAGATTCAGTTTGTGCAATGGCTCTCAACGATTCGAATCCTCCGACTGCCAGACCGACGATTGGTCGAACGCAATCAGTAACGACGAGGCGCTTTATTCATCTTTTCGGATGGCTTGTCGGTGGCATTATCCTTCAATTCATGACCCTTCCCGCCCCCGCCGTGACTGAGGAGAAAATGCGAGACGTGCTGCAAAATCATCTCCGCCCGCATCCCCGTTTGCTGCTTCCTCCCGGAGCGGGAAATACCTTGCGAGCGAAAATCGCAGGCGATCCGCTTCTCAAGAAAATCGCGGAAAACATTCTCGCGGATGCTTGTGAGCTGCTTCCACAAACACCTCCTACCCGGCAACTTGTGGGCAAACGTTTGCTCACTGTCTCGCGGGAGTATCTCCGCCGCATCACAATTCTAGCCATGGCTTGGGAAATCTCCGGTGACCGTCGCTTTTGCGAAAAAGCGACCGGAGATATGCTGGCTGCAGCGGCATTTACGGACTGGCATCCGGAGCATTTTCTCGACACTGCGGAAATGACGGCGGCAGTTGCCATCGGCTATGATTGGTTGCAAAACGAGATGCCCCCGGGCGACCGCCAAGTCGTGCTGCAAGCCATTCTCAAAAAAGGACTCCAGCCTTCGCTTAAAGGAAAGCCGTGGTGGGTCAATGCAGAAAATAATTGGAATCAAGTGTGCCACGGCGGATTGACTCTCGGTGCGCTCGCCATTGCCGATGTGGAACCGAAAATCGCGGCCAAAATTTTAGCGCGTGCGGTCAATAATCTCCCTTACGCCATGCAAAGCTATGCACCGGACGGGGCCTACCCCGAAGGCCCCGGATATTACGAGTATGGAACAACTTACAACGCCCTGCTCGTCGCCGCGTTGGAGTCAGCCCTCGGTCAGGATTTCGGTCTTTCCGCGCAGCCCGGTTTCTTACAATCCGCCTCCTATTTACTTTACGCCACTGGACCAACTGGCCGTTTTCATAACTATTCCGATTGTGGTGCAGAAGCTAGTTTGCTCCCCGCAGTTTTCTGGATTGCGAAAAAAAACCTCGACCCGAGCGTCCTTTATTGCCAATCACAATTTCTCGAGAAACGCGTCGGCGGGACGTCTTCTCATCCTGGAAATAAGGCATTGGAGTTCATTCCACTCTGGCTGGAGAAAGACTTTGCGCCCGCTCCACCAGAGACGCTCGACTGGGTCGGCCAGGGAACAAATCCGGTCGCTTTTTTTCGGAGCAGTTGGGACCGAAAAGCTGCCTACGTCGGGATTAAAGCGGGGTCGCCCTCGGTCAATCATGGGCACATGGATGTCGGCTCCTTCGTTTTCGATGCGGACGGAGTCCGCTGGGTGCACGACCCTGGAATGCAGGAATATCAAAGCCTGGAAAGCGCGGGAATAGACCTCTGGAACATGCGCCAGACCTCTAGCCGGTGGAAGGTTTTTCGCCTGTCGAACCACTCCCATGCCACATTGATCATCGATGGAGCTTTGCAAAACGTCAGCGGCCACGCGGGATTGCTAACCTCCGACCTCGGCGGAATCTCACCTTCCGCGACCGTCGATTTGTCGGAGATTTATTCCGCTCAAGCGAACAAAGTTGTCCGCACATTCCACTTTGAAAACCGCCGTTCTTTGCTGATATCCGATGTGTTGGAAGGCATCAGCGGGAAAACCATTCGCTGGCAAATTCCGACCCTCGCCGAAGCGAAATTGGACGGTCCGCAAGCCACCCTCATTCAGGACGGACGATCGCTCACCGCGACGATTATTTCCCCAAAGGACGGCAGTTGGAAGATAAGCGATGCAGCCAAACCTCGTGCGCCTTTCGATGCCCCGAATCCGGGCCTCAAACTCCTCGCCGCCGACGTGGTTGCAGGATCGAGCGACCGCGTTGAGATCATCGTGCGGCTTTCTCCGGCTCACTAGCCAAAAGAGCAATAGGCAGATTCAACAAAATAGCCGATTTTCTAATTGTGAAAATCCCCCATTTGGCAGGCTTGTTTCTGCTCCTAACTAAAATCGTTGCCGTGGCTCAGATTCCCAATGTCGAGTGGAAGAAGACTGACGGTCCCCAAGAAAAAAGCCCTTCCCTGGCCATTCGCGAAAAAGTCACCCCCGGCCCGTTCCAGCCGACTTGGGAATCGCTGGCCAACTATCAATGTCCCGATTGGTATCGCGACGCGAAGTTTGGTATTTTTCTCCATTGGAGCATTAATTCGGTCGTGCCAGGCGGAAACGACGGATGGTATGGGCGCCAGATGTATATGCAAACCGGCGCACCATGGGGCAACGCCTACTCTTATCACGTCAAAACATACGGACATCCGTCTGTCTTCGGATACAAGGATTTGATGCCACTTTGGAAGGCGGAGAAATTCGATCCGACCGAACTCGTCAACCTCTTCAAAAAGGCTGGTGCGCGCTACATCGTGCCGGTTGCCGTGCACCATGATAACTTCGACAACTACGCCTCGTCTCATCAGCCTTGGAATTCGGTCAATATGGGCCCCCATCGCGACCTCATCGGTGCTTGGGAAAAAGCGACCCGGGCGGCAGGGTTAAAATTTGGGGCCTCCTCACACTCCGACCGTGCGTGGGGCTGGTATGAATTCAGCCGAGGCAGCGACAGCGATGGCGATCTCAAGGGCGTTCCCTACGATGGAGTGCAGACCAAAGCGGACGGTAAAGGAAAGTGGTGGGAAGGCTACGATCCAGAGGATCTTTACGGTCCCGTCCGACACTCCGGAGGTGATCAGGACCAAGACCCTTCAGCCATTGCCCGCTACAGCACGGCTTGGGTTAATCGCACACTGGAGTTAGTGAACAAATACAAACTAGACTTGCTCTATTTCGACGGTGGTATGCCCATGGGCGACCTCGGGCTCAAGGTCACCGCCAGCCTCTACAACAATCACATCACCAAAGGAAAAACCGAGTCCGTACTCAATATTAAATGGAATCCTCCACGCTCCGCCTGCGTCGAAGATTTGGAAAAGGGACTCTCAAACTTTATCCGGCCTCAGCCGTGGCAATTGGACGCATCGATTAATAACATGTGGTTCACAGATAATCTGCCGCTTGAGCTGAGCAGCGAGCAGATCGTTCATACCCTAGTCGATTGTGCTAGTAAAAATGGCAATCTTCTCCTCAACGTCGCCTTGCACGCAGATGGAACTACGGACCCGGAAGAGCGTCGGCGTTTGCTCGAAGTTGGAGCATGGCTCACGACCAACGGACAAGCGATCTACGGCACTCGCCCGACTCATCTTTCAGGCGAGGGGCCGACCTTCGTTAAAAACTGGCTTGCGGTTGACAAAAATCTCCCGGCTTTTACGAGCGAAGACGTGCGCTTCACCGCCAAAGGCGACACTCTCTACGCCGTGCTCATGCGCCGCCCATCAGGCACCGTCCATATCCAAGCATTGCGGAGCGGCTCCGGCGTCTTCGACGGCAAAATCAAAAATGTAACCCTCTTGGGAAATCCTGGAAAACTAACCTGGATACAAGATAGTTTAGGCCTCCACGTCACTTTGCCGGCCCCACTTCCGGGGGACTCAAGCGCTGGCCTCGGTGCGGCTCTGGAAATTTCAGGTCTTACCGGCCTCACCCGCGACGGCATGGTGCGGCCTCAGGCAAATGGAGATATGCTATTGAATTGCTGGGACGCAAAAATCACCGGCAACCGATTGGCACCGAAAGATTATGAACCAGCGCTTTGCGATTGGAACAACTCTGCGGATTTCGCCACTTGGGATCTCGTTTGCCCAACTCCCGGCACCTATACAGTGCAGGCTTGGTATGCCACCGATGAGTCCTCTGAGGCCGTCTTGGAAACTCCGTGGTCCACCGATCTCGCTTGGTCCATCGAGCCGACCAAAGACTACAAAACATTTCGCTTAGCGACATTAGGCGAAGTGAAGGTCGCCAAAGCAGGGCGTTATTCGGTCTCGCTTAAACCCGTTTCTGGCAAATGGAGATGGCTTAATTTGTCATACCTGTTAATTAAAAATCCGGTTACCACTCCCTCAGCCAGTGGCGAGCTTAACCTGCCAATCACCGCTGCCACACTCAACGGCACGCAATTTTTCCTGCAACAGCAAGGTGGCGCGACGAATCTAGGAGGTTGGAAATCACCCGCCGAATGGGTGGAATGGGGCAAAGCCCGATTCGCGAAAGCGGGACGCTACACCATCACGATCTTGGGAGCAGCCGGTGACGGCTCCTCAGGGTTGGACGTTACCGTTGGCGATGCCACTGCCTCATGCATGGTCGATGCCACGGAGAACTGGGATAAACTGGAGCCATTGACCGTGGGAGAAATCGAGATCAAAGCACCGGGCGATTACCCCATCGAGATTCATCCTACGAGTCACGATTGGCGTGCTATCAACCTTGCAAAAATCACCTTTGTTCCAAGCGCCAAGCCCTAGCACAACGGGAAGAATGATTCATAGCATAACGATATGAAGTTGCTTATCCTCCTAATGAGCGTGCTATCCGCAGTTGAAAGTTTTGCCGCCAACGCCTTCTTGTTTACCACTTTCAAAGGTGAACATAGTCCAATGACGGAGCAGATATATTTTGCTGTCAGCAAGGATGGTTTCAATTGGGTGGAACTAAACGGAGGCGAGCCAGCGCTCGTTAGCCAAATCGGAGAAAAGGGCGTTAGAGACCCGTTTTTGTTGCGTTCGCAAAATGGGAAAAAGTTCTACCTAATCGCAACCGATCTCTCGATCAATCTCAACGGAGATTGGAAGCGGGCCGTCCGCAATGGCAGTCGATCCATTGTCGTCTGGGAGTCCACCGACCTCACCCATTGGACTGAGCCGCGTCTCGTGCCGGTTGCCGACGCCGAGGCTGGATGCACCTGGGCCCCGGAGGCGATCTATGATGAGGATACTAGCAGCTACCTTGTCTTTTGGGCTTCCACCAGCATGAGCGACGATTATTCCAAACATCGCATCTGGGCTGCTCGCACGAGCGACTTCCGCACTTTTAGCAAGCCCTTTATCTACATCGAGAAACCCTCCGGGGTCATCGATACAACCATCTTCCGCGAAGACCGCAAATACTATCGTTTCACCAAAAACGAGCAGAGCGAGACTATCAGCATGGAAGTCTGCGACAAACTCCTAGGGACGTGGAAGGAAGTCCCGGATTTTTCGCTCGCCAAGCTTGGCGGTTACGAAGGTCCGGAAAGTTTTCAGATCGAACCTGCCTCAGGCAGTAATCCAGCGACGCGGTGCCTCATTCTCGACCACTACGCAAAAGGCCAAGGATACCAACCGTTTATCACCCGCAACTTGGCTGGCGGTCAATTCACGTCCGGAGAAGGATTCCACTTCCCCTTCCGTTTCCGGCACGGTTCCATTCTGCCAATTTCGCACACGGAATATCAACAACTCGAAACCGCCTACGGAAAAACCAAGAAGTGACTCGCATCGAGGGGAGGCATGCGAGTAAAGGAAATGGAATCATCGCCAAAGGGGGCCAACGAAGCCGGTGTTGGACAACTGAGACAGCAACCTGGTCGTGCGGGTCGTGGTGTTATTCGCCGTAACAGCGATGCCAGCTAGGAAATCGCCGGAAAAATTCAGAGCGGTGAGGCTTGGAGCCAAAGTAGTCCAAGTGGTGCCATCGGTAGCGACGTAGGCTGTAATGATTGG
The DNA here is from genome assembly GCA_038228695.1 of Chthoniobacterales bacterium. Lineage (GTDB taxonomy): Bacteria > Verrucomicrobiota > Verrucomicrobiia > Chthoniobacterales > DASVRZ01 > DASVRZ01. The sequence goes on from JBBRPA010000064.1 coordinate 9,540, forward strand.
GCCACTACGCACTAGACGCAACAAGCGTGGGGCTGAGCCGGAAGTGCTGGCCGCGGAAAGGGCGGCGATGCCGGTGGCGGTGCGGGCCTCGAATTTCACACCGTCTCCGGGGGTGACCGCGAGGTAGGCGTAGGCGGCATTGGCTGTCGGACTGGCGTGCGAATTTTTGGGCTCCGTCCTGATTCGTAAGCCATACTTGGACTGTCCCGACAGTCGGCGCATCAGGGGACGGTTCAGGGTCCAAGGCAGAAGCCTGCCACGATAATAACCCCCATACGCACATTCCAACGCCGATTGCGCGACGGTTCAGGAAGCTTGTGGTGGTCATGGATGGCACTTGATCAGGGATGGGGATATCCGTCTGCCAGGAGCACCGTTTCCATCGCTCTCAACCAGAAATTCCGACTGCGCTGCATTTAGAAAGACGCACCAAAGGCGTTGTCGCTTAGGTAGCGATAACTTTCCCCTAGATCCGCGTTTCATCCATCCCTCTCTGGGGCAGTGGGCTGGCGAGGCAGTCACCCTCCCAATTCGATTCGGCATCCCATTCGATTAAATCTGCAACCCGCTTAGCGTGACTTCAACTTTGTCACCTGCCAAATTTCCCGCTGTGACATTCAGTTTTTAATAACGATTTTTGGGATTGCCGTAGTCTGGAAGGCATCTTTTACAGCAGATTGTTCGAGATTTTCTGTTCGCACGGAAGTGATTTTGCCAAGCATTTGTTCCACCGTGTCGGTGAAAGGGTTAATGACTTCCGGTGAACGAGGAGCGCGAAACCAGCCCCACATTCCGCCGCCACCTTCGCGCAACGCCGTTTTGTAGGTCCAGACTGACCAGGAAATTTTGCTTTTATCAAAAGTTTCGACAAATTTTTTCATGACGTCCCCACTTCCAAAGGGTTCGATATTGAATTCACCGATATAGATTGGGACATCGCGCTCGCGGCGGACTTGTTCTATTTTATCGACTGTCTGGGCTAGGTTTTGCAGGTGATCATCAGCGCTTTTTGCATCGAACTTGTAAAGATGAGGGCTGAAAACGACGTTTTTCCAGCCGACAATTTGAGGATAAGGCATGCCTTGAATTCCTTTATAGGCATCCTCAATGAAAACAATTTTGTCCGGCGCAACAGCTCTGACCGCTTTATATAAACGATCATAAACTAGGTAAAGAGTTGCATCGTTTTCCGCGCCAGTCGGCTCATTCAAAAGGTCAAACCCGGCGACTTCAGGATGATCTTTGTAACGCTCGGCAACCTGTCTCCAGACCGCAATAGTATCATCAACCATCGCTGGGTCCTTAAACAGCCGATCCACTTTGGCTTCGCCAGTGTGGTGCTCAGCGCTTTGCCGTCCGGGAGCACCGTGCAGATCGAGAATGACGTAGATGCCGACTTCGCGTGCCCACGAAAGTGCCTGATCAATCCATGGGAAGAGGCCATCGGGGTCGTCGAGGGAGTCGTATAGAAACGGCAAACGGACGCTGTTCAGTCCCGCTGCCTTGATTCTCACAAAGTCGGCTTTGGTAATCCAGTTTTCGCGCCAAGCCTTACGGATTCGCAACATGTCGGCGGACCCATAACGATCCTCGATTGTCCGCCAAAGTGTGGTGTGCGAGGTGATCGTTTCAAAATTGGTTCCTTCCGCTGGTTTACTCTCAAAAGGGAGCATCCATAGCTCCTCAACCAGCCAGCCTCCGAGATTCACCCCGCGAAGCACCACCGGAGAACCGTCCTGGGTCACGATGCTTTCGTGCTCGGTGCGCAACGCGGCAAGTTGCGGCGGCGGCTCGGAAGCAAGAACGAGAAGTGGAGTTGCAGCCAGCATTCCAAGGATAAGGCGGCACACGATTAGCATGGTTAAAACATATAGTCGTTTCTGTAAACGCGAGTATTACCTATTCTGACAAGGCCGTTACACCTCGAAAGAGTAATATGGAAGCCGAACGATAGTCACTGTGTTTTTCGAATTTGAAATTCAAAAAGTGATGGTTCCTTCCCGTTCGTTTCTTCGACCAGGAAGCGGACTTTGGTGGCTTTGACTGCGGGAAACGTATCGCACTGATAGCTTTTCATGGGGCCGCCACGAAAGGCGTCCGCCCATTGGGTACCATCCCAGTATTGGACGCGGTATCGGGTAATGCGTTCCTCGAATTGGCGAAAGACCGCTTGATCAAACGATTGTGCGGTTCCCAGATCGAGTTCGAGCCATTCCCCAGCGGAGCGACCGACAGCCGCATTCCAGCGAGTTTCGGCCCGGCCATCGCCCGCATCTGAAGGGCGAAAGCTGTCGTCCCACTGGCTGGAACCCGTCATGTTTCCAATTAGGGGGCGAACGGGTTTGCCAGTAATTGCGACGTTATCAAACTGCGCGTTGCACCAATCGCCGTCGAGCGCGACGGAGCCTTCGGGCTGGGTAGAATCCTTCACCTCCGCCACTTGTTTGCCATTGATAAAGGCGATGGTTGTTTCACCTGCGAACTCCAAACGAAGCTGATGCCACTTGTCGGCTGGAAAATTCGTTTTTCCTCCTGCAAGAAGTTGAGTCACGCTTTTTCCGGCCTGCCAGAAAGTCGTGCTGAGATTCCAAGTGCCCTCGCTGCTGGCAGTAAGACAATAACCGGTGGCCGGTTGTCCGCCTTGATCCAGATCGCCAACGCGTCCAAACAGCTTCACAGCTCCGGATTTTTCAATGAGGGCATCGGTGGAAATCTGGTAATCCCGCCAAAAGCGCGAACCAATCAGCGTCTCCGGCAGCGGGTTAGGATGCATCCACCGGATGCCTAGCACTGGCATGACCTGACGCAGGCATTTACCCTGGCCATCCTGGCGAGCGGCTACTTCGTAGGCACCCGAGAAATCGGAAAAGTAGCGTGACGTGTCAGCGATTTTATAGCTCTCAAAGTCTTCGTGGTAAGGGAAAGAAAACGCCTGCGACGCTGGTGGATGCGTGGCACCTTTACTTTGACCTTCGGTGGTGGTGAGGGTGTAGAGGGAGCCGGGTTCGACATTGAGAATGTAGCTACCGTCCTGCGGTGCCAGTGCTTTGAGGTTTACGAATTGCTCGTGCTCGTTGCTGCACCAAACATTCAATGGCCGCGGGGCAATACCTGTCGGGCGTATGACGACTGTCTGCGGTTGTTTGGCGTCAATCGTTTCGATAATCACACTGAGTTCACTGCCATCGGGCGAGGTGAGAGCCACCGCGCTGCCGCCATCGATTTCGCGACAGGCGGAGTCGATGTATTTCCAGCCGGGTTTCGCAAATTGGGTGGTGTGGGCGGTGATCCAAATGGCTGGCTCGACGACATAATGGCCGGACCATGGCTCGTTGGCCAACATGTGGCCGGTGCGGGCATAGGGAAGGTTATCGTAAAACGAGGCGATGGGCGACCAGACGAGCGTTTTGGTCATTCGGCCATTGACGTAGTTCCGATTGTAGAGTCGTGCGATGCGGTTGGCACTGCGCCAGTCGCCGGGCTTGGAGCCATCCTCGCTCGACCACAGGCGCTTACCAGATTTTTGCGCAGATTCAGAACTCATGCCTTCTGGATAATGCGCGCCGATCACACTGATAGCTCGGTCCAGATCGCGATCTTCCTGCGTCATTTTCGCGACGTCCCATTTCGACCCGTCGTATTGGTCGGCTGCGACGATGCCGACGCCTTGCAAGCCGTTCGCATCGAGCGTGCGGCGGAGTAATTTTACCCATTCCTTGTCCCAAGGCATTTCGTTCCAGATACCGGTATAAGTGATGTCGATGCCGTGCTCGCGTTTCGCTCCCTGGATAAATTTGACGACGTAGTCCGCCATGTCCTGTGAGAAAAAATGCCCATCGCCAACCCATCCCGGCGCACCCCAAGCGAGGCAGTCGAAGATGATGTCTGGGTTGCGTTTTTTGGCCTCCTGCATCAGCCACCACTCGTAGCCGCGCTGATAGTTTTCATCCGTCCGCGTGCGCATGTGACTCGGCTCGGTGCCGTCTGTAGAATTCACGTCGCCGCCAATCTCGACTTTTAGATGCTGGAGAGAGGCTCCAAAATTCGGCTTGAAGAGATAATCTAGAATTTCGCTTCGCTGCGGCTCCGCATAGTCGATGAGGAGTCGCGAGGAAGCTCCCGCGCTCACCGCACCGAGGCCCTCGAAAGTTCTTCCCGGATCCGACAATCGAAAGGAAATAACGATGTTTTTCCCATCCTCAGATGGCGATGTAATTGCCGCAGGCGTCTCTCCGTTTATTGCAGAGCCGGATGAAAGTAGAACCAGACCGGCAGCGAGAAAGAGCAGATTGCGAAGGAGAGGCATTCGCAGAATGGGGATAGATTTATTTGGCAGATCTCAAGATATAGGTGGCGATCGAATGGGCGGGAAGAGTGGCTGGCCATTTCATGGTCATGGTTTCAATCGCAAATGGCTGAGGATCTTCGGTGCGATTCATGACCACTACGACGACAGATCCATCGGGGTTCACGCAGGCTGATGCTTCCAGATTATCCCGGGAAGAAGAGCAAAGAATTCGCTTCGCGTCCGGACGAATAAATCGGGCGAAGTGGCCGATGTAGTAGTAGGAACTTTGAAAGAGCAGCTTGTCATTTTTTGTGTCGGCCAGGATCGGGGCACTGCAAAGATTGTTCACATGATTTGGCCCACCAGTTTCATCGAGAAGCATATTCCAATCCGTCCAACCGACGGCCCACCGATTCAGGTCACTGATGATCGACCGCGCATAGCGTTCGCCCAATCCCCATTCTCCGGTGTGTGGTCCGTTTTCTTGGCAGCCTTCGCTAAACAGCAGGTGTTTCTCTGGCCAGGCATCGTGCAGCAATTGCACGTTTTGAAAGCAATCGTCCCCATACCAATGGTAGGCCGCACCCCAGATATATTTGGCTGCCGCTGGATCGCTGTAAGCCACCGAGGCTCGCTGAACCAGTAAATCCCGGTTGTGATCCCAGACCATAATTTTAACATCTTTGTGGCCAGATTTCTCAAACGTAGGTCCGAGGTGGTCTCGCACGAAATCCCGCTCCTCCTCTGCGGTGTAAATACAGGAATCCCACTTCTGGACAGCGGCAGGTTCGTTCTGAACGGTGACTCCCCAAATGTTCACACCGCGTTTGTGATATTCCTCAATGTAACGAACGAAATAATCCGCCCAAGTCTGGCGATATTCGGGTTTCAGACTGCCTCCGTGGTTCATCTCGCCGTTCGTTTTCATCCAGGCAGGTGGGCTCCAAGGCGAGGCGAAGAGTTTGAACGGCGTTTTGCTAGCTTCCAGTGCCGCGTGAATCATTGGCAGTAATGCCTGCTCGTCATGGGCGACGGAGAAATTTTCCAACTGAGTGTCGTTAGCGACTTCGTCGTAGGCATAGTTGCCGAGAGAAAAGTCGCAGCTGTTGATGTGTGTCCGGCACAAGCTGTATCCAAGACCTTCTTGGGGATCGAAATAGGCTTCGATAATCCGCTTTTGATTGGCCTCTCCCATTTTTTTCCAAGTGACTGCCGCAGCTTCAGTGAAAGCTCCTCCAAAACCCTCGATGGTTTGAAAAGACTTGGAAGGGTCGATGAAAATAGTAGCGGAATTTCCCGGAACCACACTGGAAGGCGCGATCGGATCGGCTGAAGCCAAGCGACTCGCAGTCTCCTTAGAAGTTAAAAATACTTGTAGGGATTGGGCAGCGGGGAGAATGCTGGTTGTGAGCATGAGGAAAAGTAAAATTGGCAGTGAAAACATTAGAAAGGAAGAGTCTCACTATGCAACACAGTCAACGTCCCTAATAGGATGTAATTGCTTATCCCTCGTTAGAGGTAGCCTGCCCATCTATGATGCTTCATTTCCAAGACTGTTGCTGTGGATTATTCTTGGCATTTTATGGGTTAAGCAACTTATTTTCTGTAAAAGTGATTTGGCTATAAACTGAAGGATGGTTGGTTAGGGTTTGTGGTGGGGGAGGTAGGCTTTGCCGGTTTCCCATTCGTCGGAGATTTCGGAGAGGATGGCGGTTACTAGCCGC
>JBBRPA010000065.1:0-15370 GCA_038228695.1 Chthoniobacterales bacterium
GACGCCTGCAATCCTACGGAGGGGTGGCAGCCCGGTTGAGGAGCGTTGCGGTCGATTCCGCTTCGCTCCATCCACCGCAACGCTCCTCAACCGGAGTCACGGGTGTCTCTGGCTTTTACAGACAAGATGTTGCACTACCAGCTAGAAGCGGCCGGGAGATCGTTCCGCACCCGGACCGATACCGAGGTCTTGCTCGTGGCGCTGATCCATTGGGGCACCGATGCCTTAGAAAAGATCGACGGCATGTATGCCATCGCCTTTTACGACGGGATGGAAAAACGTCTCCTGCTCGCCCGCGATCCATTTGGCGAGAAACCGCTGTATTACATCCGCGACGCCCGCTTTTTCGCTTTTGCCTCCGAACTGCACGCGCTTCAAATCCTCCCCGATTTCAATCCCGACATCACTCAGGACGCGATCGCAGACTACCTCTATTTCCAATACAATCAGGCGCCGTCCACGCTGTATCGTCAGATCTCAAAGCTTCCCCCTGGGCACTGGCTGCAAATTCGGACCGACCTCGGGGGGTGGCGGCAGGGACGGCATTTCCGCTCGGGCAGCAAACTAAGGCGAGACGTTCCGCCAGCCGATGCCGAGGGCCCGATCGAAACGGCGGTGGATGAATTGGAAGAACTCCTCGTTGAGAGTCTGCGGAGACGTTTGCAGAGTGATGTGCCGGTTGGTCTTTTCCTTTCTGGCGGAGTCGATTCCACCTTGGTGCTGGCCTTGCTCACCCGGCGCCTCGGCAGGTCGGTGAACACTTACACCATCGGGTTTGCGGGCCACGAAAGCAGCGAGCATGAGCAGGCCCGGGCGGTGGCGGCGCATTTCGGTAGTCAGCATCGGGAAAAAATCCTGGCACCAGATGAATTGGGCGACGTCGCCATGCTCGGGCGCATCCTCGATGAACCCAATGCCGATACCTCCTGTCTGCCCACCTGGCTCCTCTGCCAGATGGCCCGCGAAGAGATCACTGTCGCCCTCTCCGGCGACGGGGCGGATGAGCTCTTCGGAGGTTACGAACGCTACACCCAGACCCTCAATGATGTCCGCTCCGGAGCGCACCCTCACCCGGAGGACAACTATCTCGAGCGGCTCGCCGTCTTTCGTTGGCCAGACCTGATGCAGATTTTTCCGGAAATGCCCCCCGGGTTCCAAAGCCGACTCAATGAATCGGCCGAAAGCCTCCGGGGCGATTCGCGGCATTGGCTGAGGCGACTCTGCAAACACGACGCCGTTGATTATCTCCCCGGCGCGGTCCTAGCCAAAATGGATCGCATGTCGATGCAGCACGGGCTCGAGGTGCGCACGCCATTTCTCAATCGCGACGTGGCCCGCTTCGCTGGAGGACTGGCCGCCGGCCATCTCCACGACGGCACCCGGGGCAAACAAATTCTCCGCGCCATCGCCGCCCGCCATCTTCCGGCGCAATTTCTCGACCGGAAAAAAACCGGGTTCGGCGCCAATTTCGGACAGGCCCATGCGAGACGTCTCTGCCACGAGGCCATCCGCTTGGTCGAAGATCCGAACTGCCAACTCTCCTCCCATCTTGACCGGTCTCGCCTTCTGCAATTTCTCCAGGCGGAAGCTGCGTGCGGACGTTTCCGGGTCCCTCAGGCCTGGTCTCTCATCGTGCTGGAAAATTACCTCCGCTCCCGCCCCTCCCGGGCTGCGGCAGGGTTGCCAGCCTTTTCGCTCAGCAAGACCGCCCACCTCGCCGGGCTCGCCATCGGGAATGCGCCCGCCACGATTCTCCACCAAGGCGTTCCCCCCGTTTGGGCCGCCGATCTTTTTCGCGGGGCCGACGTCATTTCCTGCACCCCGGAGAGCGTAGACGATCCCACGCTAGGCCATGATTCCAACCGCCGTTGGCTGCTCCTATTTCCTCTCGAAAACCTCCAGCGCGAAATCCTCTCTTCGCTGCGAAAACTGAACGTCCCGTCATTCTTTCTCCTGCTCCCCGGGCAGGTCATGCAGATCTTTTTGTCCAGACAATCCGCCAGCTTCGCCGGAGAAGATGAGAGCGGTGTTTCCCGACGGCTGAATCAACTGCAAGCGCGCTTGGCCCGTCTCCTCTCGCACCGGCTACCCATCGATTCCCAGCACGCATCGACCGCTGCTATGAACGCCACCCCGCAGGGCGAAGGAGGGTTTTCCACCCAGTCTTCCTACGAACCAACCTCCCACGCCGCCCCGGAGACGACCCGATTTAAACCCTACGGACTCCATGCCTATCGCTGCCGGATCATTCCCGAATCCGCCGTAATTCCCGCCAAGCTAGAATACCAGCTTTTTGAGAATGACCGTCCACTGGCCCTGCCCGGCTGTGCGCTGGAAGATGTCGTTCGCGTGGGGCTCGGGCGCCACCGGAGAAAAGGCCGCTTTATCTATTTCTCAACCTCGGACAACTCCGACCCCAATCGCAATGGCCGGAGCTACCGGTTTAACCCGATGCAAGGTCACCGCTGGAACTTGGTCCAGGGGCTGTTCGACATTCGTGGGCGGGAGCCATTTTTTGTGCGGAGAAATCTCCGGCTGCTTGGCGCAAGCGGGGCAAAACAAGTCGGCGCCGCCTTACCTCGCCCGGAGGAGGATCTAGCTTTCCTCAAGCCGCTGATAAAAAAATGGCCCGTCGGAGGCGATCCATCCCGGATGCCGGCCGCAGCGGATGCGCGGGTCGTGCTTTTCACCAGCCACCTCCGCTCCGGCGGCGCGGAACGCCAACTTTGCATCCTCGCTCGGCTGCTACAAAAAAGCGGAATCCCGGTCACGGTCTGGACTAAGGAAAGGCCGCAGCCGCGAGATCATTATCTCAACTACCTGCACTCGACTGGCATCCTCCGGAGCAGCACACATGCGCCGGATCGCCGGTTTAACTGGACCGCTTTCTGCGCTCTCCCCACCGAAAAACGAGAGGTCTTTTTCTCTCTACCGGAACGGCTCCAGGGCCTGGTCTGGAATGCCTTCACCTGGCTCGTTACCGAACGGCCTGCGGTGCTCCATTGCTACCTCGACCGCCCTAACCTCACCGGAGCGATTGCTGGCTGGCTGGCCGGAGTGCCGCGGTTGATCCTTTCCCTGCGCAGCGCCGATCCGACCGGGATCGATTTTAATCCCGAATGGAGCCCCCTTTACCGGCAATGCCTCCAGCTGTTTGCTAGTCAGCAAGAGGTGATTTTTACCGGAAACTCCCGCCAAGGAATCCACGATTACGCCACATGGTGCGGGCTGCCCGAGTCGCGTTTCGTCCTCACTCGCAACGTGTTGGAAATGAGGCGGTTCCCCGTCCTCGAGCGCGAACAAATCCAGGCCACGCGGAGATCGCTCGATCTCGATCCAGCCGCCCCGATCGTGGTCGGCGCTTTCCGTCTTTCTCCGGAAAAGGGCCCGATCCGTTTTCTCGAAGTGGCTGGCCGCGTTCTTTCCCGGCATCCGTCGGTCCATTTCGTGATTTGCGGCGAGGGCCAGATGGAAACGGAGTTTCGCCGCACGCTTGAAGCCATGCCGGATCACCGCCGCATCCATCATCTCGGTGCCCGCCAAGACGTGGCTGCCATCATCGGAGCGGCCGATTTGTTTTTGCTAACTTCGGATGTCGAGGGCACGCCGAATGTTCTCCTTGAGGCCCAGGCCATGGGCATCCCCGTGGTGGCCACCGCAGTCGGCGGGACCCCGGAAGCGGTCGTGGACGGGAAGACCGGACGGCTTCGCGAACGCGACGATCTCGATGGTTTGGCAAATGACTGTTTAGTTCTTCTCGACCAGCCGGATTTGCGACGCCAGTTGGGCGAGGCCGGTCAGGCTTTTGTGAAGGAAAATTTTTCCGCAGAAAACGCTCTCCGGGATACGCTCCATTTTTATCCAGACCCACACCACCCAACGCCTCATGGACTCTAAATCGCCCTTTATCATCATCGGCACCGGACGATCTGGTTCGCAATTGCTCGGACGCATGCTGGACGCCCATTCCGACATCGCGATGGGCCCGGAGGCTAGCTTCCTCATTCCACGCCTTTGGCTGGAGTTAGTCGAAAACGCATCCACCGGTAGCACCGATTTCGAAGAGAAAAATAAGGATCCAGGCGGCTACTTGCGAACCGAGGAAATCCGCAAACAGATGCGCAAGCTCGGTGGTAAACGTTTGCCGCTCCACGATTTGCCAATATCCGCCGCAGACATTGAAGCCATCTCGGATGGTGCCCGTCGCGCCATCCAAGCCCTCCTGCCAAGCTTCTTCAAAATCGATCCCACCGCGCAGGCCTGGGGCCTCCGCGAACTCTGGAACGGAACCGCCCGCTACTCCTACGACTGGCGGCCCTACGACGAAGTGTTGCCGGGTGCCCGGTGGATTTTCCTCGTGCGGGATCCGTTTGATTTTACCCGCTCAAACGCCGGTCACTCTGGCGTGGACCTCTCCCGCGAATATCTCCGCCAGCGTCTCAACGACTGGAGCGCAGTTCTCCGCCACTCCCGTAAAAGGCGTCAGACCGGACGCTACCTCGAAGTGCGCCACGAGGACATCGTCCGCGAACCCGAGACCACTATCGGCACCCTCTGCGAATTCCTCGGCCTGCCCTACGACGACGCCTGTGCCAGACTCGTCACCGAAAAAATCAATTCCTCACCCCAGCCCACCGTCGAAGCGGATGAAGTGTTGACTGCCGATGAGGCCCGGGAACTCGCGGGCAAAGTGCCCGACCTTTTACGCCACCTCGACGAGCTGGGTTATTCCGTGCCGGAGTCGTTTCCCCTGCAAAAAAAATCCTCCCTGCCCACCACTGCGTTCGCCTCAGTCACGCCCGGTCAATTTTGGGCCGAACGGATTCTCACCCTGCCCATCGAAGAGATTCCGGTGGCTGGGCTCGATCAAACCCACCGTAGCCAGTTCTGGAAGGAAGAACAGACGCAGACCCTGAGTGAACGCCTAAGGGATTCCGCCAGAGAACTGCTGAACCAGACCGAGGAAAACCTGCGTCTCACCGACCAGTTGGAACACTTGCGCCAAGAAGAGCGCCAAGAAAAAGAGCGCCAAGAAGAACAACGCCTAGAAAAGCTTGCGCGAGTCCAAGTGCAAATTGTCGCGCCCCCCAAGCCATGGTGGATTCGCGCCCTCCGCCAACCCCGCAAAACAATCCTCGGTATTCCCGAACCGGTAAAAACCATCGTCACCAAAGCTCCCCGCCCGCCCAAGCAAACTAACATACCCGTCCCGATCCCCGCAGCTCGTCGCGATTTCCAAGTCGATTTCGTGATTGCTGGCGCGCAGAAATCCGGCACCACGGCATTGAACACATTTCTCCTGCATCATCCCGAGATCTGCATGGCTCCGAAGGCAGAACCGCATTTCTTCAACAAGGAATTCAACGACGCTTGGAACACTCGGGAGATCATTGACTCCTATCAACGCCATTTTCCTAACTTCAACGGCCAAGCCATCGTTGGGGAAAAAACCCCCGCCTACATGGTTGAACCCGCCACGATTCAAAGAATCCACCGCTACCATCCGGGCATGAAGTTCATCATTCTCCTGCGCAACCCCGTCTTACGTTTGCTTTCTAATTACCGAATGGTCTTCCAAAATGGCGCGACCTCCGTTCCCCTGCGGGAATGGTTGCAAACCACTGAAACACTGGAGCCGAACTCATTACCCGGAGAAGCCATCGCCGTGCGCCGCGGCCACTATTCCCGGCAGATCGCCGAGATTTACAAACTGTTTCCCCGCGAACAAGTCCTCATCCGCCGAACCAGCCACCTCCTCCACCATCACCGCGCCGCCCTCGAAGAGATTTATCAATTCCTTGGGGTCTGCGATCCGTCGATCATCCATCCGCCGGAGATCGTGAAATCACGCGGCGACAAGCCCACCGCCGAGCCCGAGATGATGGAATGGCTGCTGGAAATCTATCGGGAAGAATTCCTGCGTCTGGAGCGTCTCCTAAGCTGGAACCTCGACGACTGGCGCCAACTCGAAATGTGAACCCGCGCAGGAAGTGATGGGCGGAATTTGGGAGCGTTTTGATCTAGCTTTAGTGGGCATTACGGGACACTCAACATCAGGCCTGTGGTCTGCATAGACTTGTTTTTCTGGAGTCGTGATCAACCGGGAGGCTATTCTAGATGGTGGTGCGGCGGAGGATTATTTGACCGCAAGCGGTCCGTCGTAAGCCGTTATCGAGACAATGCGGACATGCTTGGTGCCGATCTCAGTGGGCAGTTCGATCTCGTCACCGACGGGATGGCCGATGAGAGCCTGCGCAATCGAAGTGAGGTAGGAAATGACGTTAGCGGTGGGTTCGCTATCCCACGCGCCGAGGATGGTGTAAGCGGTGGATTCGCCGGTGGTCCCGTCGGTGATGGCAACTACAGTGCCGATGGAGACGCGGGAGGTATCGGGTTTTTCGAAGCCTGTGCCGCGGGCTTGGCCGAGCATTTTTTCGATCTCGGCCTTGCGCCGTTGGAGGACGGTTTGTTGATCCTTCGCGGCTTTGTATTCGAAATTTTCGCGAAGGTCACCGTGCTCGCGCGCGGCACTGATTTCCTTGACGTTCTCCGGGATTTTTTTGGTTAGCAGGTCTTCGTATTCTTCCTTGCGTTTTTCGAGGCTGGTCCAGGAAACGATGAGTTGCTCTGCCTTTTCCGAGACTTCGCCGGAGAGGAGCGCTTGCAACTCGGGATGCGCCTTGATCACACGCGCAAGGAGGGAGCGTTTGGTTAGCTCCTCGAAAACGTTAGTCATCATGAGTTTGCGCATGATGCCGCGGGCGTCGTCACTGCCGGCGCCCTCAACCATGTCGGAGACGAGTTCGCGATCTTCCATCAGTAAATCCTGCAAGCGGGTCGCTTTGATTTCGCTCTGCTGGTTGCGTTCGATGGCGGAGATGATGGCAGAGAAAAGGCCAGTCTTGGTATAATCGGGATATTTTTTGCGCTCCTTGGCGAGCCAGATGAGGCCGTCGGAGGAAATGGTGTGCTCGCGAATGCCTTTGTCGAGAGCGCGCTCGAGATCGGCGGTCTGACCTTGGTCTTCCAAGACGCGGGCGACTTCGCCGACGATCCGGGTGTTTCCTCTTTGGATGAGGCGAGTGACTTTTTCGATCCAGCGATCCGGGAAAGCCTTGGGAAAGGCAGCGAGAACTTTGCGGAGGCGTGCGGCGCTGATCTCGGGCAGCAATTCACTGAGGCGCCCTTCCTCGTCAGCGAGCATTTTTTCGAGGGTGAGATTATTGCAGGCGACAGCGAGAGACAAATAGGTCGCGGTCATCTCGTCGCGGGCGATGAGCAGTTCGAAAGCGTCCGCAGTGCTGAGTTTCTGGTTTTGCGCGGCGATCGTGCCGAGACTGGTGACAACGGGTTTGAGTTTTTCGATCTCGGCACTAAAGAGCGCGAGGCTTTTCACGATCTGATCGGCGGCGGCCAGCTGATCTTTCGTCTGCCGTGCATCGGTGAAATGGGCGATCAGTTCGTCGCTGCGAGAGAGCGCCTCGGCACGGAGCACAATTGGCTCAGTCCGCTTGGTGGGAATAGCGATCAGGCCGCCACCCTTGGCTGCTTTTTTGGCCGCATCCCACCATTTTTTGAAAGCGGCCTCGTTCATCAAATCGGGAACGAGCAATTTCGTGAGCTGATCGATGGTGAGTTTATTTTCGTGATCGGCGAGAATGATCTGGAGCAACTCGGCCGGGGCGCTGGCTGCGAGCGCCTTCAGCAACTCGCTCTGCGTGGCCTTTTTCACGAGGAAATGATCGTCAGGAACGGCGGAAAGAGTCTCAACCGCATATTGAAACTGCATCGGGTGCCCTTTTTTCGACTGAAAATTGATCACGATCTGGCCGACGAGATCGTTCCAAGAATCGATCTGGCCGAAGCCCCAGCTTTTATGCAGGACCCAGGTGCCGGGGGTGAGCGCCCCGAGTTTTTCGCCGTGTTGCGAAGGGATTTGTCCGGCGTCGATGAGTTTCTGGATGTCTGGCAGCATAATTGGTTGTGGGCGAAAAGCCTAAGGAAGCCGCGCAGGTAGGCAAACGAAAAAATTACACCACCGAATTCCGGAGCGGTGATGGGCACCTTACCAGTCGAGATTTTCGTCGCGAAGGGCCGACCGCAGGAGCGTTAGATGCCAAATTTGTAGTTCCCCTCTCTCGCTCGCGAGGACGAGATGTCGGCTGTCGCGGCTGAAGCGGAGGCGCGGTGAGTTCAGCGGTTGCATGGGCAGAGCAAGGTCCATCACGTGGTCAAACTCCGGCACACTATAAAGCTCAACGCGGTTGCCCACCGTCACTGCGAACAGTTTCCCATCAGGCGACCAGGCGGGAAATTTTCCTCCTGCGGCTGCCTCCGGGGTCAACGTCGGCCCGGGCGACCAGCTACTGCTTTGGACGAGGCGCAACCCGCGATTGCCGCTGACGGCGAGCCAGACGCCGTTGGCCGACCACGCGGTGTTACCGCCCGGGCCGACGTCGATTTCGGAAAGGACATCGCCTCCCAGCAGATCGAACACCTTCGGGTTGCGCGTCGATTGTCGGCCGCTTTGCGTCTTCGATTCGATCGCGCCAGAGACAGCAGCTTTATCAGAAGTGGGATTGATATTCAGATCTCGCGCATTCTCGTGGGCAGCACCGGGCCGAACCTTTAACGTCGGCAAATTCAAGATTTGCGTCTGATTCAGTTCCTCACTGGCGAGCCCGAGCAGATTCCCATCGGGGCTGATCCCGCTAATGGCGTGATTCCGCAATTTCAGGATGTTCTCCGGCTTTGCGAAAGTCAGGCTTTCGTCCTTCCATTCGTAGTAGCGTTTTTCCAGTCCTCCGTCGCGACTGTTAGTATAAAGCGTCTCGCCAAAACGGGCAAAGGCCATCGACCAATCCGGAACCGGCTCATCGCCAGTCACGTGAGCCTTGCCAATTGTCGCGAGGAAGTTGCCAGTTGCGGTCTCACGAAATTGCAACATCTCTGGCGTGGCCAGGCAGAACAATGCGCTGTCCTGCGAGAAATCCACCACGCCGCTGGTTCCGAGCGGCTGATTGATCGGCACAGCGGCGATTGGATGGCAAATCGCCGGCACCCGCAGCCGGATCTCGACCGCCTGGCTCGCGGCATCGGTCGCGAAAAGACGTTGGTCGTCATCTGATAAACGCAGCACTGGCTCATTTCCGTAGCCAGTTAGCACCGCCTCCTCGAAGCCACCGCTAATGTTCCAAAGGCGAATCGTCACGTCCTTCGAGGTCGAGAGCAGATGGGTTCCTTTGTTAGTAAAGAGCAATTGGGTCGGACTGGCGCTGCCACGAAATCGCGAAATCAACCGCTGATCCCGCAACCGCCAGACGGAAATCACGCCGTCCTCACTAGCGGCCGCGATCAGCCGCGCGTCCAGACTCCAGCCCACCACGGTAATCTGGCTGGAAGCGCTCAGGACAATCGCTGGCGTCTCGGGTTTCTCGGGGAAAACGATTTCGAGCGTGTTGCTGCCCTCGCGGACAATGGCGAGGCGGTTGCCGGTTGGGTTGAATTCGATCCGCGTGATCTTCTTGCCACTGGAGAAATAGGTAGGATTTCCGCGCAGAATCGGATTGAAAACTCCCACCCGTCCGTCGGCTTGGCCGACCATCAAGATGCCCGCCGGGTTAACCGCAAAATTGATCCCGGACCACGGATCGGCGGCTGGAACAGGCTCGTTTGGAAACTCAAAAAGCATCGCCCCAGGCGCGACACTTTCCCAAACGCGAATCGTGCCACTAACACTACGCGTCGCAAACAAATGCCCGTAACTCATCAACGGCGAGGTGGCGGTCACGGGGTCGCTCTTTGGACCACGAATCTCTCCGAGGATTTTCGCCGTTGCCGTGTCCACAATTTGGAAGCCACCCTCGAGAGTGGCCCGGAAGGTGAGTCTCATGTCCGGGCTGAAGAGAACCGGCAGCACCGAACCGGGCGGGCGGGTTGTCCAGGTTTTGGCGACCAACAAATCTGCGGTGGACAACGCGGCTACCGCCTCGGTCCGCACCTCAGCAGTGATCTTGAAACCGGCCGCGCGACGAACCGCTTCCAGTGCCTGAGTGATGCGGCCCGCTGCGTTGGATTGTTGCGTTTGACGGGCCAGCGCGACCGACGAATGCCAGAGGTTATCTCGCAGTTCTCCGGCGGTTTTTTCCAATCGGATCGTGTTCCGGCGACTAACTATAAGTTGGACGCTCGAGTAAATTGCCGCGATCACAAAAATCGCCGTGACGAGACCGAGCAACGCACCTCGAATCGGCCGGAGGTGCGCCCACTGACCGAGCACCTTGCGGAGCGACGCCGCATCGAGGCTGATTGGCCCACGAGTCCGCCAGTTTTCGAGGTCCGAGGTGATTTGATCGCACGAAGCGTAGCGGTCGGTGGGCTCCACTCCGAGGCAATGCATGCAGATCGCGGAAAGTCCTTCTGGAATCCCTGGGTCAAAAGCGCGGGGAGATTCCGGCAGTAGCTTCTGTTTCTCGAGCAAAATGCCGTCGTCGCGAGTCCCGCGAAACGGCGGATGACCGACGAGCATTTCGTAAAGCAAAGTGCCAACGGCATAAACGTCAACCGCGACGGTCGGCCTTTTGTCAATTAAACACTCGGGAGCGGCATAAGCCTCGAGGTCTGCCGGCTGCGCCTCCCGATCCGCCAGTCGCGAGAGACCGAAGTCCATCACTAGCGGCTTTTGTTTGTCGGTGATAAAAACGCTACCGGGGGTCAGGCCGCCATGCAGAATTCCGTGCTGGTGAGCCGCGTGCAGGGCTTGAGCAATCTCGGCGACGATGGAAGCGGTCCGTTTGTAAACCTTGCCAACGGAACGCCGATTCTTGGCCAGAGTCGCGCCCAATGTCGCGGGCATTGAATAAACCAACTCTCCATCACAGAACCCAGCATGAAGAACCGGCATAACCCCGGGAAGACGAAGCGCGGTAAGGGTCTGCAATTGGCTGATCGCGACACGCGCCGCAGCAGAATCGCTAGCCACTCCAAGGCGTATTTTCCGAAGGTAAACCCGGCTTTCATCGGACAAATCGTCCGCCTCGTAGATTGCTCCCAACCCATCCTCCTGCACCGTCCTCCGGATGCGGTGACGCTCGTCAGTGGAAATGATGGGATTAATTGCTTCCAAAATCGTCGGAATGAGAGCGAAGAATAACCCTAGCCCCCTGATTGGAAACAAGCCTCGATTTCAGGATTTCGGATATTGCAGATTGCAGCCTTGGAAATCTGGCTTCTATTGGCGCCCGATGTCGAACGAGTCCCTGCCGCAGATCACCAGGGTGCGCGTTTCCCAGAAATTCCGGCTCTTGCTCGAACACGCCGCCGGTCGCGACCTGTCGATTTACGACTTGGAGAAATTCTTGCAGGCTGAGGGCTTTGCCGTTTTTCTGCTTTTGCTCGGGTTACCTTTCACCCTGCCGATCCCGCTCCCGGTCTCAACCCCGTTTGGCTTGGCCATCGTCTTGATTAGTCTCAGCCTAGCCTGGGATCGCGAACCTTGGCTGCCCCGGTTTGTGCGTCAGCAACCGATCAAATTCTCCACCCTCGAAAAAATCCTCCACGGGATCATTCGGGTAATGGTCTTTCTGGAGAAATTCACCCGGCCGCGGATGGATTTCATGACGAACCGGTTGGTGCTCAAACTAGTCGCTTGTGGCATCGCCTATGGCGGCCTCATGCTTTGCCTGCCGCTCCCAATTCCAGGGACTAATTCCTTGCCCGCGCTTTCGATTATTTTCTTTTCAGCGGGTTTGATCGAGAAAGACGGGCTCTTTGTTTTGGTCGGCTCGTTGTTCACGATTCTCGCGACCGTTTACATCAGTTTCGCGGTGGTTTTGGGGAAGAATGCGGTTCAATGGCTCTGGAACGCGCTTTTTTGAGGCTTTTTTGCAAATCAAAGGTTGCGTGACGCCGGGCCGTGCGGATATAAGTGCGACATGAGATTAATCATCAGTTCCCTCTTGCTGATTGCTGGCTGCAGCATTGCCTTGGCCGACATTCAGGATCCTCCTGCAAAAAAATACAACGACCACCGGAAATTTTCCCGAGGAATCGCTAATATTGCCTATGGTAGCGTGGAGATACCCGACTCAATGGTTAAGACGAACGATAGCGAGGGAAATTCTGCCGCATTCAGCCTCGGTGTCTTCTCGGGCACCCGCCGCACATTGGAGCGTCTTGGCGTCGGTATCTTCGAAGTGGTCACCTGCCCGTTCGCGATCAATCGCGGCACTTACAAACCGTATTTCAAGAGCCCAACGCGCGGTAACCACGGGACGTTTACGGAATTTCCGCCGGAACTCGGCTTCGATTCCAGCCTCCGGTATAGCCGCAACTAACCTTGTTTTCGAACCAAACTTTGCAAAAGACTTTCCCGACACCGGGGAAGTCTTTTTGCTTTTTCCCCTAACCTGCTTTGCCACGTCCGCCTTCGCAAACTAGTCCCGCGGTTCTCACCATTGGCGATGTGGGATTTGGCGGCAAGGGCGTCGCCCGACACGAGGGGAAAGTTGTTTTTGTTCCTTTTGTTCTCGGAGGCGAAGTCGTCCTCGCCAAAACAACTCGCGAACACAAAAGCTTTACCGAAGCAGCCTTAGTCCGCGTCCTCCAACCGTCGCCGCACCGGGTCGAACCTCCCTGTCCTTATTTCCAAAAGTGCGGCGGTTGCTCGTATCAGCACGCCACCTATCCGCATCAACTCGAGATCAAACGCCAGCAGGTCCGCGATACCCTACGTCGCATCGGCAAAGTCGATGTCGAAGTCGCCGAGACCACACCATCCCCTACCCCGCTCGGCTATCGCAACCGCATCACCGTCCACGTGCAGGAAGGCGACACGGGCTTTTTTGCGTCCGATGCGCACCGGGTCGTCCCCATCGAGCACTGCCTCCTCGCCAGCGAAGCGGTCAACCAGCAGCTCTCCGACCTGCGGAAAAAGCGGCCGCGCGACGGTCATTACACCCTGCGTGAGACTGCCGGGGAACGCACTTTTCGCCAGACCAACGATTCCGTCGCCGAACTCCTTGCCCGCGCCGTCGGCGATCACCTGCCCGTTCACGGCCCTCTCCTGATCGACGCCTACTGCGGCTCGGGTTTCTTTCTGAAACGATTCGCCGACCGTTTCGACCAAGCGATCGGTCTTGAGTGGAGCCCTTACGCCGTTGCCGCTGCGCAGAAATCCACCGCTCCGCACGAGACCTATCAACTCGGCGACGTCGGCCTCCTCCTTGACGACACCCTTACTTGGGCCCCTCCCGGCACGACGCTTTTGCTCGACCCGCCCGCCGAGGGACTCGCTCCGCAAGTCGTTCGTGCCATCGCCTCCCATCCGCCCGCGACCATCCTCTACGTCAGTTGCAATCCGTCCACCCTCGCCCGCGATCTGGGAAAACTAGCATCCGCCTACACCATTGACCGCGTCCTCCCCTTCGACATGTTCCCGCAAACCGCCGAGATCGAAGCCCTCGCGATCCTCACCCTCAAACCCTAATTCATCAATTATGTATTACCGACGCTTTGGCCGGACTAACATTCAGATCCCCGTCCTCTCCTGTGGCGGAATGCGTTACCAAGAAAGCTGGAACGACCTCAAACCCGAGGACATCCCTACCGCCAACCAAGCTAACCTCGAAGCCACCATCCACCGTTCCCTCGAACTCGGCATCAACCACATCGAGACCGCCCGTGGCTACGGATCGAGCGAAATGCAACTCGGATTCCTCCTCCCGCAACTCGACCGCGAAAAACTCCTCATCCAGACCAAGATCTCTCCTCAGGACACCCGCGAAAAATTCATGGAAACCTTCGAGCTTTCCATGCGCAACCTGCAGCTCGATTACGTCGATTTTTTCTCCATCCACGGCATCAACAACGCCGAACTTCTCGCCCAGACCCTCGCCCCCGGCGGTGCCCTCGAATGCGCCCAGCAACTCCAGCGCGAAGGCCGCGTCCGCCACATCGGCTTTTCTACTCACGGCACCTGCGGCGAAATCATCGAAACCCTTAAAACCGACGCCTTCAGCTACGTCAATCTCCACTGGTATTTCGTCAACGACCTCAACTGGGCCGCCGTTCTCGAAGCAGAAAAGCGCGACATCGGCGTCTTTATCATTAGTCCTAACGACAAAGGCGGCAAACTCTACGAACCACCCGAAAAACTCGTCCGCCTCTGCGCGCCCCTCACCCCGATGGCCTTCAACGACCTCTACTGCCTCGCCCGTCCGCAAGTCCACACTCTCAGCCTCGGCGCTAGCAAACCTTCCGACTTCGACGCCCACATCAAAGCCCTCAAACATTACGATAACATTCCTAACACGATTGCTCACATTGAGACTAACCTCCGCGCCGAAATGGATCGCGCGTTAGGATCCGACTGGACCGCCAACTGGTGGAAAAACATCCCCGAGTATCACGAAGTGCCCGGTCAGGTTAACATCCTCGAAATTCTCCGGCTCTGGTCGCTCGCCAAATCGCTCGATTTGGTCAGCTTCGGTAAAATGCGCTACAACTTGTTAGGTAACGCCGACCACTGGTTCCCTGGCCAAAACGCCAAAGCCTTCGACGCCCACGCGCTAGCTCCTGTATTAGCCGGATCCGCCTTCGCCGATCGCATCCCAAAGATTCTCACAGAAGCCAACGACATCCTGTTAGGCGAAGAAGTCCAGCGCCTCAGCAAAAGTGAATAAGGGAACGCGAACCTCCGCGTGAGCCGTTTCCAGCTTCCTAGCTTCGTCATGCCCCTCGTTCCTAAACTGAAGTTTGGGAACGCACTTGTCCCGGCAACTGTGTTGCCCTTGCGGCGTCAATCATCGTGTTACTAACCATAGGTTCCTACCCTCACACTACCGGAGCCGTCACGTCCTTTTTGCCAAGATAGGCCCGCCTGCCCGCATCCCGAGTGAGAGGCAACACAGTTGCAGAGGCCAGCCCGTTCCCAAACTTCAGTTTGGGAACGAGGGGACAAAGAATTCGCACAACCGAGTTAGACGAGATGCTCACCATCTCGTTCCCAAGTTGCACTTGGGGAACGCACTTGTCTTCGTAGCTGAGCTACGTTCGGCACTCGACAGGGGAAAAACTCTCGACTGTCTTCAGCCACGCATCTAGGCAGTCCAACTGCCCAAACAAGGCATTCCCAAGTGCAACTTGGGAACGAGGGAAACATTCGCATAGCGGACCTTCAACGCAAAGACTCGCTCATGGTGCATTTCCAACTGAAAACCGAGCCGGATCAGACCCGAATGGCACTGACTTAAGGGTGATTTAGGATAGATTGTGGTTGATATATACGTTTTTCTGATAAAATGCTTTATGCATTTTCGAACGCCTTTTTTCACCGCCTTCGGCCCCCTTCTTTTTGGTAAGCCTCCTCGCA
>JBBRPA010000066.1:0-14974 GCA_038228695.1 Chthoniobacterales bacterium
GGCTAGTAACCGCCATCCTCTCCGAAATCTCCGACGAATGGGAAACCGGCAAAGCCTACCTCCCCCACCACAAACCCTAACCAACCATCCTTCAGTTTATAGCCAAATCACTTTTACAGAAAATAAGTTGCTTAACCCTCCGGGCGCAGCTTGAGATACATTGGAACTCTTACCGTCCTAGTTACCCTGCCTTTTAGATTGTTCCTGCTATACTGCCTGTAATCCATTACTTCATAGTAGTTGTTTTTGAAGTAACAGGCCACCGCCTCTGGTGTTTGTCTAATTGGGTTGAAGTCGTGGACGAAAGCAAACTTTGCTTTTGATTTTGCTGCCTTAAAAATGCGTTTCAGCTCATTGTCAGACGGACTCTGAGCTTTAAGCACTAGGAGCAAATGTACATGTGTCGATTGTTCCTTTAATGCAGTGACTGTGATTATACCTCTAAAGTGGTTCTTTAGCTGTCCCAGTAATATTTTCAGCTTCTTACCAACATAGGTAATCCTATGCTGTCCTCTTAGAGTTACAGTAGCCACTCGAATATTATCTTCTCCATATTCTCTAATGACATTGAGGATAGTTTGCTCAAGGACTACTCCCTGTTTGAATGTTTTGTTGTACATGAGTTTCTAACGTTGAATTACATGTTGCTTTCTTATTTATCCTATATTGATTAAGGACGAGTATCTTGGCTGTTACATCCTATCCATTTCATTAACTCATCAACAGGGATGAGATGGTGTCTCAGTTTTCGAGAGGATCTAATCTCTCTTTTTTTAATCGCTCGTCTGATCGTAATCTCGGAAACGCCACACTTTTGTGCGGCTTCTTTAATTTTGTAGGTAATTCTTTCAGGTCTATTTTCGGTGTGTAATTTCATGTGTGATATGGGGATGGGCACGAGGATGCCTTGTGGATCCAAGTACAATTTCTTTCGCCGCCAATTCTAAAGCGCAAATCCGTAGGGCACCGAGGATTTGCTGGAGATTATGCCTTAATTATTTTGCTGCCCTCCGTCCGACAGCAAAACCGATGACGCACTGGAAAGCGCGCCAACATATTCATTCAATTCAAAGGCTCTCCCACTACGCAGGAGGTCCCCATCACACATTCACTCATATCAGAGATTCTCAAGCTAATGCCGGAGATTCTCTTCGCACGTAATATTCAATTCAAAAATTCTCAAGCTATGCCGGAGAAAGCACTCGCAACTAAATACAGCCTTCGTATGTCGTCAACAGATTTTTTGCAATGCACCATTTCCCCTAATTTGTTAGCTTTCTCTCTCAACAAAATGGGACCACGACGACGAAGTCCTTTTGCTTATCATTTCAACGATGTCGCCATTTTTAGGCTGTGCTCCAACCTCACGGCGTCTCCGTACGTTTTCAAAAGCAACGCCCCGCCATCACGATGGCCTTGCCAACTCGCCACCGTCGCCACATCCACTCCAGCACGCAGGGCTTTTGTGATAAAGTATCTGCGCAGGGATCGCGGCTCAAAATTGGGGAATCCTAACCTTTTACAGGCAGCGGCAAGTCCTTTTTTGCAATCATTAATGGAAAGCAGTCTGGTCGACGGGTCCGGAGAAAGATTGGCCAGCCGACTCTCAATAAGCGGTCGCGCCAAAGGATAAATGGGAATCGTAAAACTCTGCTTCGTCTTGCGGCGAAATATTAAAATAGTGCCAACATCCAGATCAACATGCTTCCGCTCGATGGCCGATAACTCAGCCTGGCCCAACCCCAAGAGACCAGACAGAGCCACGAAATCGGCGGACTCATCTGCACCATGTCCATTGGCTGTTTGGGAGCGTAGATCCTGCACGATCCTCTCAAACTGATGTTTGGTAGGCGTTAAGCGAATTGGGTTCGACCGGCGACGATAACGTATATCCAGCATTGGATTTCTGGGAATCACGCCATCGTTGACGGCCATTTCAAAAAATCGGGTTGCGTAGGAAATGTGACTATTGATCGTGCTTGAAGAGCGATTGGCATATCTGACGAGCCATTTTTCGCAGTCTGCCTTGCGAATTTTTGAAAGTTGGGTGGGAGAATCTTTGGGCCAGTCTTTAATCAGCAGGTCAATGCTATGGCGGATACTTTCCAGAGTGCTCGCCGCGCCACTCAGGGTTTGCAGGAAACTGCCGGCATGATTCTGCAACGTGCGGCTGACCACCTTCGGATCGGTAAGCTCAAGGTCCCTCCTCAGATCATTTAATTCCCGACGCGCTTGCGGAATGTCGCGCGCTTCCAAAACCCTGCGAATCTGTTTGCCATGCTGTTTAACCAGTGCATAGTACCGGCCGTTCTTATACCGATAAAGACAGGGACCAATTTTCGTCCAGTCCGATTCAGTAACATTAGATGCGGTTGTTTTTCTCACAATAACAACCTATCAGGTTACTAAATTGGGTTACAACAGAAAATCCCACCTTCTCAGAAATTGATGTAAGTAGCTGAAAATCAAATAGTTCGGGGCGTAGCTTAGCTTGGTAGAGCGCCTGGTTTGGGACCAGGAGGTCGGAGGTTCAAATCCTCTCGCCCCGATTGTTTGTCGCCCCTCGGGGTTTTTCGCATACGCTCTCCGCCATGCCGTCCCTGCGTTCTAAGATTACTCGATTAGCATTCTTCGATGGCGTTGGGTTGGTGCTGATGGGCGTCCTAAGCGTCTCCGTTGGGATTCTTTGGCGGGATTGGACAGGTTTTCTTGTCGGGGTGAGTTTGACCATCGTCGCTGGTGCGGAATTGCACGGACGCCGACTCCTGCTGTCTTCCAACAAACGGGCAACGCTCTGGCTGATGGGCTCGCAGGGAGGACTCCTTGTAATCATTATTTCCTATTGTGGGTGGAATCTTCTCCATCCCTCGGCTCTCCCTGAACCCGTCCTTGAGAAGCTGCGGAACTTCCCCGGGATTAATGATTTGGGAATGGATTGGGAACTGGTCTTGCCGCGATTATCAAAACTGGTTTACGCGGTTTTTTTGGCCGTTTCTCTCCTCTACCAAGGGGGAATGGCCTCTTTTTACTGGAGAAATACCCCTCGTGCTCTGCTCGAACCTCCGCCGCCTCCCCTCGGGTAATCGGAAATCTGTTTGCGCACGGAGAGTTCCATCGCGATAGATTGATTCTATGAAACTTCCACCTTCGCGGATGATCGAACGGGCAGCCGAAACCCTCGGCGATGAACTGGTGCACCTCCAAGAATTGGGCTCGAAAGCAGCCGATCAGTTGGTGAAAGACTCGCGTAAGGTGACGAAACGAGCGCGTTACCGATTGCGCAACGGAGCGTCCCGCGCGGTGGAGATCGAGAGGCGAATCGCTTCCGATCTGCAAACGCATCCCCTCGCTTATTTACTCGTCGCGCTGGGCCTCGCTGGGGTGATCGGATTGAAGATTGTTTTCGATCGGCGGCGCAATGGGCGCAACGATTGAGGGTGCCGGACTCTCAATTTTGTAAGAACTACACAGTTTAAATTCGGGAAATCGCGGTTCCCAGCCGCATAAGGCGGAAAATCCTCGAAACATTCGAATCTGGCTCCAAATCTGCTCATTCACATTCGGCATGCAGATTTTTCGTCAAATTCCCTTCGTCAAAAAGTTGATGTTGATGTTGATCGTTGCCGGAGCGGTCGCCGTGGTCCTCGCCTCGGCTAGTTTTCATTTCTACCAACAGGCCCAGATTCGTAAAAGCGCCAAACAGGACGTTTCTGTTCTTGGAAAAATCGCCTTGGTTCATGCGTCCCGCTTGGTCGCTGAAAAAAACTTGCCTGCGACGAAGTTGCTCCTCGAATCGCTCGCGACCAAATCTGGGGTCGTTTTTACCCGGATAGAAATGCCTGACCGGACGGTTTTCGCCGAATCGGGAGAGCGGTCGCTAGGTAAATCCGTGATCAACAGCACCGTCGAAGGGCTCTCGGTCAACGAATCTCATTTTGTTCTGCGCGCCCCCATTTCCCAAGGAAGCACGCGACTGGGCACGTTCTTCATGGTCTATGATGCCAGCGAACCCGAACAGCAGTTGTTTCTCTTTCAAGCCATCGCCGCCGGGATGATTTTGACGTTGGTTGCTTTTCTTGCCCACTTTCTCTCAGGGCGCCTCGACCGGTTCGCGACCGCGCCGTTAGGCGAGCTCCGCAAGACGGCCGAAGATGTAACCGAGAGTCAGGATCTCACCCTAAGGGTTGCGGAGTCTGGTGACAGCGAAATGGGGGCGGTGACGGGAGCGTTCAATCGGATGCTAGACAGTCTCCAGGAGCGGGATGCCGAACTGCAAAAAGGTCCCCAGGATCTGGAAAAAAAAGTGCGCGACATGGAGCACGAAATCTCCGAGCGGAAACGTGTCGAGGAGGATTTGCGCGCAGCGGAGATCAAATACCGAACGCTGGTCGAACAACTCCCTGTTATCACCTACAACGCCGACTGCAACCAATCCGGCGCGTGGTTTTATGTGAGCCCTCAGATCGAGGGTATTCTCGGCTTCACCCAAGAAGAATGGGTCGGCAACCCAAAAATTTGGGAAGAACGCCTCCACGCCGACGACATGGAGACGTTCAATGCCAAGGCCACGCTGATGGACCGGAATGGCGACCAATTTATTTGCGAATACCGCATCTACGACCGCTACGGACGCCTCCACTGGTTCCGGGACCAGTCGGCGATCGTTCGTGACCCGGTAAAAAACCAAAGCTACACCCACGGTTTTCTCCTCGACGTAACCGAGCAAAAACAGGCCGAGATGGAACTCGACACCCTTCAATTGCAGCTCCTCGACATCTCACGCCAAGCGGGTATGGCAGAGGTCGCTACGGGTGTTTTACACAACGTCGGCAATGTTCTCAACAGCGTGAACGTTTCCTCCACCATTCTGAGTGACCTGATTAAAAACTCCAAGCTGGCCAGCCTTTCCAAAGTCACCGGCTTGCTTCGCGAGCACACTCAAGATCTCGGCAAATACATCTCGACCGATCCAAAAGGCAAACAGCTCCCCACCTATCTCGTCAGCCTCACCGAGCACCTCAGCGAAGAGCATGTGGACATGGTCAACGAACTGGTGATCCTCATTAAAAACGTTGAGCACATCAAACACATCGTCTCGATGCAACAGAGCTACGCCAAGGTATCGGGCATGGTGGAGTCGGTCTCGCCAAAGGATCTCGTCGAGGACGCGCTCCAGATCAATGCACCGTCGTTCTCCCGCAACGGCATCAAAATCGTCCGCACCGAGGACTCCGATCTCCCGAATGTTTCTGTTGAGAAGCACAAGGTGCTGCAAATCCTCGTCAACCTCCTGCGCAACTCGAAGAACGCGATGGAAGAAGTGCCGCGCAAGGATCGTAAAATCACCGTCGGAATTTCGGTCAATGGGGACAATAAGGTCAAGATCACCGTCCGGGACCAAGGTTGCGGGATTGAACCCGACAACTTGACGCGTATCTTCTCTCATGGCTTTACCACGAAGACCGACGGACACGGATTCGGCCTGCACATCGGCGCTCTCGCTGCCCAAGAGATGGGCGGATCACTCATGGCGGAGAGCGACGGACCTGGCAAAGGTGCCGCCTTCGTCCTAGAACTTCCTGCCGCTCCAACGAAATCCCTCTCATGAAATCCAACCTCCCGGACGAGAATCGCCGAATTCTCATCATTGACGACAATCCTGCCATTCACGGGGACTTTAATAAAATCCTCGGGCGCAACAGCAAAAATGTCTCGGCATTAGACGACGCCGAAGCGTCTCTTTTCGGCGATCCAGCCGCTCCTGCGGCGGTAGATGTTCCTGGCTTGGTCTTCGAAATGGATTCGGCGCATCAGGGCAAGGAAGGTCTTGCGCTGGTGGAAAAAGCTCTTGCCGAGGGCCGTCCCTACGCGATGGCTTTCGTCGATGTTCGCATGCCCCCGGGCTGGGACGGTATCGAGACAATTCATCGCATCTGGCAGATCGATAAAGACATCCAGATCGTCATCTGCACGGCCTACTCCGATTATTCCTGGGAAGAAATGACCGGTGACCCCCAACGGGCCGACAGTCTGCTCATTCTCAAAAAACCTTTTGATAACATCGAAGTCGTGCAACTAGCGCACGCGCTGACCAAAAAATGGACCCTCGCTCGGCAGGCCCGCGCCTCGCTGGAAAATCTCGACCAACTCGTCGCCCAACGCACCGCAGATTTAAACCGCACCCTCACCCAACTCCAGCAAGAGGTTGGCCAACGCACCCTCGCCGAGACCTCGCTCCGCGTCTCCGAAGAGCGTTTCTCCAAGGCTTTCCGCGCCAGCCCATTCCCCATGGCCATTGTCGCTCTCGGCGGCGATAAGTTTGAAGATTGCAACGACGCGTTTCTTAAAATGTCCGGACAGCAACGTGATACCGTACTCGATCATACCTCGGCCGAATTTCATCTTTGGGCCGAGGAAACCACCCCCCAGCATCTCAGCCAGCGGCTCAAAACCGAACGCTCCATCACCAACGTCGAACTCGTCGTTCTCGACAAGAGCGGAAAGACCCGCACCACCCTGCTCTCTGGCGAGACTTTTGCCCTCGGCGAAGAAACCTACGCCATCCTGATTTGGCAGGATCTGTCCGAACGCCTCCACCTCGAGGCACAACTCCGCCAGTCGCAAAAAATGGAAGCCGTTGGACAACTTGCCGCCGGAGTCGCCCACGATTTCAACAACATCCTGACGGT
This sequence comes from Chthoniobacterales bacterium, assembly GCA_038228695.1. Lineage (GTDB taxonomy): Bacteria > Verrucomicrobiota > Verrucomicrobiia > Chthoniobacterales > DASVRZ01 > DASVRZ01. The sequence continues at coordinate 6,690 of JBBRPA010000066.1, forward strand.
CATCCAAGGCCACGCCAGCCTCAGCATGATGGCGCCGCATCTCGACAAACGCATCCACGATTCGCTGGAGCAAATTTCCGTCGCTTCCGAACGCGCTGCCGCCCTCACCCGCCAGTTACTTGCCTTCAGCCGCAAACAAATCATGCAGCTCCGCGGTATCAACTTGAACACGGCAGTCAACGGCCTCCTCTCCATGCTCAACCGGTTGATTGGCGAAAACATCCAGCTCAAAACCGATTTCTCGAAGGAACTCCCCGCGATCCACGCCGACCAAGGAAGCATCGAACAGGTCATTATGAACCTCGTCGTCAACGCCCGCGACGCCATGCCCGACGGTGGCCGGTTGTTGATCCGCACGGCCCACTGCGAGATCACCCCCAGCGACTGCCGGGCCAATCGCGAAGCAGTGGTCGGAAAATTCATCTGCCTCTCCGTTAGCGACACCGGCTGCGGCATGGACGAAGCCACCCGAAGCCGGATCTTTGAGCCATTCTTCACCACCAAAGAAGTCGGCAAAGGCACCGGCATGGGCCTCGCCACGGTTTACGGCATCATTCAGCAGCACAATGGCTGGATCGATGTCGTCAGCGAACCCGGGCTCGGATCTACCTTCCAAGTTTATCTCCCATGCAGCGACGATGTGAAACCGCCCGAAGCCATCGCCCCCGCCGCTGCCACCAGTTTGCCGCGCGGTCGCGAAACCGTTCTGATTGTCGAGGACGAGGAAAATCTCCGCCTGTTAGTCGATACGATTCTGACCGAGCAAGGTTACACAACCCTTTGTGCCGAGAATGGCGTCGAGGCGCTGAAAATCTGGGCGCAAAAACAAAAAGAAATTGACCTCCTGCTCACCGACATCGTTATGCCCGAGGCCATCACCGGACTGCAACTCGCCGAGCGCATGTTGAAGACCCGGCCCGACCTCAAAGTCATCTACACGAGCGGATATAGCATCGACCTGATCGCCAAGGGTTATGCCCTGCGCGACGGACAAAATTTTCTACCCAAGCCTTATCCACCCGCCAAACTCGCGAGCGCCGTTCGCTCCTGTCTCGACGCGGTTGTTCCGCACCCGACCCATAAAAACGGCCAATCCCGCCCGCTTTCCAAGGTCACTCCGCTGATCAAGTCCATTCCGGCCAAAAGGCCCACCAAGAAAATTACCGCCAAGATTCCCGCGAAAAAAACGGTCCTGAAGAACCCCAAGGCAAAGAGCAAAGCCTGAGCAGTCACGCGCCCGGCGAAGCCAAAAAAAGGCGATCAACCCGCTGCCGTGACTTCCAATTTCTCTGCCGAATCAGTCGGCGGATGTTTGTGATCTGCCACCGCAACCCAGCGAATGAGCACGATGCTCACCAGACTGGCTCCGATCGCTAGCCAGCCCAGCCAGTTAAAATGTTGCAAGCCGCCGCCTGTTGTTGTGACCACCGCGCCGCCTAGCATCGCCGCGAGTCCGGCGCACAAATCGCGTGTGCACGACGAGAGACTCATAAACGCTCCCCGCTGTTTCGCTGTGACCGCGAGCGTCATGGTCGCCTGCGCCGGAACGAAACGCCCGCCCGCAAAAATGAAAAACAACCCCGCTAACATCAGCACCACCGCAACAGATTGGTGATGCGTGTTCGCAATCGCGAAAATTACTAGGCAGGCCGCGAGAATGAGCACCGTGAAAACCCGACTCGACCCGTGCCGATCCGTCATCTTCCCAATGATCGGCGACGTCACGATCGTTAGCAACCCGCCGACCAGATAGACAAAGGCTAGGTATTTTTCCGGCAGGCCCACATTCAGCACGAGATGCGGCGATAAAAAGGGAATGATTGTGAAATGCCCAAAAATCACCGTCGCCATGAAAAGCAACCCGCGTCCCGCGTTCGGATTTTTCAGCAGCGCCACGAAATTCCGCAGCGAATCCGGCACGCCATCCGTCAAATGTCCGCGCACACTCGGCAGACAGAGCAGGAGCAAAATTTCCACCGCCGTCGAGATGCCCACCAGTAACATAAACGGCGTCTCCCAGCGGAAATGTTGCGCGAGATATAGGCCAAACGGCACTCCCAGCGCCGCCGCCGCCGAAAACGCGGTCATGATGATACCCATCGCCGCCCCGCGCCGATTGGGCGGCACGATGTCTCCCACGATCGCCATGATCGTCGCATTCGATACTCCGCCAAAGGCCCCGCAGACCGCGCGCGCCACGAGCAACGCCTGCGCCGAGTGAGCCGTCGCACACGCATACGTCCCCACGATGAACCCCACGTAGCATGTTACCAGCACCCGGCGTCGATCGAAGCGATCCATGAAAGGCGCCGCCAGCAATCCGACAACACCCGCCGTGAGAGAGTAAGCAGAAATCAGCCCGCTAAACTGCGTCGCCGACATCGCCAACTGTCGCATCAGTTGCGGCCCGAGCGGCATCATTAGCATGAAATCCATGATGTGCGTGAACTGCACCGCAGCCAACAACACTAGCAACATTTTCTCGGAGAGAACGGCTTTTGGTTTTAACGACGAGTCCGGCATATTCAGTAAACGCCTGCCGGAGTCTTCCGGGCCGCAGCGGGTTTTCTTATTTCGACGAATAACGAACCACATCCCCCTTTTGGCAACGAACGTTTGCTTGATTGGCGGAAATTTCTTCTGCCGCCGCCAGCGCCGGCTTTTCCGAAAGCCCGAAAGGGAAGAAAGCCGTCCGCTAGCTTCACTTCCGCAGCTTAGACAAAGGGTTCTTCGCCTCAGCGGTCTGCGTGTATTCCAATAAACGACGGGCGACGGTGGGGCTGAAAACCATCAGGGGATGGAAGAGTGCCCAGTGGGTTTCGTTTGTCGCAATCGCCCAACGCGAACTGCTGGCCGGGAGGATGATGAGGTCGAGCGGCGTGTAAATCGAGAGCGGGCGCAAGGGAACGAAATCGACGTCGTGGGCAGCGAGTTGTTGCAGAAAAAGGCTGCCCGGGCGCATATCGGCAACGCCGGGTTTGCGGTTAATGAAGGCGAAGAGAGTGCCGTTGTGTGGGGCGCTTAAAGTGGCAAAGCTAACCACGCGCTTTCTCACCGGAAAATGGGCCAGCCATTGTCGCGTGATGAGCCCGCCCATGCTGAATCCGACGATGTGCAGCGGGCGGTTTTCGCCGAAGTGATCGCAGACCGCTCGATCCAATGTTGCGGCAGCGTCCGCCAGGGAGCGGTTACCATTGGAGGGACGGATCGAGGGCGAAAACGTCTCGTAACCCGCACACTCGAAACGGTGTGCGAGCCATTTCATTTTGTCGCCGCTGTCGTAGATGCCGTGGACGAGAACGACCGCCGGTTTGGTTAGATCCGGCGCAGGCGGAGCCGGTGAAAGTCCGACGAGTAGGGCCGCAAACCAGTTGGTGGGATTAAAGTTCACGGCCGGAAAGGGGTGACGATAACCGTCCAGTTCTGCGAGCCAAATTCAGCGAGGATTTTTCCCTGGAGCGACTCGGCATTTGCCCGGTCGCGAGTGAGAGCAAAGACGGTCGAGCCCGAGCCCGACATGAGCGCACCGAGCGTTTCCGATTGCGCAAGGAGCGTCTGCTTGACGAGAGCGAGGAGCAGGTATTTTTCGAACGCGGGACGCTCCAGATCGTTGCAAAGCGTCCCGGCGATGGTCGCCTGTTTTTCAATCGGGATTCCGGGAAGCGCCCGACTCCCAGCTAGTTGCTGGTAGGCCCACGGCGTCGGCACGCCGAACGGAGGTTTGAAAAGGAGAATGTGGAAACCAGCGGGCGCGGGAATGGGGCGGACGATCTCTCCGCGTCCTTCGCACCACGCGGCGGAGCGATGGAGAAAGAACGGCACATCCGAGCCAAGCGTGGCAGCGAGGCTTTCTAACTCAGCAAACGGGCGCGGGGTTGGCGCGAGTTCGTTCAGCGCGAGCAGCGTGGTGGCCGCGTCGCTGCTCCCGCCGCCGAGCCCTGCGCTGTGCGGAATGTTTTTCTCGAGATGAATTGCGAGCTGAGGAAGGGTGCCGTCGCCGAAAAGTTTCGCCGCGCGGACGACGAGATTGCCTTCATCGACGGGCACGGTCGGGTCGGAGCAGGTCAACGCGAAAGCGTCCGCCGTCTCGAAAGTGAGTTCATCAGTCAGCGAGATCGGCAGAAAAAGACTCCGCAAATCGTGAAATCCATCGGGACGTTTCCCAAGAATTTCCAGAGAGAGATTGATTTTCGCCGGTGCAAATCGCTTCATGGCCGCATGCACTCTTCCGCAAACTCCGATCCGGCAAAAGATAAAATCATCGTCGCCCTCGATCTGCCCGACGAAACATCGGCGCTCGCCGCCGTCGAGAAACTCACCGGAGAGGTGGGTCTTTTCAAAATCGGCCTGCAACTTTTCACCGCGTGTGGTCCTAACATCGTGCGCCAAATCCGCGCTTTGGGCGGAAACGTTTTTCTCGATTTAAAATTTCACGACATCCCGAACACCGTCCGTCACGCCGTCGAATCGGCCGTCGCACTGGATGTGCAAATGCTCACCGTTCACGCAGGCGGCGGAAGAGAAATGCTCGTCGCCGCCGCAACTGGCGCGGCTGGTTCGGCGACCACCGTGCTCGGCGTCACCGTCCTCACTAGTTCGAACGCGCAAACCTTGGCGGAAATGGGAGTGAACCGCGAAGTTTCCGATCAAGTCGAAGCCCTCGGAAAAATCGTCGCCGAAGCAGGACTCGGCGGCCTTGTCGCCAGCGCGCACGAAATCGGGTTGCTGCGCCGCTATCTTCCCCGGTCCATCAAACTCGTCATTCCCGGTATCCGTCCCGTCGGGGCCGAGACTCAAGACCAAAAACGCGTGATGACTCCGCTCGAAGCGATCACCGCAGGAGCCGATTACCTGGTCATTGGGCGTCCGATTCTGCAAGCTGCCGATCCGGTGGCCGCAGCTCGGGAGATCGCGGCGAGCTTCGCGCTTGATAAATCGCTTCCGCCAGACTAATGCCTGACAGCACGATGAAATCCCCCACCCTTCTTTTTGGAATCCTTTTTTGCCTCTCTCCGTTTCTTGAAGCGCAAAACACCACCCTGCCCGCAGCAACGCCGGTTGCGACGGCCACTCCAAAACCAACGCCATTTCCACGGACGCCCGAATCTGCCCTAACACCAGCGATCAAAGACCCCAACCGGCACACCGAATTTCTTTATCGCATTACGCAAGGCCCGGCGGATCTGCTCTTGCTAGGCGATTCCATCACCGACGCCTGGCCGCACCGCGGAGAATGGAGCTGGCTGAAGTTAGCTCATTGGAACCCCGCAAATTTCGGCGTCAGCGGCGATAGAACCGAGCACCTTCTCTGGCGTATCACCAACGGAGAACTAGACGGCATCCATCCAAAGGTCACCGTCATCATGATCGGCACTAACAATATCGGCCACTTTCGTGACGAAAAACCCGAGTGGACAGCGGCCGGCGTCAAAAAAATCGTGGAAACAGTGCATGAAAAATTACCCGCCACGAAGGTGCTGCTCCTCGGAGTTTTCCCCCGCGACGGGAAGGGCAGTTCGTCGCGCGAGGCCGTGGCAAAGATCAACCAATCCATCGCCGCGCTCGACGATGCCAAACAGACACGATTCCTCGATATCGGCGCTCAATTTCTCGATGCCCAAGGCGAGATTCCGCCCGACGTCATGCCTGACGGGTTGCACCCAAGTCCTAAAGGCTACGACATCTGGTTCTCTGCGATGCAGCCGCTGTTGGACGAGATGATGACTGGAAAATAGCTAGCTCTTTTCCGGAACGGGCTATGCGGCAATCTCAAAGATCTCCATACCTGCACAAGTTTCGACGGGCTATTTCCGCGAGTCTGGCTTCGCGACTGTTTTCTTAACGGCCAGAGCACCCAAAACCCGCGCTTGATTCGTCCGGGCATCTGCCGTTTGCTTTACGGCTATGCCTATTGTCAGATTTTCCGGTCGCTTAAAGGGGAAGGACGATCCCCAGCGCGAGGTCCGTTCCAAATTACTCTATCTCCTTTTCCGCGCCGGGTGGGATATTTACAATGCGAATGGCGATCAACGCATCACCCTGCGTAATATCGAACGCAAGATCATCGAGTCGGATGCGTTTGTTTTCACCCCGGGGGCGTCGCTTGAGGATATGTTTAAGGCGACGTCAGTGCTCGTCGGTTACCAGACCTGCGATCCGCATTTGCACGGCAAGCCGACGCTAGTACTCGATGAGGACGGCTCTTGGCAATCGTATTACGCGTTGATGGATCACCTCCACACGACGAAGATGATCAAACAGAAATATCGCGAGCTGTTGGTGCCGGTGCAGTCGGCTCAAGAAGTGATCGGTTATCTCGAAACAGATCCTAACATCGGGGCCCACCGACAAGTGACGGATCCAGCGGATGCGATCGCTCCGTCGGATGCCGCCGAAGATGATGTGACGGGCATCCCGGAAACAAATGTGTGCGTGTTCTGCTCCGCGAGCATTAAGACGGAATCCGTGATCCACGATGGCTGGCTGCTCGGCAAGGCCCTGGCGGAGGCGCAACTCGGCTGCGTGTCGGGAGCGGGCAACAGCGGGGTGATGGGTTCGGTAGTGCGAGGTGCGCTCGATAATGGCGGCTGGGCGGGCGGCTCGAATGTGCCGCACATCATTGAGTTAGAAGGGTTGCCGGAAGGAATTAGTTGTTTCTGGCCGCGCCCGGATATTTATCTGCGAATGGAGATAATGATTCAACGGTCGCAAGCGTTTGTGATTTTTCCCGGAGGCGCGGGGACATTTCAGGAGTTGCTCGCGTTGCTCATTTTGCACCAGCAAGGTTCGCTGGTGATGCAAGGGAAACCGGTGGTGATTTTCAATCGGCTGATGGAAGATGGGACACGCTTTTGGGGTCCGCTTTTCCCGTTGCTAGACGCAGCGGGCGGAAAAGATTTCTATACCGAAGTGACGGAGTTGGAAGAAATCGTGCCGGTGATGAGGCGTCTGCTGGCAGGTTAGAACCCGATGTTAACTATCGCAGATCAACTCGCCGGAATTCGCGCTCGATCGCTGCACCGGTCGCTGCGAGAGATCGGTTCGCCTCAAGGCAATGAGATCGAACTGGTGGGTCGACGGTTACTGAATTTTTCCTCGAACGATTATCTTGGTCTGGCCAATGAGCCGGCCCTAGCAGAGGCGGCGCGAGACGCGCTGGAGAAATACGGAGTCGGCGCAGGAGCGTCGCGCCTAGTCTGCGGAACGCTCACGCCGCACGTGCAACTCGAGAAGGCACTCGCGACCTTCAAACGGACGGAGGCAGCACTAACATTTTCCAGCGGGCACGCAGCGGCGCTCGGCGCGGTGCAATCGCTCGTGGGCAAGGATGACGTGATCATTATCGACAAGCTGGCGCACGCCTGCCTGATCGACGCGGCGCGCCTCAGTCAAGCCGTGGTGCGAGTGTTTCCACATAATCACTTGGGCAAATTGGAGAGTCATTTGGAATGGGCGCGGGAGCAGCATCCGGAGAGCCGGGTTTTGATCATTACCGAATCGGTCTTCAGCATGGACGGGGATCACGCGCCACTGGTGGAAATCGTGGCGCTGAGGACGAAATACGAGGCGTTTTTGCTCGTTGATGAGGCGCACGCGGTCGGAGTGCTAGGACTACACGGGCGAGGCTTGGCGGATAAACTCGGAGTGGCGAATCAGATCGATTTGCAAATGGGCACGCTGGGCAAAGCACTAGGAGTGGGCGGCGGGTATATCTGCGGCAGCCGGGTGATGATTGAATTATTAGTCAATCGGGCGCGCAGCTTTATTTTTTCGACAGCCGTCCCGCCCATGATGGCAGCGGCGGCAACGGCCGGGGTAAATTTTTGCGCATCGCCGGACGGGGACGAACGGCGAAAAGCCCTCTGGTCTAACATCCGGCATCTGGAGAAAAGATTGCGGAAAATCGATCCGGATTATCCAGTGGCGGGCTCGGCGATTTTGCCGTGGATCGTGGGAGGCGAGGAGGAGACTTTGCTCTTGGCGCGGTCGTTGTCGGAGGAAGGATTTTACGTGCCGGCAATTCGGTATCCGACGGTGGCGCGCGGCGCGGCACGGTTGCGGATCACGGTAAATGCGCGGCACACAGCGGAGCAGATTGACGCGCTCTGCGAGGCGCTGGGGCGTTTGTGTCCGGCGGCAGAAAACTAACCCAAGTTCCGCAGTTTGGTCATCGTCGAAAAATAGTTTACCATAGCAGTCCGTAAGTGCGTCGAGGGAGCTACGAAGGAAGGATGGTGAAACCGGGCATGTAGTGCCGAAGAGGGGGTTGTCGGGCTGTGCAGGGA
>JBBRPA010000067.1:0-14939 GCA_038228695.1 Chthoniobacterales bacterium
CTGAGTTTTTCAGGAGAAGTGAAATTCGCCCGGAAACACACCCGATACATCGTGCGAGATCTACCCCAGTTGGTCAGCCGCAGCATCGGGCTGCTCCTCGCCAAATGGCATGACCAAGACAAACGGATTGCCGCTTACAAGGACAGTGGCATCGACGATGCCGACGCCCATGACCTGATCATCCGCGCCTGTGATGCCGGAGTATGCTCCAATCGACTCATCCCGGAGGTGCTCCAAGAGTGGCGTGAGCCACGCCACGAGGCATTCAACCCTCGGGATGTGTGGAGTCTCTTCAACGCCTTCACCGAGGCATTGAAAACTGGCAACTTGGCTGAACTACCGAAACGCACAGAAGCTCTCCATGGGCTACTGGATGTCAGCGTGGGATTGGCTTTACCTTCTTAAAAGGGAAGAGGATTCGTTAACACTTCGTGTTTACGGCTCCTCTTTTCTTTAGCTGCCAAGCCTTCAAAATTTGATTGTAACTGTAGCCCTACGCACCAGCCTTTTTCTTAACCGCCCAACGTGCTTTCATTGCCGCAGCGAGCTTGGCTCTGCCTTCGGATGTCAATCCGCTCTTCTTCTTGGGAGATTGAGCGGGTGTTGGTTTTGACTGAGGGGATGAGGTCTTTTTCTTTACCGCCCAACGTGCCTTCATCGCAGCAGCAATTTTTGCTTTCGCCTCTGGTGTCATGCCATTTTTCCGCTTGGAACCTTTCACGGCTGCAGGTTTCGCTTTTGCAACAGGCGACTTTTTAGCAGCCCATCTAGCTTTTTGAGCCGCTGCAATTTTCGCACGTGCTTCAGGAGACATCTTGCCTTTTTTACCCTTGCCTTTACGGGGTGCGCCCTTTGCGGATGCAGTGTTGTCTCCTAACAGGGCGTTGACCTTCTCCTTGAGGAAATCAATTTGCCGAAGGATGTGGAGCGCCTCTTCGATGTGCGATACGGGTGGATTCCCAAAAAGAATGAGATGAATTAGATTTAGCCATAGGAGGAAGAGAGTAGTCGAAGTGTATCTCGTGGCAACTCTACATTGCGACGAGTGGATGTCACACTCCTCGAAGGAGGAAGCTAATATCTTGAGGATATAATTTATTTTGCTGAACCACGAGAAAGCTCGCATTTATCTTCAATGCGATAGCGAAACAATCCCCGGAAATTCAAATCTGCTGCAACTCCGCAATCTCCCGCTCCAACTTCGCCTCCTCGTCTTTCATCCGGACAATCTCTGCTTCGATTTGCGTGATTTGCTTGGCAATCACCGACCCAAGTAATTCCGGCTTCTCGGCCACTAACGTGTGCAACTCATATTCCGCGCTCGCCCGCAGGGCATTCGTCGCTTCGATCACCGCCAAAATCTCCGCTTGCAGACTCTCCCACAGCTTCCGTAGCTGACCGAGTTGCAATGAGTCATCGAAATCCAGATTCGTCCAACCCTGACGCAGGATGAACCCATGCGGATTGTCCGCAATCTGCCGCAATGTCTCCAGATCGCCGTTGTCCTTCGCCCAGTTGATCGCCGCCGTTAATTTGCCGTAGGTCTCCTGTTTGTCTGGCTCACTGGCAAAGCGGTCGGGGTGAAACAGGTTGACCAATTTCTTCCAAAGCTTCTTCAACTCGGCCTCATCGTCGGAGGAAAGCGTCTTTTTCGACTCCATCGCCTGAGCTATTTCCTCGTAGTCGGCCTCATTCTGCGCCTCAGCTCGCGCCCGTTCCTTATCGACTTCGACAGCTTCTTCCATGCCCTCGCGCAACAACGTATCCAGAAACCTCCTGCGAAATTTCAACACCACTCGCAACCGATCCCGCTCCAGATGATACGGACGCAACCTTTGAAAAAGCTGTGCCTGCATGGCATCCACCTGTGCTTTTTCCAAGGTATAAATAACCTCTAACTCGGCGAGTCGCGTTCGCGCCCCATCTATTAGCACGCGCAGCCTTAATGACTCGGGATGTTCATAAACAACGGTTGCAGCTTTTTTCATAAATTTATTAGAAAACTCTATTGACCACGCACTAAAGTGCGGAAACGGCTTCAAGCTCTGCTCGAGTCATTAGGGTCATCAGACTTTTAGCGCGTACTTCCGCTTCCAAGTTGCCTTGTTGTGCAGCTAACCGAAACCAATTGTAAGCCTGCAGCAAATCCCTTTTCACACCAGAGCCGTGTTGGTAACACGCGCCTAAATTCCATTGGCCCGCAGCATTACCTTTCACTGCGGCACGCCAATAACAATCTGCAGCTTCGATAGGATCTTCCAAAACACCCCAGCCATTTAGGTATGCATTGCCTAGCTCGACGTGAGCAGTAGTATTTCCGTTTACTGCGGCTTTTCGATACCATTTGTTTGCTTCCGCATGATCTTGAGGAACTCCTTCGGCATTCGAGTAGGCCAAGCCAAGCAATAATTGGCCTAACCCGCTTTCTTGCAGGGCGGCCTTACGATACCAGTCCACAGCCATCCGTAAATCCTGCGGAACACCCCAAGAATTTAGATAGCAAACCCCAAGTTGACACTGTGCTTCAGGGTCGCCTTGTTCAGCTGCCAATCGAAACCATTTTTCCGCCCTGATATAATCTTGTTTGAGGCCCCGTCCATCTCGGTGAAAACAGCCAAGATTATTTTGCGAAACCGCGTTTCCTTTTTTCGCAGACTTTCTAATCCATTTCAAAGCTTCAGCATCTTTCTGCGGCACGCCGCGCCCATAGCGATAGGAGATGCCAAGATTGTTCTGAGCGTTAGAATCGCCTTGCTTTGCTGCTATTAGATACCACTTCGCAGCTTCAATGTAATCTTGTGCCACACCCCATCCGTTACTATAGCAATCACCTAGATTGGCCTGTGCCTGGGGTAGCCCTTGCTCTGCCGCACGTCTGAACCATTCGACAGCTAGTGAGTCGTCCTGTATCACGCCTTCTCCACCACGATAGAGCCAACCAAGATTGCGTTGTGCCTCAGGGTGACCTTGTCTTGCCGCCTTTGTAAACCACCTCGCTGCTTGCACGTAATCTTGCGGAACGTCGTCCCCATAATAGTAGTTAACTCCTAGTTCGTATGCAGCCTCTGCGCTTTGCGGTAAAACTGCCTCCTTTGCGAGGAAACGAACTTCATTGACTAATTCTGTAACAATGCGCCTCGTTCCGCTTGTGGCTGTTCCAAGCCAAGCGGCAGATCGAGGAATAATTAGGCGTTCGGGATTGGGTTCCAATGCAGTAGATTTCAGATTGTGGACAATTGTGGTCCCGCAAGAACTATCTCGATCTCGCTCGCCGCATATTCAACGGAAAGGCGAAAGAACTCGCGGTTTTGAGTTGAACGAAAGAGGTTAAGAGCGCGATGAACTTTGTTCTCCATATCTTTCGGATTCTGATAAACTGGAAATGCTTTTTCAACCTTGAAAGGCTCAGGCACTCCAGTTGTGTGCAGCATCTTCGCTCTTTTCCCGACTAGTCCGACTGTCGCTCCAATCTTCAAGAGACCTGGCATTGCCGAATTAGAGAGAATGTAAATGTGTCCTTGATACTCGGGACATCCCTTAGCCTCATCCTCAAGCACCTGGCCCATATTTTTATTCCGCAATTTTTTCAATCGCGCGAGATATTCGCAAAGTTCTTTTTCGTTTAAGTCAGCGACATTTATACCGAGGAGATCATCTATAGATAGGCACCTGTCATGTAGTTCGTGAATATCTTCTTTAACTGAGGTTTTTTGTGTATTCATGATTCTTAACTGAAAGTTAAAATTCCAATTCCTTTGCGGCTTCGCTCAATGATGTGCAGGGTTTGCCTGCATCACGCTCCTTTGCGACGGCTAATTCACGACGATCTTCAAGGTCTTCTGAAATAGTTTTTGAATCGCGCAAGACCGCCTTCGTCATAGACGTTGTAGGCGAATCGTCCGGTGACAAATTTAGGGTTGGAAGTCTTCTCGTTTTTGTAGTCGGAATCCCAGGTCTGGCTTGCAGGCAGGCCGTCACGAGTGAAAAAGATCCACTTTGGCACCTGTGTGTTAGTGAAACTAGTGGTGCCATTGGCGTCTCCCAGTAGCATCGGTGTGCTCCAGCGAGCTCCACTGATGATGCGACCATCCGCAGACGCCGTACTAGTGTCCTCGGCACTGGCCGTGAGCAGTCCACCGGTGCTGCCGGTGCCTACTTTGGTGCCGCCGCTTTGTTTGACGAGGTTGGCGTATCTGGTGTCGCTCGCAGTTGCCGAGTCGATTAAAACTCGAGTTGCCATCATATCTTGCGCCGTTTTCGGCGCATAGATTTCGTAGGGAGCAGTATTAGGGACGGGAGTTTCAGAGGCGGCGACGATTTCTTTTTTAAGATCAGCAACGACGAGTTCTGCAGCTGTGCGACCCAGGATTTCCGCACGGGTGCGGGCAGTGTTACTGTTGCCAACCTGCCGATGGAGGGTCGCCCGGGAAAAGAAGGCGACGATTAGAAACGTTAACAGAACGATGAAAGAAAGAACTATGACTATCGCCACTCCGCGTCGGGAGCGACGGAGGCTGCGTTGATATGGAAGTTGCATAATTTTTTTAGGGAGTGCCAGAGATATAGTAGTAACGCTGGTAAATGCGAAGGTTTTGCAAAATGGGAGGCGGGTAGTTAGGCGCAGAAAGCTTAGTCCGGAGCGAATTGGCTGCGGGAGTATTGCTAGTAAAATCCCAAGCCTGCAGCGGAGTCTGGTTAGTCGCCGATGGATCGGGCAGGTCGTCCGCAAGTTTATAAACGTCGGCTCCGTTCGTGCCGACGAGCTGCCGGGTTTTCGCGTCGAGCGCAGCCATGCCGACGATAATGGCTTTGGCGTAGCGTTTATTTACGTCGGCAGAAGTCTCGCGGGTGACGGCGACCGCATAGGAATTACCGGTCAACACGGGATAGGAGGCCGCCGGGAAGTTGAGGTCTCGCGGAGGCTTTTCAACAACGGTTCCGTCGTCGAGCAGGAAGCAAAGTTCAAAACGGAAAATCCCCTGACCGAGCGCTTCCGGTTGGATCATACTGCTACCTCCATCACCCAAATCTCCGGCCACGGCGAGCATTGCGTTTTGCAGATTGGATGAGGCTGCATTGCCAACTGGTTGGATATTTCCTGTTCCATCCGATTTCGAGTAGCTAATCGTTCCATCCCCCCATGAGAGCTTGGGAACATTGGTGCCACCCAAAAGATCGTCGGGAAAGGATTGGACCCGATAACCAACCATCGCCATCCGGATGAAGTTGTTTGGGGAGGTTTGAACCACACTACGCTCACGAGTGCGGGAGTTGCACATGAACGCAATGCCGTCGTTGAAAGCGCCGCTTTTCCCAGATGGAGAGTCTGGCGTGTTTTTGTAAACGACTGGCGCGATACCTTGTGCCACCGTCAGCCCGCTCAGATTGGCTCCCAGACGATCCAATGCCACGCCGGCATCCGAGGCAGTGTCCATCTGCCGACCAGCTCCACTAATGGCTTTGTTGGCCTGACTGGTAATCTGCGATACTAGAACAATCAGTAAAGTTAAGACGGTGATGGAGACCAGCAATTCCACCAAGGTAAATCCGCAGGGTGCCGGGGATGATGAGCGATGACACATATCGATTAGCGAGGTGGGGGAGGATTGGCGGAGATCGTGGTCTCGACGTAGCCTTGCTGTTTACCCCAGCCTGTGGCAGCGGCATAGGTAGCCGTGCCCGGCCAGGCAACCGATAGATAGACTTTAACCGGGCTGGTGCTATCTGCAGGCGGACTGACTTTCATGTAAAGCTGATAGCGTGGAGCACTGTTGTCCGTTTTTTTGCGGATACTCAAGTCCTCCAGAATGTTGTATTTAACGTCGTTGACGCTCTGGCCCACAAAATACTTGGTGTGCAACGGCCATGGAGCCGCATTATCGCCAGCGACGGCGACAGGATCATTATCGGAGATGAAATTCGCGAAAGCGTAGTTATTGTTGCCTGCCGTGGTGCCTAGGTAATATTGGCCCTGCACTCCTGTCGCGGCAAGGTTCAAAATATCAGTGGCCCGGGCCTGCTCGCTGGAGTCTTGGGCGCTTTTCAATCCCACAGGAAGCAATCCCAAAATGGCCAGCAAGGCAAACGAAACGATGCCCAAAGCCAGGGTAACCTCGACTAAAGAGAATGCGCGCGGTGAGTTTTTTGGCAGTAATTTTTCCATGGAAATTAAAGTATATCAGGGACGGAAAACGCGTATCTGGCCAGTCCCGCCATAGAGCAATATGGCACTGGAATCCGTATCCGTGGCGATGGTTTGGCCTCCATTCGTGCGTCGGAACCCTAGCATTATCTGAGTGGTGAACGGTGTGGGAGCTGTCGCCGTGGAAGGAGTCGGCGTGGCAAGAATCTCGCCTTGGGGTGTGAAAGTTAGGAGCGAAATAAAATTAACCGTGCTGCCGTTCACGGGAATGGTGATCTTGTCCGGAGACGTACTGAAAGTGGACATCTCGGGCTGAGTGGCTGACGGTGTATAATAAGCCTGCACTTGTGCTTTCACGTTGGAAGTTAATCCAGCCACATTACTCAAAAGAATGTTGTCTTCTACCTGCACTTTGGTAACGAAGCGCAAATTGGAAGTCGCCAGATTCGGGGTGCCATCGAGAGAGCGGGCGACTACGGCCAGTAATTTGTCGCTATCGTTTGACTTCCCGGCGTTGAATCCCAGCCAGACGTAAGTGTTTTTAGCCATGGCCTCACTACGCGCCAAGTCGATCATTTCCGAAACATCGGACACCGCACGACTTACGCCCTTGGTCTTAACCAAGCCACTAAAAGCAGGAATGACCAAGGCGAAAAGCAGAACAATGATCGAAATCACTGCCAAAATTTCCACCAAGGTGAAAGCACTCCGTGATGCACCACTGACCGCTAGTAAAAACGACAGCCGACTTCGTTCCGTCGCATGCTTTTTATCCACATGGCGAGTTATGGGCGATCTTTTCATATAGAAGAATCTCACGAATTTATCCGTCAGCGCCAAGAAATACGTTCTTTAAGAACTTAGGGTTTTGCCGGTAATAATCGGTAGCCAAGAAACTAATGCGTCCCAGCTGTGGATTGATTCCGGCCCGGTCTTCATGCCTTCCTCTTGTGGCAATGAAACACGCCAACATCTCAATGAATGCAAAAATTATTCCAGTTTTTGGGAAACTTACCGCGTATTTGTAACCTTGGGGGAGGATGCTCATGTATATACAATGTATTCTAAAACAAAAAAACCAACTTCGACAAGTTTTTTTGAAAACAGGTGTTAGAGGGTGGTAAAGATGAGAGCCGGATAAATTAAGGCGGTAAACATAGTGTAGGGCTTTTCAAACCGTAAAAAGATTCTCCGAAATCCTTTCAGTCGTGGAAACAAACTCTGCCTCATTGCGTTTTTTGTAGAGTTCCCGGCCATATTCCCACTTGTTGAGGCGATTGGCCTTGGGTGGAACCACGGGTTTCATATCCCAAACCAGTTGCCGGGTATCGCCTCCCTCGTAAGCGTGGTCCATAATGATCGCTCGCAAGGTGTCCTGGCATTTGTCCTTCCACCGCTTTAAGAGTTTGCGTCCTTCGGGGACCATTGGCGCGCTGCCGCCTACGAGAACAACAGACATAACGCTGTCCGCTATCACGGGCAACCAGATGAACCTTGGTCGTAAGTCCTCCACGGGAGCGTCCGTGGAATTGCGGGGCGTTTTTTTAATGCTCCTATGTTTTCCCCAGAGTCGTCACGATGAACCTTGCTGGAGGAGCTATCGCGGGAACCGGCGGTGATTTTGAGTTCAATGATCTGCTCCTGCTGGAGGGCTTCGAAAACCCGGGCCAGCACCTCTGCCTTAGCCCAACTCCACATCCGAGTGTAAATGGTATGCCAGTGTCCTTATTGCGGAGGGAGTTTTCTCCATTTGGCCCGGTTTTCCGCGATATACAGAATCGCGTTGAGGACGGTCAGATTGTCATAGACTAAAGTGCCGCGTAGCTTTGGAAAACAATGGGACATGTGTGCGTATTGCCCGGAGTTCAGTTCCATGAAATCTATTTACCTTAACATGCCAAAACATCAGCGACCATGCCTGGGGCAGGCCGCCGCCCGCGCGAAGATTCTAGGTGCATGCCGCTGCCTCAGAGTCATCGCAACGCCAGCGTCGATAAGAAGATTTTTGGAGTTTTGTTCTCCTTATTCTGTTTCTCGGCTGGCTTGCTTATGGTGCTACATTTCAGGTTCCTGGCAGCACCGATATGCCATGTCCTGTTAAGCATTCGCGAGAAGCCGAATACAGCACCGGGGGCTATGTTTAACTTTTACTCTTCACCTAACTGTTGTTTATCAAGACGTTGTCCGCAGAATTAGGGAGTCTGGATGATGGAGGGAGGGATTTCAAGGCGGAGTGAGGTCTGTGGAAGTTATAGTCATGAAGGTAGTGAGGAAGGAATGTGGCGCGGTGGTTTGAGGAATCGTAGGAGCGGGCGTAAGCCCATTCTTTGGTGATGGTTTGAATGAACCTTTCCGCCTTGCCATTGGTCTGTGGGCGGTAGGGTCTGGTGAAGAGATGTTTGATGCCGAGTTCTCGACAGGTTGCGGCGAAGAGTTTGGAGCGATAAGTGGAGCCACGGTCGGTCAGGACGCGTTGGATTTGGATGCCGTGATTGGCATAAAAGGCAACGGATTGACGCAAGGCGTCGAGGACGCTGGGAGTCTTTTCATCAGGAAAGAGGGAGGCGAAGGCGAGTCTGCTGTGGTCATCGATGGCGACGTGAAGGCTTTCCACTCCTGAGCCTGGATTGCGATTGGAGCGGTCGCCGGTGGCGCGGACGCCGGGTTGCTGGAAGCGTCCCAACTTCTTGATATCGAGGTGGATAAGGCCGCCTGGATCGGGGTATTCGTAGCGGACTGGGGGTGGTTTGGGAGGTTCGAGGGAGACGAGCCTGTTGAGGCCGTGGCGTTGGAGGACGCGTGACAGGGTGGCTTGGGACACGGCGGGAAGGACGAGCCGGATCTGGGCGTAGGTGCGGCGTTGGCGGCGGAGGGAGAGGATCTGGTTTTCGAGATCGTGGGAGGTCTTGCGAGGCTGGTGGAGCGGTGCGCTGGAGCGGTCCTCGAGACGGGGTTGAAGGCCATCGACTCTGGCACGGATGAGCCACTTGCGGACGGTCTTTTGCCTGCACCCTCCGGTGCCGCCCTGCGGGCAAAAGGCCATGCCTTTTGGCTATCTCGCTCCGCTCGGTTCGCTCACCTTTCGGGCGGCGGCCGCCGCCCGAAAGGTGAGACCTCCACGGAGGAAATCGCGGACCATTTGAGAGCGGGCAAGAGGAGTGAGTCTGGCGTTAGCGTGCATATTGATGAGAAGGAATGATGAGAGGTTCTTGGTTGACCCACCACCACCCTGCCTGACATCCTTCTTGCGGACAACCTCTTGAAACATAACACCTAACCATGATCGACTATCCTTCAGGAAGGAACAGCTTAACTTCAGGGATTGATTTGAGGGTGCGTGGCTCAAAAGAACCCCCCTTACTAAGGTTTCTTCGATGGAGCCGTAACCGTTTCTTCCTTCCCATTAACCCGCAAACGGACCTCGACCGGCTGACCAGGTGAGGCCAAGGCATATTTCGTCACTTTGCCGTTTTTCCAGTCGATATCGACGATGAGCCCACCGCGTGCGCGCAGGCCTATCACCGAGCCCTCAACCCATGTGGACGGCAGTGCTGGTAAAAGGTTGATCGTGCCGTTGTGACTTTGTAGTAGCATTTCTGCGACTGCAGCTGTGCCTCCGAAGTTACCGTCGATTTGGAACGGCGGGCAGTTATCAAATAAGTTGGGACAAGCCGCTGCGATCAGGTTGGTGAGGAGGATGTTGGCGTGGTCGCCATCGAGCAAGCGTGCCCAGAAACAAGCTTTCCACGCCATCGACCAACCCGTGGCTTGGTCGCCCCGGCGCTCGAGCGAGTGCTTCGCTGCGGCGAACAGCTCTGGAGTAGTGGGGTTGATTTCCTTACCGGGGAAGAGTCCCCAAAGGTGGGAGCAGTGGCGGTGTTGCGGCTCGGTTTCCTCGAAGTCCTCCTGCCACTCCATGATGCGTCCGGCCTCATTGATGCGGGTCGGGGCAAGCTTGGCACGGGCCGATTTAAGCTCGGTGGCGAAGGCGTTATCGATTCCGAGGATGCCTGCAGCTTCGGCGGTGCAATCAAAGAGGCCACGAATGATCTGCATGTCGTAGGTCGAGCCGATGCAAAGCTGCGACTTCTTGCGCGTCCCGTCGCTGGAGAGGTAGGCATACTCGTTCTCTGGAGAATTGGAGGGGGAGGTGACCAGTTTGCCAGTCTTGGGGTCCTCGACTAGGACGGCTTTGCAGAATTCGGATGCTCCGCGCAGAATCGGGTAGTATTTTTTCAGAAATGCCTCATCTCTGGTAAACTGGTAGTGTTCCCAAATGTGCTGGGCCAGCCATGCGCCACAGGTCGGACCGATGCAGGCCGGCAAGTGGGAGGGAGCTGTCTCGAACCACGGATTCTGCGTGTGATTGGCCAGCCAGCCGGGTGCGTTGTAGTAGGCTTTAGCTGTCTTTTGCCCCTCCACCGCCATGCCTTCCAGAAAGCGCATGAGCGGGAGGTGAGTTTCGGATAGTCCCGTCACTTCGGCGGGCCAGTAGTTCATCTGGAGGTTGATATTGCTGTGGAAGTCACCACGCCACGGGGTAGAATATTCATCCGCCCAGATTCCCTGTAGGTTGGCTGGCAGGGGTGAGTCGGCCCGCGAGCTGGAGATGAGCAGGTGTCGGCCAAACTGAAAGAAAAGCGCAGCGAGTTGCGGGTCGGGTTCCTGTTTTACCCGTTTCACTCGCTCTGGAGTGGGGAGGTCCGAGTTTGGCCCGGTGGGCAGTTCCAGTTGGCAGCGGTTCATCAGCGTGGAGTGATCGGCGACGGCGGCGGTCTTTATGGCGTCGTATCCTTTTGCCAAGGCGTTTGCGAGTCGTAGGCGTACTTTCGTCTCGTAGTCTGGGTCGTGCAGGCTGGTCCCTGCGGAGATGAACAGCGTGGCGGAAGTTGCGCCTTCTATTTGGATTCCGAGGTCATCGACTGTGACTTTGCCGCCGTCCGCGCTTGCGCCCAAAAGAGCAAGATAACGAGTGCCTTCGCCACCGCCACCGGGCTTCTTGAATGGAAGCTGGCCTGAAATCTGGTGAGCTTTCCCGGAAGCGGCCACGGTGACATTTTCCTTGCGTGAGAGAGCTGCGGTAAAGCTGATCGCACCGGGTTTCGACGCCGTCAGGCGCATCGCGATGATTTCGCTTTCTTTCGAGGCGACCAGCTCGCGGGTAAAGATGACTCCGTTTTTGGTGAAGACGGTCCGCGCTTCTCCGGTTACGAGGTTCAGCTCGCGTCGGTAGTCCTCGACTGTCGTATGGATTTCCAGCGGAAGATCACCAAGGGTGATTTCTGCCACTTGGAAGGATGGGCTTTTCGTCGTGAATGTAAATCGGTAGAACGAGTATTCACCCGGATGGGAGATCGTGAAATCTTCGCGGCTGCGGCGCTGCGCGAATGGGCCAGCGAGAGCTTGCCGGTCGAGTTTCTTCCATTCTTTACCGTCGAGCGACCCCTCAAGCACCCACTCCTGTGGGTCGCGTTCAGGCACATCCTCCGCGCTGGTGAGGCTGTAGGTCTTTACGACTTTGGCGGCGGGTAGTTTGGCTTGCCACATGATGCCCGTCGCACCTGAGTTGACGCACCATTTGGAGTTAATGTCGGAGTCCACCGAGTTATCGATCGTTTTTCCATCGCCCGGACCATGACCGCTCGGCGAAGTGATCGAGATTTCTGGAGGATCTTGCTTGGCGTGCTTGTATTGGATGAGCAAGTCACCAAGGATCTGGTAGCACCCGAATTGATTCTCGTCCCACCAGCCTCCGACTCCATCCGGGTAGCGAAAATTCTGGCTCAGAATCGAGTTGGCGCCATCAATATCGTCCGCGAAAAGAAGGCTTCGGACTTTAGGCAGACACTCCCACGCTCCGTCGCGGTTTGCTTCGTAGGGGCCACCGGACCACATGCTGGATTCGTTGAGGACGACTCGTTGCTCCATAACACCGCCAAGGTCCATTGCCCCGAGTCGTCCATTCCCAATCGGACCCGATTCGCGATAGCTGCTAGCTGGTTGAGTAAACCAGAGGCTCATTGGCTCGGTTGGGGGCAAATCATTGGCGAATGTAAGCGTTGTCATGTAACAGGCGTGGGCAATGATTATTCCTCTCAAGAACAAGCGAGAGAACACTCCCGCCGCACAGGTCATCGTTGATTGTGAATTGTAGCTCATGCTGATACTTTATATCGGATTTAGCTTTTCCCGGGAATTGTTTTCGAAAAGAGGGCGCTGCTTTTCTAGCGAAAACCAACTTTGGTTTCGAGCCAGTTGCTTGACTCAAAAACATGAGCGTGTCAGCCTCCGACGATGAAAAAACCAGCCCCCAACTGTAAACTACGAACCGACACTTCAGAAGGCAAAAAGCGGTTTCCGATCAGGTTTCGCGCTTTCTTTCAAAAAACGATGACCCGTCCGATTTTTTGGATGGTGACTATGATCTGCACCGCGAGTGCCTTACTTGGCGCGGACGATGTGCGGCCCCCCAAAAAAGTGGACGAAGGGGCCAAGATCGAGGGTCTCCACGTTTATCCTCCTGTTCCGGGGCTTGCCCCATCCGAGTATTACTCTTTCAGCGTGCAGAAGGTGAGCGCGTTAAACAGCGACAACAAGAATGATGTAACTAACTGGGAAACGCCCTTTGCCTGGTTCACCCGGTGTGTGGACTACGATCCGCTTCGCAAGCCTGCCTACTACGATGAATTTATCGGCAGTTGGACCCATACCTACTGCAACTTCGAGATGGATAAGCACACTCCGATTGTTGTTAAAATCACTCGGCTGAACAAATCCGGCGCGCCCTCTGGCCCCATTACTTCAGCCTCGGTGCATCCAGCCCGGAAAGTCGATTCCTGCGAAGTAATTGATGGAGAAGTCTATGTGACGATGAGTGAACCTGCGCTCGTAGCGGTCGATATTGATGGCCAGCTAGATTCGCGGGACGCACCCAGGGCAACCCCGACTGGCTGGGGCGCGGAAGCCTTTCCCTATCGTAACGAAAAGGACGGCGTCCATGCGGTAACCATTTTTGCCAACCCCTTCATCGAGAACAAGCCCGACCTTAACGATCCGAGCGTCTATGCCGTAGAGCCAGGCCGCACGCCACCTAAGGATGGCAACTGGAAGACGCTTTATTTCAAACCCGGAATCCACAAACTGTCCGTGGACGCTGACGGGAAGGAACGCGAGTGGCTGCCCACCGACCCGCTTCGGCTCCTCAACAACCGAAGCTATTACATTCCGGGGGATGCCATCGTTTATGGCAACTTCCACGATTACATGGATGACGAGGATAGTGAGAATATCCGGGTTTTCGGACACGGCACCCTCTCCGGGACTAAAATCCCGCACCCGAAAGATTTCGCAGGCGGGGAAATCACAGAGTGGTCCGAACAAGTAAAACTTCGCATGCTCTTCCTAACCCGTGCCCGAAATTGCAAATACGAGGGTATCACGATTGCAGACCAACCCTTCCACGGAGTCTATATCGAGGGTAAGGATGAGCCGGGTGAGCCGAACTACATCAGCTGGGTGAAGACCATCTCCTGGCGGCTAAACAATGACGCCATGGGAGTCCGGGGAAACAGCTACATCGAGGACTGCTTTCTGCGCCATCAGGACGATGCAACTTACGTCAGAGGAATGGGCATCCGCCGCACAGTTTTCTGGTCCGACGTCAACGGCACTCCGCTGCGCTGCAGTTTCATAACCATCGATCGGGATGCTAATTACCCAACCACTTTGCCCAAGGATTTAGTGGTCGAAGACATCGATGTGATCTACGCCCGGGGAGTCTATGCGGGTAGCAACTCGACCACCTTCGGGATCATTGCCTGCGATGGCGGCGGTGAGAGCAAGTCGCTTGCGGATGGAACCCTAAACACTGCCCAGCACCTTGTCTTTCGTAACATTTTGGTTTCCGATCCCCGACCCCAACGCAATCTCTTGGCCTTCGATGCCGTCACCAACTGGTCTTCGCAAATCGGCGACTGGGCAGGTCTGCACTTCGAGAATATTAACTACGAAAACTCGCAGGTATGGGGCTGGAAGAACCGACTTATCGGCAGCCCCCAAGCCAAGATCAAGTCCTGGACGTTTGACCATGTCTCCATCGGGGGCAAACCCCTAACCAAGGAGTTCTTGGAAAACCCGGACAACTTCGAGACGAAAGAAGTCTCGGATATGATCTTCAAGTAGTCTTACAAAACCCTAGTAACTTTCCTGCCTTCGGGTGAGGATAGCACCCATCGGCTGGAGAGCTGCAAGCTGATCCGGCTAGTGGCCGCGCCATTACCTACGCGCGTTAGTCCTATCCTCAAAAATTATTTGCCTTGAAGTGAATGGCCTGAACTTAAGGGGGTTTTAGGATGCTAGGTCGAAAGGAATGCTCCAACGCGCGACAAGGCCTCGTGGGGGAATCCCCTTCAACGTTGGCTGCACCTAGGTTCTCGAACACACCTAACGCCGCTTGGCCAACTCCAAAAGACAACTGCTGCAGAAGAGATCTTAGCAAAGCGGTTTGGAATGCTACATTTACAACGTATGAACCCTCCTTCAAAAACCAAGAACGACTGCGGTCACACATGTAATTGTGGCCATTTTTCTTCTTTGATCACTACTCGCTCGGCACTTTTCCCCCGCCCTCCTGTCTAGGCTAACGGCAGTTTCAGGAGGGTAGTGCAACATCTTGTCTGTAAAAGCCAGAGACACCCGTGACTCCGGTTGAGGAGCGTTGCGGTGGATGGAGCGAAGCGGAATCGACCGCAACGCTCCTCAACCGGGCTGCCACCCCTCCGTAGGATTGCAGGCGTCC
>JBBRPA010000068.1:0-14627 GCA_038228695.1 Chthoniobacterales bacterium
CAACTCCTCGCCCACCTCGGCCTCCAGATCCCCCGTCACTCCAAAATCATCGAAAATGTAGTGCCGAAAATCCACTGAAAAACCCCGCAAACCCGCATGGTTGCGAGATCGACCCTCTCAAACTGCGGAACTTGGGCTAACCAATGTGAGCATCATCTTCGCTCCGGTGTTGCACCGGATTTACCACAAGTTTCACCTCTCCGATATCGAAGCAGAAAAGGATTGATCACCACTAATGCGCGAAAGCAAACAACTAGATCGTGCCGAAGTAGCGATCGCCTGCGTCTCCTAGGCCGGGGACGATGTAGCCTTTTTCGTTGAGGCATTCGTCAATCGCGGCAGTGAAAACAGGCACATCGGGGTGTGCGGCGGTGAGTGTGGCGAGGCCTTCGGGGGCGCTGATAATACAACCAAAACGAATCGAGGTGGCTCCCTGTTTTTTTAGCAAGTTGATTGCGGCGACTGCGCTGTTGCCAGTGGCGAGCATGGGATCGACTAATAAGACCTCGCCGATTGTGATGTTAGAAGGTAGGCGGAAATAATAGTGCTGCGGCTCCAACGTTTCCTCGTTGCGATACATTCCGATGTGGCCAATCGCCGCATCGGGGAGCATGCGCGCCATGCCGTCCACCATGCCGAGCCCGGCCCGCAAAATTGGCACCAAAATCAGCGGTCGCGCGAGCCTTGCACCGGTCGTGGTGGTGAGTGGGGTCTCGACCTCAACGACCTCCAGCGGCAGGGTCCGCGTCATTTCAAAGAGCACGAGCGCCGAAATTTCCCGAAGATGTTCCGCGAACTGGGCGGGCGCAGTCGTTTTGTCCCGCAGTTGGGTGACCCGCGCTTGGAGGATGGGATGGTCGATGACAGTGACGCCGCGCATAATGGAATCACTAACAGGAACGCGGCGGGTTGTCCGCGAAATTATTTTCCCTTCAGTTTCTCCAACTCCGCGATGAAGGCCTCGGGGCCACCTTCCATGTATCCGAGCCGGCCGATTTTTTCGCCTTTGGCATTGAGGACAACGATCGTTGGATAGCCTTCGATGTTATAATCTTTGGCCAATTTGTCGTTCTGCTCCTTAAGCTTTTTGGTTTGATGTTTGCCTTGCGGAAAATCGACCTCGACGAGGACGAGGTTAGCCTTGGCGTAATCCTTGAAAGCTTTTTGCAAGAAGACTTCCTTGTCCAATTTGATGCACCAGCCGCACCAGTCCGATCCGGTGAAATCGAGCATGACCATCTTCGACTCGGTCTTGGCCTGGGCGAGGCCTTTGTCGTAATCATCGTCCCAGCCGGACTTGCCTCCGGCCAGTGCGGTTAAAGCGGTTAGAGCGGTGCAAAGAAGAAGGGCGAGGATCGTGAGATGCTTTTTCATAATGGGAAAGGTTGCGCTGGGCGACGCGAAGTCAAGCGGAGTTGCAGGCCGTGCTGGCAGAAAAATTTTGCGCGGTCTATGATCTCTGCGGTGACCCGATATTTCTTCCGGCTTTTCAATGGCGCGCTGCTGGTCCTGTTCCTCGGCTCGCTCTGGGGCGGTTGGTATCTTTCGAAGCAGGGCTTTGGTCGGAAATGGCGGAAGAAAGTGTCCGAGGAATTTTCCCGGGGAGGAGTCGAGATGACGGCCCGGCGCCTGACGCTTGATCCGTTGCGCGGATTAGTGGCGCAAGACGTCCAGGTTTTTTCCGATACGCGGCATGAAGAGGTGGTGGCGTGGATCGATGAACTGCGGCTCGACATTAATTACACGAGGCTCTTGCGGAACGAGCCGTTTCTCGACGCGCTCAGTTTGTCCGAGGCCGAGGTGAAATTGGATGCTGATCCGGCGCACAAGAATTCTGGTGAATTTCAGATCCACCACTTGGCGGCCCAACTGTATTTTCAACCGGGGCAATGGGAAATCCGCCGGTGCAGCGGAGAGAGTCTGGGGTTGGCGTTCGTGATCAACGGCGTGATCGAGCACGGCAAGGAATGGCAAGCGCCGCCGAACCCGGCGATTTTGCGCAATACCTTAAATAAAATTCCCGCGAAATGGCTTCGTGCGCTCGTCGAAGTTCATTGTGGACCCATGCCCGGCCGGTTGGATTTGCGATTTCGGGCGAACCTTGCCCAAACGAACTGGCTGCAGGAGGCGGACGTCCGGATCGCGATTCCCGAGGTTCGCTGGCGGGGTGCCCATCTGCGCGATTTTGCGCTCGAGGGAGATGCGTCGGGTCGCGTCGCAACGCTTCGTAAAATGCGGTGGGTCGACGACCTCGGCGTGGTGAACGCCAGCGGAATTTGGCGTCCCGGCGACGGGGGGGAACTGACCATCGATTCTAAAGGTGACGCACCGGTCTATTTTCGAGAATTAGGACTCTTTGACGGGCTAGCTTCGACGGCATCGGCCCGACTCAGCGCCGATGTTTCTTGGTCTGAGAAGCCAGCATGGAAATGGCAAGCAGTCGGATCGCTCAACGCGGCGCAATTGATTTACCGGAGCGTGATGTGGGATGAGGCGGAGGCCCAGTTTTCGGTTTCTGGCGGGCGATGTTTCCTCAACGGCATCCGTCTTCGGCAAAAGGATGGCTTGCTGGAGGGCCGTTTTCTTTTGGAGGAAGGCCGAGCGGAGGGCGAATTCACCTCGACGATCAATCCGCGTTCGATCTGCCTGAGTTTTGCGAAGGAAATTCCACCGTGGCTCGACGATTACGAGTTTGGGGTCAATCCGTGGTTGCAAATTCAGTTCCGGCGACTGGCCGGGGAGGCGGCCGACTGGCAGTCGGATGGCGTGATCGTTTTCGGACGGACGAGTTTTCGAGGTGCGGCGCTAACCAGTGCGCAGGCCAACTTCGAGTCTGCGGGTTCTAACATCGCATTCCAGCGCGTACAGGTGACCCGCCCAGAGGGGCAGTGCAAGGGTGAGGGGTGGTGGAGCGGGGAGCGCAGCGAACTGACGTTATGGAATGTTAGTAACACGATCGACTTGGTGGCGGTTGGTCGTTGGATCGATCCGGCCCTGGCCGGGGCGATGGAGGGATTACGCCTTCCGCGCGACACGGTCGTGCGGGGAAACGGTCGGTTGGTTTGGAGGGAGAATCGGCTCGCCCAAGGCGGATTGGAAATCGATTCGCCGGGAGTCGCGTTGTTTAACCTTCCGATCTTCTCTGGTTTGAATGGGAATGGAGCGAGTGAATTGACTCCGCTTCGGGCATCGGTTGCGATTGAGAATAGCGTGTTTCGGGTTGCGCCTTTCGTTGCAAAGGGCGGCGAGGTAAAAATGGAAGGTCGCGCCGCGTGGAACCTTGCCGACCAAACTTTCACGGGCGTGCTTACCCGCGAGGGTGAGAGCGGCGAAGCGAGTTGGACGGGAAGCGGTCCGTGGTCAAAAATCGACTGGAAACCGGCGGAACCAGAGGCCGGAACGCCGTAGCTGACGTCGGAACGCGAAGAATTTTGTTTTCAGTCCCGCGCGGCGGAATAATCTGCGGCCATGGCTGGACTTGTTATTAAACCCCGCTCGCGGATTTTGCACGGGCACGACTGGGTGTATGCCAGCGAGGTGCTGAAGGCATTTGGCGATCCGCAAAACGGTGATGTCGTGTCGCTCAAAGACGGCAAAGATCGTCTGCTTGGCTCGGCCATTTACAATCAGCGTTCCCAGATTGTCGCGCGGCGTTTTTCCCGGCAACGCCAGGAGTTGGACCTCGATTTTTTTGTCCGCAGGATTCGGCAGGCCATGGAATACCGCGTTCGCCGAAACGTTCGCCCGGATCTTTGCCGGCTCGTCTGGAGCGAGAGCGACGGTCTGCCCGGTCTGATCGTTGATCGCTACGGAAACCATCTCGTGCTGCAAACGCTCACGCTTGCGATGGATCAGCGCAAAGCCCTGATCGCGGAGGCGCTTGCCAGTGCAGTCGAGGGAATCACGGGAATTTCGGAGAGGAACGAAAGCGGCTCGCGCAAAGCGGAAGGGCTAGAACTGGTCTCCGGATTGCTTTGGGGAGAAGCGCCCGGCCCAGCCCAGTTCGAAATCGCGGGAGTGACGTTTGCGATCGACGCCGGTGCTGGGCACAAAACCGGGTTTTATCTCGATCAGGTCGAAAACTACGAAAAAGTCGCACGGGTGTCGGCGGGACGCCGGGTGCTCGATTGTTTTAGCAGTCAGGGTGGTTTTGCTTTGGCCTGCGCGAAGGCTGGCGCGGGGGAGGTGACCGCAGTGGAAATTGGCGGCGAATTGGTTAACAAAATCGAGGCCAACGCGAAGGCGAACGAACTCCGCGTGAAAGCGGTCGAGGCCAACGTGTTTGATTTCCTCAACGGGCAAGTTCGGTCTGGCGCGGTTTATGATTTGATCATCCTCGATCCGCCGTCTTTTGCGAAAGGACGCGGCAAAATCGAGGACGCGATGCGCGGCTACAAGGAGATTCATTTGCGAGCCCTGCAACTGCTAGCACCGGACGGAATGCTAGCGACGTTCTCTTGCTCACACCACCTTTCGCCGAGTCTTCTCCGCGAAGTCATTGCCGATGCTTCGAACGACGCGAAACGCACCGTCCGCCAGATCGATCAATACACGCAGGGACTGGATCACCCGATTCTGCCGCACCTTCCCGAGACGGAGTATTTGCACGGCGTTTTGTTAGAAGCGATGAGGGGACGTTAAATGGAGAGCGCAGGGGGAATCGGCTGGCTGGGATTCCTGGCGGGGATTCTCCGGGTGAAATGGCGTATCCTCCTCGCTTTTACGGGGCGCATTCGGACGCAATCGCGTTTGCTCACGGCGGTGCTCGCGACTTTTCTGGGCGGCTATTTGGCGGCGGCTTACTTTCTGTTTTACGAGGGACTTCGTTTCGTGAATGGCTTTCCACTCGTGGGCACGCTCATTTCCCAGCGGGTGCTCTATCTGCTTTTCGCCTTCTTTTTTCTCATGCTTATTTTCTCCAATGTGATCATTGGCTACAGCGCGCTCTTCCGGAATCGCGAGACGACTTGGCTGATCACGGTGCCGGTGGATTGTCGTCTGATTCTGCGTTGGAAATATCTTGAGTGTCTGGCCGTCTCGAGTTGGGCGCTGGTTTTTCTAAGCGCACCGCTGCTCCTCGCTTATGGTCGGCTCTACGGAGTGGGTTGGGGTTTCTATCTGTTCATGCCGTTGCTTTATGGTCCGTTTCTGGTCATTCCAGCCGCGCTGGGCGTCGCGGGAATCCTCCTTTTGGTCCGGGTTCTGGCGCATCCTTGGCTGGGCAAAGTCCTCGCGGTGCTCGTCCTTGGGGCGGGAGTGGTGATGCTGGGGAGATTGCAGCCGGGCGGAGGGCCGGTCGGGGCGGGAGCGGGCGACACGGTAATCTTTGAGCAGTTGCTGCGAAATTCGCGGTTCGTGGCCAGTCCGTGGCTGCCCAGTTCGTGGCTGGTGCAGGCGCTGCTGGGCTGGCGCGATGGAGCCGTGGGCACCGCGTGGTTTTATTTTGGCGTGTTGCTGAGTTACGCGCTGGTCGCCCTTCTGCTCGTAGGAACGGTGTTCAGCCGGCTTTTTTATGGGAGCCACGGAGCGGCTTTGCGGTTGCAGGCGGCGCACCAAACCGCACGGGGGAGAGCTGGGTCCAGAGGAGTTCCGTGGACCGAACGATGGACTTGGCGGTTGCCTTGGAGTCGCCAATTTGCCGCCCTCGTGCTGAAGGACGCGCGGACTTTCTGGCGCGATCCCGCGCAGTGGATTCAGTGCGTGATTTTTTTCGGATTGCTCGGACTTTATTTTGCGAATTTGCGAAACTCGAAGCTCGATTTTGACAATCCATTCTGGTCCGCGTTGATCGGATATCTTAATCTCGCGGCGGCTTCGCTAACGCTTTCTACTCTGACCACGCGTTTCGTATTTCCGCAGTTCAGTCTCGAGGGAAAACGGCTGTGGATTTTGGGGCTCGCGCCGCTGGGTTTGGAGCGGGTTGTGCGTCAGAAATTTTGGACGAGTGCTCTCGCCGCCGTGTTCGTGATGGTTCCGCTAATGGTTCTGTCCGGCGTTATTCTTGGGCAAGGGCCGGCGCGGGTTTTCTTTTTTATTGGCGCGGCGCTTTGCGTGGCAGCGGGTTTGTCCGGTTTGGCGGCGGGAATTGGTGCGATCTTTCCGAATTTGCGCGAGGATAATCCGACGAAAATTGTGTCTGGTTTCGGCGGCACGCTGTGCTTGGTGGGCAGTTTCCTTTTCATTCTCGTGTTCATCCTGCTAATCGCGCTGCCGGGAATGCGTGAGGTGATGGCGGGACCGGGAAAACCTGCGACGTGGCGCTGGTGGTTTTTGGCTGCCGCTCTGGTCTGGACTTTGTTAAACACGGTCGTTCCACTTCGTCTCGCAGAAAAAAGGGTGAAAAATCTGGAGTTTTAAACGGAAGCTTCTTATAACTTTCAGCGTCCGCTGTTCCAACCGTCCTATGCCCGATCGATCTTTCTCTTACGACCCATCCGAGCCAGACCTCAATTTGCCCGATCCGAACCAAGACACCGCCGCCATGCTCGATTCACAGGTTCAAAAAGCTCAGGAACAACTCCTCTCCCTGCGCCGGCAGGCGGATCAGATCGAGAAACAAAAGCGCGAACTCGAGGACCTCAGCCAGCGGCAGGAGGAACTCGAGCGCGGGAAGAACGACATGGTCGAAAAACTCAGTCGCGCACTCAACGTGATCGAGCGTGAATCCGTCGAGGCGGAGCGTCGGGTCGATCATTTGCGAAACACGCACGAGTCTTTCTCCCAACACCTCGATCTACTCGAGGCGATCAACCCGAAAACTTGGCCGCAAAATGATCTCGCCCGCGAGCTTTCCAAAGCGCAAAGCGACGTCGAGGATGCCCGATCGGTTTACGCAAAAAACCGCGCAAAAATTAGCGCCGAAAGTACCGAACCCGAGGCCGCCAGCGCGATGCTGAATTCCTTCACCGGCGAATCTGCTGACGAGCGGGGCTTTGTATATTGGCTGACGGCCGGTTTCGCCTTCACGCTACCGCTCTTCGCCCTTGGCCTGATCGCGCTGGTTGTTTTTCTGCTCCACTCCGCTAAGTGAAAAAACCTTCTAACAAATCCAGCAAAACCTCCCCTTTTTCTGCGGTTGAACGCCAGTTGGCGGAGACCGAGACCAAACTCAAGCGGCAGATGGAGGAGTTGCAACGCCAGATTAGCGAGGCTCCTGCGCGGAAGCAGGAGGAACTGCGGCGACAGGCCACCGAAATCATGCGACGCCACGAGCAGACCCGGCGCTCCGACTTTTTCTCCTCCGTTCCTGACAAACGTGGGTATCAGATCAATTCCACGACGAGTTCACCGCGCGGACGCCGCAAAGGGGAACTGCGGGCCGCGCAATATCAATTCATCGCGCTGATGATCCTGCTCGCACTCGCGGTGTTTTTCGTCATGCGCCTGATTCCGTGACTTGCCTCTCGACGGCAGTGACCGGCTCACGAAACGGAAAGGCGAAACGCCGTTCCGCCAGCCCGAAAAAATCGACGGGCCAGCTTTTTGTTTGAAAAGAACCGCTCGGGCGGACAGTTTGATCGGAAATCCATGAGCCAGCCCGACTTTGACGTCCGCCACATCGCTAATCTTGCCCGTATCGCCCTGACCGACGACGAGGCAGCCACCTTTCAGGCCCAGATCGGGCAGGTCCTCGATCACGTCGCGAAGATGCGCACCGTGGACGTCACTGGGATTGAGCCGACAGCCCACGCGTTTCCTGTTTTTAATATCTTTCGCGAAGACGTTCCTCGGGATTGGTTCACACCCGCTGAGGCGCTGGCCAACGCACCGCATTCCGCGAATCAATTAATCGTCGTCACCAAGGTTCTCGACTAGCTATTCCTTTATCCATGCACACGCTCACCATCGCCGGTCTGCGGCGTAAACTCGCCGCCCGCGAAGTCACTCCCGTCGAAGTCATTGAAAATCTCGCGGCCCGGATCAGCGCGGTCGATCCGCAAATCCAAGGCTACCTTGCCGTCTCGGTTGAAAAGGCGATCGAGGAAGCAAAGAACGTCAACCTCGACCTTCCGCTCGGCGGAATCCCCATTGCGATCAAGGACGTTATTGCCGTCGAAGGCGAACAAAACACCTGTGGTTCGAAAATTCTCCAGCCCTACCGTTCGCCCTACTCGGCCACCGTTATTCAAAAACTCCGCGCTGCCGGAGCCATCCCATTCGGCCGCTGCAACCTCGACGAATTTGCGATGGGTTCCTCGACGGAAAATTCCGCTTACCAGAAAACGCGCAACCCGTGGGATTTGTCGCGCATTCCGGGCGGATCGAGCGGTGGTTCGGCGGCCGTTGTCGCAGCCGACGAAGCCTTTGCCGCCCTCGGTTCCGACACCGGCGGATCGATCCGCCAACCCGCGGCCCTCTGCGGATGCGTGGGACTCAAGCCCACCTACGGCAGGGTTTCGCGCTTCGGTCTCACGGCCTTCGCCTCGTCGCTCGACCAGATCGGTCCGTTCAGCAAAACGGTCGAGGACTCCGCGCTCATCCTCAACGCCATCTCGGGATTAGATGCGCACGACTCCACCTCGGTGAACCTGCCCGTTCCTGATTTCACCGCCGATCTCGGCAAGGACATCAAGGGAATGAAACTCGGTTTGCCCAAAGAATATTTCATCGACGGGATCGATCCGCAGGTGCTCGCAGCCGTGCGCGCGGCGGTGGATCACTACGCCTCGCTCGGAGCCGAGATCATCGACGTTTCGCTGCCTTACACCGAACATGCGGTCGGCGTGTATTACATCATCGCCACCGCCGAGGCCTCGGCCAACCTCGCGCGCTTCGACGGCGTGCGTTACGGTCACCGCGCCCAAGGCGGACACAATCTGCTTGAGCACTATTTGAAAACCCGCGCCGAGGGCTTCGGCCCAGAGGTCAAACGCCGCATCATTCTCGGCACCTACGTTTTAAGCTCCGGTTATCACGACGCCTACTATCTGCACGCTCAAAAAGTCCGCACCCTCATCCGGCGCGACTTCACCGACGCCTTCGAAAAAGTCGATGCGATCATTTGTCCGACCTCGCCCACGCCGGCTTTCAAAATCGGGGAGAAATCCAACGACCCGCTCGCGATGTATCTCGCCGACATTTTCACGATCGCGACTAACCTCGCCGGACTCCCGGGTATCAGCCTCCCGTGCGGTTTCGCTGACGTGGACGGAAAAAAACTGCCCATCGGGTTGCAGCTCCTCGGGAAATCTTTCGACGAAAGCAATCTTCTCCGACTCGCCCACGCCTACGAGCAATCGACCGACTGGCACAAGGCTCGCCCGGAATGGTAGGAGCTGACTTCGGCCTGTCGCTTTTCCGCTAGAAACGACCCCGGCCGCCCCGGCTGTAAAACGCCACGTTGACAGGGATTCGCGTTTTGATAGTTTCATCGCCCCGCTCATTAGCGGGCACCTCCACTTTTCAACCAGCCACCCTTTTATGCCCACAACCACCAAGAAAAAATCCGCGCCTGCGAAGGTCGCAAAAACTAACTCCGCCGCTCCTAAAGCTAAAAAAATAAAATACGTTTACACTTGGGGCGACGGCAAGGCGGACGGCAACGGCACGCAAAAGCCTCTTCTCGGCGGCAAAGGCGCGAATCTCGCGGAAATGACCCGGATCGGGTTGCCTGTGCCTCCCGGATTCACCATCACGACCGAAGTCTGCACCTATTTCTACGCTAACAAACGCACCTACCCTGTGGAGCTTCAGTCCCAGATTGAGTCTGGCGTTCGCAACATGGAAAAAATCATGGGCTACAAATTCGGCGACGCGAAAGGTTTCCCCTTGCTCGTCGCGGTGCGTTCTGGTGCGCGCGATTCCATGCCCGGGATGATGGATACAATTCTGAACCTAGGTCTGAATGACGACACCGTGCTTTCGCTCGCTGCCGCGACGAAAAACGAGCGCTTCGCATGGGATTGCTACCGTCGCTTTGTGCAAATGTATGGCGATGTCGTTCTCGGCGTCCAAAAACGCGAGGGCGAAGACCACGAACCGTTTGAAGTCGTCATCGAAAACTTCAAACACGAAAAATACCACGCGGAAATTGTCGATTCCGACCTGACCGCTGGGGATCAGCAAGAGCTCGTCCGCCGTTTCAAAAAGCTCGTCAAAGACCGCACGGGCCGCGTGTTTCCGAATGATCCATGGGAGCAACTCAAAGGCGCAGCGGGCGCAGTGTTTGGTTCTTGGATGAATGACCGGGCGATCGTTTACCGCCGCAAATACAACATCCCAAGCGAGTGGGGCACGGCCGTCAACGTGCAGGCGATGGTTTACGGCAACACCGGCAAGACCTCTGGTAGCGGTGTCGCTTTTACCCGCAACCCAGCGAATGGCGTCAACGAGTTTTACGGCGAATTCCTCATCAACGCTCAGGGCGAAGATGTGGTTGCCGGTGTGCGCACGCCGGAGCCCGTCCTCAAACTCAAGAAAGTGCTACCAAAGAGTTATGCCGAGCTGCTCACGGTTCGGGCGACTTTGGAGAAACATTTCAAGGACGTGCAGGACGTCGAGTTTACCATTCAGGAGGGCAAATTGTTCATGCTCCAGACCCGCAACGGCAAGCGCACCGCCGCCGCCGCGCTCAAGTTCTCCGTGGACATGCACAAGGAAAAACTCATCGACTGGGAGACTGCTATTTTGCGCAATCCCGCCGATCAACTCGATCAGTTGCTCGCCCCGGTTTTCGATCTCGCCGAGGTCAAAAAAGCCAAAGCCATCGCCACCGGCCTTCCTGCTGGTCCCGGTGCCGCTTCCGGTAAAATTTACCTGAATGCCGACCGCGCCGCCGCTGCCGAAGCAGCCGGGGAAAAAGTGCTTCTCGTTCGCAATGAAACCTCGCCCGAAGATTTGCGCGGCATGATCGCCGCCGAAGGCATTCTCACCGCAAAAGGTGGCGTCTCCAGTCACGCCGCGCTCGTCGCTCGGCAAATGGGCAAAGTCTGCATTTGCGGCGCATCCGCGCTGTCGATTGACTACGACAAAAAAACCGTCACCGCCTCGGGCCAGACCTTCAAGGAGGGCGACTTCCTTTCCATCGACGGAACCGCTGGCACCGTCTATGCCGGTCAACTCAAAACGTCGCCGAGCGAGATCATCACCGGCACCGTGAGCGGTAACAAAGCGGCACAGAAGACCGAGAAATTTAAAAATTTCCAGCAACTCATGAAGTGGACCACTCAGGCCACCCGCCTCGCGGTCCGCACCAATGCCGACACGCCCGAGCAGACCGAAATCGCGATTGCTTTCGGCGCGACCGGCATTGGCCTCACCCGCACCGAGCACATGTTCTTCGAGGGCGATCGCATCGACGCCGTCCGCGAAATGATTCTCGCGGAAAATGTTGAGGGACGTCGCAAGGCGCTTGCGAAAATTCTTCCGTATCAACGCGAGGACTTCATCGGCATTTTCAAGGCGCTCAAAGGCTTCCCGGCCACCATCCGACTGCTCGATCCGCCGCTGCACGAGTTCGTTCCGCATGAAGCGAAAGCTCAGGCCGATCTCGCCAAAAAACTCGGTATCACCGCAGAGAAAGTCGCCTCCCGGGTCGCCTCGCTCCACGAGTTTAACCCGATGCTCGGCCATCGCGGCTGCCGCCTCGGCATTGCCTATCCCGAAATCACCGAGACTCAGGCCCGCGCCATCTTTGAAGCCGCGGCTGAAGTGCAGAAAAAGGGCATTAAAGTGAAGCCCGAAGTCATGATCCCGCTCGTCGGCTTCAAGAAAGAATTCGATCTGCAAGCCGAGATCGTTCATCGCGTCGCCGCCGAGGTGCAGAAGGAAAAGAAAGTCAAACTGAGCTATCAAGTCGGCACCATGATCGAAGTTCCCCGGGGCGCTTTGACGGCGGACGAGATCGCGCAATCGGCCGAGTTTTTCAGCTTTGGCACGAACGACCTCACCCAGACCGCTCTCGGCATCAGCCGCGACGACATGGGCAACTTCCTCCAGCCGTATGTGGAGAACGAAGTCTTCAAGAAAAACCCGTTTGCCAGCCTCGACCAGATCGGTGTCGGCGAACTCGTCAAGACCGCGATCGCCAAAGGCCGCGCCACCCGTCCCGACATCAAACTCGGCATCTGTGGCGAACACGGTGGCGATCCGGAGAGCGTGAAGTTCTTCCACAAGGTCGGCCTCAACTACGTGAGCTGCTCGCCTTACCGCGTGCCTGTCGCCCGCCTCGCCGCTGCCCAAGCTGCGATCGAAGAAAAGCGCGCTGCGAAGAAGTAAAGTTTCGCAAAAAAAGTTCAGTCAAAACGCCCGTCGGAGAAATTCGGCGGGCGTTTTCGGTTTTATCCAAATTTCTGGTATAAAACATGCTTTTTCTAACATTATGCGTCGTAACGAAATGTTGAACCTGCTTGCCAAGGCATTCCCCAAGAATGTTCTGGAAAGCATGCTCGGCCGACTTTTTGCGACCAAGCCTCACCCGTTTATTTCTCATCCAGCCAGAGTATTCACCGGGCGTGCAACGATGATTCCCACAGGTCGGCTGGCTCTTTTCTTTCACCCTACTTTTCCCATCAGTAGCCTGTCATCGCGGCGGCTGCGCGACATCGAAAGCACCTGCGGAACCGGTTATCGATACGGCCAGAACCTCTTCAGTTCCGGCGCTCCGGCAGATTGATCGGATTTCCTATGGTCGAGATAAAGAGTCATCCTAAACCAACTTACTCACCCCTTGCTCTTCGAAGCACGAGTGGCGTCACGTTGGTGGAGAATCTCATCGCGATGGCGGTGGTGGTAACGCTGCTGGGAGCTTTGTTTGCGATAGGAGCACATTGCCTGAAGGTGACCAACAGCGGACGTGAGGCAGCCCTCGCGTCGCAGGCGCTGTCGGATCGGATGGACGCGCTGCGCAATTGCACGTGGTCGCAGGTGACCAGCTCCAGCTATGTGCAGACCAGTGTGATGAATACCACCACCAGTGCGGCGGCCAACCTGAATCTGCCGACAGAAACAGTAACGATCAATACGTATCCCACGGCTTTGAGCCCTGGAAATGTCATCGTGCGGACTGGCACCACTACCACGGTGAGCACGACTAATAGTGCGATTGCCAACGGCAACCTAGCGAGGGTGGATATCTCATTGAGTTGGACGGGTAACGGAGGGCGCGCCCGAACCGTAGCGACAGCGACACTAGTGGCGAGGAGCAACCCATGAGATTCGCGACATTTTTCCGATCTGACGAGGGGGGTTCCTCACTCGTGGAATTGATGGTTTCTGCGGCAGTGGCTACGCTTATTCTCGGTGGGCTCATCACCAGCGGGGTGGCATTAAAGAATACGTACAATGCCTGCGATGAATATTACAACGGGATGAGCGACCAGATGCGGGTGTTGGACAATATCGCGCTGGACATGCGCCGGGCGATCAGCGGCAACGTCTCGAACACTGCACAAACCCTCACCCTCACGTTGCCGAATTATCTCGATACCTCGGGGACGAATCCCACTCCTAGAACGCCAGCGATCTCCACGAGTGGGGTGGTGAGCTATGGTTCGGGCAATCCCACGGTGGTCTACACCCTAGCAGGAACCTCGCCGAACCAGACGATCACTCGCACCTACACGCCGACGACGGGGGCCGCTTCCACGACGACATTGACGGCGGCGACGGAGGATTATGCTTTCACCTGCGTGAACCCGGCTAACACGGGGAGCACGGCCAATTTCTCCTTCGGGGGCTCGGGCCAGCCTTCGTCGGTGAAAATTACCATGACCTTCAAGCCGCGATTTAACCGGCTCACCCTGTCGTCCACCCGTACGGCGACGAGCGCTTCGATAACTCCGGTCCTGCGGAATCACCTCTAACACATGAAACCCATCTCACTTCTTCATCGGCAATCGGGCAGCACATTAGTCATCGCGCTAGTGACGCTCACGGCTCTCGCGCTCATTGGTGCGACTTTACTGGATACGGTGGGACCGCGCTATAATGCCACCCAGAAGGCGATTGGCTGGTCCGAGGCACTCTATGCGGCAGATGCCGGCGCGGACTATGCGCTGGCAAATTGCCGGCTGTCACTGTCGAGCGGTGCTTGGACAGGTTGGAAGAAATACAACTCCGGCACAGGAACTTGGGTCACCGTAACAAGTATGGCAGATGCCACCGCGCAACTGGCAGCCGGGAACAAGATCATTTACGACCTGCCGAGTGGCTCGCATCTTTCTGGGTCAGGAGAAGGGACCACGGACTTGTGGTTCCACGTGGAAGTGGATGCACCCGCGAGCTTCTTTATAAACAGTAACCAGTGGTATCGTATTCGCTCGACCGGTTACGCTGGCTTGGCTGGCTTGGCTAGGGCCAACAGCGACGGCCCCGGCGGACAGTCGGCCAGCAACGTCCTGCGTAAATACGATTTGAAAACCGATCATTTCATTATGCGCTACGGCGATTACGCCAACGCAGCAGGCACGCGAGTGGCGGTGGCACCGCAGGCGACGCGCCGCATCGAGGTGATCGTGAAGCCCAACACGCCCTTCTCTTTGGCTTTCTTAGCCCAAGTTCCGCAGTTTGAGAGGGTCGATCTCGCAACCATGCGGGTTTGCGGGGTTTTTCAGTGGATTTTCGGCACTACATTTTCGATGATTTTGGAGTGACGGGGGATCTGGAGGCCGAGGTGGGCGAGGAGTTGG
>JBBRPA010000069.1:0-14393 GCA_038228695.1 Chthoniobacterales bacterium
CAAGCCTAGGAGTTGACTAAACAGGCTCGCATTACGCAAAATCATTGCCAGCCTCCTGAGTGGGTGAAGTTTGGGTTTTTCATCACCTCCATTCCAACCCATTCAGGAGTGCCTTTTAAATCTTATTTTGGACAGGTGTGCCTCCGCACTCACTAGCGCACAATGCGGAACACTAGCTGCGACCGCAGGGAGATTGGCATTAAATTTCTCATGAGTCGGATTGAAATAACCCAGCTCGCCGATCACTACCGGTAAATTTTCGTTCCCGAGGTCGGTCCGCATTTGTTGGATCATCGCGGAGAAGCGACCTGCGTAGGCAGCAGTGTTTTCATCGGTGCAATCCGCTTCGCCCTGATGCCAGAGGATGCCACGGAGAGTGCCGTTTTCGCCAGCTTTTTTCGCGCGTTGCATCGCCCATGCGTAGAAACCGTCGTTCCTCGCTTTCCATTCGCGGATGTTAGATCCGCCTCGGGCGGCGGGGATCATCCCGATGTTAATGTTAGGATCGGTTTTTAGTAACGTCCGGGCAAAAGAGAGGCCCGGCCCCACGCCGGCTACTTTCGGTTTGTCGAAATGCATCGGGTCGCGCGCCGGGACCCACTGCTTCTCTTTGGTTTGCATGAAGATATGCGGGTCTTCGACCTCGTCTTCCGGCTCGACCATGCCGCGCCCCGCCATGTTTGACTGGCCGACGAGGAGGAAGAGTTGCATGTCAGCGGGCACGTTTTGCGTAAACGCGGTTGTGAACGAGGTGGTTAAAAGAGAAAGAAGGAGCAGTGAAAAACGGATCGCCATAGTTTTGGGGTTAAAAGGAACATTAACACACTGAGCCAATTGTGGGGACTTGTCCCCTCACGAAAAATGGTGACTTGACAGGGCATTCTCAAACTAACCGGTCGCGAATCGCTCTCGCTACTGCGGAGGAACGATTGTGCACGTTCAGCTTGGAAAAGAGATGTCGGGTATGGGAGTCGGTCGTGTGAATGCTGACTCCGAGGCGTCCGGCGATTTCTTTGGCGGTCAATCCCTTCACCATCAGCCCGAGCAACTCGCGTTCGCGCGGGGAAAGCGACACGTTTGGTCCTGGCTTGGTGAGTTTGGCGAGGTGATTAACTACACTGCGCGCAACGTGTGGCGACATGGGCGCGCCCCCAGCGGAGGCTTCGTAGATTGCATCAACAATTTCGCTAGGTAACGCGCTTTTTAAAAGGTAACCGCAGGCTCCGACGCTGATGGCTTGGATAATCTTCGACTCATCCTCAAAGACGGTGAGCACGACGACGCGGCAGGCGGGCGCTAGGTTGATGATTTCCGCAATTGAGTCCAGGCCGTTGCGTCCCGGCAAGCCAATGTCGAGAAGAACCACTTCGGGTCGTTCTGAAGCGGAGACCTGCTGCAAATCGGCAAACATCGCTTCCGCATTCGCAAATCCCCGGACCGTTTTTAGCCCTTTCGAGGCAGTGCAGAGTCGTTCGAGCGAGCGACGGAACGTCTCATTGTCTTCAATGATCCAAACGCGGACAGGTGAATCGGGGGGTGGAGGTTTCATAGCGGTTTATTTTTCCCGCCAGTGGTGCGTACGCGGGAGGTGAAGGAGGACTTTTGTTCCGGAGCCGGGGCTGGAGTCAATTTCCAATTGTCCGCGCATCGCCGTGGCCCGTTCGCGGAGATTGCCGAGACCGAAACCGGGTTTGGGATCCGTTGGCCGGAAGCCGCTGCCGTTGTCCTGAATTAAAATATCGAAGCTGGAGGCGGTCGAACGGACGTCGAAACGCACGCTTCGTGCGCCGCTGTGCTTGGCGATGTTATGCAGCACCTCTTTGCAGAATAGATAGACGTTGCGGCGGGTTTCCAAGTCCGGACCGGGCGAGGGAACCTTGACTGGGAAATCGCATTGCAGATCGATCCCGCGGAGCAAACGACTGGCTAGATCGCGCAGCGCCACCAGCCAATCTCCGTCGCCGGCGGTTTGGCGGACACTTCGTAGCCGGATCATGTCATGCATCGAATCCACGCTCTCGCGGGCGACTCTCTCGATTTCCACCAGATCAGCTCGCATGGAATCGATCGGGACATCCTCTTGGCTCGCAAGGGAGGAAATGAGGGCGATGCTACCAAGATTCGACCCTAGCTCGTCGTGTAAATCCCGGGCGAACCGTTCGCGCAGTTGCTCCCGTTCCCTCCGCCGGGTACGTTTCTGAAACCAGACCGAGCCGATGGAAAATAGCGCGATCCCGACTACGGCGGAAATGCTGCCGCCAATCATCCATCGCTCGGTGCTTTCGAGAATTGCATTCTTGTGCGCCTTCAACGCTGCGTGCTCTTTCTCCAACACCTGCCGTTTCGCGAGGAGGCGAAACCAATCCGGGAGTTCGAGTAATCTGCCGCCGTCAGCTTGGCCATCGGTTAGCGCGGAGACACCCCAATCGGCGCTTTCGACGGAGTCATTCGCCGACACTTTTGCGCCAAGAGCGACATTTTTATTTCCGGAGTAAATTTGCATTTCTGCCATCGCGAGGATGTAATCTCCGGATCGCTCCCAAAGGCGGTTGGCGGTTAGCCGGATGTAGCGGGCGCGAATGCCCGCGGCGGGAAATGCAACCACGTTCTGTCCGGGCGTGAGCAGGGGAGTCGTGCTGTGGTCGTAGATCACTTGGGCGTCGCTGAAATCCGGTTGGTTGGCCGCGTCAATCCGGAATGAAACCGGAAACCCGTAGGCGAGCCAAGAGGGCATTTCTCGCCGACGCACGGGAACGAGCCGGACTTCATCTAACGCGGAGGCCTCCGGCAAAGCGACCGTGAATGATTTGATTGTTACCGGGGAGGAGGCGGTCTGGCTGAGGTAACCCGAAGGAACCGACTGGCCACCTAGAATCGGCGAAACCGGAAGCCCGAGCGGAGTGTTGAGATCGAGCAAGTTGCTGCGGGACCAGGTGGGACGTGCGTCGCGATTGGAGCCCGAATTGATTTTGCCATTGAGCGCCACATCTCGATTCCCAGACAGCGCGAGCAACTCCGCAAAGGCGAGCACGTTCGGTCCGTCGGGATGCCAATTCTCCGTGGCGGTGAATCGGATGCGTTTCGCGTTGAATGGCGAAAAATGAGCGGACACCGGGTAGAAGCGTGGGTTTGGAAAATCTTTCTGGTTCTCATCTAGCAACATTCGACTCTCGCCCGTCGCACTGTAGGCGACCATGGTAAACCGCACCGGGAAACCGAATCCCGGCACGTCTCCTTGGGCCCCTTTGACCACGGCAGGAACTACTACCACCGCATCCACTGTCTCGGGCGTCGGCCATTCCAGATCAACCCAGAGATCGGACGGCAAGGCGTCACGGGCAGACTGAAATCCGATTCGGTTTCCACTGCGGACACCGGCCGGTTCGGGTAGTTGGCGCAGTTCCTCCGCTTGAGCCGCAAGACGCTGGCTGGCGGTTCGTAGTTCGGGTCGGACGAGCGAGGCCGCGCGTTCGATCCAAGGCAATCCGCCAATCGCCAAAGCCAAGCAGCTGGTGGCTAGTATCTTCATGCAAAAACGGTGGGAGGGGTCATAGACGGCAAGGGAACGGGGAACACCGTTCCCGCTGGAGAGTAAGCTAATGCAACAGAAACGTGTATCGCCACTCTTTCTTCATGAGCGGGTAATTTGACAAATCCGAACGTAATATTTCGGTGTCTCTGTAGGTCGGCGACGTTTAATAGTTATTATTTTTGGCTTGCTTGCGGGTATTTTTTGTGGAATTTTTTTAAAATGATGTCTCCCCTTACAAAGTCCACCCCGCCGCCTGCAGCCGGTTTTACACTTATCGAACTGCTTGTCGTTATTGGGATCATTGCGGTTCTCGTGGCGGTTGTTTTCCCGGCTCTAAACGGAAGTATGCAATCATCGAAGAAGGTTAAGTGTTCGACTAATTTGCGGCAGTTAGGAGCTGCCATTTTTCTCTACGCAGGGGAGCATGATGGCTTTATGCCGGTGGATTCCGCAGAGAATTACGCCGCAGGAAAAGATTATCCCTGGAGCAAACTAATCGCACCGTATATACCAACTCGAAATGGCGCGAACGTGGGGGTTCTAATCAATAAGGTCTTTCGCTGTCCCTCCGAGGTTCAACCTCCGGATAGTGAACCGGGAAGCGCGCTACATTACACGGCGACCTATGCCATGGCATTGGGGCCAACTTTGGATCCTCCGAGCGGAACGATTACGAAAGGCCCACGAAAAACGTTGGCGGTTGAGCATCCGAGCACAACGTTACTGCTCGTCGATGGTAAGTTGGGGACAGGAAGTGCCCAGTATTATTGTAGCTCTTCCAGCACTTACACCGCCGTTGCCGCAGACTTGAATCGCGCGTCCCCTGCGGTCGCAACAACATCAATTTTCGGCACAAAGAATCGATGAATGTGTTGTATGCGGATGGTCACACCGGAAATTTGACTTGGGCGAATCGCAAAGCGGCAAACGGCAGCTTGGTTATCGCCAAGCCAGATTGGGATGGAACGGTTGTAGTTGCCCCGTAAATTGGTCCCCTAGGGAGGATCAGTGGTCGATCACAGAATGGTAGAAGACTGGAGGGCTTCTATGCTTTCGCGGATCTCGTGGAGTGGCGACCCGTGCTCTCCCGCGCAATCAATTCGGAGGCTAGGACGACGTCGGAGTAGCGCCCGTTCGGCATCTCGCTATTTTTCAGGATCATTTCACCCGCGACGCGTCCGATCTCGTCCGGATCAGCGCTGGCACCGGTCAGCGTGGGCAATTCCTCTTCGCAAAGCCGAGTGCGGTCAAAAGCAGCCACGCTAATGTCACGCGGGATTTTGATCCCTTGTTGAAGCATGAAATTAATCGCGCCCCGGGCCATCATGCCGTTAAAAACTATCCACGCGGTGGGTAGATCGGCTTTTGGGAGTTTTCCCAGCATCCGTTCCGCTGCCATCCGTCCTTGCAAGCGATCGCCGTCTGGCATATCGCAGGAAAATTCGGGCGAGAGCGAGAGGTTGCGCAGGCGAAGAGCGCTTTCGAGCGCAGCCCGTCGGCTGGCTGGACGCTGCATACCTTGGTTGCCTCCAATCCAGGCAAACGAGCGATGGCCGAGATCGACGAGATGCTGGACTAACTGCTCCGCAGCCTGCTCCTCATTAGCCACCACCGAATGACAAAGGCCTGGGTGTTGCGCCGAGACCGTGACGATCCGTGGCTCCAGCTTTTTCAGCGAATGCAGAAATGGCCGCGAAACCTCGCCTAGGACGACCAGCCCGCGAAAAGAATCGGGCTTTCCATACAGATCCTTCAACCGGGTCGCGTCGAGATCGTCCTCCATTCCAAAGAAAACCAGCGATACGCCTTCCTCCGCAAGTTGGTCATGCAAACCGTGCTGAACGTGCCCGAAAAAGGGACTCTGACTATAAAGTTTCGCACCGGTGCGCAAAATGAAACCGACCGACGATGCCGCGCCCTTCGTCTCGAGGAATTCCGGGGCCATTCCTTTTGGACGATAGCCTTTTTTTCGGGCATGCTCCCAGATTTGCTTGTAGGAATCGGCCGCAACTCCGTGTCGGCGACCGTTCAATACCATCGAAACAAGGGTCTGCGAGACCCCAAGATCGCGTGCAATCTGTTGCTGAGAAATGCGCAATTTTTTCATGAATGGTAAAACTTCGTGTTTCTTAGCGCGAAAATTCGGTAGCGGAAAGGAATCTTTCCACTATTTCAACAATTCAAATGAGCCCTTTAATAAATATAGTGTCGGGGCCGGAACAAAAGGAGACAGAGACGGAGCAAAAGGAGACAAGCCGCCATCGCAGATTGGCCCGTAGGAGGGCGGAGCGTAGCGAAGGCCGACGGAGGGCCAATCTGCGATGGCGGCCTCGGCCGACCAGAGGGGCTCCAAAATCCCCCGTCAATTGATCTCGATGATTGGTCCGGGAGGTCGATTCTACGCTCTTGAAAAGCAACAGATCATCCACCGACTTCCCCAAGACTTCGTTCTCCAAACACTCGATAAATTCAACGAGGGACTCCTGGATGCCGCGACCGCTGCCACCCAGCTTGGCGTCGGCAGAGCCCATCTTAATCGCATGAGGACTGCTTGGCTGGCTGGTCGCAAAACCTACCGCTCGAAGGCAAGCGGAGGCGACCACCACGGTCTCTGGCCAACAAAA
Organism: Chthoniobacterales bacterium; assembly: GCA_038228695.1. Classification (GTDB taxonomy): domain Bacteria; phylum Verrucomicrobiota; class Verrucomicrobiia; order Chthoniobacterales; family DASVRZ01; genus DASVRZ01. Next base: position 6,157 of record JBBRPA010000069.1, read on the forward strand.
GCCAACGATTTCCTCAAGGGCTTCCTGCCTGTGCAAAACCCTCCCAACTACCAACTTGTCTGCGACGAACTCGAACGCCTTTGCCAGTTCACTCGCGCCCGTTCGAGCGTTGAGGCCTACGTCAAAACTCACTTCGCACACCTCGTCCCCGCACCACCGAGAAAGAACCGTGTCTATCGACGATTCCGCCGTGCCAAAATCGGCGAACTTTGGCAGCACGACAGTTCCATTCACCAGTGGTGGCCAGGGCCGCACAAGCAAACCCTCCTGCTCACCGTGGACGACCATTCCGGCCTCAACGTGGCCGTGCGCTTCGTCCCCTCCGACACGACTTGGAACCACTTCCTCCACTTCCGCGAAGCCTTCGAGACCCACGGCATCCCGGAGATCGTCTACACCGACGGATTAAGCCTCTTCGGGCCAAGTTCCAGCAGTGACTGCACCGACCCGAAAAAGCCAATTCCAACGCGCCTTCCTCGCTCTCGGCATCACTCACTTGGTCGCGCCCACTCCCCAAGCAAAAGGCAAAATCGAACGCCGATTCGGCACCTTTCAAAAACGTCTCGTCACCCTCATGGCCTACGCCAACGTCAAAACCTGGCAGCACGCAGACGAAATCCTCCAACTCGAAATCCGCCGTCAGAATAGCAAATTGAGCCGTTCCACCAATCATATCCCCGCCCAAGTCTTCGCCGCCGCCGCGCTGGCAGGTAACACCTCCATGCGTCCATGCCCTCCTTCCACTCTCTTGGATCTCCACCTCTCCTTGCGCACCTCGCGCCGAGTCAATAATGATCACACGATCGACTTCGAGAGCCTCAATTTCGAGATCTCAGACACCAAGCGCAAGTCCGTCACCATCGTGCACCATCCCAATTCCAAATTCTGGGTGCTCGAGCACCCTCCAAATGACGTTTGGCCTTCTGTCCTTGGCGCTTTCACCCTCTAAATCCCTGTCTCCTTTTGTTCCGGCGAGAATTCTCCTTTTGAACCGTCGCCGACACCTTTAATAAATATAGTTGCGGAGGCGAGCTATAATAAGTATTAAGTATAAATGTCTCTCCCTCGTGTTCTGATCGCCCTGTCGGGGCCAGAAAAAACGGACTTTTTAACTCCCCCGGTGCAGGCGCTACTGGATCGTCTGCCCGTTGAGCAGGTTCATCTCACAGTCCCTCCCAAGGATCCGGCAATCTGGTCAAATCTGCTCGCGGAGATTCGTCCCGATGCCCTCCTCTGCGCATGGGCCTGTCCTTCTTTGCCTGAGACGCTGGCAGTCGGCGCTGATGGACTGCGTTTCGTCGGATATTTTGCCGGGAGCGTGCGCAAATTGGTGCCCCGCCCGCTGATCGAGCGTGGATTGGTGGTCACTAACTGGGGTGGATCCATCAGTCGCACCATCTCGGAGTGCGGCTTGCTCCTGATTCTTTCCGCGATGCGTCGGGCGTCCTATTGGTCGGTGGCGATGCATCGCGATGGGGCTTGGAAACAGGGCGTTCAGACCGTCACGCAAAGTCTTTTCGAGAGAAGTATCGGTCTCCATGGATTCGGTCACATCGCTCAGCAAATGGTCCCACTCTTGCGCCCTTTTCGAGGTAATATTTCCGCCTTTTCCCCGAGCGTGCCGGACGCGGTCTTGGCGGAGCATGGCGTGCTTCGCTCCCCCTCCTTGGAACACCTTTTCTCGGAGCATGACGTGATCGTCGAACTGGCTCCTTACACTCCGAAGAATCATCACATCGTCACCGCCGGGCTCCTCCGCTCGATCCGGCCCGGCGGCGTATTTGTTAACATCGGGCGCGGGGCCGTCGTGGACGAGGCCGCTCTCATCGCTGTGGCCCGGGAACGTCCCGACGATCTGCAAATTGCGCTTGATGTTTACGAATTCGAACCGCTTTCGGCTGACTCTCCGTTGCGCGGTATGGACAACGTTGCCATGCTTCCCCATATCGCCGGGCCGACGAAAGACCGACGGCAGGATACCGCGGCGCTGGCGGTGAAAAATCTTGGCGATTTTCTGGCTGGGAAGGCGCCTGATCCGGTGGTTACGGTGGATGTTTATGACCGGGCTACCTGATTCTAATTTAAGTCTACACCCGAAGATGCGCTCTTGTTTCTCAACCATGGGCTGTCCTGAACTCGATCTGGACGGAGTCCTCGCTCTTGCCGAAAAGCATCAAATCGATTGCCTCGAAATTCGCTCCTTGGAAAATCGCATCGATCTGCCGGTTTATCTGAATTCCCTTCCCGGCGGTCTTGCTGGGGTGCGGGAAAAATTACGCACGAGCCAACGTCCCGTTCAGGTGCTCGGCACTTCGTTCAAACTCGTGGGTGACACGGACGCTGGACGCCAAGGCTTGATCGATTTTGCGAATCTTGCGGAGGAAATCGACACCCCGTATCTTCGCATTTTTGGCGGTGGAAAATGGGGAGAGCCATTGACGGACGATCATTATCGCGAAGGGATGGCGGTTCTCGATTGGTGGCACGGGCAACGGAATGCGCGGGGCTGGAAAGTGGACTTGCTCATCGAAACGCACGATGCATTTTCCGCATCGCCGCCGCTTGTGCGACTCTTCGAATTTCTCGGCCGGCCTCAGGGAGTAATCTGGGATTCCCATCACACTTGGAAACTTGGTGGGGAGACGCCGCTTGAAAGCTGGCGGCAACTCGGCCCATACGTCCGTCATGTTCACATCAAAGACAGCGTCAGTGAGCCATCCGCCCGGCATCCTTACACGTATGTTTTGCCCGGTTCGGGACAAATGCCGGGCCTCGAAGTCATCGCTCTCTTGCAACGCGAGGGATTTACGGGTGCGGCCTCGCTCGAGTGGGAAAAAATGTGGCATCCTTACCTAGCTAACTTGGACGCAGCTCTGAGCGCGACCCGATCGCAGGGATGGCTGACCGGTTAGGATCTATGCCCGCGCTTCTCACCCCAGAGTTGGTTGCGGTCGTTCCCGAGGCGCTTGTTCGTTGCGTGCGCCTCGCGGAAACCTTGCTCTCGCCGTTGATCGGGTTGATGAATCCCGGTCAGGCGTCGCTTCCTCTGGTCGGCCGAGCTAGTAATCACGGCCCTGCGGCGGATCGGCTCGAATCATTTTCCCGTCCTGCCCTCCTCGCTGCCCACTGGCTTGCGGCAGACGATACGGTGCCTCGTCACTTCGATCGGAACGAAGTGGCCACCTGGTTTCGTGCCGGGTTAATTACCGGAACCGATCCAAGCAACCCGCAATATTGGGGGCCGACTTCAAACCTCCACCAGCATTCCGTCGAAATGGCGGCGCTGGTTCTTGCCATGGAGATCGCGCCGGATTGGCTTTGGCAGCCTTTTTCCGAGGTTGAAAAAGATCAGATCGCTCATTGGCTAGGCAGCATTCGGGGATCGGCCCTGCATCGCAACAACCATCTTTTCTTTGGGGTGCTACCTCTTTGCTTTCTCCAACGTCACGGATATGGGACGGAGGCGGATGCGGTCTGTGTGGAGCGCTGGCTCAATCTTCTTGAGAGTATGGCGATCGGGGGCGGATGGTTCGTGGACGGTTCGAATGAGTCGGTTGATTATTACAACGCGTTTGCCTTCCATTATTACGGTCCGTGGTGGGCGATGCTTTACGGTGATCTTGCTCCGGAAAGAGTGGACCGGTGGCGTGGGTGGACGCGGGAGTTTCTTTGCGATTACACCCATTTCTTTGCCGCAACAGGCGAGCACGTTCCGTTTGGTCGTTCACTTACCTACCGTTTTGCGGCGAGCGCACCTTTTGCCCTCGCTGCAAAATCGGGCGACTCCCCGGTTCCGCCCGGGTTGGCTCGCCGACTCTGCATGAGAAACATTGAGTTCTTCGTCCCGGCGAGCCGTTCCCAAGAGGGGCAGGCGCTTCCCCTTGGCTGGGTCGATGAGTTTCCGGCATTGGCCGAGGCTTACTCTTGCGCAGGTTCTCCCTACTGGGCTGCAAAAGGATTCGCGCCCTTGCTTCTTCCCGCGGCTCATCCCTTCTGGACCGCGCCCGAAGAATTACTTCCAGCAGAAGCGTCCGATTTTTCGCATCCCATTCCGCCGATCGGAATGGTTCTGCGAGCGGATCGCGGAGCGGTGGAGATGCTCAACGGCGGGAGTGCCATCTCCGGCGGGAACGCGAGCTTCGGTGCTTTCAAATGGGGTAAGCTTTCCTACCGGAGCGGTATCGGGTTCGAGATCGGCGACCCCGGCACCGGGTATCCATTGGACGCCGCATTGGTCGCAGAGGCGGCGGATGGTTCTCTCCACGGCCGCCGAGCCACCGAGTCCGTTTCGATCGAAAAGGATCACCTTTCTTGCCTCTATGCATTGGGCGATCCCAGGCAGGGAGTTCACGTCCAAGTTTCATCTCATCTCTGGTGGAACGGCGGATGGCAGTTCCATCTGCATATTTGCGAAACGCATCAACCCGTTCGCCTGCTCTTGGGCAGTTACAGTCTCGCAGCGGAAACCCCTGATCGCTTTTCCCATGATTTGGATTTTCCTTTTGCCCAGGCCGACAACTCCGAAAACGCAGTCGCTCTGCACGCTCTCGCCGGATTCCAAACGGCAGATTGCCAGTCAACCTTCGACCACCAATCTCCGCGCACCCATTTGCTCGCTGCTAGCAGCCTGGGCCTTGTCCTGCGCACAGCGGAATTCGGAGGAAAGACCGCACTCGCAGCACTCTCTTGGACGGGTCCCGCTAACGGCCGCGTTTCCCCGTGGAAAATCCAGTCCAGCGAGCTCGGTTGCATCCGTCTCGTCAACGCGGAGAACCACGTTTGGGAAATGCGAAACGCTGCTCTCACCCCAATTACGATAAATACACCTTAAAAATAAATATGAAAAACCCCCTCTTTTCTCTCGCCGCTTTTTTGGTTATCGCCTCCTCTCTCGGCGCACAGAGTCCGACCACAGAAACAGTGCCAGACGCCCCTGTGCTAGCTGCTAGCGAAGCGGCAGAAACCGCCCCGGAAGTCACCCCTCTGTCTCTGCCCGGCAGCGAGCCGTTTATTTTTCGCAAAATCGGCACCACCGAATTGCTCCTCCATGTCGTGAAACCGAAGGGATGGACGGCGACTAGCAAACGCCCCTGCCTCATTGCTTTTTTCGGCGGCGGATGGTCGAGCGGCACGCCCGAAAAATCTATCGGTTGGAGCAAATGGGCGGCCAAGGCCGACATGGTTGGCGTCGCGCCGGATTATCGCACTCGGAAACGTTTTGAAGGCACCCCAGAGGATTGCGTCTCGGACGGCCGGGCGGCAGTCCGCTGGGTGATCGAGCACGCCGCTGAGTTAGGCGTCGATCCGTCAAAAATCATTTGCCTTGGTGCCTCCGCGGGCGCTCATGTCGCGGCTTGGACCGCTATCCCGGGGGCTGGTCCGGGCAAGGATGATCCAGGTGCTCCCGAGCCGCTTCCCGCAGCTTTGATTTTGATCAATCCCGTCACGGACACCAAAGACGGCGGCTATGGCGGGTCCAAACGTTTCGGGAATTCTCCAGAGCGCGCCGCCGCCGCCTCGGTGCCTGACCGCATGCCAGCAAAAATGCCTCCGACGCTAATCTTCCACGCCACTGCAGATGTGACGGTCAAATACCAAAACTCAAAAGACTTTTGCGACAAACTGGTCGCGGCTGGTAACCGCTGCGAACTGGTCACGTTCGACGGCCTTGGCCATAGCTTTTACTCCAGTAAATATGGCGCCGCCGGTGCGGCTGCCAAAGAGAAAAGCCAAGTCGATATGGGCCGGTTCCTAGCTAGCCTAGGCTTTATGACGGCGCCTCAGTCGGCCCCAGGAAACTAACATGAAAAACATCCCTCCTTCCGTAGTCTGCGCAACCTTTCTCGCCGCCGGACTTGCGTTTGCGGAGTCTCCCGTTTCACGGCATTGGGAGGAATTTAAAAATGCCCAAGATCGCTCGCCCGTGGCGATCATGCCGGATTTTTCCTATGCTGGTTACCAACAAGGCGAAAAGGCGATTCCAGATCTTGTCGGGCCAGTTTTCAAGGTGACAGATTATGGCGCGATAGCGGACGACGATCTCTCCGACGAGGAAGCGATTCGCAGCACGATTGCTGCCGCCGAAAAAGCGGGTGGGGGAGTGGTGCTCTTTCCGCCGGGAAAATTCCTCGTCTGGACCCAGCGCAACCAAGCCCGGTCCATCCTCATCCAGTCTCCTAACATTGTCATTCGCGGCGCTGGCTCGAGCGCTGGCGGCACGGTGGTGCGGGCTGTCCACTCCGCTTATGCGGCGGGCGATTACGCCGTGCCCAAGGCCGGGTCGGACTTCGAAAGGGTTCCTTATATTTTCGTTTTCAAAGCGGCAAACGAGCCAGCGGCGGATGACGGAAATGACTCGGTGGAAAAATCCTCAGCGGCGGATCCGGCGGCAGCGCGCTCCAAGGTCGTTGGCAGCGCGAAGCGGTCCTCCTTCAAAGTCGAACTGCAAACCGCTGTCGGATACAAGCCGGGCGAATTTATTCAGATTCGCGGTGAGTCAAAAAAATATTTCTCCGAATTACTTGCCGATCTCGAACCTGACGCGACTTGGACCCGTATTCAAACTGGAATTAACGTCAGCGAACTGCATCAGATCGCTTCCGTCAACGGCTCGTCGCTCACGCTGAAGGAACCGCTCCTAACCACGCATGGAGCGGACTTTGAGACATCGGTCGTTCCGCACCCGGTCATTCAAAATGTCGGCATCGAGGACATCGCTTTTCAAGGCAGTTGGTATTCACCTTTTGTGCATCACCGCAGCGCTTTGGACGATGAGGGCTGGGACGCGGTGCTCTTCAACGGCGTAGCCCACGGCTGGGTGCTGCGTTGCGCTTTTCTCAATCTGAACACCGGGGTTTACCTGCGCAACTCGCTCCACTGTTCCCTTCTTGAAAATCGTTTCTCGGGCAACAAGGGTCACTACAACGTCGCGGCGCGGAGTGACTCGTCCTTCAATCTTCTCGGGCTTTCGTCGGACAGCGCGGGCCAGTTGCACTCCATGTCCACCGGTAACCGATCGGCCGGAACCACCGTGTGGCGCTGGACAATCGCACGAAATCAGTCCGTCGATTCCCATGGCAACAACCCATTTGCCACCCTCATCGATTGCGTAAAAGGCGGGCGGATGAGCTACAGCGGCGGACCCGCTTCCGCCTTCCCTAATCACCTGCGCTGGATGATTTACTGGAACTTTGATTACGCAGGTGACGAGAAGATGCCGGTTGATTTGTGGAAAGTGAAACGCGGCGTCGCCAAATTCGTCAAACCGCTTTTTGTTGGCCTTCACGGTGAGCCGATTTCGCTCGTGGAGGCAGCGCTCGAGGACGATGAATTTCCCGGCGTCCCGGTCGCACCCGAATCGCTTTACGAGGCGCAACTAGCGCTCCGGCTCGGCGAGTTACCCGCTTGGGTGCCTTCTGCTAGGCAGGAATGGGAGGCCCTGCAAAGTCACGCGCTATCGCCCCACGAAGCGGCAAAAGCTTCCTCCGGCCCTTCCTTTTTTCAGACCGAACCATTCCCTTTGTCCGTATTGCTAGAAGATCTGCGAGGCCTGCTCGCCAACCAGGAGCAAGGCTGGTCGCTCGCGCTCGAATTACCGAAATCCGACACCGACTCTCCGATTAACATCGAGACGGACTACGTCACGCTCCGGAGCATCTTCCACGGCATGGCTACCTTCGCCAGCGATGGGCAACTGGTCATTCCCATCGTGCGGGTCGGCAACGACTCCGTCGCAATCGAAATCCCGGTGACTTCCGGGGACAAGCATCGCACCGATTGCCAGTCCTACCTCGAGACCGCACAAACCCTGGCGAAGTGCCTTGGATGTTCCTTCGAGGTGACCGACGATCAACTCGTCCTAACCATCCCGGTGAAGTTCAAGCCGCATTAGCCTGCGCTGACGTTTGATCGCCTTCGGAAACCTCATGAACTCACTCCAACCTCGGCGCTGTGCTTTAGTAGCTGTGAAATCTGTGGATGTTTTTCCTTCTTTACCGACTTTTTTCACAGCTTCGTAGACCCATTCTCGAAATTAACCTGCAAAAACAAAGACTTGGAAAAAACCACCAATGGACACGAATCAAATAACCCTAGTGATACCGTTTGCACGTCGCATTGAGTAAATTTCCCTCGGCTCCATCGGAGCCTAATCATTATAGAAAAACAAAAGGAGAGGGATGAAGCGCCGTAGGTGCGACCTCTGGTTTTCGGAGGCTTACCGTTAGATGTCGGTCCTA
>JBBRPA010000070.1:0-14172 GCA_038228695.1 Chthoniobacterales bacterium
CCAACTCCTCGCCCACCTCGGCCTCCAGATCCCCCGTCACTCCAAAATCATCGAAAATGTAGTGCCGAAAATCCACTGAAAAACCCCGCAAACCCGCATGGTTGCGAGATCGACCCTCTCAAACTGCGGAACTTGGGTTAGACGGAGCAAAAAAGATCTCCTCAAATCGCCGCGAAGTTAGCTGCGGTTAACTAGGTGTCCGCCAACTCACGGGTGCGCGGCATCGCGCAAGACATGACCGTTTCCGCTAAGTGAAGCTGACCGCCGGACCAGGCGAGCTTTTGCACGGTCATCCGGTTTTCTGTAAAACGCACCGCTCGCGGGCGGAATCCGGTCATGGCCGCACCGGTGTTAATTATCCGGAGGCCATCATTTACCCAGACGCCGGCGAAATGCGAGTGGCCGATGATTAAGGTGCGGACTTCTGGGCGGTAGGTCGTCGTGAATTTCCGAGCGCGACCAGGCACCTCGGCCCAGCTTTTCAGGATCGCGAGCGGACGCCACGGGGGCCAGGTCGTTTCGAGGAAATGGACCAAAGTCCCGAGAGCACCGGGTCGCGCCACCGGATGGGAGATGTCGTAATTTTTCGTGGCTCGGCGCAAGGCGGCGAGGCGGCTTTCGAGGTTAGTTTTCTCGAGTTCACTGAGCTGCTCCAGCTCGCGAAGATGCGCGAGGCGGTAGTGTTTCTCGTTCAGGCTCCACGGGGCGACGTTGTGGAAAAGCACGTCGCCATGGGTGATGAGGACGGAGGATTCAGCGCATTCAATGTGATTCAGTTCGCTGATTACAGGGTCGTGGTTGCCATTGATAAAAAGGCCCGTGGCACCGTGTGCCTTGAGGAGTTGCTGCATTTCCTCGACGTGACGGCCAACGTGCTTCTGATCGATCTTCCGGCGCATTTCAAAAGTGTCGCCGTTGAAAATAACGGTGCGGCCCGGCTGGAGCAGCGGGGCGATGACTGCCGCGTTTTGGACGGCGGAGGCCTGATGCCCGATGTGCAGATCGGACAAAACGAGATAATCGCCCTCATGCAGGGAAAAGTTCATGACGTCCGTGATTCTTCCGGAACCGCCCAAACGGCTTTAGGGCTGTTTTGGGACCCAGTCCTGGTTCGCCAGACTACCGTAGAAAAAGCTAATTTGCGACTCTCCGTAGGTTCGGCGCGCATCTTCAACATATTGGGTGCCCAAGTCGCGATCGCCATGAGCGAACGCCAGTGCCGCACGGGCAAAATATAATGACGGAGTCTTGGCATGATCCTGAAGGTATTGCAGTTCCTGTTCCGCACGGGCAAATTTCTTCTGCAACACGAGGGCCATCACGAGTTTGAAACGCACGACCTCGCTTTCGGGCCGTTTACTGGAGAGAATGACGAGGGTTTGTTCGGCCTCGGCGAATTTTTTCTGCGACAACAGCGCCTCGGAGAGATTCAGTCGAGCAAAGGGCTGGGAAGGCGCTAGGACGATGACTTTCTTGAAGATACCCTCTGCCGCGTCGGGTCGCCCTAACTCCGCATAGAGGCATCCCCGGAGGATGAGAAGATCCGGTTCGTTCGGTTGCAAGGCCTGGAGATACTCGAGCTTCGGCAGGGCAGAAGCAAATTGCCGCGTCTTGAGCCCGTTGACCACCTGTTTGAGAAGCTCCTCCGGCTTCGGCAAAGCGACCGAGCCCATGTCAAGACTCTGGCGAACATAAGGCTCCGTCATCGGAGGCGGAATGGCGATGATCGCATCCTCCAGCTTGGGCAAGTCCGCCGTGGAAAGGCTAAAATCTGATTGCGCCCGGGCAAGGAGCGGAAAAAGAACCAATGATAGAAAAACAATGCAGCGCACCGTGCCATTAAGTCGGATTTTCACGGGAATGACAATTTGAAAAACTGCGCCCGCAGGCAAATCAGCGAGTTCGCAACCCTGAGATCGCCTGGAAAATGCCGGTTATGATGCTATACGCGACCACTCCGACGAGCCCTGCCATAATAAAAATGACTACTGGCTGGATGAGCGCGGTGAGGCGGGCGATTTTCTTGGTCAACTCTTTGTCGTAGCGCGTTCCGGTTTTTTCCAACGACGTGGCCAGATCGCCGGTCTGCTCGCCCACCGCCACCATATCGAGAAAAAGCGCAGGGAATTCTCCTACTCGTTTCATCGCCTTGGTGAGAGATCCCCCCTCGCCCACGATGTCCACCACTCTGGTCATCAGGCCGCGAAGATACATATTGCCGGTTGCGGAGTTCATCAGCTTGAGCGCGCTGAGAAGCGGGACGCCGTTACCCAGAAGGTTAGCCATGGTCTGGGAAAACTGCGTGTAATAACGCGAGGTGAGCACATCCCCGGCGAGCGGTAGCTTGAGCTGTGCACGGTGCCACCAAAGTTTACCCTCTTCGCTGTTCACCACCTTGATAAAGGCAAAAATTCCTCCCGCGATCACGAGCAGCATCAGCCACCAAAAATGCACGAAGAAGTCACTGGTGCCGATCAGCAGTTTGGTGACCAACGGCAAACCACGGTCAGTCTTTTTAAACAAAACGGTTAGCTGCGGCACGAGCACGGTCATGAAGACAAACAGCAACGCCAAGCCCGCCACGCAAATGAACGCTGGGTAAATCAACGCCTGGATGACCCGCGCTTGAAGCTCATCCATCGCGATCAAAAACTGACTCTGCCTCCGCAGAATCTGCGGGAGCGCTCCACTGATTTCGCCCGCCGAAACAAGATTGCAATACAGGTCGCCGAAACTGGGTGACGAATTTCGCAGCGCGGTCGAAAAACTAACCCCGTCCCGCACCTGCTGACGGAGAAGGATGGAAACTTTTTTGACCGACGACGCCTCCTCGCGATCTTCCATAATCCGCAGCGCGGGTTCCAGTTGCAGACCCGCTTCTAACAAATCCCCCATCTCCTCGGTGAAGACAATAATCTGCTTGCGAGAGAGTCGCACCGGTCCGCTTGATTGTTCTGCGGCGGCCGCTTTTTTTTCGCTCGTGACGGACGGTTTCCCCGCATCGCCTAGTTGCTGGAGCGAGATCGGCTGGAGCTTCTCGCGATCAAGGCGCTTGTAAGCCTCCGCCTTGCTCGCCACCTCGAACTCTCCGGAGATCCGCTCGCCGCCCGGCTTCACTGCTTGATAAGCAAACCTCGGCATACGTTTCTATTCGTCGAGCACATCGACATCTGCGGTCGTTACGCGCAACACTTCCTCGACCGTCGTCGTCCCATCGACCACTTTCTCCCAGCCAAAACGCCGCAATGGGATCATTCCCTCCTCAATCGCCAGCGCCTTCATGGTTGCCGAGGATTTGCGCTGCGTAATCAAGTCCTGCATCCGGTCGCTGACCATGCAAATTTCAAAAATCGCCGTGCGCCCCTCGTAGCCCGTGTGCCGACAGCGGTCGCAGCCGTTGGCCGAAAAAATCTTCTCAGCATGCTCCATCGGGAAACCAACCTGCGCGAGGTAGGCGTGCGAATGTGTCGCCGGTTTTCTGCAAAACGGACACAACCTTCTAACCAAACGTTGGGCGATGAACGAGCGCACCGAAGCTGCAACGAGAAATGGCTCCACGCCCATGTCGATCAACCGCGTAATCCCGCCAATCGCGTCGTTCGTGTGCAGCGTGGAAAAAACCAAGTGCCCCGTCAGCGCACCGCGAATCGCGATCTCGGTCGTTTCTACGTCGCGCATTTCTCCGACCATGATCACGTTAGGATCGCCGCGTAAAATCGCCCGCAGTCCGCGCGCAAAGGTGAGATCGATCTCCGGTTTGACCGCAATTTGCACCACTCCAGAAATCTTATGCTCGACCGGATCCTCAATCGTCACGATCCGACGCTCTTTCGTGTTCAGGCTACTTAGAAAGGTGTAAAGCGTGGTCGATTTTCCGCAGCCAGTTGGGCCGGTTAGCAGCACAATTCCATTCGGCATCGCTAACAACGCCCGAATCTTTGCCTCGCTCTCTGGATCCAAACCTAACTTCCGGAAATCAAACTGCTCTTGACCTAACAATCGCAAGCTAACACTCTCGCCCGAGACCGACGGAATCGTGGCTACGCGCACGTCGATCGGCTTGCCCTCTAATTCCAGCGGAATGCGCCCATCCTGTGGCAGACGGCGCTCCGCGATGTCGAGGTGCGCCATGATTTTCAAGCGCGAGATGACCGATGCCTGTAACACTTTGATCTTCGGCGGCACAGGAATCTCGTGCAGCACACCGTCGATCCGGTAACGGATTTGCAAGTCGTCCTGCAGCGGTTCGACGTGAATATCCGTCGCGCGCTCTTCCAAGGCCTCACGCAAAATTTGGTTCACAAATTTCACCACCGACGCCTCCGAGTCGTCCATATCGAGCACCTGCGTTTCCTCGCGCATGTCCAGCGCCATGTCCTCCACATCGCGGCCTTCCAATATTTCCTCAAACGTCTCCGCGCCGATCCCGTAGCCTTGGCGGAGCGTCTGCAAAATCTGCGTCCGAGTCGCCATCGCCCAATGCACTGGCTCCTCCACCGCCCGCGACACCGTCTGGCGGGCGAGCAGGTCAAAGGGATCAAATGTTACCAGTGTCAGACCATCCGCTTCGTGCCGCACTGGCACCACGCGATGCCGCAGCGCGAGCCGAGCCGGGATTTTGTCCCGCAATGGCGCGGAGATAGTTTCCAGCGATTCGCTCCACCACGGCATTTGCAACCAGTTGGCCACGCCTTGCAAAAACGGCGTCTCATCGGCGAGTTTGCCGTCGAGCACCGTGGCCACGAGCGACTTCTGCTGGGCCGCTGCCTCGCGCAACGCGGCCGTGCAGGCCTCCGCATCGCCACAATGTGCCTCCACCGCCACTCGGGTCAAAGGTTCAATCAATGTCATGCGTCAAATCGGAAAAGTTCAGGGAAAACTGGCCGGACTCTACCCCATCGGCTGAAACAAGTCATTGGCGAAATAGTTGTCGCCAATCTTTTGAAATCCAGCAGCGCTTTCGCCGAATCGAATCATCGGCGCGCAGTCCCAAAGTGCAGCAAGTTTGTTTTGATAAATGACCTTTACCTAATTTGGGCAAATTAACCTGACCGTAGGAAAATAGCGGCGGTATCGGTCGGTGTCTGCGGTTGCCAACGGTAAATCCAACACTTCCGCATGGGCACCGATGAAGAAATCTGGAAGTGGCATTTTGTTTTCCACTTTGCTTCCGGTTTCGCGGCGGTTTTGGAGGTATTTGCGGAAGGCTTGGGCGCAAGTCTCGGCCACTCCGGTTTTAAGATCGAGGAAGTGCATTCCGAGGGCGGAAAGACGGGATTCCACCGTTGCAGGTTCGCGGTCACCGACACAGAGTTCGCAAAGGATCACCGGGTTGATGGCTGCTCCTTCCCCTGCCAAAGCGTTTGCGAGTGTTTCCCGCGACCACTCATAAAAGGGTGACCGCGAATCGAAGGCGTAGATCAGCACATTCGTGTCGAAGAGAATCACGATTCCCGGGTGAGTTGCCGCAACGTTTCCCAACTCATCTCTGGCGTCAGCGCAGCGGTGGCGAGCAGTTTGTCCACTTCAGCACGCCGTTTGCGTTTTTGGGGAGCGGGAACCATGAGGGATAATTCCAAGTGCCCGGTTTCCACTTCACGCACGGCATAAACTTCACCTGGCTTCGCGTTGGGAAGCACAATGCGCCGTTTCTGATCTGCGATAACGGTTTTCATGATGGTGGGATAATCCCACAAATCATCTGGCCCGTCAATTCTGGGCCTTCTTAATAAAAGACCTGTCCCTTAGTTTGTGTCTGCGCGAATGCTGCGTGGCGAGATCCGGCACTTGCCAAACCGAAGGTTTTGGTATTACCGTATGACCGTGACGACGCTTTCCTTTAAAGTGACCGAGGACGAGGCCCGCGCGATCCGGCGAGGGGCGAGCCGGGAGCGCGTTTCCCTTTCAGAATACCTTCGGCGGCGCGCGGCCGGTCCGGCGCCCGCCGCCGAAAAACCGCAGATCATCCGCTGCCCGCATACCGGTGCCGCGATCTTCGCTTCTGCGAGCGATTTGCCGCCGCTGACCGTGGCATCGACCCGCGAGTTGCTGGCAGATTTTCCATGAAATACCTGCTCGACGTGAACGTGCTGGTTGCTTGGGGCTGGAAAGATCATGTGGATCATGAGCGCACCACACGGTGGATCGCCGCTTGTAAGAAAAAGCGCGGTACGGAGCTTCTAACCTCGCCAATTCCCGAAATCGGTTTTGTGCGAGTCTCGGTGCAGCGCAGTCTCGGACAGGTGACCGTCAGCGAAGCCGCAGATGTGCTGTCGGGAATGCTCCAGTCCCTTGAAACACGGCACGGATTCCTCGCGGATGACGTTTCTGGATCGCGCTGGCCGGAATGGTGCCGCGGCGCCTCGCGAACCACGGATGCTCATCTCGCCATGCTCGCTAGAGAACACGGTTGTGAACTGGCTACGTTGGATACTGAGATAGTTGGGGCGTTTTTGTTGCCGGAGCAAGATTGAAGGCGGATTAGAGCAAAGACTTAGCTCGCTTGTTTTTGCAGTTTTACTTGTTGGCGTTGACGAGTTGGCGGAGGACGAAGGGGAGGATGCCGCCGTGGCGGTAGTAATCGACTTCGATCGGGGTGTCGATGCGAAGTTTCACCGGCACTTCGACTTGGCGTCCGTCGGCGTAGGTGATGCCGAGGGCGAGCATTTGCAGGGGGACGATGTCGTCGTTCAGGCCGATGACGTCGAAGATTTCCGAGCCGGTGAGGCCGAGGGTTTGCGCAGTGGTGCCTTCGAGAAATTGCAACGGGAGCACGCCCATGCCGACGAGGTTGGAGCGGTGGATGCGTTCGTAGCTTTGCGTGACGACAACTTTGACGCCGAGGAGCGCGGTGCCTTTGGCAGCCCAATCGCGGCTGGAGCCGGTGCCGTATTCCTGCCCGGCGATGACGATGAGCGGGGTGCCTTCGGTTTGGTATTTCTGGCAGGCGTCGTAGATGGAAAGTTGTTCTCCGTCGGGGAAATGCTTGGTGACGCCGCCTTCGACGCCGGGGACCATGAGGTTCTTAATGCGCACGTTGGCGAAGGTGCCGCGGGTCATCACGCGGTCGTTGCCGCGACGACTGCCGTAGCTGTTGAAGTCGACCTGCTCAACTCCGCTGTCGATGAGGA
The DNA here is from genome assembly GCA_038228695.1 of Chthoniobacterales bacterium. GTDB lineage: Bacteria > Verrucomicrobiota > Verrucomicrobiia > Chthoniobacterales > DASVRZ01 > DASVRZ01. Next base: position 7,131 of record JBBRPA010000070.1, read on the forward strand.
ATTTGCCAGCCGGAGTGGCTGCCTTGAAAGCGCCGGCGGGAGAAATGTGATCGGTCGTGACTGAGTCGCCAAAGATGCCGAGTGGACGCGCACCCTTAATCTCCTGAATCGTGCCGGGGGTCATCTCGAAATCGGTGAAAAATGGCGGCTCCTGGATGTAGGTGGAGGCTTCGTCCCATTGATAAATCTCGCCAACCGAGGACGGGATTTCGTTCCATTTTGGATTCTGTTCGGAGAAACCAGTGTAGAGACGTTGGAAGACTTCGGGTTTTAACGCGCCTTCCATGGTTTCGCGGATTTCTGCGAGGGTGGGCCAGATGTCCTTGAGGTAAACGGGGACGCTGTTTTTGTCCGTGCCGAGGGGTTCGGTTGTTAGATCGATATCGACGCGGCCTGCGATGGCGAAGGCGACGACGAGCGGGGGAGACATGAGGAAGTTGGCCTTGATGTTTTGGTGGACGCGGGCCTCGAAATTGCGGTTGCCGGAGAGGACGCTGGCGGCAACGAGATCGTTCTTGGTGACTGCTTCCTCAATGGCCGGGTGCAGCGGCCCAGAGTTACCGATGCACGTCGTGCAACCATAACCGACGACTTGGAAACCTAGCTGATCGAGATACGGCTGGAGACCGGATTTGGTTAGATAATCAGTAACAACACGAGAACCGGGAGCGAGCGAGCTTTTGACGGAGGCATCGACTTTCAATCCGCGTTCGACTGCTTTTTTCGCAAGCAAACCGGCTCCCAACATGACACTCGGATTGCTAGTGTTAGTACAACTCGTGATTGCAGCGATGAGCACGCTGCCGTGGCCAATTGCCGTATCAGCCGGCTTGTGGAAACTAGCTACCATGTCCCCGGCAGGAGTCGGCGACGGACGGTTAGTCGTCATTTCTGCCACGTGCTGCGGCGTGCCTTCCTGAAGATGTTGCGCGGGATTTTTCGCTTCCGTGGAAAGCAGGTCGGGCGCGGCATGAGGCGCGGCTCCGTTCATGTGGACCGGAATGCGTGCACTGGTATCGGCGTCGGGTTTGCCGTAGCCGCCTTCGAGCGAGGGTTTATGGAGCAATTTGGTGAACGTATTGCCAAGTTCGGGAAGATTGATGTGATCCTGCGGGCGCTTCGGGCCAGCCACGCCAGGAACGACGGTGGCGAGGTCGAGATCGACGTCCACACTGTATTCAATGTCGCCTTTTTTTGGCATGCCAAACAGACCCTGCGCCTTGAAATAATTTTCAAATGCCGACACTTGAGCTTCCGTTCTGCCAGTTGCCTTGAGGTAGTTGACTGACTCCGCATCCACCGGGAAAAATCCCATCGTCGCACCGTATTCCGGGGCCATGTTAGCAATCGTTGCCCGATCCGTGAGTGGCAGAGTAACCGCGCCCTCACCGTAGAATTCGACAAATTTCCCGACGACTTTTTTCGCACGCAACATTTGCGTCACATGCAATGCCAGATCGGTTGCGGTGACTCCCTCGCTCAGTTTCCCAGTAAGATGCACACCAACCACTTCCGGCGTGAGGAAATAGACCGGTTGTCCTAACATTCCCGCCTCGGCTTCGATGCCGCCGACACCCCAACCGACGATGCCGAGACCGTTGATCATGGTGGTGTGCGAGTCGGTGCCGACTAGTGTATCGGGATAATAGACACCATCTTTTTCGAGCACACCCTTGGCGAGATATTCCAGATTGACCTGATGCACGATGCCGATACCGGGAGGCACCACGCCGAAAGTCTTGAAAGCTTGCTGACCCCATTTGAGGAGTTGGTAACGCTCGCGATTACGCTGGAACTCGATCGCGAGGTTGAGGTTCAGCGCTTCCTGCGAACCGGCATAATCCACCTGCACGGAGTGATCGACAACGAGATCGACGGGAACGAGCGGCTCGATAATTTTTGGATTTCCCCCGAGGCGCGCCACGGCGGAACGCATCGCGGCAAGATCGACAAGGAGGGGGACGCCCGTAAAATCCTGCAAAACGATGCGGGCAACGACAAACGGAATTTCTTCCTCGACCGGCTTCTTCGCGTTCCAATTCGAGAGGGTGACCACATCTTTCCATGCGACTTTTTTCTCATCGCAGTTCCGCAGAACGGACTCGAGCACAATACGAATACTCACTGGCAACCGCGAGATGGGGCCGACGCCCATTTCCTCCAGCGCGGGGAGCGAAAAATAGCCAGCTTGCGAGCCGGAGCCAGTGTCAAAGTGTCGGAGCGTGTCGAGTTGTGTGGGCATTTGTCTTAAATGGCGAAAAACGCCCGGGGCGTCAAGGAAGCCAGAAGAAAAAGTCGCTTCCACTTCAATTCGGCGGCTGATCGTAGAATAAATGGTATTGCATCTGGTTACAAATGGTAATACCGATTACTTTATGGCGACTCTGACTTGCAAAATACCGGAAGAATTAAATGCGCTGTTGGAAAAAAAGGCCGAGAAGGAACATGTGCCGAAATCAGCCATTCTTCGAGAGGCTTTGGTGGCTCATCTAAAAAAAAATAACCTCTCCAAGAAATCCTCAGCCTTCGATCTGGTGCGACATTTAAGCGGTTCGTTGCAAGGTCCCAGCGATTTAGCGACCGATCCCAAACACCTAAAAAGTCTCGGTGCGTAGGGGGCAGGTAATCGTGGACACAGGGCCGCTGGTGGCTTTGTTAGTCGCCTCCGAGACGCGGCATAGATGGGTGGAGGATGCGCTGAAAAATCTACCCGCCCCCCTGCTCACTTGCGAGGCAGTTTTAACCGAGACGGCCTTTCTAACGGCACAGGTTCCGGAGGGGAAGAAACGCTTTTTTGACCTCTTGGAAAGTGGATTGTTAGTCGTGCAATTCTCATTATGCGAAGAGCAGGCAGCGCTCCGAAAACTGATGCAGAAATACGCTGATCTACCGATGTCTCTAGCGGATGCCTGTCTCGTGCGAATGGCGGAATTGCATCCACAATCCTCCATTCTTACTTTGGATGGTCATTTCGCCATTTACCGGAAGAACGGTCGGCAAAACCTTTCGATCATTTGCCCAGATTTGTAGTCCAGCCTACGGCACCGCAGGCGGGATGGGCGGCGGCGTGGTTTTCGGTTTTTTAATAGAAGGACGCCAGCAACCGCCTTGGCTGAATTGCCGCCACGCCCAGCCCAACCAGCGCAGAAGCGACGCCGCCAGCCAGAGTGCCCAGACGAGCATGGCAAACCGATACCACCAGATGGAAACGGAGAAACATTCGGGCTGCGGCAGGGTGGTGTCCGCTCGGGCCAGATACCAACTGAGATAGGTGCGCCCGGATCCGTTGCCGGTGATGAACATTTCCGGGTTGCCGAGCAGGCCTTCGCCAACGACAGCGATGACCACTCCCAACGCGGCGATCGTTAGGAGAATGAGCAGGAGTTGCAGGAGATGAAAGCCGAGGCGCGAGGGGACGTTGCTTTTTCCCCGCCAAGCGAGCAGGAAAAGCCAGCCCACAACGACACAGGCGGCCGCCAGCGGAACTTGCGTGAGCCCCAAAGCGAGGAGCATCCATTCGAGCGGTTTAAGAGGGGAAAGTGTTAGGCGTCCCAGCGCCCAAGCGGCGAAGAGTGAGCAAATGAGCACGCCCCAGAAGCGCACGGCGGGCCCACGTTGCGGGCCGTGGGTCCAGAGCACCCAGCGGTCTTCGGGAACGTGGATGATGCTTTTGAGGTTAGCACTGGCGACGGGCAGGGTGATGGTTTCGCCGGTGGTCTGGAAATCGAGGGGGAGGTTAGTTTTCCAAGCAAGGGCGACGGTTTGCTCGCCGGGACTGAGTGGGACGATGACTGCCGAGCTGTCTTTGGAGCCGTCTTTGCGAACCGGGATGGGCTTGCCTTGGAGCGAGAGTGCAGTGACTTCGGCGTTCTCGGGGAGGCCAATGAGGAAATCTTCGCCGAGACTGCAACGGAGCGAGAGGGTGAGAGTCGAAACGCGCTGACGGCGGCCCAGAGTCACCTCGTGGGTGCCGCGACTGACAGTGACGGTTTGCCCAGTGATGGCTTCGGGGCGGCTAATCTGGAGGGTGGCATTTTCGCCGGGCCACGGGTGCCAGACGGGGATGAGTTCCGCATTTCCAGGCTCAAAAATCGGGTTCAGGCCGGAAATGGCAACGTTCCAGACCGGCGACGCGACAAGGTGCCAGCTCTCGATCCAAGTGTCATCAGTGCGGGTGGCGAGTGGGATTTTTTCGCCGATGGGCAATTCGCTTTCCCAAGAGAGGCTGGTTTCCTGCGCGCCGAGGCGGACCTCGAGGAAGCCGTCTTTGGCAACGAGGTTAGCGGAAACGATATTTTCTCCCGGCAAAAGAGGCACGCGAAGGGCGATGGCTTTCCCATTGGCGGAAATGCGGTTGACGGTGGTGCGAAGTTGCCACGTGAGGCCGAGTTCGAGGTGGCGTTCGATGGCGGCGAGGGCTTGGAAATCCTGTCGATCGTAGCTCGCTTCGCCGGCGGTCGATTTTTGTTTGAGGGCGAAGAAGATTTGCGCCTCGGGGGTGCCGTCGGGTCGCACTCCGCTGACGTTCCAGCCGGGGGCGACGATGGTGACGCGATGCGGGGCAAGTTGGTAGGTCCATTCCCATTCGGTCGCGCCGGGAAGGAGTCCTTCGACGCGGACTTGGTGGACGCCCTTTTCAAGCACGACCCAGAGAAACCCGTCGTCGCGGCGGAGGGCGGCGGCGGGTTTTCCATCGACCAGCACGGTCACCGGCGACCAAACGGGGAGTTTCCCGGGGAGCGGAACGGCGGTGCGAATGGCGGTATGGATCTCGGCGTCGAGGAAGATTTTCCCCTCGTAAACGGTGAGAGCGACCGAAGGAATATCGGCGGCGTTCGGGTAAGCGTCGGAGGGTTCGAGGAGGCGGGCACGGAGGGTTTCGAGCGTTTTTGCGTCGGGAATCTGGGCGTTCGCCGTGGAAAGGAACAGGCCAACGAGGAGGAGCGGTGTTATTTTGGCGGAGGCGCGGAAAAGCGAGCTGCCCCAATTTTTGGCTCTTAGCAAAATCGCCGCCAAGGCGAGGAGCAGGACGATGCGGAGGATGGTGAGTATCCGTTCGACGCCGAGCGAAATGAGCACGGGATGGACCGTCTGCGCAGCTTGCACGGGGCCGTTCCAACCGTAGCTAACACTACGCCAATTCCATTCCGGGACGCCGGGTCCGGTCTGAATGCGGGCTTTCGCATCGTAGAGAAGGTTGGAATTTTGCCGTTGCTGAAGTTGGTCCCGACTTCCACCAGAGTAACCCTCTTTCCTTGCCATGTTGGAACTGGCAAGACCGAAAGAGTCGCTTTCAGATTCTGTGTTACTAGGACCCTCTGCTGCCGGTGGCTCGTCGGGAGCTTGCATGGGCGAAATAATCGTTCTTCCCGAATGCGGCGCCAGCGTGTTCTCCAACTGCGGATAAAGCGCTTGCTGCACCTGTGTCGCCACGAACGGCACTAAGACGAAGACCAGCACGATCACCGCCAGCCATTTACCGATTTCCAGCATACGCCGTCCCCAGCCCTGATGGACGACTCGCAGGAGAGCGAGCGGAATCAGCACGATCAACCACGTGTAACGCGGCGCACCGGGCTCATGATACGACAAGCCAAACGCAAAAAACGTGAGCATCGCCGCCGAAAATCCCCAGAGACGGAAGACCGCCAGCGTAAAAATCAGCAGCAAAAACAAATCGAGCAACGTCCAAGCCGTCAACCAGTCGCCTTGCACCCAATCGGCTCCGAAAAGCGCAAAAAGCCGCCAGCCGGGAGGCAGATTCAGTCGCACGCTCAAGCCATCGGCATCGGCCTGCCAACCCGTGGCGGAAAGTTTTCCCGCGTCCTCAATCCGACCCGTCGCCTCAAAATTAAGATTGCGTTTCCGAATCTCGAAACCGGCCGCGCCATTCTGCGGGTTGCGCGTGATCAGTTGCCCTTCCTCTCCCTCGCGGACCGAACCCAAGTCCTGCCCCGGAGCGGCGTCGAGTCGCCAGATTTGCTGGAGATTTCCCAAAATCGTGTCGCGAAAAGTGAGGCCGCGTCCGTCCTCATCGAGCCAGAGATTCCGGGTGATCTTGAGTCCTTCCGGCTTTTGCAGGCCCATGCCGCGCATCCGTTCCTCGATCGAAAATGGGTTGGCGGTGTCCCAACGATAAACGGCGAGACTGCGCCATTCATCGGGAAACGTCGTTTGCGATACGTCGATCATGGGCAGTCCCATCACTTCCACCATGCGAAAATCGGGCTTGGGACGAAAGGCGATGAGTTCTTCGGCCGCGGCGGGTTTGGCACCGGCCGCGTAGAAAATTTCCTTCGGATTATCGAGACGGAAAGCCCGGGCTTGGAGCGTCCATTTGCCCGCACGCACCTGAGCTTTGGCCCGGCCTTTTTCATCCACAGCAACGGGAATCGGGCTTTTTAGGGACGCCAATTTCCAACCGTCGGGCAGGATGTTGCCGAGGTCTTCCTCACGACTTTTACCCGAAACAATGAGTTCGACCTGAGTTTCCAGCCAGATCGGGATGCCGTCTTCCAGCACGGAATAGACCTTGATGCCGAGGAAATCCTTGCTCGCTTCTTCGGAAGGACGGTCTCGTTTCAGCCAGAGGAAACCCGTTTCATCCCAAGCGGGAAGTGCGACGGGCTTTCCCTCGACGGTGAGACTGAGGAGGCCGATTTCCGGAGGAATTTTCAGCCCTTGGGGGACCTGCGTCCACCGATAAACGCCTTCGACGCGATGCAGTCCGGCGGGCAAAACGATGGACGGCATCTCGCCATGCACGACAACAGGCACTGGTTGTCCGTCGGCTTTGACGGTGAGTGGCCAGACCTCAGGATTGCCCGGGAGCGGCACCCAGGTGGTGGTAAATGTGTTGACGCTGAGGTCGAATTTTCCGCCCGAGGCGTCGATGGCGATCTTAAGTTGCGAAGGCCAGAAACGGAGCGGGTTTTCCGCGCTTTGATAAGTCGTTGGGCAATCCCGGTCGCGATCGGCCCAAGTCGCCCAGCTTTCCCAAGGTTTAAGAGCTGGGGGAATTTCTGGGACTGGGGCCGCATTC
>JBBRPA010000071.1:0-13999 GCA_038228695.1 Chthoniobacterales bacterium
CCTTCCGCTACGTCTGCCCAAATTCGAGTCCCTCGCCACTTCACACTTGATCCCCGATCCCTAATCGCCTACTCCTTTTCCGCACCCCTCCACCATAACTTAGTTTAGCCCCTCCGTGGCCGAACTTTCGGGTCCACCTCATAGTATCTAATCAAGCCCTTCATTCTGCCGTTCGGCAAAAGCTAGAAGTCGTGCATCCGTAGTGAGGCATTACAAAAGCACCAACCCAATTTCAGAGCGTCTCGGGCAGCCGCCTCACGTGCTGGAAATTACCAAGCCTCTTCAAGGAACTGCAAACAAGTCGCAGTTTTGGTAGCAATTGCAGTCATCTTTAAATAGCGTGAGGGTCTTAATCAGCCGTCTCCATAGTTCAACGGATAGAACGAGGGTTTCCTAAACCTTAAATTCGAGTTCGATTCTCGATGGAGACATTCCCCCTTCTTCATAGGAGAGACAGGCAACAGTGAACGTCATTGACACCCTTAAAAGTTCTGACTATGTTCTGACTTTATGGCCAGTCTAACTACCGATTCTAAGGGACGTTCTCCTTACTGGATTTGTTGCCTAACCAGCGCAACTGGGCAACGCCTGAAAAAGTCCACCAAGATCACTGTTAAACCCTTGCCGGGAGAGCGGCGAAAAGACGGCACGCCAAAGACGGCAGCGGACAAACGCACGGAGGCACAGGATTTTTGCAGAGCGTTGGAGATTGCTGAGAACAGCGCAAAGGCGGGCACGCTGACAGAGCAGGCGGCAAAAAAGCTGATTGCCGATATTGTTGAGCGGACCAGCGGGGAGACGTTGCACAATCACACCGTGGCCGATTGGTTGACAGAATGGCAGGGCGGCAAGGCGGATTCCAACGCCAAGACCACGGCGGAGCGTTACAAACAAGCGGGCCGGGATTTTCTCGAATCTTTGGGCAACCGCTCGAAACTCTCTCTGGCGCACATTATCCCGAAAGACATTCGCGCTTTCCGGGATGCGGAACTGGCAGCGGGGAAAAGCCCAAACACAGCCAATGACAGCGTCAGGATTATCAGCACGGCCTTTAATGCCGCTTTACGCCAAGGCTACATCACGAACAACCCTTGCACGGCTTTGGAGAGTCTCCCGGAAGAGGCAGCAGAGCGGGGGACGTTTACGGCGGAGCAAGTGGCAGAGCTGGTCGGTAAAGCGGAAGGCGATTGGAAAGGGGCGATTCTGTTTGCCTACTACACCGGGGCACGGCTGGGCGACGTGGCGAATATGCCATGGAGCGCGATTGATCTTAAGAAACGGCTGATTACTTTTGCTCCCGGCAAAACTAAGCGGACAAAGAAGACGCTCGTGATACCATTGCATCCGGAATTGGAGCGGGTGCTTTTAGAAAAGCCGGGTATTGGCAAAGCGTTTCTGTTTCCGACGTTGGCCGGTAAGGGCACGGGCGGTAAGACCGGACTCAGCGGACAGTTTGCCATGATCATGGCCAAGGCGGGCATCGTCGGGACAATCACACGGCACACAGAGGAAGGACGGGCGAATAAAAGCCTGAGCTTCCATAGCTTGCGGCATAGCTTTAATTCGGCAATGGCCAACGCGGGAGTCTCGCAGGAAATCCGCCAGAAACTCACCGGACACGCCAGCGCAGACATGAACACGATCTACACGCACCACGAGATTGAGCCGTTGCGGGCGTCCATCTCTTTGATTCCGGGTGTGAGCGGAAAGGTGGGAGCGTGACAGTCTACCTTGTGGCATCTCAGGGGCCGGGGGGGAATGGCATGAAGTTAAGGATTTCAAGCTCTGGTGGATTTGGGGCGGTTGCGGTGGGATCTAACCTTCATTTGGTGTCTTGGTTTTGTTAGTAAATTAAAAGTTTTCGGCCTTCTTTTTTGTGCTCTGGGCTCGCTGCGTCCAGGACGTTCCGGCACAGGGTCGAAGGCGATGATTTCGAGCATTTGGGTGACAAGCTTTTTAGCGTCCGCGGGCCGCTTTCGGGCCAGATGAATGGGCCTGGCAAAGTGGCGCACCGTATCCAGAGTGCCCTTAAAACTGATTCTTCCCAGTTCACGATGCCAATGGTGGGCACTTTGCTGCATCAACCCTCGGATCAAGTTGTAGGCAATCAAATGAATGAGTAGTTCCTTTTCGATCATTGCCGGGCTTTTGCAACGCAGGATGTCCAGTTCCAGAGTCGTCTTGATCTGGGCGAAATGGAGTTCGACCTGCCAGCGGCGCAGATAGAGTGCCCGTATTTTATCCGCCGGATACTATCAACGTCGCGTTGCTTGGCGCAGGCTGGGACAATACTGAGGATGCCAACCAAGGCGGAGGTGGACAAACGTGATGGGAAAAAAGGAATATTGCTCTCGCTGGGTTTAAACTGTTCGTGTTTTGTTATTTACATGGACACAAAATTTTAATTATTTTTTGTGCATGAAAGCCATCGTCTCTCTTCTTTGTCTAGTTAGCTTCCTTTTCGCAGATAGAATGTTTGCACAAGAACCAGCGCTTAAAGAGGGGCAGTTTTTGGTGGCAATTCGTAGCGATGATTCGCCCCGTAGTTCATCAAATTGGAAGGTAGTAGTCGGCGAGGTTTACCAATTTGTTCGCTACATGAGCAGGAACGAATTTCTAGGGAATCAGTTATCTTTCAGAGACCATGAATACTTCGTGTTACGTGTGGGAGATGTGCTTGTCGCTTCTGCAGCTACAAATTTTGCTCCGGTTCCCGAGAAAGATGTCGCGGCGGCAGCCATGATTTACGGGAAAGAAGTCGCAGCGGAAAGTGCAGGTGCAACTTCATCAAACGAGACCGCCCCCTCCTCATCCCAAAATACCGGGTTGTCGAAAAATGACAGAACGAGGATGCTTTATCTACTTCGTGCGCAGCATGTGATTTCTAGTATTCGCAAAGGCGAACAGATGCCCGATAGCCAACTCCTTTCCTTATATCAGACCGCTCAAGCAAATTTAAAACTGGATGAGGCGAAGATCGCCGCGCAACAGGCAAGACAGGCCGCAGAAGCTGCAAGAAACGCGGCGGATCAAGCTGCAAGAAGTAGCCGAGGATATTAATCCTCAACGCACCGTAAAGTGATCAAGTGGAATACATCGGCGAACATCTTGGAAAGTCCCTGAAATTAGTGAACTTGTTCTGACATTCGTTCTGACTTTGCTGTTTTTCGATCAATAAAAAACTTAAGTAGTTGATAATCAAATACTTAAATGGATTTAGAGTCCTTAAATTCGAGTTCGATTCTCGATGGAGACATTATTTTCTGCGATGAGGCGGGCGTAGGTTTCTGCGGGGTTGTCGCCGTCTAGGGCAATCGGTTGCCGCTCGGTGCCGCTGAGGAAATCGATGCCATAAAGGCCGAAGCGTGGCGTGTAGCTGCCCCACTCGTAGTTGTCGAAAAGGCTCCAATGCAGGTAGCCGATGAGGGGGATGCCGTCGCGCCGGATGCGGGCAACTTCGTTAATGTGCAATTCGAGAAACTGGCTGCGCGTCATGCGATCGGGACGGTGGTGGCCGGTGTTGTTCCACTTGCGGCGGATGGCCATGCCGTTCTCGGCGATGAGGACTTCGCGGTGGTCGAAATCCGCCGAGTAGTAGGCGCAAAAAAAATGGAGGCCGCGGGCGAGGACGCGCCAATCCCACCATTTGCTGGTGACGCTAGCCATGATCCATTCGTGGAAGGATTTCGATTTGAATTCGTGGTCCCACCAGACGGGAAAGCGAAAGGCGTGGGCGGCGAAGGGGTCGTAGTAATCGAGGCCAATATAGTCGAAGGCGCGGGCATCGGGGCCGGCGGCGATTTCCCTCAGGGCGAGGTGAAAGTGCGCCCGGCCGAAGGTGGAACGTCCTAGCACTTTACTGATTTTTTTCACGATCGAACCGATCAGCCAAGAGAAGTTTTTTTTGAGCGGGATGCGGGCACGGGCGAAGGCGTCGTCGAATTCGCAGGATTTGCGATGGAGATAGGCAGCGAGTTGTTTCGAATCGATGCCTCGCTCGCGATGTGCGAGGATGTCGAGGAGGAATTTATCGCTCCAATAGAGGTCGCTGCAATAGTTGTTCACGGTGACTTTGGGAGTTGGCCACTGGTGTTCGCGGTAGAGACGATGGAGGGTGTGATAGGCGCGGACGTGGGCGGCGATCAGGCTATCGTAGGCGCGCAGACATTTTCCAAATCCACCCATGGAGCCGGTAGGGAACTGGCGTCCGAGGTAACTGTTGAGGACGAGCATATTGGGCTCGTTAATGGTGATGAGCCAGTGAATGGGGTTGAGGTTAGCTTTGACTAACTGCGTGTTGATGTGGGTGATGGAATGGCTAACATAATCATCGAAGAGCGGGATGATGTGTTCCGCCAACCAGGGGTCGGTGCCGAGCCATTCGGGGTGGACAAAATGGTGTAAGGTGAGGACGGGGGTTAGCCCGGCGCGTTGACAGTCGGCGATGAGCTTGGCGTAGGTGTCGAGTGCGGCGGTGTCGTAGTCGTTGGCGTTGTTAGGTTGGATACGGCTCCATTCGATGCCGAGACGAAAAGCGGTCAGGCCGAGGCTGTGGCAGCGAGCGAAGTCTTCGAGATAGTGATGGAGGAAGTCGGCGGACTTTCCTAACACGGCGACATCACCACGTTCCTCGGCTGCGGCCCAGTTGGTGCGAGGTTCGCTGGGCCCGTTGTAGTGTCCCTCGGCTTGGTAGGCGGAGGTGGCGACGCCCCAGAGGAAGTCTTTCATTTTTCCGCTGCGGGTTCGATAACGACGGGTTCGGGTTCGTCGTGCATGAGGGTTTCGACGATGGTTTTGGCAGCGTCCGGATGGAAGAGGCGGGAGGTGTTTTCCCTCATGGACTGGAGGCGTTCCGAGTGATCGAGGAGACGGTCAATTTTGAAGGGGAGGGTGATGAGGTCGTTGGCCTTGATGGCGATGCCTTCTTCGAGCAGATGGTCGCTGTTGCGTTCTTCCTGACCGGGAATGGGAGAGACAACGACCATGGGGAGACGCGCGGCGAGGGCTTCGGAGGTGGTGAGGCCACCGGGTTTGCCGAGGAAAAGATCGGCTGCAGCCATCAGTTCGGGCATGCGGTCGGAGTAGCCGAGGACGGTGAAGCGGAGATTTCCGGCGGTGAGTTTCCGAATTTTTTCGGTCAGCTCCTCGTTTTTTCCGCAAATGACAATGGTCTGAACTTCGTGGCGGAGAGAGAGCAGGCCCTGAACGATGTCGGCGGCGGGGCCTTTGCCAAGGGCACCAGCGGAGACGAGGAGGGTAGGAAGGTCGGGCTGCAGGCCGAGGCTGGCGCGAATCGCGTTCCGGTTCTGCGCGGCAGAAAACGTGGGATCAATCGGAATGCCGGAGACAGTGATCCGGTCGGTTGGAATCCCGAGGAGCTCGAGATGGGCGCGGGTCTCGTCGAGAGCGACGAAATACCGATGAAAAACGCGGGAAAGCCACATCGCGTGGAAGTCGAAATCGGTAACGACGATGGAAAGATGGGTGTCGAGTTTCTTCTCGGTGATGAGGTGGGAAATGATCCCGGCCGGCATGAAATGGGTGCAGACGGTGATGTCGGGCTGGAAGTCGTTAATGAACTTTACGAGAGGTCCGGTGTTGAGACGGTCGAGGGCGTGGCGCATGGAATCGGTCTTCCACGGTTCGTCGCTTTGTTTATACCACCAGCCGAGGAAATTCGGGGCACTCTCAGCGAGGGTGGCGTAAAATTTCGAGTAGAAATCGCTGAAAAGCTTGTTGGTGTATTTCAGGGCGTCCTCATTGACTACTCGGGCGACGCCGGGGTGTTCGGAGAAGGCTTTCTCGAGGGCTTGAGCAGCGCGGACGTGTCCGCTCCCGGCACTGGCGGACATGATGAGGACGCGTTTTTTCATGGGCACTACACTAACCATCGCAGACCGGGGGAGTCCGGTCGGGGTTTTCCTTTAATTGGTCGAGGAATCGCTGTCGAGACCGTCGGCTTCCATGCGTTCGAGGCGGCGGCGGGAGGCGGCCTCCATTTCGTCGATTTGGAAGGAAAGCGATTCGTCGATCTTGCGCATCGAGGTGAAGAGCTGCGGGTAAAAGACCTTGAGCGCGGCGAAACGCTCGGCGGGAGTTGCTGCGAGATCGGCCTTTTGTTTGAGTTCCTGAAGTTTTCCGTCTTCGAGGACTCGGGCTTTCACCTTGCGGAACTGGATGCGGTCCACGGTTTCGCGCTCGAGGTTGGCCTCGGGCGTGACGGAGTCGGGGTTGATTTGCAAGGCCATGCCGTCGTTGACGAGCGGGATCGGTTGGTTCAGCGGATTGTTCAGAACGTCGGCCGGAATGGGGGTGGAAGTCGGGACCGGCGCTGGCGCGCGGAAGTTGGCGGCGGTCGTTTGCTTGGGGGTTGCAGCGGGTGGCTCGGATGGGTCGGTGGCGGAGTTACTGACCGAACCGCCGACGAGCGGGGGCAGGGAATTGGGCAACGGCGTGGAGTCTGGCAAGGCTCCCGTGGGGCTCTCAATGGCGAGCGGCTCAGGAAGGGGCTCGAGACCGGGCTGCGGCGTGGGGGCGGTCGTGGGCTTGGGAGTCGGTTTTGGGGAGGCGGAGGCGGTTTTAGCTTTGGCAGCAGCAGGAGTGGGTGACGGGGTTTCGCCGGCGGATTCGTCGGACGGGGTGGGGGTGGGGGTGGGGGTGGCCGCGCGGTTTTTCGAGCGTTTGCGCGGGTAGCGGGGTTTTTCCGGCGTGGCGGTGACTTCCGGAGTCGGGAAGGGCGTGGGGGTGGGTTTCTTGAAGATGCGCTCGAGGAGATTAGGTTTGCGCGTTTTGGTCTTTTCGACCGGAAGGGCGCGGGGGATAATGTTTGAATCCGGATTGCCGGAGTTCGGATCCGCTGATTGGCCCAGAGAGGCGGGCGTCGCGGTGAGAGTGACCAGTAAGGCGATTTGGAGCAGGAAAAAACGGGACTTGGTCACGGCGTGAATTTAATCAATCGCACCGCAAGCCGCAACCGAAAACGGGATTCGACCCGAGTTGTTTTTCGGCTTTTCGCGTCGTCAGTGGTCATTTATGGTGCGCATCCCATGCTCGACATCCGATTACTGCGTGAAAATCCTGATTTAATCAAAAGCCGTCTCGCGACCCGCAAGGCCGCGCTGGCAAACTCCGTGGATGCGATCCTCGAATGCGATACGCGGCGCCGGAAATTGGAGACGACTTTGCAAGAGGCGAACGCCGCTCGCAAACGGCTGAGCAAGGAAATCGGGATGCTCCGAGGCCGGGGCGAGGATTCGAGCGCGCTGGAAACCGAGGTGAAGGGTATTGGCAAAGAGATCGAAGAACTCGAGGCGGCGACGCATGCGGCCGATGCGGCACAGAACGAACTGCTCCTAACTACACCGAATCTGCCGCACGAGAATGCCCCGGTGGGCGAGGATGCTTCGGCGAATCCGGTGGTGCGAACTCATGGCGAAAAACCGATGCTGGAGAATCCGCTCGATCACGTCCGGCTGGGCGAGAAGCTCGGCCTGTTTGATCTCGCAAGGGCTACGAAAATGAGCGGCAGTGGCTTCGTTTGTTACACCGGGGCGGGCGCGCGCCTCGAGCGGGCGCTGATTAATTTCTGCCTTGATCTGCACAGCCGCGAGCATGGCTACACCGAGGTGAATCCGCCGTTGTTGGTCAAGGCCGATTCGTTGATTGGGACGTCCCAGTTGCCGAAGTTTGCGGATCAGCTTTACGGCATTCGCGACGAGGATCTTTATCTCGTGCCGACCGCCGAAGTGCCGGTGACCAATCTGCATCGCGAGGAACTGCTAACCCTGGCGGATCTACCGAAAAACTACGTGGCCTACACGCCCTGTTTTCGGAGCGAGGCGGGCGCGGCCGGGTTGGGCACACGCGGATTGATCCGAGTGCATCAATTTGACAAGGTCGAGCTGGTAAAAATTACCACGCCAGAAAATTCGTTCGCGGAGTTGGAAACGTTGACCTCGCAGGCGGAGATCGTTTTGCAACGACTTGGGCTGCATTACCGGGTGATCGAACTCTGCACCGGCGACCTAGGGTTTGGCTCGACAAAAACCTACGATATCGAGGTCTGGGCCCCGGGGCAGGGCGCGTATCTAGAAGTGTCGAGTTGCTCGAGTTTCGGCGATTTTCAGGCGCGGCGGATGTCGTTGAAATACAAGGATGCCGAGGGGAAAAACCGCTTCTGCCACACGCTCAACGGATCGGGGACGGCGATGCCGCGCCTTTTCGTTGCGCTGGTGGAAACGTGGCAGCAACCGGATGGATCGGTGCGCATTCCCGAGGCGCTGCAACCTTATTTCGGAGCCGACCGGATTACGGCTGCCCGGTGATGAATTTTGCGGGACTCCAATCGGTGTTATAGGCTCCGAAAACCTGCGAGCGCACCTGCATAACATAGTTGCGTCCCGCGACTGGGGTGAAACTAAAGGACGGATCGGGCAGGACGTTGGAGAGCACTGGGTTGACGATTTGTTCCGCCCCGGAGAAGGCGATGTTATCGACATACCAACCCACGCCCGAGGCGGTTTGGGTATAGGCAGGACCTTGGCGGATAGCGTAGCGGAAGCGGACGTTGATCTCGCGCCCGCTGTAGGCACCGAGCGAGAGGCTGCGGAGGGTAAACGTTTTCTGGCCCGCGCTACCGCTGCCGCTCTGCGCCCAAATGATGTTCCATTGGTTGCCGCCGTCGGTCGAGACCTCAACCTGTGCAGTTTCGTAACGGGTCGCATAGGTTAATCGGGAGCTGAAATTTAACTTTGTGCCGGCCGAGCAAAAAATGGCGTCGCTGAGAGTGAGGCAGGATTCCGTGAAGCGCGGATGGGTTAGTTGATAGGAATAGTTTCCCTTAGCGCGAATCGTCCGATCACGCTTGAAGCCGCCCCGCGCGATGACGCCGGCGGAGTTTTCTGCACCCGCCATGACCGTGTAGGGCGAGCGGGTGCCGGTTTTCCATTGATACCCAGTCGCGAGCGTCTGGGCGGCCACGGAGTAGAGATTAGTTCCGCTAGCGCTCGCGGTGGTGGGTCCGTTGATCAGGAGAGCGGGCGTGTCGGGGCCAGCCTTGGCGGGATCAAACGAAATCACGTCGTAGCTGAAGTATTGGGGAGTGTTATTGATGCGAACATTGCCGACCACGACGTGAAAGATCGTGTCCGTCGCGGGTTTTGCTGGACCGGCCCATGCGTCGGGATTGAGGTTGTTGGGAACGAAGACGATTGTATTTTCTCCGTAGCCTTGGGTGCGACTTTCGATTCGGACCGGGATGGAAGTGCCACCGCGGCTCATAATTACCTGGGCGCCGCTGAAATCCGCGCCAGGATAGGAAAACGACCAGCGAGGATAGACGAGTTGATAGGGTAGATAGCCTTGCGGTGGCCACGCCACGAAATCATTCCGGGTTGGCGGCCGCTCGTCGGCATAGTGATTCAGGTCAAAGGTCCAGAGAGCGTTGGCCGCATAATAGGAACCCGTCGCAGGGATGTCGCCTGTGCCCATTTGCTGAGTTTGCGGAAAGAGAATCCAGCGGCGGTGACCGACCGGAGTGTTGAAATTGCCCGGATCCTCCATGTAGGCGGAGATCGAGTCGGAGCCGCAATTCGAGAGCGAGAGATTGGATTTGCCGGCCGCATTCGCGCCGTTGCTGGAGTAAAAGCGCCACGACGTGGGCGGGGAGTGATCTAGGTTGTTGTTCGCTGACATCATGAGCGCCGCCGCTTGGTCCATCGCGCTCCAAGTCGGGTTGTTGGTCACGTCTCCGGGCACACCAGCGAAGGCACGAAAGAAGTTGATCCGGAGAAAGACCCGGGATTTGAAAGTGTCGGAGGTCGTGCCCGCGTTGCCAGTCGCCAGATTGCCCGTCCAACCTAGGCCGATGTTCTCCGAGGCGGGATAGATTGCGTTGTAAAACACCCGGGATTGCTCGCGGCTCGACGTGTCCACCGTGAGTTGGGCACAGAGTCCAGCGGGCAATGCGATCAGCGCAACGAGCTGAAGCAAACGACCGGCGGAACGGCGAAATACGTGAGATACATCATTCATCACCCTATTAAGGAGCAGACGCCGAGCCTGAAAACGGGCAGTCTTGCCAAGAACCGCTTCAATCGGCACGATTGCAACGCGCCGGAGCAGGTCAGAACGGTTTTTCCGCTTCCGGAAATCTTCCGATCCTTAGCTATCTATGAAATCTATCACTGAGCGTTTTACGTTGGCGGTCAGGCACTTACGCCGGGAATCCACCTGGCTGGTGGGCATCTCCGGCGGGCGCGACTCGGTCGTGTTGCTGCACCTTTTGCACGGGGCTGGCTTCTGCAACCTCATCCTCGCCCATTTCAATCATGGTCAACGAAAAACGGCCGTCCGGGACGAAAAGTTCGTTCAAACGCTTGCTAATGAATCAAAAATGAGAGTCATAATTGATATTCTTGCGAGTTCGGTCGGTGGCGATGCCGCGGAAGCGAGGTTGCGTGAGGCGCGTTTAGCTTTCTTTGCGCGCACGGCGGCGGAGACCGGAGCGGCGGGCGTTTTTTTGGGTCATCATGCGGATGATGTGGCGGAGACGTTTTTGTGGAATTTGCTGCGGGGGAGTGGTTCGTCCGGACTCGGTGGAATGGCGGCGGATCGGGAATTGGCGACCGAGGGTGGCGCTGTTCGATTGCTGCGTCCACTACTCGATCTGGAGCGGTCCGAAATTGATGCCTACGCTCGCGAACACGGGCTCGAGTTTGTCGAGGACGAAAGCAACCGTTCGAGGCGATTTACCCGCAACCGACTTCGGCACGATATTCTCCCTTGGCTGGAGGAGAAACTGGGGCGTCCGGTGCGGCAAAACCTCCTGCGGGCGGCCACGATCGTTCAGGCGGAAAACGAAGTAATGGATTCATTGGTCCCAAAGATCGACGGGCAAGGGCCGCTTGATGTCGCGGGGTTGAAAGGGCAGCCTGTGGCGATCCAGCGGCGAATGATTTTGCGCTGGTTGCGGGCGCAAGGCATTGCCGGGGCATATGTGGAGGTGGAGAGTATTCGAAACCTTTTGGATGTGGACGCAGGGCCGGCTCGGGTGAATTTGCCGGGCGATCTGCAAGCCCGCCGGCGGTCTGGAAAAATCATGCTTGCCCGGCAGAAATGACTTGGAAAACGAGGGACGTCTGAAAACCCGAAAATATTTCAAAAAAAGAACTCGGAATGGTTGACAGCAGAAGTGAAAAAATCCATATCTAGGGCGGTTCTTTTCAAAAAACACAAGATATTGTGTATAAGTCTGTGAATAACTTTTAACTCCGGAAGACCCCGCTGTAGCGGGTTCTCAGAGGTTTTGTAGTCTCTAAACGGCGTCTTTTCAGCAGTTTGCGAAAGACGAAAAATAGCGGCAGCCATCACCGGAACAGTGCGAAAGGGTTATTCACAAGCCGCTTTTTGATGCGAACGCCGTTCTACAAAAAAACTCGACTCCAACCCCGAAAATCATCCGACCATGCTCCAACCGAACCCTGAAAACGATCTCGACATTAATTTCAAATTTAACGCCTCCGAAGAAGGCGACTATGTGATTCACCGTCTTGGCACCAAGACCTTCCGCCTCGACAAGACCAAAGCCCGCGCCCGTTTGGCCGGAAAAAAAGTCATCAACGGCCTCCGCAGTGCCGAATTAAACATTCTCCCCCTCAAATATCACGAGGCCTATCGCATCTACAAACAGATGAAGGCCAACCACTGGGAACCGGACGTCATCGACATGACCAAGGATTGCGCCCAATGGAACGGCAACACGCTCTCCGCCAAAGAACGCTGGATCATCGAAATGGGCGTTGGTTATTTCTCCGCCGCGGAAGGCATCGTCGGCGATTCCGTCTTGCACGTCATCGAAGACAATCTGACCGCTGCTGAACTCAAACACGCCTCGCTGCGTCACATCGCCGAGGAGTCCATCCATATGGATTCGCTGCTGCACATCATTGGGTCGCTCAACATCGACCTCGATGAAGTCACTGCCAAATTCACCGACATTCCGAGCGTTCAGCGGAAAAACGCCTTCATCACCCGTCACATGCCGGAGTTGAAAATGGGGATCGACCTCACGATCACCGAAAATAAGCAAAAATTCGCCAAAGCCATCTTCGCCATTACGCAAGTCATGGAAGGAACGCAATTTTACGCTCTATTTGCCATGGTTCTCTCGTTGCACCGCCAGAATAAAATGACCGGCATCGGCCAGATGTTCCAATACACCCTGCGCGACGAATCGAACCATATCGAGCTCGGACGCTATATTTTGTCACAGTTAATCGCCGAAAATCCCGACCTTTGGACCGAGGAATTCCGCGCGGATCTCGTCGAATTCATGCGCGAAGGCGTTGAGTTGGAGAAAGAATTCGTCCGCGATTGCTTGCCTGAAGACGGTGTTGGAATGACGCAGGCCGATTTCCTCACTTACGTCGATTACAACGCGGATCGACGCTTGGCCGGACTCGGGTTGCCCACGCTTTCCGACGTTCGCAACAACCCGTTCGTTTGGCTCGACGAAGTCATTTTCCTACGCAAAGAAAAGAACTTCTTCGAAACCCGGGTCACGGAGTATCAGACCGGTGGCAGCGTCCAAAATAGCAACGAGGACGACCTCGTCTGATGCAAAAACAAGGCAGAACAAGCTTCCAGCTTGTTAATTTCAAACGAGAAACAAGCTGGACGCTTGTTCTACTTTAGTAATATGGGTGTTCACGCAGACCACTGGATTCGCCGGATGGCGAAAGAGCACGGCATGATCGAGCCGTTCGAGGAAAAACTCGTCCGCAAAAACGGCGACGCCCAAGTCATCAGCTACGGCTTGTCGAGTTACGGCTACGACTTGCGCGTGGCCGACGAATTCAAGGTTTTTACCAACGTCTACAACGCCGTCGTCGATCCCAAATACTTCGATCCCCGTTCCTTCGTCGATATTCAAGGCGAATACTGCCTCGTCCCGCCCAACAGCTTCGCGCTCGCCCGCAGCGTCGAGTATTTCCGCATTCCGCGCGACGTTCTGACACTATGCGTCGGCAAGAGCACCTACGCCCGTTGCGGCATCATCGTCAATGTCACTCCCTTCGAGCCGGAATGGGAAGGCCACGTCACCCTAGAAATCAGTAACACCACCCCGCTCCCAGCCAAAATCTACTCCGGCGAAGGCCTCGCCCAAGTCCTCTTTTTGGCTGCCAACGAGCCCTGCGAAACCAGCTACGCCGACCGCTCCGGCAAATACCAGGCCCAACGCGGCATCACCACGCCCCGTATGTAAATCCCTCCAACTCAGAAATCCTAAATCCTAAATCCTAAATGACCACCACCGCCTCCTTCAGCCTTAGCAACGACCTCGCCGAGGAAACCATCGCCACCGGTTACCCCCAAGTCATCCGCCGCGATTTACCCGGCGACACCTCCGGCAAACCCCGCGTCGTCAATTGGCTCGGCCACAAAATCGAGAAAGCCGTCGCCGCCGCGTGTCACGCCACCGGAGCAGACGAAACTCTCGGCAAACAAGTCCGCGCCGAGATCGAATTTCGCATGAGAAAAGAGCGCCCGCTCTTCCTCCACATCGAAGAACTCCAAGACCTCGTCGAAAAAACCCTCGTCGAAATCGGCCACCCTTACGTCGCCCTCGCTTACGCCAAATACCGCGCCACCCGCGCCTCCGAACGCGTCCAAGGCGCGGCCACTTTGGAAGAAGACGGTCAGATGGAACTCGCCACCCGCGAGCAACTTGCCGACATCCGCAGCCGCATTTCGTTCGCAAAAATCGGCCTCTCGCTCGCCCTCAACGACGACGACCTCCTCGCCCGCCTCCTCCGCAGCACCAGCATCAACCTCTCCGCCGAAGAACGCCGCGACACCGTCGTCCTCAACGCCAAATCGCTCCTCGACCTCGACGCCGACGCTCGCTTCTTCGCCGCCCGCATCCTCCTCGCCTACATCTACGAAGAAACCTTGCCATGGAACGTTTCCGACGGCCTCCAAGCCCTCAAAGAAGCCCATC
>JBBRPA010000072.1:0-13603 GCA_038228695.1 Chthoniobacterales bacterium
GGGGGGCCAAAGAGAAGAGGGCGAGGATTCCAAAACCCAGAAGCGTTGAAGTGGATGGAAGAGGACGCAGACGGATTTTCGTTTTGTGGGAGAGATCTCATAGGAAAGGCCCTCAAACTCGATGGAGTTGTTGTGGACTTTACGCCAACAGCGCAGGGAAAGGTGAAGATCGAGCAGGGAAGAAACCGGGGTGGGGCGCATGGCGGAGCCTGGGGAGGATTGAGAACTCAGCCAAAGGTCGTTGGGGCGGGCAGCGGTGCTGCGGGAGATGGCGAGGTTTTGACGGTTGATCTCCATTTGGAGGACTGCATCAGTGTGTTGCCAGTCGCTCACCTTGGCGTGAGCGAGCAGTGTGACGAGCCGCTTTTGGAAAGTTCCGAAACGGCGTTCGATTTTGCCCTTGGCCTGAGGGGTTGGGGCGACGAGATGAGCGACCCCGAGGCCTCTCAGTGCACGCTGGAACTCGCTCTTGGGATCACTGTGGTCGAAGTTGGAGCTTGGTCCGAAGAGGCTCAGGCCGTCGGTGTAGACGAGTTGTGGTATCCCCCAAGTCTCAAACATTTGGCGGAAGTGCTCGAAGTGGTTCCAAGTGGTGTCGGAGACGACGAAGCGCCCGGCAAGATTGAGGCCGGAGTGGTCGTCAACGGTGAGGAGGAGAGTCTGCTTGGATGCGTCCGGCCACCACTGATGAATGGAGCTGTCGTGCTGCCAGAGTTCGCCGATGTGCGCACGACGAAATCGCCGGTAGACACGGGGCTTGCGGGCCGCAGAGGGAACCAGATGCGCGTAGTGCGCCTTGACGTAGGCCTCGACCGTGGAGCGGGCGCGGAGAAGACCACAGAGGCGATCAAGTTCGTCGGCGACGAGCTGGTAGTTGGGAGGGTTTTGCAGGGGCAGGAACGCCTCTAGGAATGTCCTGGCATCTTGTGGCCACTGCTTGTGCCGGTCG
Source organism: Chthoniobacterales bacterium (assembly GCA_038228695.1). GTDB lineage: Bacteria > Verrucomicrobiota > Verrucomicrobiia > Chthoniobacterales > DASVRZ01 > DASVRZ01. The sequence continues at coordinate 950 of JBBRPA010000072.1, forward strand.
CCGCCGCTAGGGGTTGGTTCGAAGTCGTCGCGTCCCTGGAGGAAAGCGCTCCGGAGCTGATAAAGGCGGGAGCGGCTCACCCCGAGATGGGAAGCTGCGGTGGTGGCGTTTAGCTTTCCGGCGTTGAAATCGCCTAGGACCCGGCGCACGAATCCGGCAGGTTGGCGGTGGACTAGCTGCTTGTTTTCATAGCGTGCATAATCTCGGTGCAAGCTGGTTGGGACAAAGCAATTAGGGGCAGACACCGGCACCACGTTTGGGCGCAGCCTCTCCATCGGCCTCCGCTCCGCTCCGGCCTCCTACGAGGCTGCGCCCAAACGTCCCAACTCCCGCGCCCCGGCAGCCCGCCACTAACTGAAGTCACCCTCCAATCCTCCCCAATCCAGTTTTGCTCCGTCTCTCAATCCAGTTTTGAACCGTCTCTGTCCAGTTTTGCTCCGGCCCCGACATACTTGAAACCGCTCGGGAAAACATTGGGCACTCGTAAGGCACTGGGTTTCCTAAAGTTCGCCCAAATAGTTTTTGTTTTATTCCTAAGTCCCTTAATTTGGACTACTTAAACCGGAGCCGACTGTCGGATTCGAACCGACGACCTACTGATTACAAATCAGTTGCTCTACCAACTGAGCTAAGCCGGCTTGGGATGATTAATGAACCGGGAGTTTACTTCCCACTGGGGCGTTTGCGAATAATATTTTCGCGGTCCTGCAAACTGACCTTCGTCTGGCTAGCTGGCCATCCGAAAGGGGACGAGCGGGACGGTGTTCTCGTCCTCCTCCAACTCAAACTGTGAATGGGAGAAGCCCACTTTCGCGTCGCGGTAGAGGGTGAGAAAGACATCGCGATTGACGCGGATACATTCCTTGATTGCCTCAGGATGTTTCTCGCAGAGGAGAGCGGTTTTCCACGAGAAAAGATGCTTCGGTTTGTGGAAGTCGCTGTTGGCGATGAACGGCAGGCGTTTGAGCCCCACTGGGTTGAAGATGTCATCGCGATTGGCGACCTCCCAGGCGTCGAGCAATGGAGCGTAAGTATCGATGTTTTCCCAAAAATAAAGCGTGTCCTTACCCCAGGCGGATTTGAATTCGTGGGGATGCGATGCGACGGCGAGAGCGCCCTGACGATGGATTTCGGCAATGGTCTCGATGATCGTGAGGCCCGGGTCGATTGGGGCTTGAATGTCAATACCGAGAAGGTGCGCGGAAGTTTTTTTAGTTAGGCCGTCTTTGTTAAACTCGAGACCGGCCATGAGGATCATGCTGTATTTTTTCCAGGCGCGCTTTTTTTCCTCCTCAATGGTGTCGAAATATTCCGCGACCTGATGCGGGAGCAGAACCATGCCAGTGAGGTTGGTTAGCTTGCCAAGGACTCGGCGGTGGTCACAGATGTGGTCGGTGATGCAGAGAGCGTCGAAGTCGTGCTGTCCGTAAAGATCGACCAGTTCGCGAATGCTGAGTTTGCCATCGGAAAAATGGCTGTGGGTATGCAGGTCGCACATGAGCATGTTCCGCTGGTTGGAGGCGGGCGGAACACGGCGGTCGAAATTGGCCAGTTTACGGGGCGGAGAGTTTTCGGGAATGCCGAGATCGAGAACGAAGCGGGCGATGTCGAGCGAGGCCTCGGGTCGGCTGAGGCGGGTGATGTTTTTCTGCCACTGGCGGTAGATGATTCCTCCGTCCGCGAGGGCGTTCTCCACGGAGGAAATAATCGCGTCCGGGTTGGTGGCGATGGCTCCGCATTGGTTTTCGACGATGAGTCGGGCGTTGCCTTCCTCTTGGCCAGGAACGACCTGAGTAATGATCATCGGAGTGCAACTAGCGATGGATTCCTGAACGGTAGCTCCGCCGGCTTTGCTAATGAGAAGGTGATGTTCACAGAGGAGTTCGGGGATTTTTGTGGTCCATCCGTGGATTTCGACGGGGTTGGCAGAGTTAGCCACGGCCTCCTCAATTTCCTTTTGCAGACTGGCGTCGCGTCCGGCGGTAACCGTTAGGAGGACGTCCTTGCGAGCCGATAGTTTACGGGCGACCTCGGGGGCTTCGCGTTTGCCGGAGTTGATCATGAAAAGCACCTTGATTGCTTTCTCCATTTCGCCCCGGCTGGATTCCAGTGCGGCAAAACGGTGAGTCACCGGGAAGCCGAACACGCGGATTTTTTCCTCCTCGATGGAGGCTTGGCGAAGGACGCGGGCGCTATCCTCGTTCGCGACAAGAAAATAGTCGCTCGAGCATTTATACCAGACGGAATTAATCGTGAGCGAATCGGTGATGACGGTGACTTGGGAGAAATTCCGCGGGCGGCCGTCGCTGTAAATTTCGTCGAGCAGATAGTTATAGACCGGGTAGGTGCTGAGGATGACGTCGGGCTCGGTGCTGAGGAGAAGTTCCGCGAGAGTTTTTTTCATTCGCCGGAGCGCGACCATGTTGCTCTGGACCATGCGGGTGTTGTCGATCAGCTCGTAGATTTTGCCCCAGACTTTGGGCGTTTTGTTGATCGCAGTCAGGTAGGCTTTTTTGACAAACTCATTCAGCTTCCCGTAACACGTCTCGAAAAGGTCTAATACCTCCACCTGGACCTCATCGGGCGCGACAAACTCGAGGGCGTCGCGAATGTTACGGGCGGCCGTGTTATGGCCCTCGCCAAATCCTGCGGTGAAAATGAGGACTTTTTTCATGAAAGGAGGGGGTGATAGTGAATAACTTGTGAATAACTCACCCACTCGACATTGGAAAGGTTTTTTGCTTTTGTCACAAGATCGTAACTTGAGAGGCACCGACGGTTGGTTGTCATCTCGTTTTTTCCACACCCGCCTTGCCTGACCGGCGCATCTCTCCTACCGTGCGCATCGTGGTTCGAATCCTTTGCCTGATATTGTTTTTCTGGTTGCTGGGCGGAACGTTGTCGCAAAGTCAGATTTCGGACGACACGCTGCGGAAGCGGGAGTTGTTTTTGAAAACTCGCGAGCAAATGCGGACGCTGCCCCCGGAGCCCACGCCGACGCCGCGTCCCAAGCCCCGCGTGACGCCTCGCCCCAAGCCTACTCCTGAAGAGACCCCGGAGGAAACGCCGACGCCGAAACCCCGCCGCGTGCTTCCAGTGGAAACTCCCGAGGAGACCCCCACCCCGCGTTCGACTCCCGAGGAAACACCAGCCCCCACTCCCGAGCGAACCGCTACTCCCAAACTCACGCCCTCGGCCACCGCCACGCCCCGGACGGCCGCCACGCCTGCCCCGACGCCCACCCCGACGCCCCAGGGTAAGCCAACGCCCCGGCCGTTTTTCCCATCTCGCGAAGCACCGCAGGCTCCGATCACGATCCGGAAGTCCGGTTCGGAGGAAACAGAGGTCGCGCCAGTTCCCCGGAGTTGGTGGGGAGGTCCTAAATACCGCTACATCACGGGAAGTGTGAAAAAAGGCATCGACAACGCCCCGGTCAAGCGAGGCCGTTGGAAATATATCGTCGTGCACAACAGCGGTACCCGACAGGGCAGCGCGAAGATTTTTGATTTCTACCATCGCCACACTCGGAAAATGCCGAACGGCATGGCCTACCATTTCGTGATCGGCAACGGCACCTCGACCGGGGATGGGCAGATCGAGCTCGGCGGTCGATGGATCCGCCAGATCAACGGCGGCCATGTGCACAGCGATTACCTGAATTACATCTCCCTCGGCATTTGTCTGGTCGGCGATTTCAACCGGGACCGGCCAACCACGAAACAACTCGAAGCGCTCGACGAACTCATCCGTTACCTCCGAAGCCGTTGCGGCAAAGTCGAAGGCCGATATTCGATCGTCCGCGCGCACAAGGAGATCAATCCGGTGCCGACCGACTGCCCCGGCGATCGCTTCCCAGTCTCCTGGCTGCACCGTCGTTTCGACTAACCTCCGATTTCCCTGTTCATGCGCGTCGGAATTACCGGAGTCACCGGCCTGATTGGAAAAAAACTAGCCGCCCTCTGCCGGGAACGCGGACATTCCGTGACCGGTTTTTCGCGATCTCCGCACGGGTCCCTGCCCGACTGCGATCACCTCCGCCAGTTTTCGCTTTTACAACCCGTCAACGTCTCCGGTTTGGACGCGGTCATTCATCTTGCTGGCGAGCCAATCATCGGACTCTGGACCAACGAAAAACGCCGGCGAATCGTGTCCAGCCGACGTGACACCACGCGCCATCTCGTCCAGTCGTTCGGGCTCGCGAAAGCCCGGCCCGCCGCCTTTCTCTGCGCATCGGGCACCGGCTTTTACGGAGATCGCGGGGTCGAAAAACTAACGGAGGAATCGGGCCGCGGCGGCGGTTTTTTGGCCGAGGTCGCCCAAGTCTGGGAGGAGGAGGCGAGAGCGGCGTCTGCACTGGGAATTCGCTGCTGCCAGATGCGGACCGGGATGGTGCTGGCCCAGGAGGGTGGTGCATTTCCGTTGCTCCGACGCGTTTTTTCCCTCGGACTTGGCGGAACGATCGGCAATGGACATCAATATTTGCCGTGGATTCACCTCGACGACATCGCTGCACTCTTTCTGCATGCGCTCGAAAATGAATCGCTCTCCGGCGCGATCAACGCGGCTGCTCCAGACGAATGCACCAACCTCGCCTTCACCCGCGCACTCGCCGCGGCGCTGGACCGGCCCGCTTGGTTTCCGGTTCCGGCGTTTTTCCTTTCCGCCGCACTCGGCGACCTTTCGCGTCTGGTGCTCGACAGCCAGCGCGTGGTTCCGTCGAAAGCGACTGGGAGCGGATTTCTTTTCCAACATCCGGAATTGGCCTCCACCTTCGCGTCGCTCACCGCGGACTAACCTTTCGTGGAACGGGAAAACGAGGAATTGCCTTCGCCCCGCGGCGCTGATTAAATCACTCTGGCATGAAATACCCGACGCCTTTTCAGAAACGAACCGTCTGGACGGCCACGACCGGACTCGCCCTGCTTCTGATCGCAGCGATGGTGATCTTCGTCATTTACCTCACGGGCCGAACGCTTTCCTTTTTGCAGCCACTCCTCTTTCCGCTCGCGGTGGCCGGCGTGATGTCCTATCTGCTCGATCCGGTCGTGGTCTGGATGGTGAAACACCGCATCCCTCGATTCCGCGCGGTCGTCCTCGTCTTTGCCATGGTCATTCTGATCGGGGTCTCGATTCTCGTCTGGCTGGTGCCCACCGTTTACTCGCAGAGCATTCGGCTCAGTCGGGAGGTGCCGGTTTACGCGGCCAAAGCGCGCATCATGCTCGACGAGGGGATCAAAAAATACGGGAACAAAATGCCCAGCGTAGGACCATTCAAACGCGCCAAGGTCACACCCCCCTCGCCTACTCCAAAACCTCTCTCGCCGCTCCAAACGCTGTCTCCATTACCCACTCTCACCGGGTCAGCAGATGAGGAAGCCCTTCTCGAATCGGAGGCCAGCAAAGACCCTTACAAAATTCTCTTTGGCCCCGACGCTCAAGCGTGGATCCAGCAGCAGATTCCCGAGTTGTCCGCCAAACTTTGGACTCTCGTCAAAGGTAGTATCGGCGGATTTTTCGGCGTCTTTGCGTTTGTTGTCGGCCTATTCATCATTCCGGTTTATCTCTTTTTCCTCCTCGCTGAGGCGGACCGCATTTCGAAAAACTGGACGAACTACCTCCCCCTCCGGGACTCGAAATTCAAAGAGGAAGTGGTCATTGTCCTCCGGGAGATTAATAGCTATATCATCGCGTTTTTCCGGGGCCAGTTGCTGGTCAGCGTGATCGACGGAATCATGGTCGGGATCGCGCTCTTGTTGATGGGCTTGCCGTTTGCGCTGCTGATCGGCCTGATGGTCTGTTTCCTTTGTATCATCCCGTATTTGGGCGTGGTGATTTGCTGGATTCCGGCGGTGATTATTGCCGCAGTCGAGTTTAAGGATTGGCATCATCCGCTCGCGGTCACCGCTATTTTCATCGCGGTGCAACAGATCGAAGGCATTTTTGTCTCGCCGAAAATCGTGGGCGATTCGGTGGGGCTGCACCCGATGACGATCATTGTCTCAGTCTTCGGGTGGAGCTTGCTTTTGGGTGGTCTGCTCGGAGCGATTCTGGCGATTCCGCTAACCGCCATGCTTAAAGTCGTGCTTAGCCGCTACGTTTGGAATTTGGACGAAGAACTGGCGGAAGAGTCTGCCAGTCCTTGACACAGGGGCTTGGCAGGCGTTCCTTAATTTATGGAGCAGGCGTCATCTCCGCAGAAACCCGCCCGGGTAGTCTCATCCGGAGCGAGCAAACGGGAAATTTGGCTCGGGATACTCGGTGCATTGGTCGTCGTTGGCTTGGTCGGTTACGCCGTCACGAACATGGGCAACACGGCTGTCCGCACCGCGATCAGTGGTCAAGTCATGGAAAAAACCTTCGTGCCGCGTCCCGAAGAGCAGATTACGATCGGGCCGACCGGAGTGGATCGGACGGAGAAGGCGGGCCAGTATTATTTAAGTGTGCAGGTGCGCGATTCCAAAGAAATCTATAAAGTGCGCCTCAGCCAAGAGGACTATGACCGGGTAAAAGTCGGCGACAGCTACAACATCCCGAAAGCGTCGCTCGTGCCGTAACGATCAAACGACAGCCGCATTCGGCCGACGAATCCGCTCGATGACTGGTTTCTGGACGAGGTGCTCGTTGATCAGGCGAAGTTCGCGATCGGTCAGCAACCGATAACTGCCCGAGGGAAGCGCACCGAGCCGGAGCGGGCCGATTCGAGTGCGGCAGAGCCGAACAACTTCGAAACCGACCGCCGCAAACATCAACCGGATCTGGCGTTTCAAACCTTGGGTGAGAACGACCCGAACGTGCTTGGGTTTCACGATTTGAATCCGCTCGATCTTCCCGCGCCCCTGCTCCAACACGATGCCTTTTTTGAGCTTCGCGGTGACCTCCGAATCATAAGGTTTGTCGAGCAGAACGTCGTATTCCTTCTCGATGTGATGCTTCGGATGAGTCAATTTCTGGGCCAGATCGCCATCGTTCGTCAGCAAAAGCAGGCCCTCGCTGTCCATATCCAGCCGGCCCACATGAAAAAGCCGTGGCCAGTTCCGAGGCAGCAGATCGTCGATCGTCCTGCGTCCAAATTCGTCGTCCATCGTGGTCACATAACCGCGTGGCTTATTGATGATCGCATAGGTCGGGCGCTCAACCCGGATCAGTTTGTTGCCGACCTTAACGTGGTCCTCCGGAGCGACCTCCGTGGCGAGAGTGAGGCAAACCCTCCCATTGATCGAGACTTGACCCTCGGTAATGAGCGATTCGCAGGAGCGGCGCGAGCCGAGTCCGGCCGACGCCAGAAACCGATTCAGGCGCATGGGAAGGCTGGGCGGTTAGGCCTCGGGCATGGTTTTCACCAAGCCGATGACTTTATCGCCTTCTTTAAACTGACCGCGTTTTTTGAGCAAATCGACGCGTTCAAACCGCTTGAGAACATTGCGTTTCGCCGCAATTTTGCTGGAACCTTTGAGACTGCGATGCTGGGACATAAAACGATTAGATAGTGGTTTTCGAGGGGCGGGAATGTAGGCAGGTTTTCTCGGCGACGCAAACGGAAAAAAACGGGCCGAAAAGATAATCTACTCCTTCCCTTGCCCTTGCCACTGGAGTCTGGTAACGAATCTTCGATGGTCAAGTTTCAGAAAATGAATGGGGCGGGCAACGATTTTGTGATGTTCGACAACCGCGACGGTTCGCTCCATTTAGCCGCCAAACAGATCGAGCAGATTTGCGACCGGCACCGGGGCGTGGGCGCGGACGGCGTGCTCCTCGTGGAACCAGCCCAAGCCGGGGCAGATTTTCGGATGCGCTATTACAATAGCGACGGCGGGGAAGCGGAAATGTGCGGTAACGGCGCCCGCTGCTTCGCTCGTTTCGCCCATCGCGTTACCCAATCCGCGGCGCATTTAAAATTCGAGACCGCGGCCGGTGTGATCGAGGCCAAAATCACCGAGAACCAGGTGCAATTGAAGATGTCCGCGCCGCACGATTTGCGGCTCAACCTCGATTTGCGGGTCGGCGCGGAAATGTCCCAGATCCACTTTTTGAACACTGGCGTGCCGCATGCGGTCGAGTTCGTCGATCACCTCGAGCGGATCAGCGTCCGGGAGCGCGGCAGCAAACTCCGCTGGCACGAGGCGTTTCAACCGCGTGGGACCAACGCCAACTTCGTCAAACGACTTTCCGATCACGTAATTGCCATCCGCACCTTTGAGCGCGGAGTCGAGGACGAGACACTCGCCTGCGGCACCGGCGTTGTCGCGTCGGCGCTCCTCCACGCACTGGTCCACGGCATTTCCAGCCCGATTTCCGTCGAAGTGCGCGGTGGGGATACGCTCGAGGTGGGTTACCGGCGCGAGGGGGAATATTTCCATGACGTCACCCTGACTGGGCCGGCCGATTTTGTCTTCGAGGGGGAAATCGAAATCGGCGGTTGATCTTTTTCCGTCAAACCGCGAAAGAAAGTCATGTTTACAGGCACCTACACCGCGCTCGTCTCGCCGTTTCGCGACGGCAAAATCGACGAACTCGCATTCCAGCAGTTGGTTGAGGACCAAATCGCAGGCGGCGTGGATGGGATCGTTCCCGTCGGCACCACTGGGGAATCGCCGACTGTCGATTTCGACGAACATATTCGCTTGATCGATCTCGCCGTGCGCTATGCGGCGGGTCGGGTCAAAGTGATCGCCGGCACCGGTTCCAACGCCACGGCAGAAGCCGTTTACCTTTCCCAATCCGCCGCGGCCAAGGGCGTGGACGGCCTCCTCGTCGTCAATCCCTACTACAACAAACCGTCGCAGGAAGGCCTCTTCCGCCATTACCAGACCATAGCGGCAGCGGTCAACGTGCCCATCATGCTCTACAGCGTTCCCAGCCGCACAGGCGGCGAGATCGCCGTTGAAACGGTCGTGCGCCTTGCCCGGGAAGTACCTAACGTCGTCTCGCTCAAGGAAGCCGGCGGCAACGTAGAACGCACCAGCCAACTTTGTGCCGCCGTGCCCGAATCATTCACCATTCTTTCCGGGGACGATTCGCTCACCATCCCTTTCCTTAGCATCGGGGCCGTCGGCGTGGTCAGCGTCGCCTCGAATCTGATCCCCGCCGTGGTCTCGAAAATGGTCGCCGCCTACCGCGCAGGACGCCATTCCGAAGCCGTCGAACTCCATCGACGCCACGCTTTGCTATTTAAAAACCTTTTCATCGAGCCCAATCCGGTCCCAGCCAAAACTGCCCTTGCATGGATGGGAAAAATGACCCCCGAGGTCCGGTTACCGCTCTGCGAAATGTCCGGGGCTAACGCCGCGATTCTCCGCGACACCTTGCAAAAACTCTCGCTTATTTCCTAACAATGCAGCCCTTGAGAATTCTCATCAACGGCTCCCTCGGCCGCATGGGCCGCGCCATTTCCGAATGCGCCGAGGCCGATCCCGCAGTCACCGTTTCCGGCGGCGCGGAATCCGAGGCTGAACTAAACGGCGCGCTTCCTAACTCCGACGCCGTGATCGACTTCACCCACGCTGACGTCACTGCGAGCGTTGTTGCGGCGTGCGTCGCTGCTGGAAAAATCCTCGTCATCGGCACCACCGGTCAGAGCGAGATCGTTCGCGATCAGATCATCGCTGCGGGAAAAACCATCCGCGTCGTCTTCGCTCCTAACTACAGCGTCGGAGTAAACACTCTTTTTTGGCTCACCCGCAAAGCAGCCGAAATCCTCGGACCCGAGTTCGATCTGGAGGTTGTGGAAATGCATCACCGCCTGAAAAAAGACGCCCCAAGCGGAACCGCACGTGGTCTGGCCGAAATCCTCGCCGCCGTGCGCAATCTCCAATATGACTCCGATGTTCGCCATGGCCGTGAGGGCATGGTCGGCGAGCGCACCCCGACCGAGATCGGCATGCACGCGATTCGCGGCGGAGACGTCGTGGGCGATCACACCGTGATTTTTGCTAACATCGGAGAACGCGTCGAACTCACGCACAAAGCTTCCAGCCGCGACACCTTTGCCAAAGGCGCGATTCACGCCGCGAAATGGGCCCGCACCCAACCGCCTGGCCTTTACACCATGCAAAACGTCCTCGGACTGGTCTGATTTTTATGCGCACCGGGATCGCCTTGGGCACCAATCTCGGCGACCGGCTCGCCAACCTTCGCCTCGGACGCGACACCGTCGCCGCCCTCTCCGGAGTGGGCGGTCCCGTTCTCTGTTCCGCCGTTTACGAGACCGCTCCAGTGGATTGCCCACCCGGCTCACCCTCCTATCTCAACGCTGTGATGGAAGTCGAATATAACGGCCACGTCGCCGCTTTACTCGACGCTCTCCAAACCATCGAGCGCCAAATGGGCCGCCCCGACAAACGACCACGCAACGCTTCGCGCCCCATCGATCTCGATATCCTCTACTGCGGCAATCTAACTCTGAACAACGAAGAGGTCATCATCCCCCACCCTCGGCTTCATCTCCGCCGTTTCGTCCTCCAGCCCCTCGCGGAGATTGCACCAGACCGCATTCTCCCCGGAAAAAATACTACCATTGCCGAACTGCTCACCTCGCTACCGGACGACGACGGCGTCCGCGAATTCGGAGTGCCATTATGAGCGCCCTACTTCTTCCGGAGCATCTCGTGGAAATGAAGCGGGCCGGTCGGCGCATCACCGCGCTAACCGCCTACGACTATCCCACCGCGCGGATTCTGGATGAGGCAGGCATCGATTTATTGTTAGTCGGCGATTCTCTCGGGATGGTTGTTTTAGGGTTCCCCGACACCACCGGAGTTACGCTAGCGGACATCATCCACCACACCCGCCCTGTCGCTCGAGCCGCCAAAAGAGCTCTCGTCGTCGCCGATCTTTCCATTGGCTCCTATCATGGGGTCGAAGCGACCGTGGCCTCGGGACGACAACTCATGGAGGCAGGCGCCAAAGCCGTTAAACTCGAGGGGGCCCTTTCGGATGAAATTGCCGCGCTCACCACCAACGGAATCCCAGTCATCGCCCACCTCGGCATGCTCCCGCAGCATGTAGTCGAGGAAGGTGGTTACAAAATTAAAGGAAAAACCGAGGTCGATGCTGAGCGCCTGATCCTCGAGGCGAAAGCCGTCGAGCGAGCCGGCGCTAGCGCGATCGTCCTTGAATTGATCGTGCCTGATGTCGCCCGGAAGATTAGCCAATCCGTGGCCATTCCCACGATCGGGATCGGGGCGGGTTCCGCCTGCGATGGACAGATTCTCGTTACGCACGACCTGATCGGATTTTACCCTTGGTTCACCCCTAAATTCGCCACCGTCCGCGCAGACGTTGCCGGCGAAATTGGCCGCGCCGCGAAAGAATACATCGCCTCGATCAGAACGGAGACATGAGTAATCTCATCTTTCTTTATCATTTCCTCGTCCTCTTTGCGTTAGTCGCTCTGCTGGTCAACTTCCTCCTCAATCAGCTTGCCGTCACGCGGCTGCATGCTCGTCCCCCGGAACCGAATGGGCCGCTGGTTTCAATCCTCATTCCCGCTCGCAACGAGGCCGCCGTGATCGGCCGCTGCCTCGTCTCGATTCAGGCACAGAACTATCCGCGTTTCGAGGTGATCGTACTGGACGATCAATCCGAAGACCGCACCGCCTCGATCGTGCGCGACCTGGGTTTCAGCGACAGCGCAGACGCGGCGCGCAGAATCCTAACCGGCACGCCACTTCCCAATGGCTGGGTTGGAAAACCGTGGGCCTGCCATCAACTCTCGCGAGCGGCCCGGGGTGACTATCTTTTGTTCATCGACGCCGACACCGATCACGCGCCGTCCGCAGTTAGCTCCGCCATGGCCGAAGCACTCGAAACCAAAGCGGACCTCCTAACAGTTTGGCCTGCCCAGGAAACCGGCACTTGGAGCGAGAAGCTAGTCATCCCGATTCTCTTCATCGCCGCCGGCGGCCTGCTTCCTCATTGGCTGATGAATCTAGCGCAAAAAAACGCGTCGGTTCGCCGTTTGCTCTCCGCCAAACAATGGCGCAAGCTAGGTGCGGCTAACGGTCAATTTATGCTTTTTTCCCGCGCCGGCTATGATCGAATCGGCGGCCATCTCTCAGTAAAAAACGAAATGGTCGAGGACGTTAGCCTGGGCCGGGAAGTCGCTTCGCGCATTGGCGAGGGCCTCATTCTGCAGCACGCCGATGGTGGCGAAATAGTTAGCACTCGGATGTATCAATCCTTCGCCCAGCTCTGGGAGGGATTTACCAAAAACGCTTGGCCGATTTTCGAGGGCAATCTCAACTCCTTCCGCATCGCCCTCGTGGTGCAACTGCTCGTCTTCGTCGGGCCGTTTCTTTTTTTGCCGTTCGCAAACGCTTCGTGGTTAATACTCTTTTTCCAGATCGTTCTGATCTACTTCATCCGCCTGATTTTTCTCCTGCGTTTCCAAACGAGCTGGCTCGGTGCACTGCTCCATCCGGTTGGCTATCTGCTAGCGACCGCGATTATGATCCAAAGCTACCGCAAAAATCTTACTGCTGGTCTCACTTGGAAAGGCCGCACCTATCACGTCGGTTAGCCCAAGTTCCGCAGTTTGGTCATCGTCGAAAAATAGTTTACCATAGCAGTCCGTAAGTGCGTCGAGGGAGCTACGAAGGAAGGATGGTGAAACCGGGCATGTAGTGCCGAAGAGGGGGTTGTCGGGCTGTGCAGGGA
>JBBRPA010000073.1:0-13127 GCA_038228695.1 Chthoniobacterales bacterium
AGGTAGAGCGAATGTGCTCATAATGGTTTTTTCCTATCTTGTTGGTGATCGGTGGTGGCGTTCTCCACCGTTGTTAGTTGATGGTTTTGCCCTTGCTTGGCATCCGATGGACTTCACTCCGAATGAAGTTTTTGAGTTGGGCCTCGCACCAGAGGACCTTCGGACGCCGGAGGGGAGTGAAGGTGAGTAACCTTTAACCTATTATTCTGAAAATTCCGTTGTTCTGCCCCATTGGCTTCACTATCTTCCCCGGGTGCGAATCCTCCCTTCCCTTCTCCTCCTGACATGTCTCTTCGGTTCCTACCTGACCGGATTCTCGGAAAACATCATCTTCCCACCGGAGGCGGGCGTGATCAACGTCCAGGAAAAATACGGAGCCAAAGGCGACGGGATCACCGACGACACCGCTGCGATCCAAAAACTCGTCGAGGAGAATAAGGGCACCAATCACACTCTCTACTTTCCCAATGGCACCTACCTCATCAGCGACAGTGTGGGCATTTTCAACGGGCAGGCCCACTCACGAGACCGGTTTTTGAATTTTCAAGGACAAAGCGAGGCGGGAGTCGTCCTCAAGTTGAAAGATAATTGTGAGGGCTTCGGTGATGTGAAAATCCCAAAAATCATGTTCTCGCTATTTGAGGGGCGAGGCACGGGCGATGCCATGCACACCTACGTACGTAACATGACCGTGGACGTCGGCCAGGGTAACCCTGGGGCGGTCGGTCTGCACTTCCTCGCCAATAACACGGGGGCCATCTATCATGTCACGGTCAGGAGCAGCGATCCGGCCGGGGCTGGCTACCTCGGGCTCGATCTCCGGCAACATCAACAGGGGCCGGAACTCATCCGCTACGTCACCGTGATTGGTTTCGACCGCGGCGTGGAAACCCAAAGCACATTCTCCGTGGTCCTCGAGCATCTCACACTGAAAAACCAGCGAGAGGTTGGCTTTGCCATGACCTCAGGTCGCATCACGATCCGAGGGCTCACGAGTCAGAACAAAGTGCCGGTCATCATCGCCGGGAAGGACGCTCAACTCGGTTTGGTCGAGGGGAATTTTACCGGGGGAGATCCTGCGGCATCCGCCATCGTCCTCGAGACTCCGAAGGTGTATCTCCGGGATTTGAAGCAAACGGGATACGGGGCCATGGTCGAAACGGTCACCAAGGAAAAGATCCCGGGGGCCACCTTGGTGGAGTGGGTGGATGGCGGAGGGAGGGGACTCTTCGCCAAAGACATCAAGTCCCTGCGTCTGCCCATCAAAGAGAGCCCGGAAGTGCCTTGGGAACAGGATTTTTCCAAATGGCAGTTCGTGGATTACAGCCAGCCGGATGATACCGCAACCTTGCAGAAGGCCATTGACGATGCGGCCAAGGCCAAAAAAACAACTCTTTTTTTCGCCCCCGGCGAGCATCAGTATAATATCACCTCGCCGATTCGCGTCCATGGCAGCCTGAACCGGATTCTCGGCATGGAATCCATTGCGGATGTTGCTGATCCCAGCGGGGCGTTTGCGGGGGGCAAGGCAGTCTTTATCTTCGATGGCCTCACCAGCCCCGTCATCGTGGTGGAGAGGTTCTTCCTGCTGGGTGGCTGGAAGGGGCCGACGAAGGCAGTGATGTTTGAAAACAAGGACGGTAAAACCATCGTCCTGCAAAGTCTCTTTCATCAAGGTTCCACCAAGAACGTCTCTTCGTCTGGCGAGTGGTTTATTGATGACGTATCGCCCGGGAGGAGCGGAACCTTGAAAGTTGGCCGTGGCGAGAAGGTCTGGGCTCGACAATACAACCCGGAGTCCTTCAAGGAGAACATGATTGAAGTCACCGGTGGCCAGATCTGGATATTGGGACTGAAAACAGAAGGCCGCGCCAGCCACATCATCGCGACGGATCGCGCCAGAGTGGAACTCATCGGCACGGTCAGCTACCAGTCTTGGGACAAGCAGGAACTCGACCCTCCGATGTTCACGATCAAGGATTCCGCCGTCTCCCTCTCTATTGGGATTTACAACTCTCGCTATCCCTTCACCACGGTTGTGGAAGAAACGAAAAGCGGGCAAAAGAAAACCCTGCTTCCGAAAGACCTCGCCAACTGGCATCTGGGTCTCTACCGTTCGGGAACCCAATAGCTCATTACCCAGTAACCCCTCCATGAAATTTCTCGCTTCACGCACCCGAGTTCTCCTGCTTTTTTTACTATCCACCGCCTGCCATCTGTCCCTGGCCGTGGACTTCCTGCCCTTTGCGAGTGGAGAGAAAAAAAGTTCCGACGCTCTGGCCACCTATGAAGTCCAGATCTGGGGCCAGCGCGGGCAACTGCCCTTGCTGAATGAACGGGAGGAACCGGTGCGAACCGACGGCACGATCTCCACTCCCGGAGAGGCGGCTTTTATCCAGATCAACGCATCAACCGGAGGGCTCAACTTTCGTACTTCGGGATTTCAAGACAATGCGGAAAAAGACCGATGGATCCCCCTATTGGTCATCACCCCCAAGGCGGCAGGAACTTATAAACTGGCTGGGGAGATGAAGTTTTTCACCGACGAAGCCTCGGAGCAGCAGCCGGATGCGCAGAATCCGGCAATCGTCTGGTATGTTCTAAAGATTTCCGGGGAAGGCACCGAGCTTGTCTTCGAGGGCAAACCCAAGCACGACGAGGTTGTATCGATGGAAACTCTCCCGGAGCTGCAGGCCATCTCCCTGGCCGACGGGGGATCTCTTGCTCTGGCCGTGACCAAAAACGGAAGTTGGAACGCCGTGGGTGCTTCCCTCGAAGGCTTCACCTTCGAGAAGAGTAAAACCCCGGAGCAAGCTCCGAGGCATTGATGAAATGGTTTTATCAGACGAAAAGACAAAGCCCAAGCAAGCTTCGGGGTATTGGACCCAAAGGGAATAAAGAGGAATCTTCCCTTCCACCCATTTTTCCGCCTTTTTCTTTCAAGATTTTAACCAAAAAGATCTATATGAATTATGTTTTTAAGGCAAACTCGGAGGGAATTTTTGACATTGGCCATGGGGGTGTCACTCTGGCCGGGGGGCTGCCCTGACTTGCAAGCCGCGCTTGGGGCTGAAGACGACTAGGTGTTTGCAAAAAGATACGCAGGTCTGCTAGGGGACGGGCCGTATCCGCCTATCCTCCTGAACCTGCTGGCGGATCGAATGGGCGATTCTCCAGCCGCGTCGGAAGCTCCCCAGTTGTTTGCGCGGGCAGCGCAGTTGCGCGACCATGAAATCGCTCCACGGGATCGTTACCGCGATGCCCGGTTGCTCACGATCCTGGACCGCGCAGTGATTGCCGATGCGGGGAATGGATTTCGCCACACGGCGCACTATTTTGGTGAGGCCTTCCGCCGGGTGCTGGCCGCACTCGCGAAACCGCCGGCTTTAGGGGCCTTGGAAGTGCATCGGATCTACAACACAGGCGTCGTGATCCGCACGGCAGATGTTTGTATCGCCATCGATGTGGTTGTGCCGCCGGATTGCCATGCTCAAGTTGAGGAGTTTGTGAACCGATTGGACATGCTTTTCGTCACGCACGAGCATCCGGATCATTTGGACGCGAAAAGCCCGCTGCTGTCGCTTTGGAAGCAGACGGGCAAACCGCTCATCGCTTCGCTCGACCGTCCGGAACTCCCGGTCGGCGGCCTCGTCTCTGAGGGTGAACACGCAGGTGTAAGTTGGGCGTGTCACCGCGGGATTCATTGGGTCAATCAAGTTTACAGCGGCACGTTTCGCATTCAAATCGCCGGGCGCGTGATCTTGCACTCGGGGGATAACACACGCTGGCTGGCCCTATCGAAGCAACCGGACTGGCAAGGGGCGGATCTGTTTTTGTTCAAGCCGGAATGCCTTCCCGATGAAGATGTAAAGGGAATGCGCCAATTGGAAACATGGCCAGAAGTGCTGAAAAACCTGTGCCCTCGCCGGATCGTGCCTCATCATTTATTGGAGGTTTTAGGACATGGACTGGGCGCATACAGCCACTTGTTGTCGCTACACTTACAAGCTTTGACCCCACTCCCCACCGACGTCATCTCGCTGTTGGAAGGCGAGAAGCTGACCCTGTAACTTGGCTTGCAACCAGCCTCGGGAAGAACGCTATCGGGATGGCGACGGGGTTAGACAATGTTTTCCCGGGCAAGTCCTAGGGTCAATACCGTTCGGAAATTCTCCTTAGATGATATTTGCAATAGACGTAATTGTGTTCGTTTTTTTCCATGCTGGAGGCATGGCGGACCATAGCCGGTGGTGGCAACCACCGGTGATCAAAACACACGATCCGGCCCTAGGGGGGGTGGAATTCCGCCGCCCCTGCCGGGCCGGATGCCTCTTGGGGACAAGCTCCGGTGGTTTTCACCTCCGGCTATGCTCCGTTGTCCCTCCGGGACACCAGAAATTCCCGAACGGCATTGCGCCTAAAGGCGGGACTCCAACGGCACCAGGTGTCAGTTTCATCCATATAGGAATGTCAGTTTCATCCATTCCCAGATTTGCAAGGCTGGGATAAATTTTCCGAGTTATGAGAGTCCTACACAACAAATACACCCTCACATGCGCCGCGCTTGCGGCGTTCGCCCTCAACGCCTACGCCGCGCCGATCGTGCAAATGAACGCCAACGACGCCAGCACTCAGACCGCCTACCCGGCCAGCGCCACCGACCTCATCAACCAGGGCCAGGCGACGTTCTTGTCCGAGACCTCCACCGGTTTCTCAAGCCTTGCCGGGTCCAACACCGCCGCGATGAACAATGGCGTTCTCGGATCCGTCACGCCTGGCAACCCCGTCGCCGACCTTCCCGATACCGCCGTCGATCTTGACGGGACATGGACGACGACCTACGCGCTCAACATTTCCACCAACACGCTGGGATATGACATTACCAACATCAAGACGATTGCCGGTTGGGTCGATCAGCGCGTGAACCAGAAATACGAGCTGCTCTATTCGACTGTGGCACTTCCTGCGACATTTGTCTCGCTGGGCACCTTCAGCAACACGCCTTACAATTCCGACACGGGGGCAACAAACGCGTTTTCCAGCCAGATCACTCTCACCGACACCACTGGCATTATCGCTTCGGGCGTATCTAACATCCGGTTCAATTTCCAGACACCGGGCGCTGCCGTCAACGACGCAACGGTCTATCGCGAAATCGACGTGCAGGGAGTCGCAACCGTCCCCGAGCCCGGCACTTTTGCGATGCTAGGTGGCATGGGAATGCTGGTGCTGCTGCACCGTCGCCGGTCGGCCAGTCACTAATCCCGCACGGGCTTCGCCACGCAAATCATGACATGCGGGGCGGGAAGCGATTCCCGCCCCCTTACCTTTAACTCCTAAATATTTCTCCCATGAAATTTTCCACTCGCATCCAATCTCTCGCCCTCGCCCTTGCCTTCGCGCTGGCCGCCCCGCATTCCGGCCAAGCCACGCCGACGCAGGGCAACGAATTCAACAACACGTCGCAGACGTTCTACACGCCGAGCGCGACCGACCTGATCAATCAAGGAACCCCGACCTTCCAACAGCAGAACGTCTCCGGCTACACGGCATTCAGCGGATCGAGCACCGACTCTCTCAACGACGGGCTCACCGGCGCGGCGAGCACGAACCCCGGCACTGCCTTCGACCCTGATGGTGCATGGACGAGCACGTTTGTCCTGAACACATCGATCAACACTCTCGGCTACGAGATTTCCTCGGTGCAGACCATCTCGGGATGGATCGATGTGCGCACGAACCAGGCGTTCTCGCTCTCCTACTCGCGCTACGACAACCCCGGCACGTTTTTCTCACTCGGCAGCTATGCCTATTCACCGATCAGTGGAGGCGATCCCATGGGCAACTACTCCGCCCGCGTCACCGTGAGCGACAGCACCGGCACGCTCGCCTCCAATGTCGGCGCGATTCGTGTCTCGATCGCGCCCGGCACCGGCGGCGGCACCGTGTATCGCGAGATCGATGCCGCAGGCTCTGCCTCGACCGTCTTGATGCCGCCACCGCCGATGCCGTTGAAGCTGCTGCCGCTGGGCGACTCGGTCACACGCGGCTCGAATTTCAACGGCAGCATCCCGGGCGGCTACCGCAAGCAGCTCGAGACCCGGCTCGCCGCGGCGGGCATCGCCACCGATTTCGTCGGCAGCAAGAGCGACAACCCCGCCGCAGGATTCGACCCGAACCACGAGGGGAACGACGGCTTTCGCACCGATCAAATTCTGGCTAATCTCCCAGCATGGCTCGCCGAGGCACCGGACATCGTGACGCTGCTCATCGGTACGAACGACATTTTGCAAGGAGTCGCCGTCCCCACCATCACCGCGAATCTTAATACGCTCATCAATACCATCACGATGGACGACCTCAGCCGACAGCTCTACGTGGGGAGCATCCTCCCCATCACGGTGGACTACAACGGGCGCACCGCAGCGCAGTTGGAGGCCGACGTCCTGACCTACAACCAGACGGTCGCCTCGCTCGCTACGCAATACGCCGCGATGGGCCGCAACGTCTTCTTCGTCGATATACACAACAAAATCTCGCTCCTGGGCGCCGACGGCCTTCCGGGCACCAGCGACGACTATTCTCAGGGCGCCGACGGCATCCATCCCGGCCAGGCCGGCTACAACCAGATCGGCGACATCTGGGCCGACTCCGTGATTTCAAACGTCCCCGAGCCCTCGTCGTTCCTGCTCCTCGGGATGGGTGGATTCGCGCTCCTCTTCCTCCGCCGCCGCAGGGCTTAGCCTTAAAACACGGACTCAGGACGTGATCGCCCATAGGGCTTGCGAGTAGAGAAAAATTTTCGGGTGAGAGTCACCGTTTCCGCACACTCATTGAAAACGATCTGCGTTAAGGGTTAGCCTAGCTTGGCCACGTCGCGGCCGGGGTTTAGATTCACAAAATGAAGTAGGAGCCGTTCGATGCAGCCTGGCGAAGGCTTGGCGGGTGCTGGCACTACCACCGCGTCTCGCGTCTAGCCCGGATATTTCATTGCTGGAGCAAAAAGATAGCGAAGTCCACGGGGTAACCCGCTACGGTTGAAGGTGTTAGACACTTCACCAGAAAGGACTTCGCTAATGTCAGATTGTAATCAGAAAGAATTCGGGTTTCCAAGCTTTGATCGTCGAAAAATCGAGGCTAATTTTGAGGGAGGCGATGTCTCCAGCGATGGGGTATTTTACTGTTGCGGGCGGCGGATCAGCGACTGGGTTTGGTGAAGGCAATGGACGAGGTGTTGACCGATCCACGTGATCCGTTGCAGATCACCCACCGGCAGGTGGATCTTTTGCGGCAGCGCATTTACGGGCTGGCGCTGGGTTACGAGGATCTCAATGATCACGATACGTTGAGGCATGATCTGGCCTGGCAGACCGCGGTGGAACGGGATGACGCACTGGCCTCCAGCCCGACCCTTTGCCGGTTGGAGCAGCGGGTGGATCGAAAGGCGGCGGTGGCTTTTCATGAAGTGTTAGTCGAGCAGTTCATCGCCTCCTTTGCCAGTGCGCCCGAGGAGTTGATCCTGGATTTCGATACCATCGATGACCGGGTGCATGGCCAGCAGGAGGGGAGGCACTTTCACGGTTATTACGGCGACTGGTGCTTTCTGCCGCTTTACGTCTTTTGCGGCGAACAACTGTTAGTCTCCTATCTGCGCCCGAGCAGGATCGACGCGGCGAGGCACTCCTGGGCGATCCTCAAGCTGCTCACCCGGCGACTGCGGGATACTTGGCCCGAGGTCAAAATCATCTTTCGCGGGGACTCCGGTTTTTGCCGTTGGAAGATGCTGCGCTGGTGCGAGCGCGCTGGGGTGCATTACATCGTCGGACTGGCCCGCAACACCCGGCTGCAAACACTTGGAGCACCGCTTATGGAGCAGGCGAAAGAGACTTTTGCAGTCGCGCCACAGAAGCAGCGACTCTTTACCTGGCTGGATTACAAAGCCGGGAGCTGGGATAAAAAGCGGCGGGTCATCGCCAAGGCTGAGTATGGGGAGAAGGGAGCCAACCCGCGCTTTGTGGTGACCAATCTGGAGGGCAATGCACAGGCACTCTACGATGAGGTTATTGCGCACGCGGGGAGCTGGAACCGACCGAAGGGAGATAGACTGCCTGCAAGGCAGCCCGCAGGGTGAGGCGGAAGCCGAATCAAAATAGAATCAAAGAGCAACAGTTAGGACTCTTTAGCGACCGCACCTCGTGCCACGCGTGGTGGGCGAACCAGTTCCGGTTGCTGCTCTCCAGTGCCGCCTATGTGTTAATGGAAACGATCCGCCGCGTGGGCTTGGCAGGCACGGAACTGGCGCGGGCGCAGGTCACCACCATCTGCTTGAAGCTGCTGAAAATCGGCACGGTCATTGTGCGCAACACGAGGCGCATCCGGCTGTTGTTCAGCAGCGCTTATCCCTGTCAGGAACTGTTGCGGCAGGTTGCCCGTTCCTTAAGTTCGGCCTGAGCGAGAAGGCGTGCTGCCCCGGCACCAAAGGCTGATGGGGGTGGGGGGAACTGTCGGCAGATCCTGCGAAAACCGCCAAAACTCGCTGCAAACCCACCTCTCCCGTCTCTCTAAAATCGAAGCCCGTCGTTAGTAACAAGTTTAGGTCACCTATGAAATATCCGGGCTAGCTTTTTGCCGCACCACTCAGCGAGGTTATCTCTGTTTGTTGTCCTATGAAAATGATAGAAAGCTATCAGGTCAAATTTCTGACAAACGCAGCGGTTTGGAAATCGTTACCAGAACTGCTGACTGACGATCGAATAATCTATCTGCAAGAAGCGTCCCGTGTTAAATTGGTGTGGAGTTCTTTGACGGCCTGAGAGACGTCTTCCATAAAGCTGTAGTGGAGCGGATCAGCGCTTGGAAAGCCTGACGTCGGCCCAGACAGCTAGAGCGAGAACGACGCCCCGGGCGATATATTTGGATTCGGGGCTAACGGCGAGAAGGGTCATGCCGTTGAGCAGAGCGGCCATGATGAGAGCACCTAGCAGCACGCCGCCTACGGTTCCCCGGCCCCCTTTTAGACTGGTGCCGCCGATCACGCAGGCAGCCACCGCGTCCAATTCCATAAGGGAGCCGACGGTGGTGGTGCTGGCACCGGAGTAGGCGGTTTGTAGAAAACCCGTGATTGCCACGATGAGCCCCATGATGAGAAATGCGCCAGTGGTGATCGTGGTCACAGGGACTCCACTGACGATGGCGGCTTCCTCGTTTCCACCAATGGCGTAAAGATAGCGCCCAAAGGGAGTCTGCGTGGTGAGGACATAAATCAGAAATGCAACGCCGCCCAAGACGAGAGCAGGAAGCGGGATTCCGCGGTAGCTGTTGCAGATGAGCACGAAAAAGAAAACGGCCTGGGCTGCGACAAAAGTTTGCAGGAAGATTTGTTCGCCATCCCGTGCGTCGCCTTTTCGTCGCTGATACTCCGACCAACGTAAAGATGAAAGTCCAATGACTATGGCTGCTCCGAGGATGTAACCGACAGTCGGTGAAATGTAATAGGTGGTGAGCACGGAATACAGATTGGTCTGCCCGCCGCGGCAAACGGGAACGGTTGCGTTATGGATGACGAGCCAGTGCAGACCTCGAAAAGCAAGCAAGCCGCCGAGTGTGATGATGAAAGCGGGGACTCGTTCGCGAACGATGATAGAGCCCATGGCATACCAAATCAGGGCAGCGACTACGAGACCAACCAGCAACGCCAATGGCGCAGGCCAGGAATATTCGAAGATCAAAACGGCAGAAAGTCCGCCAATCAGTCCGACTCCACTTCCCGCAGACAAGTCAATATGGCCGGGCAGGATAATGAGAAACATGCCCAATGCCAGAACTGCGGTGATCGATACCTCAATGGCTAGCATGGAGAGGTTTCGGGAAGATAGGAATGCCGGAGATTGGATCGCGAAGTAGATGAAGATCACCAGCAGTGCCAACGGCATGGCGAGTGTGCGAAAGGGAATTCTGAGGGCAGGCGAGGGAGGAGGGGATTGAGTGGTCATATTTGTAAAAATCAGGAGAGTCCTTCTCCCATGGCAGCAGCTATTAGATTTTCCTGGGTTGCCTCTGCGCGAGTGAAAGAGCCACCGATCCTGCCTTGCGCGAGCATGATGATGCGGTCGCTCATACCCATCAACTCAGGCAACTCGCTGCTTACCAAAACGACGGCCTTGCCTTCATCGGTCAGTTGGTTGATCAACTCATAAACTTCTAACTTCGCTCCGACATCAATGCCGCGCGTAGGTTCGTCGAGAAAGACGACATGTGGCTCGGTCATGAGCGCCTTTGCCAGAACGACTTTTTGCTGATTGCCCCCCGAGAGAGTGCCGACATGTGTGGGCAGCCCAGGTGCTTTGACTCGCAGCGAGCGAAAAAAATCTTGATTACGCTTTGTCTCACGCTGCTCTGAGATCAATCCCCAGCCATGCCACGCCACACCTCTGAGCGAACTGAGTGCCATGTTAAAGCCGATGGATTGGTCTAATACAAGACCATAGCGTTTCCTATCCTCGCTGACCATGGCCAGTCCACGCCGAATGCACTGGGAAGGCTTGGCGCCGGCTTCAAGGAGGGAGCCATTGAGTTTTACCTGACCTTGTACGCGATGACCGTACGCACCGAAAAGATGCATGAGAAGTTCGCTTCGCCCCGCTCCCATGAGGCCGCCGATTCCCAGCACCTCACCGGCTCGCAATTCCAACGAAATATCCTGCAGCCGGAGCCTTCCCGAATGCTGAACGGAAAGATTACTAACTTCCAATTTCACATCGCCCAACCTGCCTTTGCGACGGGGAAAAAGATCTTCGATGGAACGTCCCACCATGTGCCGGATGACCTCGTTTTTGTTCGTCTGCGCGGCGTCGAGCGTGGTGATGCTTTTGCCGTCGCGCAGCACGGTAATGCGATCCGCCACGGCGAAGACCTCATCGAGTTTATGACTGATGTAAACAAGGGCCATGCCGCGCTTTTTCAAATCGCGCAGCATGTCGAGGAGCACATCGACCTCGTGCTCGGTCAGCGCGGCGGTGGGTTCATCGAGGATGAGGATTCGCGATTCCTTCGAGAGTGCTTTGGCGATTTCGACGAGTTGCCGATGCCCGACACCAAGATCCTGAACCCGTGCGGCGGGGTCGATGGTCAGTCCAAACCGATCGAGCAGAATTTTGGATTCACGGTAAACGCTTTCCCAGTCGATCAACACACCACCGAGGCGGCGGGGTTCGTTACCGAGAAAGATGTTTTCGGCCACCGTCATTTCCGGGACGAGGGCCAGCTCCTGATAGATCACCCCGATACCGGCTTTTTCTGCCTCTTTGGAATTGGCAAAGGAAACCTCGCGACCTTCCACATGCAATGTTCCTTGATAGGTCCCTGCAGGGTGGATCCCGGACAGCGTCTTGATTAAAGTGGACTTGCCAGCGCCGTTCTCCCCGCAAAGCGCGTGCAGCTCACCTGCTCGCAAGTCGAAGCTAACTCCGTCCAACGCCTTAACGCCCGGAAACTCTTTTACCAGATTCTCAGCCGATAATACAATGCCCATGGTGCAGAGAAACAGTGGTTAGTTCCCGTAAACAGCTTCCTTTTTTTGGAATCCATCTGCGATCACCGTTTGCATCATGTTAGTTTTATCAACCGCGATAATATCCCCGAGAATCGACGGGACATCGATCTTCCCATTATTGACGATCTGAGTGGCTACAATCGGTTTTCCCTTGGCCATTTTCATGGCAACCTCAGCTGCATTCGAGGCGAGCTTTTTCAGTGGTTTGTAAATCGTCATGGACTGTGTTCCGGCAATAATCCGCTGGCAGGCAACCAGTTCCGCATCCTGGCCGGTGACGAGGATTTTTCCCGCCAATCCTTCTTCGCTCAGCGCTTGGATAGCCCCGCCCGACACGCCATCCGCCGCCGCAAGGATGGCGTCGAATCCATCTCTGCCCAGCTTGCTGATGGCTGCGTTGACGATTTTTTTAGCGTTCTCCAATTTCCAGTCCTCCGTCCAGTCTTCCCAGACAATTTTCACATCGCCTTTGTCGATGAGCGGCTGGAAAATTTCCATCGCGCCTTGATGAAAAAGGAAGGCGTTGTTATCTGTCTTCGAACCGTTGGCAATAACGATGCGACCTTTTCCGGGAGTGGGCAGATGATCCAAAAGCCACTGCGCCTGAAGCCTGCCAACTTTGACGTTATCGAAGCTGAGATACACATCGAGATCGCAGTTTTTAATCATCCGATCATAGGCAATCACCGGGATGCCTGCATCATGGGCGATCTGCACTCCCTTTGCCATGGCGTCGCCGTCGTGCGGAACGATGACTATGAGGTCCACCTTGCGACTGATGAGTGACTGAACATCGTTTATTTGTCTGGTATCGTCGCCATTGGCGGACTGCACTAGAACGTCTGCTCCAACTTCAGCGCAGCGCTTCTGAAACAACTTGGAGTCATTTTGCCAGCGCTCTTCTTTGAGCGTGTCTAGCGACAGACCGATAAGTGGGCGTTTCTGGCCACTTGTTGTCGATCCTTCAGCTGGAGAGCTCTGTTTGTGTAAAAACAGACCCATGAGAATACTAATAACGAGGGAGACAATAACGAGGGATGTTTTGAAGGTCATGACAAGATGAGGGATGGAGGGCGGTTATTTCTATTATAAGGAAAATTTGATTGAAGTCGTGTTAGAATCAGTCGGCTAACCCAGAGATGGAATGTTACGGATACAAATTATTGGCGTGTAAGATCGGCACCTAGAACCAGTGTCTCGTGGGGTTTTAGGACATAATTTACCAAACGCTTACCCAAAAGTAGATGGCAGTTACCACCGTTTCTGGAAAAGATTGAGGCTGAGCTAAGAATTTCTTTTTTCCAAGTCATATCTACTATAAACCCGCCTCTCGCTAAAAGACCGCTGACGAATCCATTAGGCCACGCCGAAGGAAGGGCGGGAAGTAGGTGAATGAGGAACTCCGGCTTTGTTATTGATGACTCGATAGTCAGGTGGCTCTGGACCAGCATTTCAGCCAATCCAGCGGTGAACCCAAAATTCCCGTCGATCTGAAAAGGAGGGTGGGCATCGAATAGGTTGGGATACATTCCCCCGTGATTCCCGCTTTCCGCAGGTGTCAGAAGATTGCAGGCTA
>JBBRPA010000074.1:0-11951 GCA_038228695.1 Chthoniobacterales bacterium
CCCAACTCAAAAACTTCATTCGGAGTGAAGTCCATCGGATGCCAAGCAAGGGCAAAACCATCAACTAACAACGGTGGAGAACGCCACCACCGATCACCAACAAGATAGGAAAAAACCATTATGAGCACATTCGCTCTACCTACCAACGCTGCCGAATTTTCATATAAATAGCGCTTCCGATTTTCCTAACAGAACACGCTTGCGGTATCTCTGTCCGTTGGCCTTAACTTACGCACCCTCATTTCACGCATGAAAAATAACTCTTGAAGGCAATAACTTTCTCTGGGATGGCCAGCCCTTTCAAATTCTGGGCGGTGCCATTCATTACTTCCGGTCCTTCCCGAATCTTGGGAGGACCGCCTTCGCAAACTTCGCGCCTGCGGACTAAATACGGTCGAAACCTATGTTCCGTTGAGCCCACGAGCCTGAACCGGGAAAGTTCGATTCTGCCGATGTTAGTGTTATATCCTTTCGTTCAGAAATATCTGAACAAAGGAATACATTTGAGCGGCGTAAAAGGATAGACCCCAGAAAATCCAGCTCCGGGAACTGTTCTGTTATAATTGGTAAGCCATCTCCGCGGTTTTGCCGAAGAGCCAGTCTTGTTCGTCTGTTGAAAGATGCATTGAAAAATCCCTTACCGTATTCAACCATTGTGAATATTTGCCGGCCACTAGGCAAACGGGCCAGTCGGAGCCGAACATTGTGCGATTGGCACCGAATGCCTCGAGCACGCAATCCGCGTAGGGACGCAGTTGCTCAGGTGTCCAGAGTTCCCAATCCGCCTCCGTTACCATTCCGGAGAGCTTGCAATAAACGTTAGGGCGTTGGGCTAGCTCGTAAATGTTTCGTTTCCACGGCTGTAAAACGCCATTCTTAATCCGGGGTTTTGCCACATGATCCAGAACAAATATCTGATCTGGATGACGGTCCACCAATTTTATCGCCTGTAATAATTGACGTTCATAAATCAGAACATCGTAAACCAAGCCATGATTCTTAAGTGCGCTGATTCCTCGATTGAAGTCGTCGCGCAGCATGTAGTCATCGTCTGGTTCACCTTGTAAGACATGGCGGACGGCCTTGAGTTTTTGGTTTGCAGCAAACTTTTCCAAGTCGGCTTGAACGGAGTTGGAGATCAAGGGCAGCCAGCCCACCACCCCTCGGATAAAGTCGTTTACCTCCGCCATCTCCAGCAACCATCTGGTTTCTTCCACGCATTGCCTGGCTTGCACAGAAACCACCCCCTCAATCCCAACGGCTTTTATTTCTTCGAAAAGATCAGCTGGCAGAAAATCGCGGCGGATAGTTTCCATTTCCGGGGAAATCCAGTCATATTCGGCAGGATCATATTTCCAAAAATGATGATGAGCATCGATTTTCATCTTCGCTAGATGACATCGATCATTGCCTTGATGACTCCAGTTTCAGGCTGGGTCCAGGAGGGAAATTGTTCCACGGTATCGCAAAATGGGGCGCGATGCGTAATCCACGGGTCTGTGTTAATAGCTCCAGCTTCCACCAAACGAATAATGTTGATGAAATCTTCCGGTCGCGCGTTTCGGCTGCCCATGAGTGTGAGTTCACGGCGATGAAAATTCGGGTCATTGAATGTTACGTCACCTTGAAAAAGACCGACGAAAATCAACCGTCCACCATGCGCGGGAAAATCGAACGAGCCCATCATCGACTTTGGATTACCGGTCGCGTCGAAGACCACGGTGGGAAGGTCGCCTGTAGTGATGTGTTGTAAAGCTTCCAGCACGTTTTCATCCGAGCCATTGATGACGTGGGGAATCCCCAGTTGTTTCTGGCAAAATTCCAAACGCGTTTTATTGACGTCCAAAACAATAACCTGCGCGCCTTTCTCCATCGCGAATTGCATGACAGCCAGACCAATGGGACCCGCGCCGATCACCAGAACGAATTCGCCGCTTTGCAAGGTGGCGCGTTCGACAGCGTGGGCACCAATTCCAAGTGTTTCCACGAGTGCGAGTTGATCGAAATTCAGCTTGCAAGAAGGATGTAACTTGCGCGCAGGAAGAAGGAATAGCTCGCGCATGCCTCCATCGGTATGAACTCCCAAGACGCTCATATTAACGCAGCAATTAGTTTTTCCGCGACGGCACGCAATGCATTTTTGACAGTTTATGTAAGGCTCGACGGAGCAATGATCGCCGATCTGCACGTTGCGGACGTCCTGCCCAACGGCGATTACTTCCACGCCAAGTTCGTGGCCTAACACACGAGGATAGCTGAAAAACGGCTGCTTGCCGGCAAACGCATGGAGGTCCGTCCCGCATACGCCAACGCGATGCACGCGGACGAGTGCCTCGTCAGGTTGTGGGGTGGAAGGCGCCTCTGTTGTGGTCAACAAAAAGTGACCGGGTTTTTCAAGGGATAGGGTTTTCAATTACTAAGCAGAAACGAGAACCATGTTTGCGTATTGAGTGGTGTCCCCGGTTCGGATCAGACCAATGGCCAGGGGCACGCGTGGCTTGAAGCGATTCTCATGTGATTCGTAACTAACTTCGATCCCAGTCAGCGCGGATGCATAGGCCTCCCGAATTTGCAAAGTGTTGTTAGCTAGAAATTCTTCTGCCATGTAAGCCTTGCCGATTACAAAATTGGCGCGGATTGCGGCCAGCACCTGTAGGACAGTGGGCACGTCGTCAATGAGTGACAAATCCACCGTTTCAATTTGCGGCCAGAAGGGAAAGCCCCGATCGCTGATGACCAAAGCATTAGTGTGACGCACGCGTGCCAGCAAGGAGAGGATCTGCGGATTGAGAATGCCAGATGTGATCATAGTTAGTTATTTTCGGGGCGACCTGAAATCCAGGTAAGATTATGCACTGGTGCCAGGATTTTCTGAACTCCGGCAAGAATTTCAAGATCCAATGGCTCTTCAATTTCCCGGATGTTTTGCAACATTCTCCGTGGATTTGCGGTGCCGACAATATTCGTTGGAATCTCAGGATTGGCCACGGAAAACTGCAGAGCGAGTTTGCCAATGTTAGTGCCATTTGCCCGGCAATAGGCAGCAGCTTCCGCAGCTTTTGCTTTCAATTCTGTCGGAGCAGGATGCCAGTCTGGAGGGCCTTCGTCGCTCAGAAGGCGCATCGCCAGCGGCGCAGAATTAAAAATTGCGATCCCTCGTTCCTTTAAAAAAGGCAGGAAATCCGCAAGAGCGGTATCGTTAAGGCAATAGTGGCAATAGGACTGAATTTGATCCACTTCGGTGTGTTCCAACACATAGCGCTGCAACCGGAGTGGCAGGGAAGAAATTCCCACGTAACGTACTTTGCCGGTCGCCTGCACTTTTTTGAGGGCCGGAATCGTTTCATTCACGATTTGCTCCATGTCGCCAAATTCCATATCGTGGACCTGAATAAAATCTATGTGATTGACCCCCAACCGGGCAAGACTTTCGTCCACGCTACGGGTGACGCGTTTCGCGGAAAAATCAAAATCCTCTTGCTTAAATCCGTAGCGGGCAACCTTGGTGGCGAGCAGGTATTTTTCTCGCGGAATTTCCCGCAGGGCCCTGCCCAAAACAGTTTCCGCCTTGGTAAGCCCATAGAAAGGCGCGGTATCGATCAGATTGATCCCGTGATCAATGGCAACATGCACCGCGCGAATGCCCTCACTCTCATCAATCTCGCGAAATGCACCTCCTAACGAAGATCCTCCAAAAGCCAGGATGGACACATCAAGACCAGTTTTACCTAGTTTTCGATATTTCATAGGGTTAGGAAAACAGAGGTTGAATATGACGTTCTAATAAATTGTTTGTAACATTTCGTGCGATAATAACCTCATTGGCTTTGAGAGCGCTCGTATATCGCGTGCCCATTTCTGCGGCGATCTTGAATCCTACGTGAATCAATTGCCGGAAATGACGATTGTAATCCTGGTGAGATGGAACATGCCGCAGTGAATCAACATATTTCTTCGAACTCCAGCTTTGCACATTGGAAGGTTCCGGCAGATGGTCTTTGTCTATGTCAATGACTGTGGCGTAAGGCCCGGTTAACTCATCGAACCTTGCATAAGCACCGGTGTAAATGTCCTTTGCTATTTGCAATGCTTCGCCCCCGGCCTCAGCCAGGCCGATAACTTCCTCCAGCCAGGTTGTGCCAGCCGTTTTCACGTGGAAGCCTGCGTCGTGATTTTTGACCAGCCGGTTGATGATGGGGTAAAGCGAAAATTTATCACTGCCCGAATGCACGCTCAGTTTAAGATTTGACGGCAACCCGAATTCCGCGATCGCAAACGTGATCACACTCAGATCTTCATCAAACTCTTTCTCGAACTGCACAAGATCGCCCACGTAATCCACGCCTTTGTTGAAACGACCGGTAAACTTCGGAGCAATCGTTTGTGCGGGTATTTTTTCCGCTGCGATCATTGCCAGAATGAAAAATAGTTCGACTGGGGTTTGAGGTGAATCTGTCTCATCGATGGAAATTTCAGTGATGAAATGTTGTGCTCCTTTTTTGTCAGTGATATGACGATAGATTCGTCCCGCTTCTTGAATCGCCAGTAGAAATTTATCGGCGGCGGCGCGGACCGTTTCCGAGGTGATTTTAAAAGACTCCTGAATACCGGGAATCGTTAGGAAGCCGGTATATTTTTCCATGCTCTCAACAAACGGAATGAGCATCTTTTCATCCGCGGCCCTGCCCGTGAAATCAGCCACATCCACCGTGTAAAAATCGCTGGCATCAATGAAACGATCCACCGTTTTAAGACCGATGTGATCGGCATCAATATAGTAAGCGCCTTTCCAGCCCAGTGCCTTCACGGCAGCATCGCCCTCGGCGCGTAGATCGTCGGGATGGCTGTGGATAATAGTATGTTCCCGGTTGGACTTATTCCAGACTGGAGTTATCGAAATTCCGCTTGCAGCGGCTTGCTGAAAAGCGTGCAACTGCGCACATCCTTGGTGAGCAAATCTGTCGCCGACACCCAAAGTGTATTTTTCTAATTTCATATGATCGGGGAGCTAGCCTACGTTTGTAAGGCAATGGTATGTAATACTATTGCGTTCCAGAAATCAAAGCGAAATGCTCTTTTTTGCCCTGAGCTTGGGCAAGATCCGCCTTGCAACTAATTCCCGCGCTCGATGGTGGCAGAGGCAAGAGTCATCGCCTGTCATTTACTCGGGGCCACGCACCAGAGAACAGAAATTTTTCCGAGTCTCCGTGAATGAGGCATCAATATTATCGTGCTATCCTGGTTCGGAGGATGTCTCGTGTTGCCCGACCTTCATGCTCAATGTATCTCAAGCAAACTTTATGAAATTTAGACTTTTTGGGAACACAGGTTTTCGATGCTCGGAGATCGGGCTGGGTTGCTGGCAAATCGGGGGAGGAGACTGGGGTGTGATGGACGAAAGCCAAGCATTGAAGATGCTTTCGACCGCCACGGAAAACGGCGTCAGTTTTTTCGACACGGCGGATGTCTATGGCGGGGGGCAGCGAGGAGTTGATCGGGCGGTTTCTCAAAGACCCCACCGAACGCATTTTCGTCGCGACGAAACTCGGGCGGGCCGGAGGGCTTTACCCGGATAACTACTCCGAGGCCGGGCTTCGATTGGCGACGGAGTCCTCGCTGAAGAAGTTGGGGGTGGAAACTCTCGACCTCACGCAGTTGTACTATGTTCCAGGGGACGTGCTGGGGAAGGGCGAGGTATTTGAGTGGCTGCGGAAGTTGAAGCAGGAAGGCAAGATCCGCGCATTCGGGGCCAGCGTCGAGTCTGTGGAAGAGGCCGAGATTTGTCTCGGGCAGGAGGGGTTGACCTCACTCCAGGTCATTTTTAATATTTTTTGCCTGAAGCCTGCGGCCAGCCTGCTGCCAGCCGCCCAAGCCCTCGGGGTGGCATCATCGTCCGGCTCCCGCTCGCCAGTGGTCTTCTTGGGGGGCGGATGAATCGCGCGACGCAGTTTGAGGAAAGCGACCATCGCCATTACAACCGTGATGGCGCGGGGTTCAATGTGGGTGAGACTTTTGCTGGTCTGGGTTTTGAAACCGGGGTCGGCCTTGCCGAAGCGTTGAGTCCGCTCATCCCACCGGGAATCACCATGGCGGAGGTCGCGCAACGCTGGATTCTCGATCACCCGGCGGTTTCGACCGTCATCACGGGGGCAAGCAAAGACTCGCAGGTGAGCGCGAACGCAGCGGTGTCCGGGCTCGACTCGCTTCCGGCAGAACTTCACGAGAAGCTCGCTTCGTTTTACCGCGCGAACGTGTCCGCCAAGATTCGCGGACCTTATTAACCGAGTTCGCCGCCTCCCCCCCGACTTGATGGAACACGATCATCCCGACGCCCTTGCCCCGCTCGAGTTGGGGCTCAGCACTTTTACTTACGGCTGGACCGTGGGTGCTGGCGCCATGGATGTGCGGGTGCTGGTTGCCAAAGCGGGGGAATTCGGGCTTCGCCGAGTGCAATTTGGCGACAACCTGGCTGCGGAAAAATTCTCAGATGAGGACTGGGATTTCCTGCGCTCCTGTGGAGTGACGGTGGAGCTCGGTGCGTTCCGCAGTTCGCGTCGAACCTGTTCCGCCTGGGCCTTTGCCGACGATTCGAGAACAGCCGCTGGCATCAATGCCTTCCTTGGTGCGACACCCGGAAGAAACGCCGGGATTGCCTACTGAGCCAGCAGCACGTGATTTTGACGTGTTCATCTCCCACGTATCAGAGGACAAGGATGAGGTTGTCCGCCCTCTCGCCGAGGCGCTACGGCAAGGCGGCTTGGAGGTCTGGTTTGATGAGTTTGAACTGCGGATTGGAGATAGCCTCCGCCGCAAGATTGATTCTGGACTTGCCCGCAGCCGCTTTGGCGTCGTGGTGTTGTCGCAGGCATTCTTAGGTAAAGGCTGGACGAACTACGAGTTGGACGGGTTGGTAACGCGCGCCGTTTCCGGCGAGCAAGTTCTGCTTCCGATTTGGCACAACATCACGAAGAAGGAAGTCATCCAATACAGTCCTTCGCTCGCCGATAAGCTGGCTCGCAGCACTGCGACGCACACGGTCGAGGAAATCGCGGCAGAAATCATTGGGGTAATCAAAGGGACACCGTGAACTCCAAAATCCAACGCCCAATCCAAAACCTCCGCCGGACGCGCGACCTGCTGCTGCCGCGTCTGCTGTCGGGCGACTGCTCGTTGAATTTATGAGCCTAGACCTCGCCACTATCCTCCCCAACATCACCCACTCACTTGAGGGCACAGGCTTTCTCTTTGGCGCTGGCACGTCAGTTGAGGCGGGCTACCCAATGATGAGCGGCCTAACGCGAAAGGTTGTGGGGGCGCTCAAAACAGATGAGCGCGTCGTGCTGGATGAGGTGCTCAAAGCGGCTGGAATGTCTTACGATGATAAGGACGCCAAACCGAACATCGAAGAGCTTGCTGACCTGGTCATCGCCCATGCTATCAACTCAACTGATGCACGATGCACAGCATTGGAAACCAGATTTAGGGAACTGGTCGTTCAGGAAATTCTTTCAGTCAAAACCCCGAACCTCGACAACCACGTTCAGTTCTTCCGTTCTTTGTCCAAGCGAACATTTGGTCGCCCATGCACCGTCTGGATTTTTACGACGAACTGGCCTTACCACGTAGTTTTACGTCCGCAGCTTGTTCCACTGAGGCAAAGAAAGCATCAGCGTCGAGATGAACGATCACGGTTTTTCCCCAGTGGAAGCTCCAACTGTTGGGAGTGTGAGACCCGAGAACTTCTGATCAGGCGCAACCCTGCCAAAAAAAGATGTTGGAGAAATTTCATCCTATTTGGTGACGCGGAACAGTGCCACTTGAACCCCTTGGATGACCAATTCCTGAGCGGGAATGAGGTCGGGGTAGTTGGGATTTTCGGCCTTGAGGTAGGGTTTGCCTTTACGCACCAAATAGCGTTTCAAGGTCACTTCTCCATCAATCAACGCGGCTACGATGTCGCCATTTTTGGGATCCCGGAACTCAAAGACCACTGTGTCCTTGGGCAGGATGCCAGCACCAATCATGGAGTCACCCCGGACCTTGAGACCAAACACCTTAGTTCCTCGTGGAAGCTGAATGGATTCCAAATCGACTGACAAACATCCGTCTTCCTCCTGAGTTTGATCCGCTGGCAATCCGGCGGGAATGGTTCCGAAAATGGGGATTTTGAGAAGTTCCTTGAAGGAGGAACCCAATAACTTCAAAGCTCTGGCTTTGCCGGGTTCACGTTTGAGCACCCCTTTCTTTTCCAAGGCGGTGAGGATGTCCATCACTGATGTCTGGCTGGCATACCCAAAATGCTCCTGAATCTCTCGGGACGACGGCATCACGCCAGTTTTGGAATGTTCTTCCTGAATGAAATCAAAAACCTCGGTTTGTCGCGGAGAAAGCATATACGTTCTTATGAACGTATATGGCTAAATTTTGATCTCGCAAGTCATTATTCATTCAACATGGCTGCAATGGTTGAAGGCGCATGGCCTTCCAACCGGTTGTTCACGAAAACGAAGGATTTCCGATTTCCGCTTTTGGCTTTTTGAATCAACGCCTTGCCTGCCTGTCGGGCATCCTCGTTCACCTCTTTGATACTGGTGTAGGGACTGAACCCCTCAACGGCCTGATTGTAGGTGCGGCCTGGCTTCAACAAAAATCTGGCAGCGACGAAGTCCGTGGTCTGACTACCCTGCATCGCCAGTTGCTCGGATACCGATGGCATTCGACTCCAGGAATTGAAAACATGTGTCACTCCATGGGACCGAAGGCAGGCAAAGTATTCGGGATGCAGGAAGGCTTTGTTGCGGATCTCCACGCCGTATTGCCATCCCACCGGCAGCCGGCTGAGAAACCCATTCAATGCTGCCACAAAATCCCGACCGTGTTCAAAATCGTTGGTGTGAAATTGGGTGAATTCAAACATCAGGATGCCAATGGAGGAGCGATATGCACTGCATGGCTGAAGGAATAATTCCTCAAACATTTCCGCATTCAGAAAGTTGGGATTGGGTTTTCCGGCTTTGGGTCCAAACCTTGGCAGGTTGGGAAATGTCTTCAGTGTGATGTCATCGGTCACTTTGAATCCGAAAAGAAATGAGGACGGCACGGCCGAAGTCAGTTTTGCGAGGTAAGTTTCGTTAGGAAATTTGTAATAACCGGCATCAACACACACCGTGGCGAAGGTCTTGGCATACTCACGGAGGCATTCCCTCTCAAACTTGGCCTCGGAGAATTTGTTCCGGGTGAGGTATTTGGCTTCCGAGTAAATGGACCCACACCAACCGGAATATTTCCACGAGCTAGTGCCAATGAATACGTTCTGCGAGGTGTAGAGCGGTAATTTTTCTTTTAGACTCATGCTGCCATAAACTAGGACCGTCGCGATTTTAACAAAAATACCACCACATCACCAGCTCTAGTGCGAACGCAATTAGATTTCTAAGTGCGTCTTAACTACATTTTATTAAAGCACCCGCGTTATTGGTAATCCATTCAATGAATGTTTCGAGTTTGACCGCACGGTATTTTCGCTGGCCTTTCGGTTTCCATAGAATACCATTGGGCTTGAGACGGATGGTCCCAATAATTTTGCCGTCGCTATCGTTAATTTGTTCTGTGATGTGGGTTGGTTTTGAAAATGAAAAAAGGTATTTAGGCATGGCTGGGTATAGTTTTTTGCCGCTGGTGGTGTTAGTGAATTCAGCACTGAATGCGAGCTCACAGAATAGTTACTAGCGACTCCTTCAAATATACTAAAAGCCGATAATGAAAGCAACCATAAAAAAATTTATTATACCTAAAGTGCATTAGCGGTTAAACTTTCTAGACTAGGCTTTTAGTTGCTGTTGTTCCTTTCCTAGCTAAGCCGGATTTTGGTTCGGGGTAGTTGCTCCCCCAAAACTCTTCAGTAGCTAAAAAAACGGAATCCCAAGGAATTCCGTTTTAGTTAGTCAGTGCCCCCGCGAAAGAAGCTTCATCGCCAAAATAATGTTCAAAGCGACGCTCCCCATGAAGATGATGGGGCAGGCGACGCAGAAGATAAGGACATTGATTTTGACGTAATTCATTCCCCCCGGCCAATAAGGATCTAGCTTTTTGGCGGAGTAGTGCAGTGCATTGGCGCACAGGTCGAAGGCTTGGTGATATTGGTTATGATTCATTTTTTCCTTTCCATATTTCCGTCCATACACAGTGGATTTTCGCCGCTGTTAGGACAGAAATAAATACTAACCGAAACACGGCATACGTTCCAAGGAGCATTCCGCCGGCGGCGATATATCCAAGGACGCTTATTTTATCGTCTGAAGTTTCCGTGGAGGTCTCGACTGACGAATGTTGGCTGTCATTTTTCATGGTTTGATTGCTTTCTATTGTTGTTTGTTTTTGGGCGCAAGGCAGCGCAGATGAACGCGAAGCCCTACCACCCCTGCCACGATGACGAGGACGGTGGTTTTCATCGCGGCCCCGATTGCGATAGGTATGTGTTCATGCGGTTTATTATGGCTGATTTCTGATGCGGAAACGGCCACCGGTCACATTCAATCCGACGATCAACTTTTCCACTTGCAGCCATCCGAAGAAATGATCTCGATCATCCCAGCGACGAATTTCCATTTCCGTTTGATGGATGCGGAGCGGAATTTAACGGGGAGTCGCCCCTGCAATCGCACGTAAAACATGAAGGTTTCAGCGTAGTCCTCGCACGGCATGTCCTGTGCGTAAGCAGAAATGTAATCGCGTTCTGTTCCCTCCACCGGTTCGTCCAAATCATACCTGCCTCCGAATGTAGCCTCAAAGCGTCTGGAACGCATGGTTAGCAGTGGATAGTAATGGGCTATGGCATGGGCGTATTCATGTCGAAGCACGTCGCGCAAGGACCCTCGCTCTTGTGCCCATAACCCCTGTGAAAATATCCACTTCGGGATGTAAATGTGCCCTGCGTGATACCCAAACAATTTTCCTAGTGAGTTTTCTGCATGGAGAAACACCCCCATCGCATCCCAGAGATCCTTTTTTCCCACAAACGGAAGCGGGCACCATACAATCTCCGTCTGATGCAACCTGCCCGCCAAGTTCCAAAGTCCAAGTTGAGCAAGTTCGCCCTGAACGGAAAGAGCAGCACTGTTGAGCTTTTTAAGGGTGACGGGTTCTCCACGTTTCATGGCTTCGGTTCCTTTCTTTAATCCCAAGGCTAACATCATTTAGTCAGCCACACGAATATGATGAATGTTTTGGCCAGTGTAGGCTGCTTGGTCTCCATGTGCGCAGACCTCACTCGACTCCACAGTCCGTTTTCGCGGGGTAACGTAACGGGAGAGCCATGAAGTCCAGAGTCCGTCTTCCAATCAGCCGTAGCCTACAGAAGACCTGGTTCAGTTGCGGTGCTTCTTGCCTCCAGATGATGGTGGCCCACGATGGGATCCGTTTGTCAAAGCCTCGTGTTTAGTTTTTTATCGCTCCGCCATTTTGGGTGGATGCCTTCCCAAAAACCGATTGCCTGTCCTCACCGCGAACGTTTCGGAAAGAATATTTCTGCGCTGAGGATTGCCGCCGGCCTGACCCAAGAACAGGTAGCGGAGAAATCCGGCCTGAGCACCCGCTACTGGCAGAGCATAGAGGCAGGGGAATATTTCCCACCGCTGGCAACCTTGGCCCGCATCAAATCCATACTGGGCAATTCCTGGGATGATCTTTTTGAAGGGTGTGGATAGCCTCTACTCTCCCTGACGAGCCCGAAAATCACCAGTTTTATGTAGGCCCAAAAAACTACTTTCGTGATTTTCGATTACTCACCGACAGTGGCTTGGCCGGAACTCTGAGGCGGACCCCGAAAATCGGGCCAGGGGTTAAGCTATGATTGTGGTGGTCGGGTGCGGGCATTAAACCCGAACCTAAGCCACACAAAATGAAAGCAAAACGAAGAAGACACGAACCTGAATTTAAAGCCCGTGTTGCGC
>JBBRPA010000075.1:0-11945 GCA_038228695.1 Chthoniobacterales bacterium
CGACCAGAGCACAAAAAACTCACGTCCCGGCACATCGGCAAGCGGCTTAAAAGATCATAGATGTCATAGCCAAGTCATCTACGACATCTATGATAAAGCCCGGTCAAACGACAAAACCAAGGCACTCCGCGTTACGCTTACCTTTCGTCGATCTCCACTTCACCCCCAAACTCTTGCCTCTCCCCCAGTGCCAGATCCAAGACGCGCCGCCGTAACAATCCGTAAAGCCGATGCACCGTGCGGTAGTTCAATCCACTCAAACCGGTGGCTGTCAAAGCAGGCAAATCCATACTAAAATATTTCAATACTTCCCTGAATTTTCTTTCAGAAATGCGCGCCCCAGATAAATACTTGTTTCTCATTATGGTTGAGCAATTTACATCACATCAACCCCTCTCAGCTACATAAGACCCAACAATAATCCCATCATCTTGAAAATAACCAGTTCAATGCACTCGGGTTCATAGCACTTGTAAATTGACCATCATAAACGCCCCAAATCCATCAAAGCGTAGCATCCTTATTTTCATGCCATTCGGGTCTCGAACTTTCTCAGCTACATAAGACCCGTATTTTTTTTACAATAAACTTTCTAGGAAGGATCTAACTAGTCTGTCACTCTAGGAATCGAGTGGGAGGAGCGGTAGTTTTTATGTTAGATGCATCGCTCATGGCACTGTGGTGCGGGCGATTTCTACGTCTTTCGCGACTTCGGCGGTCAGCGCCTTCCAATCGCAGACGCCAGTGCGGTTGAGCCGGACGGGGTTGATGTATTGGGCTTTAGCAGTGGCGGTGTAGCGTTCCCAGCTTTTGGCGGCGGCGGTCAGCTCGGTGATGGCTTTGTCTTGATGCGATTTTCCCTTGGTCCGTCGATAGAGGGCGACTTCGGTGGAACCGAGAATTTTGTGACCGTAATATTTTCCAAGAAAAGCCATTGCCCGAATGTCCCCGAGGGTCTGGCGTAGTTCGTTGTCCGAGACTTTTGGAAAGGCATCGAGCAATTTCAGCGCCTTGTCGGCATGAGTCTGGAGCTGCTGCGAAACCTGAACGGGGGTGGTGCCTTTCGGGGTTTTTCCAGCGGTCACCGCGTCCACATATTTTGGGATGGAGAGATTGTCAGTGCCCGGATGTGGGTCGAGGGAAATGAAGCGGTCCACATCGTGAAAGCCCGACTCGTTTTTCGCTGCCGAGGGTATGCTCCGGCAGCCCTCGATAAACCATTCGAAGTCCAGCGCGCCCCAGTGGAATCCGGTGGTGAGTGGATAAGTCATGGAGGCTTCCTGCCAAGCGGTGAAGAGGTCGTCCGCCGGGATTTCCGGGAAACGCACGCCGAGGAGTTGGGCGAACCGCTCGTTGGTGAGGTCCGGGTTGTAAGCGATACGGCCCCAGAGCATCCAATGATACCAGTGTTTATCCAGTTCGAGCTGGCGAGGCGATTCGGGTTCCTTGCTGAGAAATTCGCGACCCCAGACGTAGCCGTCGGACCCGTAGTAGAACCCAGTGGTTACGTCTTTGGGTAGATTGCGAATGAATTCGCGGACGAAATCTGGTGCGCCCCAACGGAAGAAGAAATTGTCGTCGTTGCGCAGAGTCCAGAGGGTTTTTTGGCCGTCGAGTTGTTTGAGATATTTTTTGGCAAACGGCTGGATGGTGGAACTAAAAACATGGCCTTTGGCGTATTTGAAACTGAGAAGAAAGTCGATCTTAGGTTGCTGGATGACTGGAGCGAATACGTTAGTGATTTCCTTTACGTCGGTCTCGTGGACGCGATGAATGAGAGTAAATTTTCGATCAGGCTCTTCTGCGACTGCGTTAAGGATGCCTTGGCCGTAAGTATTGAAGGCCCACATTTCCTTTTGCTCTTTCGAGATGTTGCCCATGCGTTCCCCAGCGGTTAGGCCGATCCCGGCAAGGTTGGGGTAGGTTAGGAACATTTGCCGGACACTTTTGCGGAAATACTCGGTGGTCTTCGGGTCGCTGTTTTCTGGAGTGAGTCCCTCATAACCGTGCGAGGAGTTAATGCCTTCCGGACCCGGGACGAAGATGTTCCATGTAACGACGTGGACGGAGACGTTGCGGCTTTTTGCATAACGCATGACCTCGCGCCAGAAGGCGATTTTTTCGTCCATCGACATCTTGCGCGTTTCCTTGCCAGCGACCACATCTGCTAAAGCGATGCTCTCAAAGCCGGGCACGCGAACCATGGAAGGAAAGGGGTGTAGATTCCAGAGGGAAAGGGAGTTGTAGCGGAAGTGGGCGAGGTTATCGATGCAGGCTTTCCAGAAACTGGCGTCCCACATCACGAGGACGTTTTTTGCCTCGGAATCGCCATTGTGGTTCTCGTAAGTCGGTGTGCGGTCGTCGAGTGGGCAATTAAACTTGATCCCTCGAAATGAAAGGTGGGGATTTTGATCCACGGAACCAACCGCGCTGAGATCGGAAATACGAATCATTTCCGCCAGTTCGAGTCCACCATACATGACCCCGGCGGCGTCTGCGCCGATCACCCAAGTGGTTTGGCGGTCCGAGCTTTGGCGTAGGCTGAAGCCCTCGGGTTTGAGCGAGTCAGAGGGCGTGATGTCCTGCGAGCGCATGGTGCTGGTCAATGTCGCATCACTAGCGGTGGTCAGAATGATGTGCGCGCCTTTTGTGTTGGTCGCTTGGTCAAACGGAGCGTGGCTAACGCGGTGCTCGCGCTTTGCCAGAGCTGCCTCCAATTCCTGCACGGCAAAAGCGACCTGCGGCTGCTGGTCGTCCGCGACGATCGTCACCTCTGGGGCAGCGTGAGTGAGACGGCTCAATCCCAACAAGCAGACAAGGAATATAGCCAATCGCCTGAATCGCCACCCGGCATTTCCGACGGGAAGACTAGGGTTATCTCGGTGTTGTTTGGCGGAATTCTCGCGTTCGCCAACCGCCGTTACCGTCGCTGATGAGGTTGGCGGATTGATTAGGGTTGGATCCCCCAGATTCATTTTTTGATCAGAGAAAGTCGGATGAAAACTCGATCAATGTTCCCAGCAAATTTGATCCGGGCAGTGACCGATTCCGTGCCATTGCCATTCGGAACTGCGGGAAAAGGGAATTGCAGATTCAGATTCGCCGAGCTCCACACAAGTAGGTCACGGCTGGCTTCGATCACATAGTTGACGTCGCTGACATTCTGATTCGTCCATCTCCGGAAAGTATAGTCGATCAGTCTTCCCTGATCGCTCGGATCAATCCCAATCACGGCACTGGGAGCAACATTCGGCGAGGCACTAAGAGGGTTGGAGTTGAAGGCGTACTCTTCGAGGGTAGATAAGCCGTCTCCATCACCGTCATCCAGCAGGCTTGGAGGCGAATCTTGGTAATAAAACTGCAGCCAGGATGTGAGCGGGAGAGTGGCATTGGCGGGTGGATGATAGATATTGATCTCGTGGATTGACCACCAGTTGGATGCCGAGCTGCCCGTCTGTTCGATCTCCAGATAGCGGTAGGTAACTGGGGCAGGCAGAAAAATATCCGTCGTCGCATTGTTTCCCGCTCCCGAGGCGATTACGACAAAGTTGGTCCCATTATCCGAGGCGCGGACGACATAACTTCTGGGGTAATCGTTTGGGTCGTTGGGTGTCTCTAGGACGATTCGTTGGAAAAGTGAACGCTGCCCGAAATCAATGCTGAATTTCTGTCCGGGTTGTTGGAATTGCTGCGTCGTCCAGCGTGTGTCGATGTCCCCGTCGATCGCTTTCGCCAGGTCGCCGGTGTTGTTGGTGGCCGAGAGAATCCAACCGCTTCGGTCGAGAGGTTGTTCAACGTCGCCAGCGTTGATGACATTGACCGCGATGTTGACGTTGGTCGTCGCGCCGAGGTTATCTGTGACTGTGGCGGTCAGTGTCCGGTTTCCCGCCGCGAGACCTGGGACGGAGAATTCGTAGG
This sequence comes from Chthoniobacterales bacterium, assembly GCA_038228695.1. Classification (GTDB taxonomy): domain Bacteria; phylum Verrucomicrobiota; class Verrucomicrobiia; order Chthoniobacterales; family DASVRZ01; genus DASVRZ01. The sequence goes on from JBBRPA010000075.1 coordinate 3,919, forward strand.
GCGCGGTCGTGTCGGTCGAGATGGGCGCTCCGTCGATTTTGAGGGAGACCGAGGAAACGCTTCCGTCCGGGTCTCTGGCGTTCACGTTGACGGGGAAGCCGACCCCTTCCGACACGCTGCTGCCGGGGAGAAGATTGGGAAAATAGCCGCGTGGTGCGTAGTTGGTGGTCGCTGTCGGATTGCCGGCGAGCCAGTTAAAAAGGTTTCGTGCGTAGGCTTCGTTGTCGAGATGCGTGATACTCGTACCCGCGCCATTTTCGTTAAAGAAGGTGTTCCGATCGTAGCTGCCTGCAACACGGCCTGCACCAAAAGTTGCAACCACCAAGCTGCCGTCGTTCGCGGTCGCAGGTTCGGATGGCCCCTGCGCGGCACCAGTGTTGCGATTGACGTTGAAGCGCGCCCGGGTGAGCAGAGTGCTGCTGACGCCGGTTGGTGGCGGGCCACGGGTGAGTGGCGACACTCCCTCGCCGTCGAACTCATTAACGCGGTTGAGGATCGCGTGCGTGGGAATCACAAATTCGTTCGCTCTCCGGATCGAGTAAGTCCCGCCGTCTTGGTTCATCGTTAGGCCAAAGCGTGTGAGGAAGTACTGATCCGAGCTCGGAGCGTCGCCAAAATTCTGACCGAAGTTGGCATCGGACACAAAGAGGGCGGAACCACCTGCTCCGATGTAGTTCATGAACGCATCGACCTGCACAGGGGTGTATTCGGCGTTGTTCGATCCGAAGACGATGACTGAATACTGCGAGAGGTTCATCGTGTCGAGCGGGATCGGAGTTGGCACCTTGGCGATAACCGGGTTTTCCGCAAGCTGTTCTACCTTGAAACCCTCGGCTACGAGGGCCGCGTTCAGTTCGCCCCAGCCGTGGTTGCCACCATTGGTCGCGTAGTTGAAAGCATCCGATCCATGTTCGTCTGAGCCGTTTTCAAAGAAGCCGACTGTCCCCACGCCGCCGCGAATAAAGAGCACTTTCTTAGGCGCTACCGCTGCTGCTGCTGGCGGTGCCTGGCCATCGGCACCTCCGAGGATCATCCATGTCTGCCCGTCGAGCTGCTGGTTGAAGTTTGAGAAGCGGAGAGGATGCCCGCCGGACATTGGGTTGGGGACGCGCAGGGCGACCCGTGCCCCGGCAGGAACTGGCGTTGATGGTGTCAGAGTGGCACTAAAGTCACGTTCCTCACCGGGTATCAGACCATCAATCCTCCAAGCTACCGGCCACTCTTGAATGGTTGCGCCAGTGGTATCGACCAGACCGACCGTTACCGGCCAGTTGTAATAGAACGGGGCCACACCGCGATTTTTCAGCTTTGCCGTCACAGTGAAATTGTTCCCCTCTGGGCTGATGGTCGCCTGACTGAGGTGTAAATCGTAGCCCATGCGGCGCACAGCGGCCCTGGCCTGTCCGATCCGTGCTTCCGATACACCACTTTCGAAGATGCCCTCGATGCGCATGTAGGTTGCATGAGTCGCCTCCACGGTCTGGAGGAAATTGGTGGCCTCCGTTCCATTTTCTGAGCAGGTTTCCTCGAACATACAGTGGTTTAATTGCGGGTAAAGTTCACCGCCGATCGTCTGCGTTTTCCATTTCTCCAGCGCACCTGCATCGGTCATCTGCTGCATGAATTTATACCCCTCCGTGCCAAGGGTGCTCCAGGCAAACGAGTCGTCGTGGTAGCCAACTTTACGATTGAAGTTGGCTGCTGCTCCCTTGTCTGCGCCCCGCGGATATCTGGCCAGCAGCTTGGTAGTCGAAAACGCGCCTTCGTAAGCTTGCAACACGGCACCTTGGGTGGCCGCATCCGCCCCGTAGGCCGGTTGACCGTAATTATGCCATTCGCCCCAGACGCCAAGCAACCCAAGCTCGATACAATCGACCCTCGGATCGCCGTCATACTGCGCGCCGAGGGCTGCAATAGTTCCTTGGAGAGCTTGAAGGAGGAGCGCGTTGCCGTAGTCCGGGGTCCACGCAGTCTGGTTGCCATACGACAGCTCTGTGATCGCGACGCCTTGGTCGATGAGGAATTGCGGGATCGAAATGCCATTTCCGGGATACTCCGAATAGATCCGAAAGATACCCTGGTTTCCACGCCCCTTCGCCGTCTCGAGGAAGGCGTTCACACGCGACCAGTCGAAGAGGTATTTCCCCTCGGCAGATTGCCCGACAAGAACATCTTTGAGGGCAAAGTAAGAAAATTCCAAGCTATGCGGAAAGCGGTTGCTCGAAGAGCTGCCCGGATAGGGAACGAGGCCTTTGCCGGGATTATCCAGCGGAGGCGCTTGGTAATCCAATTCTGCAGCCACGGTTAGGGCTGAGTTCAGGCCCAGTGAAAAGAGGAGGAGGCAGAGTAGCGAAGAAAATTTCATTGGGAAAATACAGTGAGGCCCAGTAACTTCTGGCAATGGGAAGGGTCAGATGGTGGTTTGTGGGGTGACGACGGTTTCAAAATCAGTAAAAGTCAGGCCCTTGGCGGGCACCACCACCTTTATTGGTTTTATTTTTCTGCGTTTTCTTTCTTTTTTTTGAATCTGCACGAATAAACTTGAAATTCTGTTCTAGTGTTCCTGATAAAAGTTCATGGCCTGCTGCTGCGCAGCAGGCCATACGATCCGCGGGGAGTTTGAACCGCGGCGGGTTTTTTCATCGTTCAAACTTCGAACAGTTAATGGATCACCAAAACACCCGGTGTAGGCGAGTTCGTATGCAAACAAGAACTTAGAGCGCCTTAAGGGACGGTGATCTTAAGGCGGACGAACTTCTTGGTGTCCGGGGCCTGAGGAACGGTCAGGGTCACGGTGTCAAAGCCGGGATTGCTCAGATTATTGACCACAGTCACTCCCGTCGGCTGGGTTTGGGTATTTGGCAGCACCGTCAGGACCGTGGGCCAAGTGCCCAAGGTGGTGCCTACCTCGATTTGAGTCAGAACGTCGGTGGTCTTTTGGTCGCGCTGGAAGGTGAAGATCAGGTTGCCGCCAGGGGCGGTGATTTGCGGCAGGCTGCCGAAGTCGTTGGTGTCCTTGGTGCCGCCGAGCACGTATTCCACGCCGTTCCTGACGCCATCGCTGTCAAAATCTTCGGCGGCTGTTTGACCAGGTGCGTTGGTGGCGGCCCATGAGGCATAACCGGATGGTGCTGAAACAGCGACGAGGGCGAAGCCGTTGTAATGCCCGTCACCATCGCCTCCTGTAATACCTGCCCCCCAACTAAAATTAAGAGTGTAACCAGCCAGATTGGTTGGAGTGGTAAGATCGTAGGTAACGAAGTGACTGTTAGTTGCTCCTGGAATGACTGAGCTTGTGGTTTTGGTAATTCCGCCAAAAGTAAACGAGGCATTTTGAGTATTGGCATTACCTGTACCGAATAGGTAGAGTTTATAAGATTGGTTCGCCAAAAGGGTGAAAGTGTTCCCCCCAGCACCCGCAAAACCACTTCCGGGACTACCATCGGTAGTGAATGTATTTGCAACCCCGCTCGAGTTAGCAAAGCCGCCAACCGAAATGTTAACCGGACCACTGCCATAGGCGTAACCATTTAAGAAGGTGTTACCAGTCGAGCTATTACCATAGGCATTACCGAAATAAGTATTAAAGTTGCCAGTTGCGGTCTCAGTCAAACCACCGCTAATATTAAAGGGTTGGCCATTGTAATTAAAAGCTGCAGCACCAGTTAAATCTTCGGTTACACCCGCGTTAACCCAATCTGCGATAGTGGTAGGGTCTTGACCTGCATATTGATCACCCAGCAAAGCAGCACCGCTCGAAATTCGAGTCATGCCGATCATGAGAGTGGCCAGAAGGAGGGCCGTTTTTTGTGAGTTTGTCACTTTTTTCAGGGGGGTGGTGAGGAGATTTAGCATTGGGTTTTCTGGGGTTATTTTTAACTTTTCTGGGAGACGAAGAGTTTTTATCTCGGTATTAATTTACCTGACAATGAAAGCAAATACCCGTTGACATAATTCGTCAACATAAGTTTTTGATTTTTTGGGGCTTGGCCGCTGCTTAAGACTCCCGAGTTCAGAGTGAACCCGACAGACCTAGGATTGATCCTCATCGTGGTGTTAGAGAGCGTCGCAAAAGTCAGAGTAGAACAAGCTTCCAGCTTGTTTGCCGTTGCTGCCTAACAAGCTGGAAGCTTGTTCTACCTTCAGCACACTATCCTGATGGCTTCGGTCAATGCCTTTTTAGACGCCCTCTTAGGCGTGCTAACGGATGGATGGTTTTGGAATGGAGACGATGGCGGCTCCATTAAAAGCTCCGTTATCGCTATCCTCCGGGCCAAAACTGAAATCAATCTTGAAATCGCTGATGTCGGACGGGGTGGTGAACTCGTAGGTCACAAAGTGGCCTTCATCGGTCGGACTTCCCTCAATGCTCGAACCCGTGCTTTTGGAAACCCCACCAAAGACAAACTTAGTGTTTTGGTTATTTTTATTTCCGGCTCCAAAGAGATAGAGTTTGTATGTTTGGTTGGGCTGCAGGGCGAAGGTATTTCCCGCTGCAAAAGTCCCAAATGCGCCCTGCGGGTCTGTGCTCAAGGTTTTATCAAAGCCACTAATGGAAACAGTCGCCGTCTCAGTCGTGTAGGAATATCCATTGAGCATATCACTGTCACTGAAGGCGATGCCAAAGTGCCTCCCCGCATCGCCCTTGAGACTGTAAGTTAAACCACCACTTATGTTGTAAACGCTTCCAGCGTTTAAGGTGGCCACTACAGCACCCGATAAATCTTCGGTCACACCCGCCTTGCTCCATGCGTCGGTGCTCGTCGCGTCTTTATCTGCAAACAAATCGAGCAATAAAATGTCTCCCCAGGAAATTTGACTCAACCCTATAAGTGTGGTTGCTGCGACGAAGGCGAATGTCTTGAAGTTTATGATTTTGTTATTTATTTTTTGGCTATTTTGAAGTCTGCACACAAAGGAGGACTGGTCGAAAATTCTTGAAAGGGGAATGTTAAGTTGAAACAGGCCGCATTAAATGCAATAGAAAATAACCAAACGGTCGGCCTGGGCTTCGAAGCGGGAGAAAGGGTAGATACAAAAAATAAGTTCTGTTGCACTTTCAGGAGATCGCGGTTGAGAAGCAGGGCTAGATGAATTCCCTGCATCCACTCACAGGATCGGCAAAAAATTCTTGGAAAAAAAGGACGATGGTATGAGTCATCGTCATTTCAATCCAAATTATTTACTGTTCTAACTCAAACCACGACGGCGACACACAGCGAAAAATGCAGCAACTGTGATCGCGATCGCACCCGCCACGGTGGATGGTTCCGGAACGGCAGCACTTACGAGGGCGAAGCCGTTGTAATGCCCAGAACCATCACCGTTAGTAATACCCGCGCCCCAGCTAAAATCAAGGGTGTAACCAGCTAGATTGTTCGGAGTGGTAAGATCGTATGTAACAAAATGACTGTTAGTTGCACCTGGAATGACAGAACTTGTAGTTTTGGTAACTCCGTCATAAGTAAACGAAGCGTTCTGATTATTGTTATCCCCTGTGCCAAACAGATAGAGTTTATAATTTTGGTTTGCCTGAAGGATGAAAGTGTTTCCCCCAGCACCCGCAAAACCAGTACCGGGACTACCGTTTGTTGTGAACGTATTTGCATTTCCGTTGGCATCAGCAAAGCCTCCTACAGAGATGGCAACCGGACCTCCATAAGCGTAACCATTCAGCAAGACATTATTACCATATTTACCATTGGCGTAATAAGTATTAAAGCTGCCAGTTGCGGTCTCAGTCAAAGCACCGCTAATGTTAAAGACACCGCCATTATAGTTAAATGCAGCAGCATCGGATATGTCTTCAATCACGCCCGCGTCAACCCAATTTTGGATAGTTGTAGGATCCTGACCTGCATATTGGTCGCCTAGCAAAGCAGCACCGTTCGAGACTTTAATCATTCCCATCGTCATGGTTGCCATGAGCAGGACCGATTTATGGATATTTTTCAATTTTTTCATAGGGGTTTTACTTTTTCTCTGGTGAAGGGGTATTATTTTCGAGTTTGTAAATTACTACTTCGATTCAATCTTACTAACTTAAGTCGATATTAAATACCTATTGGCGTAATCCGTCAACTTTAATTTTAGATTTTTTGGGGGCTTGGACGCTGTTCAAGATTCCTGGGATCAAAGTGAAGTGGATGCTTTCTCAATCTGAAACGTAGTATTTTGGGCGGATCCAAGCGGCGAGTATGACGTAAGAGTTTCAACTGCGGAGATTTCTGTCGCGCGACCGACGCAGAAAGGGCTTTTCGCAGGGGGGCCTCCGATTTGTGCTCCAGCAGTCTGCGGAACCCTACAGACCTGAACTTAATCCTGATTGCCCCCCAAAAAGACGTTCTTAACGCTGCCGCAATTGTCAATATCCCGCACTGGTTCTGGGCTGTGGAATTACGTCCTGCAGTTTCTTCGCCTCGTTCGTTCCACGAAAGATTTCAAGCGGCATCCAGGAATTTACTTTTCCTGGCTGAAACGAAGCCGATATTTTTGTGGCGTGATTTTGAGCTCTTTTCTGAAGGCTCTCGTCATGTTTGTTTGATCGCCAAGCCCGCAACTGGTCGCGATTTTCGCCAAGTCCACGTCCGTATCCCGCAGCATCATGCAAGCCGTATTCAGCCGTGTCCGACGGAGATACATCGAGGGTGTGAGTTTAAAGGTCTTACGAAAAAGTCGCTCCTGAGTGCTAATGGAGATACCCCCCACCTTTGCCATATCGACGACCGAAATCTTTTTACGATAATCGGTGCGGACAAATTGCACGATTGCGCGCATCTCAGGGTGGGCTGCATAGACCGCATCATTATCGGGAATGAGGCGAGCGACCCCGGCCAGGCCGACCACGACGCCGTTTTGATCGAAGAGCGGGACTTTCGAGGTATGCAGCCAATCGAGGGAGCCATCCGCAGACGGTACGAGCTCGATTTTAGATAGCATGGGCTTTCCAGTCGAGATCACCTTCTGGTCGTCTTTGTAAAACGCATCGGCTAGAAAATCTGCAGCGAAATCGTGGTCGGTTTTGCCGATCATATTTGCGATTGAGGACGCCCCCATCATGCGGGCAAAACTCTGCGTGCCGCCCATGAAACGACTTTGTGCGTCTTTGTAAAAAAAGAATATATCCGGCAGCGTCTCAAAAAGAGCTTCTGAAATTTGTCCGGGGCGTAATGAATTAAGGAAATCCTCTGACATGGGAAAAGAATGTTTTGTGATTAAAATTGAAAAATAGGATCAGGAGCGACCCGTTGACTAGCAGCTCCACTCAAAGCGCCGACTTAAGTATTTTATTTTAATGAAATCAAGCTGTTATCTGCCATCTCGGGCCACCCTTGGGTCGGTTGTGATTCGTCAGCGATAAACTTTCTGGCAATTTTTGTCATAACCCTTCAGTTCTGGTTGCATATATCTATCAGGCGATTATACAATATACGTCATGAGACCAAACCCCAGCTCCACGGAATTCCCGGATGACTCACCGTCAAAAAAATCACGACTTGCTCCTGCTAGTCCGTTTGGCAGTACCCCCCTTTTTGCCCTCCTGTTTGGCCCAAATGCTTTTTCAAAAGCCTCTTCCTACCGACAGATTTCGTCATCCCAATTTTAATCCAACCTACTTGCCACTTATACGATCTATAAATCACCCCTGACAACCCCTCAGCATGATGAATCCCCCCCCTCCAACAAAAATGTAAACTCCCCTTCTGGGCTCTCCTTACCACATGCTTACTCCCCGCAACCTTGCACGCTGCGGCAGTGGGCGATGTCATACCAGCTATTTCCTTCAACGCCGAGTCGCACCCCGGCAATGATAACATCATCCGCATTGCGGGCGACGTCGTCAGCTACTCAGCGCCGAACGCATGGATCAGGTTTGATGCATTCAACGTAAACGTAACACCGAGCACCTCTACCGGGCGGGACCATAGACGTCGTAGGTTTAATACCTATGACATCTATGACTGTGGTGGGAACTGGCGATTGCCTTCTAAAAACAGACTCTCTGGGGCGGGTGCGGACCAGTCGCG
>JBBRPA010000076.1:0-10660 GCA_038228695.1 Chthoniobacterales bacterium
ACCATCCCGCTCCACCCGATAATGCTCATCGATGACCGCTGCCACCAAGGGCAGCCCTAATTGTAGTTTTCTACCAGACATCCTAACATTTAACCAGTTTCACCTATACAAGTCACTCTATTTTTAGCAGATGGTATAACTAAGCGCGATAATGACTTCGGTGGTTAATTTTTTATGGACCCAAGTCCGCTCTCGAAGAAAGTGCGGTCAAGGCAAGACCACAGTGCTAACATTCCACGGGCAAGCAGCTAGCGCTTCGGCGATGCCTAGGCCGGCGATTTTTTTCGCAATATAACCGCCTGCATTTTGCACGGTGGTTTTCACTTCGGGGATGGCGTTGACGGGGCAGGCGACCCATTGCGCCGCGCTGCCATCTAACATCGGGAGATCGTTGTGGTTGTCGCCGGCGGCGAAGGTTTGCGAATGCGGGATGTCGAGCAGACGGCGGAGTTCGGTGAGGGCACTGCCTTTGTGATAGTCGATGTGGCAGAAACGGAGGTAAACACTGTTGCGCTGCCAGTTGAGATGAGGAAGGTCGATCCGGAGACGTTCCAGAAAAATCACTGCCTCGTCCATCTGATCCACATTGATCGAGATGAGGCCCTCGACCTCGGAACCGGAGAGTTGCAACTGCATGCCGCGCTGCCGGTCAGCGTAACGGCGAAGCTCGGCATATATTTCCGCCGCCTCAATCGCGAGTTGCGCGTGAGCTTCGTCACACCGGCGGTTCCAATCGCCAAAGTCCTCCCACGAGTTGGGGCCGCGACGATGCACGGCGCGTTCGGTGGTGATGATGTAATCGGGCTGGATCGGGAAATCCGGTGCACTCAGAGCATCCTCCAATTGCGGGATAGATCGGCCGGTGTTGATGGCCCAGATAAGGCCTTGTTTTTGCCAGTCGCCAACGAGATCGAAAAAGGGTTGAGCCGATTTCGCGTCGAGTCCCCAATCTAGGATCGTGCCATCGAAATCGGTGCTGAGAAGTTGGATGGGTAACAAAGTTGAGGGTTGAAGGTTGAGGGTTGAGAGTAAAGGAAGTGGCGGTGTAAGCCTTAACTCTCAACAAAAGACTCTCAACCCTCAACTCTTCTCTTTTACTCGTTGCCGAGTTGGAAGTTGATGTTAACAACGTATTCTTTCCCGGTCGGAGGCGCTGGGAAACGTTTGATGGTGGAAAGGAAAGCTTTGACGGATTCGTCAACGATCTCGTTTCCAGACGCGTTCTTAATTCCGTAACTTTCTAACTCGCCAGTTTTGGAAATGGTCAACGTCATAGTGGTGGTGAATTTGTAGTCGGCCTTGACCTGGGAAACCGGCTGTTCCCAACGGTCGCAGCGGGTTTTGATCATCTGATTGTAGGCTTCTAACAATCCGGGATCGACGCCCGGCTTGGTGCCCGCGCCTTTGCCCGTTCCGTTGCCGCTGCCCTCACCACCGCCCGTGCCCGTTCCCTTCCCCGGACCTCCACCCGCGCCGGTAGATTCGCCGTCGGTCGGAGAACTCTCGCCAGGATCGCGGCCGAGGGCTTTGAGCGCGGCGGCTTTCCGGGCGGCTGTTTCAGCGTCATCGGCGGAAGGTTTTTTCACCGGCTTAGGACTAGCAGACCGGGATTTTTTCGGCTTCGAGTTCTCGTCGTCGGGTTTGGGAGTGGGTTTCTTTTTCGGAGTCGGGCTGGGAGATTTTTTCGGTGTTGCCGTGGGCTTAGGGGTCGGTTTGGGTGTTGGCGTGGGAGTCGGCTTCGGGGTGGGCGTAGGAGTTGGTTTGGGAGTCGGGGTGGGCGTGGCCAACGAGATGGCGTCAGGATCGGGCGTCGCCGGTGGAGGAGTGGGAACGGGCGTGGGCTCGGGGGTGCTCTCCGGGGTCGGCTCCGGAGTGGACCGCTCCGGGGTCGGATCAGGCGTGCTGGCTTGTTGCGAGAAAGCCGCTGGGTCCACCCATGTCACGGTCTCGCCACCACCACCGCCGGATTCCCCACCTTTACCGAAGTAAAAGATGAGTCCGACAGCTAGAACGTGGGCGAGCGCGATGAGAACGAGGTTGCGCCGGAAGCGCCATTTCTCGTTCATTTTGGCGCGTCGGGCTGGGTCACGACTCCGACCTTGGCGATCTTCACTTTTTGGAGGACGTCCATGATGTCAACAAAGTCCTGCACCGGCAGTTCGCGGTGTGGTCGGACGACTACGGCAATGTTCGTTTTTTTACCGATGATCTCGCGCAAGGCATCTGGCAGTTCGGCTACGCTGGTGACGACTCCATTCAATTTCACGACCTTGTTTTTATCGATCGAAATGGTCTGCACCTGATTGGGCTCGACCGTGTTGCTGGCAGTGGCGGACGTCGGCACAACGAGGTCGATGCTATTTTCTAACAACGGCGTGGTGACCATGAAGATGACTAACAAAACGAAACAGAGATCGAGCATCGGCGTGACGTTAATCTCGCTGAGGGTACTGAAACTGTGCTTATCGGAAAAGCGGCGCATAGACTTCTAGCGATGCGGAATGAAGGGCAGCGAACGCGTGCCGTGATCGACGTAACGATGCTCAAACTCGGAGGCTAGCTCGGCAGAAAAATTATCCATCTGCACAGTGAGTCCTCGGATGCTAGTGACGAGAAAATTGTAACCAAACATGGCCGGGATGGCGACGAGCAACGCGGTGACCGTAGTGATGAGCGCACCCGCAACACCTGGAGCCATTGCAGCGAGAGTGGCAGAGCCGGCTTGGGCCACCCCGGTAAAAGTATCCATCACGCCCCAGACAGTTCCTAACAATCCGAGGAAGGGCGCACCAGCAACTGCGGTGGCGAGGAGAATCATCTGCGCTTCGATCTTGAGGGCGGTTTCGCCGACGGCGCGCTCCATCGCGCTCACGACGACGCGCATTTGGGCGGGTGAGATTCTGTCCGCATTTTCGAGGCGGGCCTTGAAGGTTTCATCCACTTCGGCGGAGCCAAGGAGTTGGAAGGTCATTTCCTTGCAGCCGGCTTTGTAAACGGAGAAAACTGGGGAACCTTCGAACTTGAGGCGAGTCTCGAAAATGTTCAGCGGGGCGCGATTCGAGCGGAAAAGATCGAGAAATTTGCTAGTCTGCTTCTTGGCTTGGAGAATGGTTTTGAGCTTCGTGATCATGATCGACCAACTGAAGATGGAGCCGACGAAGAGCGCGGCGAGCACGCATTTACCGGCGGGATTGGACTCCCGCAAGGCAAACTCGAGGGCGTTGGCAGCTAACAGGCTAAACATTAGGCAAATTTAATACGACAACTCAGACGCAAATGCGACGGGGAAAATTCATTCTGGTCCCCAGAGTGGCAATGACTTGACGGTTTCCTCGCGGGTTTGCAGGTTTTTGATTTTTACCTGCGGCCATTCGTCGCCGATGATGAGGGCTTCTTTGGCTCCGAGTTGTTCGGCGGTCTGAAATTGTTTCCCGATTTTGGCGGGGGTGAGCGAGTAATCGACACGTTGGCCGGAGTCGCGAAGTTGCTGGACGATTTTCAGCGCGTCCGCACGGCGCTCCTCGTTGGCGATGACGACGAAGGTTTCAATCGGCGTGGCCGAGGCGAGCGCGGTGGTCATTTTTTCGCGGGCAACCGGAGTGTCGTCGATCAGGTTGCCGAGGACGACGTCGCCCATCGCGAAACCCAGAGCAGCGAGGTTGGATTTGCCGTCACTAATTAGGCTGAGGAGTTTGTCGTAACGTCCGCCACCGGCGAGAGCGCGTTCGTTTTTGCCTTTGTCGAAGATCTCAAAAACGACGCCGGTGTAGTAGGCGAGGCCGCGGACGATGGCGTAATCGATCTCGACGTAATTTTGCAATCCACGGGCCTGCAAATCGGCCAGAATCGGAGCGAGATCGTCGCTGGGGATTTTCGAGCGCATGAAGGCGAGGACCGTTTCGGCGGTGAAACCGAGAGGGGCGAGCAGTGCTTCGGTTTTTTCGCGCGGCATGCGCTCTGCCTTGTCCACGACTTGGAAAAACGCGGTTTCGCCTTCGGGTTTACCGCCGTTTTGGGTGAAAAATTCGGCCCACGCCGTGCGGCTGCTGAGGCGAACAACGAAATCGTTTTCGCCAAAGCCAAAGGCACGCAGGGTGTCGATGGCGAGGGCGATCATTTCGGCGTCAGCGGCAGGCGAGGTTTCGCCGAAGATGTCGGCGTTGAATTGGTAAAACTCCCGACCCCGACCGCGCTGCTGCTTCTCGTAACGGAAAAACTGCGGCACGCAGAACCACTTGATCGGCTTGCGGAAATCGCGTTCCCGCGCTGCGACCATCCGGGCGACGGTGGGCGTCATCTCCGGGCGAAGGGAGACGGCGCGCTCGCCTTTGTCGGTAAAATTGAAGAGCTGCCCGACAATTTCATTGCCGGATTTTTTCTGATAGAGCTCCAGCGGTTCGAGAACCGGCCCGTCGAATTCGACAAATCCGTAGCGCCGCGCGACGGAGCGCCAAGTTTCGAGGATGTAATTGCGGCGGGCGCAGTCGTCGGGGTAAAAATCGCGGAATCCGGGAAGAAGTTGCATCGGGAAAGACGAATGGTGAATAGTCGGGGCGGTGTTGAGCGAGCTACAAATACGGGGATTTCGGTGTTTTGAAAGGGCCAGACTCACGTTTGAACCAGGAGCGACCTGTATCGTCGGCCCAAACGCGCAGGGAAAAACCTCGCTTCTGGAGGCGGCCTGCGTGCTCCTCCGACTGCAATCGCCCCGGGCAGGAACGCTCGCTCAGGCGGTGCGTTTCGGTGAAACCGGCTTCGCGCTTGAAGGCCTCTGGAATGACACCCGCTGCCAGTATCATTACAGTGCGAAACGGCGGAAGCTCGTTCTTGATGCCGTGGAACAGCGCCGGGCGAACGAGTATCTGCAACTGGCCAAGGTGGTTTGGTTCGGCAACGACGACCTCGACTTGATCCGGGGCGGAGGCGAGGGGCGACGGCGTTTTTTGGATTTCGTGCTCATCCAGATGCATCCGGGACACCGAACCCAACTGCGGGCATACGAAAAAGCGTTGCGATCGCGAAATGCTCTGCTCAAAAACAGCGGAAGCACGCGGGAGATCGCAGCTTACAACGGTCCGCTTCTGGAGGCGGGCGAGCGGATCCGAACGATCCGGCGGGAGTTTGTTGCTCGACTCGATCCCCTGATTGCCGCCGCCAATACCGTCATCGGAGGCACCGGACCGGAGCTGCGGGCGAGTTATAAAGACGGCACCGACAACGCTGGGGCCAGTTTCGCGGAGGCACTCGCCAAATCGGCCAGCCAAGAAAATCGGTTGCGCCAGACCGTCGTCGGCCCGCACCGGGATGATTTGGAACTGGCCTTCGACGGCCACAGTGCGGCCCATTTCGCCTCCGAGGGGCAGCAACGCACCGCCGCGCTCGCGCTACGCCTAGCCCAGGCAGAAGTCCTTGGGACGAACTCGGCTCGACCGCCGCTCTTTTTAATTGATGACGTCTTTGGCGAGTTGGACCCCGTTCGACGGAACCGCCTTTTACAGTGCCTCCCCCAAAACGCCCAGCAGCTGATCACCACCACCCACCTCGACTGGGCGACGGATTTTCCCGCCCGCATCTTGAAAATTCAAGAACTCCGGTAATTTACTCATCACGCAATGGATTCATCCGCAGGCAGTTACAAAACGTGGGGAAATTCGGGCTTTTTTTCCTGAATCAACTGTTCTGCGCAATTTTTTGGTTGACCGAAAGGGCTTACCAGCTACTCTCGGGGCTCTTTCTTCCGTCAGATTTTTCAAACGATGTTCCAGAAAAAAGCCATTTATTCTTTGCTCCCAGCTCTGGCAGTGACTCTCGTCACGTCCATCATCAGCCTCTCATCCGCAGAGGCGCAGGACAATAGTGGCTTGTCGGTTGGAAAAATTCGGTTTGGCAAACAGTCTGACGATAAATGGCTTACGGTGGACATGAAACGGAAGACCAGTGGCTCCGGCCCAACCGTTGGAACCAACAGCACCCAGAGTTTCTTCAGCCGCTCGCCACGGACGAGCGCCACGACCACCTACTTCGACGTTTCCGCACGGAATTCCCTGCCCACGTCCTATCCGGCTGCTTCTTCCACGGTTTCAAATCACCGTCTCCTCCAAGCTGCCAGCATCGCCGTGAACAACGCCCGAGGTCACTCGACCGGCAGTTGCTGGCGCTACGTCAAATCTGCCCTGCTGAAGTCGGAGACGATTGATTCTTATCCCAAGACGGGCTACGCCAAACAGGCCGCCTCGGAATTGGTCCACGACTACGGATTTGTTCGGACGACCATCTCTAATCCCTTTGCTGCGCCGATCGGCTCAGTCCTCGTTTATGGCGGGAACGGCGCGGGGCACGTTGAAATTCGCACCCGCACGGGATTTGTGAGTGATTTCGTTTCCCAAAAACCTTCCAGCCGCCCGCTGATTGGCGTGTTTGTGAAGCGGTAAGCCCGTTGCGGATTTTCCGCTAACCAGCTCGGTAAACGTAATCGAGCATTGTCCGAAACTCGATCTTTTGCAGATCGACGAGCATCCGCATTGGCGTCCGCGCCCCATGTTTCGAGCGCTCACAGAGCGTCGTAAACAAGTAGGGGTCCCAATTCAGTTGCTTCGCCACATCCTCGGAAACAGCCGCGCCCTGCCGCTGCACTTCCGCAAAAAACGGCAGCACCCCAGCGCGTCCGAACCAGTAACGCGCGTTTTCAAAATCCTGCTCCCGTCGATGAATCATCCCGTGCAGATAAGCCGCCAGATCGCCCGACGCGTCCTGCGCAAGCCGGTGCGCACCCGTTAGATCACCGTGAGCCCACAAAAGGAGCGCCCGGACCAATCGAGCCCGCTCCTCCAGCCCAGCCTCGCCCGCCAAATCCGTCATGGAGGCGCCGCGGACCAATTCCAACTGGACTGCATCCGGAACGTCAGACGGCTTGAGCGAATCGAGACATTCAAGGTGATACAACGCCCGGTCGAGAAAATCGGAATAGGCCATGAAGCAGACTAGCGGACCGGGGCTTCGATGACCCGGCGGGAGGGGTCGGTGGCCGCCGGATTCGTGTAAATCTGGAGCGGATTGATCGTTTTCAAAGTGTAATCGGTCAGGACAAATTCTGGGTAGAATCCATTACTCGCAGGCTCGTAAACGGTGTCGCCGGAGAAAGATCCCTTAAACTCATACTCGTAGTTATTGTCGCTGCCGATCAGGTTGAGGGCACGATCGGGAGCGAGTTTTCTTTGTTCGTTGAGCATGACCATTTTCGCTGTGCTCCAAGGTTGCTGCGGCCGGCGGATGTATCCCCAAAAATGGTAGTCCCGCTTATAATAGCGACGCGCGATCCAATAGTCGCCCGGCGCCTCTTGCTGGACGCTGGCGTAAAGGGCGGCCCGGTCGATCACGTTGCGCTTGCTGGTCGTGGTTTCGCAACCGTTGAAAAGAAACGCCACAAGCAAGGCGGCAGTTATCAAAAGCAGACGTGGAATTGGGTAAAATTTCATAATTGCGGGAGAAAGGGATGCAGCCATTCGGCAAATTCCAAGCTATCGGAGAACCTTGGCGGTTGGAGTTTTCCGAATACCCGCCAGGTTTCTAGGTGGCTAACGACGTCGCCGGGAGCGAGGGAAACAGAAGCGCCAAGCGACTCGATTTCCAGCATGTCGCCGTCGGTAAAGCTTTCGTAATTGCAGCCAAAATCCGGGTAAATGGCGTCGGTAACCCACGCGACCGTCTTTACAAACAGCTGATCGCCAAGCAGATACGCAGCCCAACGACCCCGGTGGGCGAGTCCGAATTTGAAAGGCGGGCGCCCGGTTTCTTGCCGGAGCGTGACAAAATGCCGTCCTAGGTGAAACCGGTCGTCGGTCGGATCGCTGTAGGGCCAGAGGACCAACACCCGGTCGGGCAGCAAGTCACGCGGATGTTGCCCCAACTTCGGTTGACCGAGAAGCGAGAGGCCGCCGGGGGCCATCACCGTCAATGCCCAGGGAGCCACCGGGTGAGTCTGCCGAGACTCATTGGTCAGCGTGTGGATGAGGCGGACCTCGTTGCCTTCGGGGGCGAGTTCTATGGTGATGTCCTTACGAATGGGCCGGGCCGGATCGCCGGGGGTGATCAACCGAACCGAGAAATCATTCAGCACTTCGTAAGGATAGGCGCTGTTGTCGAGGGCGTAGGAAAGCACGGGATCCTCAGGTGCAATCCAGAGACGATGCCCGCCGCGGTTCATCCATTCGGTTTCACCGGCTTTGCCCAAATGGT
Source organism: Chthoniobacterales bacterium (assembly GCA_038228695.1). GTDB lineage: Bacteria > Verrucomicrobiota > Verrucomicrobiia > Chthoniobacterales > DASVRZ01 > DASVRZ01. The sequence goes on from JBBRPA010000076.1 coordinate 8,236, forward strand.
CTGGGTAATTGTGGAGGATGTTCGCTCCCTCCAAGGGCCGGTAACTGAGAATGCGTGGCCCGACTTCGAGGGAAACGATGAGTTCAACGGCGTCGTTGGCGAGACGAAGATTGGTTTGCCAACCAGCGTGAGGAACAAGGGAAATGGACATGAAGCGCTGCTCGTAAAACTAAGGAGGGAAGTTGGACAACTTCGGATGTTTTCACAAGTCTAGAGCGTTTTAAATAATAATGTGGCCACTAATTTGCGAGCGCCGGGGGTTGCAGGGGGGCGGCGGCGGCAGTGAAGCGGCTGGGTTGCAAACACCCTGCCCGAGCGGCTGACGCAGTCCTGCGGCCCTCGCCGTCGCAAAGTGGCGGTTATAGTATTGTTTAAGCCGCTCTATAGTTCGTTTCACCTCGGAAAAATGACGGGCGTTCCATTCGCCCGATTCGAGAACATTTTTTGCCACAATGTCCAATTTGCCACAGAAAAGCGATCAGCCTGACTCGGCTTCACGTCCCAATCTGCGGTAGCACCGGCCCGGTTTTCTGTCGTACTCGGAAGACAGCGCGGGCTTCGGACTTGAAAAAGCCCGTTTTAGCCTAGTTTACGACACAACTGGCACACATGTTGCTTCGCTGCGCCGCGTGAAGCACGTAGAGAATGACATTAAATTCATCTTTGGCCTTGCCGCCGGATTCCGCTCTGAGAAGAACGGACCCCGAGACGGTGATTCCTATGATGAACCTAAGGTCAAAGGGCGACCTCGCAATGAGTTAACCCCCGGGGCCGCCTTTTAAACAGTGGCCCCCGGATCACCAATCCAGCTACGCTTTAATGGGACGAAACCATCCGCCCCATTGAAATCCCAACCAAACCAAACATCCGCAATCAAATGAAATCAATCGTAACCAAACTACAATTCATGGCCGTTCTGCTGGCTTTTTTTATAGCCGGAGCCATCCCGCTCCAGGCCCAAGCGGCCGAAGCTCCTGCCGCTCCCACGACCGAGCAACGACTGCTCGATCTGGAATCTTACATCAAAAACGCTCAACCCGGCAAAAGCGGCGATACCACTTGGACCTCAAATATCGCCGGACCTGGACCTGGCCATAACGCTTGGCAGATGATCTCCACGGCCTTGGTTATTTTCATGACCCTGCCCGGCCTCGCTCTTTTCTACGGCGGCTTAACCCGAAAAAAGAACGTCCTCTCGGTCTTTGGCCAATGCTTTGGCATCGCGGGTCTTGTCACCATTCTCTGGTATCTCTGCGGATACAGCCTCTCTTTCGGCGTGGGCGCCAAGAGCCCATTTATCGGCGACCTTAGCAACGCCCTCTTCAAAGGGGTGGAACCCGCCGCCTCGGGTGCTGGCTACTGGTGGATCTCCGATTCCATGTGGGCCATGTTCCAGCTTTCGTTCGCGATCATCACACCTGCCCTGATCGTTGGGGCTGTTGCTGAACGCATGAAATTCTCCGCCGTGCTGATCTTTGTCGCACTCTGGATGTTCGCGGTTTACTTCCCATTCGCCCACATGGTTTGGTCCACCGTTGGCTACATGTGCGGTCCGCTCAACCCTGCCGCCGCGATTAAAGCGATCGACTTCGCCGGGGGAACCGTTGTTCACATGACTTCCGGTTGGTCCGCGCTAGTGCTCTGCATCATCCTCGGCAAACGCGTTGGTTTTGGTAAGGAACCCATGCCACCACACTCCATGGTTCTTTGCGCAGTCGGCACCGGTATGCTCTGGGTCGGCTGGTATGGCTTTAACGCTGGCTCCGCTCTCGGCGCCGATGCCATCGCGTCGAACGCTTTCACCACCACCACTCTGGCAGCCGCTACGGCCGGCTTCGTTTGGGGCATAACGGAATGGATCGTGCGCGGTCACGCCAGCATCCTTGGTTTCTGCTCGGGCGTCGTTGCTGGACTCGTCGTCGTCACACCCGCCGCGGGCTTCATCACCGCAGGCGGTTCCATGATCATTGGTGTCGCCGCAGGCATCATTCCCTTCCTCGCGGTTGCCTACTTGAAACGCATTTTCGGTTACGATGATGCGCTCGATACCTTTGGCGTGCACGGCGTGGGTGGCACTTTGGGAGCCATCCTCACAGGCGTTCTCGCCGATGAAAAAGCCAATGCAGTAGTTGGTGGCCTCAAACAAGGTCTGCTCCTCGAGCAATTCAAAGCCATTGGCGTCACCATCGTCTGGAGCGTCGTCGCCACCGCGATCATCGCCTACGTCGTCAAAGCTATCGTCGGACTCCGCCCTCCAGTCGAAGCCGAAAGTGCCGGCCTCGACATCTCCGATCACGGCGAAGAAGGTTACATCAGCTAACCCGTCGCACGTCACCCACTCAAACAGCGCGTCTGGAGAAATCCAGGCGCGCTTTTTGTTTGGTCAGCAGTTTATCTACTCGTCAGCCAAGGCCACACTCGCTAA
>JBBRPA010000077.1:0-10095 GCA_038228695.1 Chthoniobacterales bacterium
GCGGCTAGTAACCGCCATCCTCTCCGAAATCTCCGACGAATGGGAAACCGGCAAAGCCTACCTCCCCCACCACAAACCCTAACCAACCATCCTTCAGTTTATAGCCAAATCACTTTTACAGAAAATAAGTTGCTTAACCTGAAAATGACTTTGCCCGAAAACAACGAACCCGCCAAGCCTGAACTACTTGAACGATGCAAAAACATTTTACGCACTCGCTGCAAGGTTCTCCGCACCGAGAAAACCTGCCTCGATTGGATTTAGCGTTTCATTCTTTTCCATCGGAAACAGCGCTCGGGGTTGCGGATGGGTTGGTGTCTGAGTGTTGACGTGGGAGCGGGTCGATGAGGGTGGTGGCGGAAACTTTTAGTGGTTAGTTCTGCGAGCCTTGACCCGCTTCATTTTATGGGGAGAGCGGTGGCGGATGGCGGGACGAGGGCGGTGTAAAGGCGGGTGTATTCGGCGGCCGCCAGTTTCCAGGAGAAGTCGCAGGCCATGGCGCGTTGGATGAGCGTTTTGAAAAGCTCGGGTTGCTCGACAAAAAGAAACCGGGCCCGTTTAAGAGCATCCCAGAAACTTTCCGTCTGGTAATCGTGAAAAAGGAAGCCCCAGCCGCCGTCTTCCGCAGGGGTGTTGGGGTCGTAATCGCGGATGATTTGTGAGAGTCCGCCGACGGCCCGGGCCACGGGCAGCGTGCCGTATTTCAGACTGTAAATCGCGGTCAACCCGCACGGCTCGAAGCGCGAGGGAATGAACGAGAGATCGCTGCCCGCCTCGATCAAATGAGCCAGCGGCACATCGAAATCCTCCGCAAAAGCAAAGAGCCCGCGGTGTTTCAGCATGTGGTAGCGCAGTTCTGCGGCGTAGGCCGGGTCGCCCTCGCCGAGGACGATGAGGCGGACATCGTCGGAGAGGAGTCGGTCGAGCAAGGGGAAAAGGATGTCGAAACCTTTGTGTTCGTCGAGTCGGGCGACCATGCCGATGACGGGACCGCGCGGGTTGGGGCGAAGATCGAACCGGGCGAGGAGCGCATCGCGGCAGACGCGTTTACCTTCGGGCATTTCCGGGTTGAAGGTGGCGGGCAGATGCGGATCGGCGAGCGGATTCCAGACGGTGTAATCGGCGCCGTTGAGGATGCCGGAAAATTTGGCGCTATGTTCGCGAATGACGGCGTCGAGCCCGCAACCACTGGCGGGGGTCTGGATTTCGTGGAGGTAAGGTTCGCTAACGGTGGTGATGTGATCGGCGAAAAGGATGCCCGCTTTGAGGAGGTTGAGATTCCCAAAGAACTCGACGCCTTTCGCGCCGAAATAGTGTCCGGGCAGATTTGTGAAGCGGAAATCATAGGGCCAGAAACTCCCTTGATAGGCGAGGTTATGGATCGTGAGGACGGTTTTGAAGGGCAGAGCCCAGTCGCGCACGAGCACGGGGATGAGGGCGGTCTGCCAATCGTGGACGTGGAGCACGTCGGGCACGGGCGACATGCGGCGAGCGAGTTCGACCACGGCTTTGCAGAAAAAGATGAAGCGTTCGGCGTTGTCCTCGTAATCTTTGCCATCGACGCCGTAAATCCCGGAGCGATCGAAATATTCATCGCGGCGAATAAGAAAAACCTGGGTGCCGTTTGGGGTGATGGTTTCGACAACGCCGGCTTCGACGGCTTTTTCGCCGATCTGGACGGCGAACCGCACGCCGGTCTCGCGGAGGCGGAGCTGGGGGTTTTCGCGGATCACGCGATAGAGCGGGAGAACGACGCTGACCTCGTTTTGGGACGCACGCAGGGCCGCGGGAAGGGCGTCGATCACGTCGCCCAGTCCACCGGTGCGGGCGAGTGAGAACATCTCGCTGGAGGCCATGAGGATTTTCATCGTTGCCTAAAGTGTTTCCGGAACGTGGAAAAATGGCAAACCCGAATGCGAGCGAGGGAATATTTTCCTTGCTCTGCTGTGGCATTGTTTCTAAAAAGAAGATTATGCGCCTCCTCCCGCGCCTGCTGGTTCTTGCTGGTTTGGTTTATCTGTGCGTGGTGCTTTTCCACGAGGGTCGCCGTTTGGAGGCGTCTGGGGCGCTTGATCAGAGCCGATTGTTTTTGATTTTCGGCGGTGCGCTGATTTCCGCGATTGCGGCAGGGATCATCGTCGCGGTGACTTTTCTGCCGATGCTAGGTGAGAAGGTTGGGGAGATGATTTACGGAACAAAAAATGACGCGGCGCACGATCCGTTTTTCATGGCGCACGAGGCGATCGCGGATGGGAACTACGATGAGGCGATCAGTTTTTATCGTCAGGCATTGGCGGCGGATGCGGACGATACGGCGGCGATCGAGGGCATCGCAGAGGTGCAGACGAAATATCTGGGCGATCCGGACGCGGCGGCGGGGCTGCTGGAAACGGCGTTGGAGAGATCTTGGCCGGCGGATGAGGATGCGTTTTTGCGCTGCAAACTGGCGGAGGTCTATGGCCGGCACCAGGGCGACATGGGGAAAGCGCGTGAGTTGTTACTGGGCATGATGGAGGCGTATCCGGGAACGGCCCAAGCGCGGAATGCGGAGCATCTCCTGCACGAATTAGAGGCCAGCTAAAAGGCTTGAGGCGGGCGGGAGTTTTCGCTAGTAACTCTGGTCATGAGCGACATTCACATCAACCGCGGCGGCCAGAATTTAGGAACGTTTTCGGAGGCCGACGTGCAGTCCGGATTGAGCACGGGAAAATATCTGGGGACCGATCTGGCTTGGCGAACGGGGATGGAAAACTGGAAACCGCTCTCGCAGTGGGCGCAATTTACCGTCCCGGTGGAGTTGATGCAGCCGATTCTACCTTCGGCGGGTTTTGTGCCGGACTTGCTGGAGGACAAGAGTTTGCCGTCATGGGAACAAAAGAATTCCCTCGGTTTCTTCCCAGCTTTCGGAGCGACGGTGAAGGAAGTGCTGGTCGAGCCGACCGCGACCTTTTCTCGAATGAAAGAGACGGGCGGGTTTCTGGTGCCGTTTCTTTATATGCTAATCGCGACTGGGGTGGGAACAGTGCTGGCCATGGGGTTGCAATTTGGCTTGCGGGGAGTGTTGGGCTCGGCGCTTGGCTCTCAGAATGCGGAAGTGGCCAAACTGATGGCGATGCAAGGGATGGGAGCGGGCTCTGCGATCATCGGGGTCCTCATCGCGCTGCCGATCGTGTTGTTTATCATGTCTTTTATCACCACAGCTTTCTGGCATCTCGGTCTGATGATTCTGGGCGGTGTGAGCAAACCGTTTGAGGCGACCTACCGGGTCTATTGTTATACGGCGGGATCGGCGGCGCTGATTGGACTCGTGCCCTGCTGTGGCGGAATCGCGTCGCTGGTCTGGACGATCGTTTCCGGCGGAATCGGGCTCGCGCAGGTGCATGGGACGAGCACGACCAAAGGCGTTTTTGCTATTCTGCTACCGCTGCTTCTCTGCTGTGGATTGTGCGGGGTGGGGGTGTATTTCTTTGCCAATGCGATGTCTGGCAATCCGGAGGTGATGAACGCGCTCAAGAGCTTTCAACACCGCTAAAAGTCCGGGGATGAAGATCGTTCTCCGACCGCTCGCTCCCGGAGAGACGGATGCGGAGGCGCTTTTTTTCTGGGTGGCGCTGGCGGCCGGCGTTCTGGGAGTCGCTTGGTTGCACTGGGGATTTCCGCTGCCGGAATGTCCCGTGGCTCGCTGGACGGGGCTGCCGTGTCCCACTTGTGGGGGCACGCGGATGGCGCTGGCGTTGCTGGCGGGAAATGGAGCGGCGGCGCTGCGATTTAACCCACTGCTGACGGTCGCGTTTGGGGTGGGTGCCGTTTACCTGGTTTATTGCGCGGCAGTGCTGGCGTTCGGCCTACGCCGCGTCCGCTTCGGCAAATTCCCGGAAAAGTTCGGCTACATACTCCGGGGTGCGGCGGTGCTGGTTTTCTTGGCTAACTGGATCTGGCTGGCCTGCACTTTGACGGTCGGACCGCGCGGGGAATCGGGGGCTCACTTCGACCGCCGAGGCGCAGTGCACCTCGACATCGCTCACACCGAGGGCGGATAATTTGTCGCGCATGGACGCGAGCGCGATCTCTGGCGTATTGCAATCGCGGCTGAGATGGCCGAGGACGAGCTGGCGGAGGTTGCGATCGAGGAGATGCTCGATCACGTTGGCGGCGGCGGTGTTAGAAAGGTGCCCGTGCCGGGAGAGAATGCGCTGTTTCAGCGACCACGGACGTTTCGGGCAATCTTGCAGCATTTTTTCGTCGTGATTACTCTCCAAAACCAAGGTGTGAGCGTCGCGCACTCGTTCGATCGAGAGAGCCGTCGCGTAGCCGAGGTCCGTCAAAAAACCGATGCAATCTGCTCCGTGATGGAAGGCGAACCCGACCGGATCGACCGCATCATGCGGCACGTGGAAGGTTTGCACGGTTAGATCGTCGATCGCAAATTCGCCCCCGGTCTGGAACGTTTTCCAGTTTTTGTGATCGGCGAGTCCGTTGGTGCGCAGGGCGGCGCTCGTTTGCGAATTGCAATAGACCGGCAACGGATGTTTCCGCAATAAAACCGGGAGTCCTTGGACATGATCGATGTGTTCGTGGGTGACGAAGATCCCGTCGAGTTCCTCCGCTTGCACTCCGATCGTCTCGAGGCGCAGGGTGATTTGCCGTGCGCTCAATCCGGCATCGACCAAGAATTTTTGCCGTGCCGTGGTCAGGAGCGAGCAGTTTCCCCCGCTGCTGCTGGCCAAGATCGTCACGCTAAACATCCCGCAAGGTGTAATCCCGGCAGGGCGCCTTGTAAATCAAAAGCCGCGCTAGGAATCGCCCAGTTCGACGTTCCAGTAGGCCAGATCGATGAAATGGCGCCAGCTTTCGTGTTGCGGTCCGCTGAAGGTTAGATTGACGAACGGTTTCCACTTCGGGCGTTTCGGCTTTTTAATCAGGTGCATGTTCACCTCGTGGTGAAGCCGGTTGCCTTTGCGGGTGTTGCACGGAATGCACGAGCAAACAATGTTCTCCCACGTGGTCAGCCCGCCCTTGTCGCGCGGGATCACGTGGTCGAGGTTCAAATCTTTCCGATCGAAAATCTTGCCGCAATATTGGCAGGTGTTCCGGTCTCGTTCGAAAATATTGTGCCGGGTGAACTTCACTTCCTTCTTTGGCATCCGGTCGAATATCATCAGCACGATGATGCGCGGGATGCGGATTTTGAAATGAATGGTGTGCACCATTTCATCTTCGGGATTGCGATCGGAGACGTCCCTCCAACTGTCGAAATCGTGGGTGGCAAAATTATTGCCCGTCTCCGCAAAGACGACCTGCGCCTGCCGTTGGAAAAGGAGCGTGAAAGCGCGTTTCACGCTACAGATATTTACGGCCTGCCAGAGCCTATTCAGCACCAGCACCGGATGATCAAACGTTGCCTGCATAAAGTGGTGGCCCCGGCGTTTCCCAACCGTCGGGGACAAGTTTGGTTTGGTTCATTCCTAACCGGGATGAGCCCCAGTTTGGAATGGGCAGACGCTAACATCCGACCCCGATGGTGTCAAACGCCTGAACACCTCAGAAAATGGCAGATTCCCGACCTTAAAATACGCCGCCGAGCGGGTTGCCAAGGGGAAACCGATGCGTTACTCTGCGAACCGCCTGTATGAAGCGCCATCGCATCCTGTATCTTTTGTTCGTGGCGGTCTGTCTCTGGACCCAATCGACAAGGCCCCTTTTTGCGGCGCAAGACCCCTCGGACATCTTCGTTCAAGCCCTGCTCGCTAGCCAATCTGGGGAAAAGCTGGCCGCCGACGGCAAAACGCGCGAGGCGCTGGCAAAATTTCGTTTCGCCGCGGGTCTGCTCGATCAAATTAAGGCGGATTCACCGAAATGGCAGCCGCTCGTGCGGGAATATCGCGCCAAGAAAACCGCCGAATTTATTGCCAGCCTCGACGCCACCACCAGCCGCGATCAGACGTTCGCCCCTCCGACCAACATCGAACCAGCCCTGCCCTCGGACAATTCTCTCATTCCCGGCGCAACACGATCGGCCCCTCCCTCCCTTCCCCCGGTGGATGACACCCCGCCGGACACCGCCACCGGACCGGCCGGCAGCGCTGAGGCGGCCGAACTCCGCCGTCAAGTCGCCGAGGCCCGCCTCGAAATCAAACGCCTCCGCGCTCAGAACACCGAGATCACCCAGAAATACGAACTCACTTCCAGTAACCTGCGCGACGCCCTCAAAAAAGTGGACCAATCCCGCGTTGCTGTTGCCGAGCTCCGCTCGCAACTCGCCCAGACCGAGGATCGTCTTCGGGCCGCTGCCAACGCCCAGAAAAAGGACGCTGCCTCCATTGGCACCCTGAAGAAAAGCGTCGCCAGCCTCCAGCGCCAGCTATCCGAGCGCGCCGCCGACGCCACTCTTGCCGAGGATGAGGCTAACGACCTTTCGAAAAATATCACCTCCGCCAACAAACGCACCGTCGAGGCCCGGAAATCCCGCGACACCGCCTTGGCCGAGCGCGACGCGGCGGTTAAAGAAAAACAGGACGCTATCCAAGCGCGCGACACCGCCTTGGCCGATCTCGACAAAATCAAACTCGACAAAGACGCCGCCGACAAAGCCATCACCGACAACGCTTCCCTCACGGCTAAGCTCGACGCGGCAGAAAAACGAGTCGCCGAACTCAGCCAACGCCCTGAGGCGGGCGAGGTCGAAGCCCTCAAAACCCAGATCGCCGACATTCAGCAACAGCTAACCGTCGCCCAAGACCAGACCCGCACCTACGCCTCCAATATCGAGGAACTCAAAACCCAGTTAGAAACGTCGAACAAAGCGCTCGACGAAGCGCGCAAAAAGGGCCCCGACACTGATGAATCGGTGCAGTTGAAAAATGAGAACGACCTACTCCGCGGGATTGTCGTTCGCACGATCAAAGATCAAGCCAAACGCAATCAAGCCCGCGAAATCGTCGCCGAGGAACTGGCCCGAATCGAGGGGAAATCCCAGACGCTGCTTGATCAGGTTGACGTCCTTGGTACGGCCACTCTTCAACTCACCGACGACGAACGTAAACTCTTTAAAGAGCCCGAACTCGCCGCGCTCGACACGACCACGGCGGGCTTGTCCGTCGAGATGGCCCAATCTGGTTCACCCGCTCCCACCCCGGCCACCGCCACTTCACCTGCCGCCACCCCGACTCCAACGGATACCACCAAGAGCAACGCTGAAACAACCCCGGCCCCCTCTCCTTCCGCGTCGCCGAAACCCAACCCAAACCCGGTAGAAAAACCTAACCTCACTGTTCCCGACAAATACGCCTCGCTCGTCACCCGCGCGAAAGTTCTCTTCGAGCAGGGTCGTCTGGATGACGCCGCGACCGCCTACAACGAAATCCTCGCCGACGATCCTAACAATCTTTACGCCCTCTCCAACCTTGGGGTGGTCAATTACAAGTCCGGCAAGCTCGTGCAGTCCGAAAAAGTGCTAACCAAGGCGGTCGCCATCGCGCCGAAAGATTTCTTCGTCAACTGCACCCTTGGCATCGTTTATTATCGCCAGGGAAAATTTGAAAAAGCCATCGAGGCCCTCACCCACGCCATCACCATCGATCCGTCCAGCGCCACCGCGCACAACTATCTCGGCATCGCCGCCAGCCAAAAAGGCTGGTTTGAGGCCGCCGTCAAGGAACTCGAAAAAGCCACTACGCTTAATCCTAGCTATCCCGACGCGTGGTTTAACCTCGCAGTGATCTATTCCACGAGCGAACCGCCTTCCCTCGACAAAGCGCGCGATTGCTATAACAAAGCCGTCGCCCTCGGTGCCGCACCTGATCCCTCGCTCGAGAAGCTCTTTAAATAAACGGACAGGCGCCCATGTCCCAGCCTAACACTTTCGGCATCCGCGGTTATCTGATCGATGCCCCGGTCTTCGGTGCGTTGCGGAGTTGGTCCGACGGTGCGCTCGTCATCGAGGATGGCCGTATCGCGGAGATCGGTGACTACGACACGCTCCGGAAAAAATCGCGTCCGGAAAAAATCCGCTGGCTGCACGGACCACACGTCCTCGTCGTTCCCGGCCTAATCGATGTGCACGCCCATCTGCCGCAGTATCCCTCCGTGGCCAAAGCCGGCGGCGAATTGTTGCCGTGGTTGCGCCAACACATTTTTCCGCTCGAAAAAGAATTCACCGGAGCGCGAGCCCGGAAACAATCCGCCCAGTTTTTCGACGAGGTCGCCCGCCATGGCACGACCACGATCGGTCTGTTCACGGCTATTTTCGAGGACAGTTGCGACGCGGCGTTCACTGCCGCCGAGAAAAAAGGCATCCGCGCTATTATCGGTAAAGTGATGATGGATGTCGGCTCTTACGGGTCGCACCAACCACGCAAAGTCGTCTCCATTTCCCTGCTCGAAACGGAGCGCCTCGTCGAAAAATGGCACCGCGCCGCCGACGGACTGCTCGACTATGCGGTCAGCCCGCGTTTCGCCGTGAGTTGCTCCGAAAAAATGATGCGCGGGGCCGCTGAAATCGCGACTCGTCTGGACACCTACGTGCAGACGCACCTTTCGGAAAACTTGGCCGAGATCGAAATGGTCCGCCACCTCTTTCCTAACAGTCGCGATTACACCGACGTTTACGATCAGTGCGGATTGTTAGGACCGAAGACGTTGCTTGGCCACGGTATTCATCTATCGGAGCGCGAGACCGAGGTTATTCGTGAACGCCAGAGCCGCATCGCCCATTGCCCGACCTCTAATCTTTTCCTTGGCAGCGGCATTATGCCCATTTCCACCTGGCGCGCGCGGGGTCTTTCGATTGGCCTAGGCTCGGATGTCGCCGCCGGTCCCGAACTGAATATGTGGCAAGTCATGCGCGCCTCGGTGGAATCACAGCAAGCCCGCGCTTTTTATGATCCGGAGCTGAGCCCGATCACTACCGCAGAGGCCTTCCATCTTGCCACTGCAGGCGGAGCTGATGCACTTGGCAAACTAACCGAGATCGGAACCCTTCACGTCGGCAAGGAGGCCGATCTCGCCGTCATCGACCTAGCTAGCCTGCTCCCGTATCGGAAGCTGCCGCGCGGCGGCCCCGACCTCTCGCCGGAAGACGTGCTCGCCCTCTGCGTTTATCGTGGAAACGCTGGTAACATCGTCGAGACTTTCGTCCGCGGACGCTCGATCTACCGCGCACCCGAGCCGGGTTTGTTTTAGGGTCCACTAAATAATCATTAAGCCGTTCGTGACGGCAAATGTCTCGGGTAGTGCGGGCGTCCCGCCTGCTGGGCGGCGCATCTTGCGTCGCTGCTTTTTTCTTGGACGGACGACAGTTTCGGCGAGACGCCAAAACCAGCAGGCGGGGCGCCCGCACTACCCGAAATTACAACCGCCTCGCGTCCACACTATTACTTAAAGTGTTCTAACGATTTCCATTTTTCTCTGCCTGTCGCATCGGCATTGCGTCGATGATCGCAAACAACCCGACCGCAGTAACCGGTTCTGTAGAGCGGAACTTTTCACTCCCATCCTTTCCAATCAGAACCAAAGCGAATCGACCCGGCGTAACTTGAAAGTCCTGTTGTAACTTCAACGCACGATTGTCGACGCGAATAAGTTCGACATCGCGCTCCAACAAACCAGCAGATTCCTTTGCCAATACGGCTGCCTGCCTCGCAATTCCTGGACCCGAAAAAAGAAGCACCACGCGCTTTTTCCAACGGTAGCTCGACAAGTCACCCGCTTGGACGGAAGCAACCGTTAGAAACGCCAAAAGCCACCACTTCAATTCGACCCCCACCCTTCCAGAAATTTTCTGACTAACATCGGTAAGTCCCCGCTATATCCGCCTTCCAAAATACAGGCGGTCGGAACCGAAACAGAATTCAACCAACACCCCAACTCTGCGAAATCCTCCGCCAGCAAAGTCATCTCCGTAATCGGGTCGCCTGCGTAGGCATCGAATCCGGCGGAGACCAGCAGCAAGCCCGGATCTTCTCCTAACAATTCATCGAGCGACTCCCGCAGCGCGGCCATGTGCGACGCGCGCGGACTGTGCGGTGGAACGGGAAAATTTCGAACGTTGCTGTGCGAAAATGCACCTGTTCCTGGCCACCCCGGAAGCTGATGAAC
>JBBRPA010000078.1:0-10048 GCA_038228695.1 Chthoniobacterales bacterium
CCTGCACAGCCCGACAACCCCCTCTTCGGCACTACATGCCCGGTTTCACCATCCTTCCTTCGTAGCTCCCTCGACGCACTTACGGACTGCTATGGTAAACTATTTTTCGACGATGACCAAACTGCGGAACTTGGGTTAACGAGAAACCCGTCGAACTGCAGCCGAGTTTTGCAGCGTTGGAGAAGCTTGCCATCTCCGAGCGTGCGAAACCGGGCAAATTTCAGCTCGCGTGGACCCAATCCGCGCAAATCTGCCGAGCCATAAACGCGATTCGGAGTGACCGCAATGCTGCCGCTGAGCAGTTGCGCAAGCAAAATACGCCCTGGCAGACAATCGCCAGCTCCATTCCAAAATCAAAAATCGAAGCGCAGGCGGAGCAAACCAAGCGGGATTTTTTTACAAAAGCCGCCGCGCAACGCTGGACCGCGACAGTGCCGCAGCGGAAAAAAACCATCGAGGCGCTCTACCAGCAATTACTCACCACCGAGGGGCGAGCCGGGCGCTAGGCTTTACTTAGCGTGATATTCTTGGAGCGGCTTGACGTTCCACTTTTTCGTCTGCATCGAGCGAATCGCGGAGACACTAGCACGGGCAGCGCTCAGGGTGGTCATGATTGCCATGCGCGCAGCCACGGCAGCGCTGCGGATTTTCACCTCGTCCTGCTTGGGCGATTTGCCGCTCGGGGTGTTGATGATGAAATGCATTTCGCCGTTTTTGATCATGTCGAGCACGTTGGGACGGCCCTCGCTGATTTTGAAAAGTCGTTTCACGGGCACTCCCAATGTCTCTAACCCAGCCGCCGTTCCGGCCGTGGCGTAGAGCGTGAACCCAAGTTTAATGAACTCGGCGGCGAGCTCGAAGGCGACCGGTTTGTCCGCGTCCTTCACAGAAATAAAGAGGTTGCCGCCGGTCGGGAGCGCCGGCTGCGAGGCCATCTGCGACTTGGCGTAGGCAATGCCGAAATCCTCGTCAATGCCCATGACTTCGCCGGTTGATTTCATTTCTGGTCCGAGCGCGATGTCGATGCCGGGGAAGCGGATAAAAGGGAAGACGGCTTCCTTCACGCAGAAATGTTTCGGAATGATTTCGGTGGTGAAGCCGAGCTCTTTGAGCGTTTTCCCGACCATGATTTTCGCGGCCATTTTCGCCAGCGGCACGCCAATGGATTTGCTAACAAATGGCGAGGTGCGCGAGGCCCGCGGATTCACCTCGAGGACATAGAGTGTCTCGCCTTTGACGGCGAATTGCACATTCATCAAACCGCGCACATCCAGTTCGCGCGCCATGTCCTTGGTGGCTTGGCGGATTTTTTCCAGAACGGTTGGCGAAAGCGAAAAGCTTGGGATGACACACGCGCTGTCACCGCTATGGATGCCCGCCTGTTCGATGTGCTCCATGACCGCGCCGATGACGACCTGCTCGCCGTCGGCGAGGCAATCAACGTCCACCTCGGTGGCGTCCTCCAAGAAGCGATCGACTAAGACCGGACGCTCCGGGCTGGCCTCGACGGCGGTGCGGATGTAACGCTGCAAATCCGCCTCCTCATAGACGATCTCCATCGCACGTCCACCTAACACGAACGAGGGCCGGACCACGACGGGGTAACCAACCCGCGCAGCAACGGCGACCGCCTCTTCCTCGTTGGTCGCGGTCCCGTTTGGCGGCTGGAGCAAACCTAACCTATTTAGTAGCTCGGAGAAATGTTTCCGATCCTCGGCCATCTCGATGTTTTTTGGTGAGGTGCCAATGATGTTCACTCCGTTCGCCTCCAAAGCGTTGGCGAGGTTGAGCGGCGTCTGTCCACCTAGCTGGACGATCACACCCCAGACCTTTTCGCGCTCGTAAATATTGAGCACGTCCTCGAGGGTGAGTGGTTCGAAGTAAAGTTTGTCGCTCGTATCGTAATCGGTCGAAACCGTTTCCGGATTCGAGTTCACCATGATGGTTTCGTAGCCTAGTTCCTTGAGCGCGAAGGCGGCGTGAACGCAGCAGTAATCGAACTCGATACCCTGGCCGATCCGGTTCGGCCCGCCGCCAAGGATCATGACTTTCTTTTTGTCGGAAGCGCTGGTCTCATCCTCGTCGCCGTAGGTCGAATAGTAGTAAGGCGTGTAGGCCTCAAATTCGGCAGCGCAAGTGTCCACGAGACGGTAGGTAGGAATAACGCCGTATTTTTTGCGGCCGGCGCGGATCTCCTCTTCTTTGACCCCGAAAAGAAACGCGAGCTGTTTGTCCGAGAAGCCAGCCTTTTTCCAGCGCCGCATGTACTTTACTAACACGGCCGCGATGTTTTCCTCGGTGCGTTCGGCCTCGGGAATCTGGGCCATTAACGCCGGCCCACTTTGCGTCGGAATCTCGCGTTCCATCTGCACGATTTGCTCGATCTGGCGCAGGAACCACGGATCGATGGAGGTTAGTTCATGGATCCGCTCGACGCTGAATCCCGCTAACATGGCGACGCGGAGATAGAAAATGCGCTCGGCGTTGGGCACGCTGAGTTTGGTCTGGATGTAATCAATGTCGAAAGTGCCATCGGCGTTTTCGCCCTTCACATATTTTCCGTCGCCGCCCAGTCCGGCGCGGCCGACCTCCAGCGAGCGCAGCGCTTTTTGCAGAGCCTCCTTGAAGGTGCGCCCGATCGCCATCGCCTCGCCGACGCTTTTCATTTGCGTGGTCAGGACCGGATCAGCCTGCGGAAACTTTTCAAACGTAAACCGCGGCACCTTCACCACGACGTAATCAATCGTCGGCTCGAAGCTGGCGGGCGTTACGCGAGTGATGTCGTTCTTTAACTCATCGAGTGTGTAACCGACCGCCAATTTCGCCGCGATCTTCGCAATCGGGAACCCCGTCGCTTTACTCGCCAGCGCCGACGAACGCGAGACGCGCGGATTCATTTCGATCACGATCATGCGGCCATCTTTGGGATTGATCGCAAATTGAATGTTAGAACCGCCGGTCTCCACTCCGATCTCGCGGATGACCGCAAACGACGCGTCGCGCATCCGTTGGTATTCCTTGTCGCTCAGGGTCTGCGCCGGAGCGACCGTGATCGAGTCGCCGGTGTGAACGCCCATTGGATCGAGGTTTTCGATCGCGCAAATGATGACGCAGTTATCCGCGTGATCGCGCATCACTTCCATCTCGAATTCTTTCCAGCCGAGGAGCGATTCCTCGACCAGCACTTCGGTGACAGGCGAGAGATCGAGTCCGCGAGCGACGATGGTTTCAAATTCTTCGCGGTTGTAGGCGATGCCACCGCCGCTGCCTCCGAGGGTAAAAGCGGGGCGGATGACCAAAGGATACGACCCCAGCTGGACGGCAAATTCACGCGCCTCCTCGAGCGTGTGCGCGACGCCGGATTTCGCCGATTCCAGACCAATTTTCGTCATCGCATCTTTGAACAACAGCCGATCCTCGCCTTTCGCAATCGCTGCGGCATTCGCCCCGATCAGTTTAACGCCGTATTTTTCGAGAATACCGCCGTGAAACAAATCCATCGCCGCATTCAGCGCGGTCTGGCCGCCGAGCGTGGGCAAAATCGCGTCCGGCTTCTCGGCGATGAGGATTTTTTCGATGACCTCGACCGTGATCGGCTCGATGTAAGTTTTCGAGGCAAACTCCGGATCGGTCATGATGGTGGCCGGGTTGGAATTCACCAGCACAACCTCGTAGCCCTCCTCAGCCAACGCTTTGCAGGCCTGCACGCCCGAGTAATCGAATTCGCAGCCTTGCCCGATGACGATGGGGCCAGAGCCGATGAGAAGGATTTTATGGAGATCAGGATTGCGAGGCATGGGACAAAGGTTCGACGATTTAACCGAGGGTAAGGCCAACAGGAAATCAAAAAATCAGGAAAATATCCCGAGCGTTTAACGGGATTTGATTCGGTTGCCGACCGTGAAATTATCGTGCCGACAAGCGGCGTTTCGGGTAATCTGATTGCGTTATGGGAGAATTCGACGCATTGGCAGCGGAAATCTATAAGGATAAGGTCCGCCGCGCCCGGTTGGCTTCGCCCGATGAGAAACTGTTAGCGGGTCAGGAAATGTTCGATTTTGCGTGCAAATTGACGCTTGCTGGAATCGACCAACAGCACCCCGGAGCAAGTGAAACTGAGAGACGGGAGCATTTGCAAAGACGCCTGAAAATCTCTGAAATGCTGCAACGGAAGCAGGCCTTTGGAGTGGCCCAATGAATATCGAACAGCTTGCCATTGAAGTGATCGACCGACTGAATCGCGCGGAGATTCCGTACGCATTGGTGGGCGCATTTTCGAGCAGTTACTGGGGCATACCGCGATCTACGAAAGATGCCGACTTCGTTCTCCAGTTAGCCGGGGCGGAGGTGAAGCAGCTTTGGCAAATATTTGAACCTGATTTCGTGGTCAGCGATCAGCTTACTTTTGAAACGATTACCGGTTCCCACAAGCTGGAAATCAGGCACCCAAATGCAGTTTTCGTAGTCGAACTATTTCTTCTTTCGGCAGACCCTCATCATCAAATGCGGTTTTCCCGCAGAAGAATGATCTGTGCTTTGGGCAGAGACATCTGGATGCCTACAGCGGAAGATGTGGTGATTCAAAAACTGCGTTGGGCGCGAAGTAAAGATTTGGATGACGCGAGGGATGTGCTTGCGGTGCAGGGCGACGCATTAAACTTTGCTTACATCCGGAACTGGACGGATCTGCATGGGACGACGGAGCGGCTCGATGCGTTGCTCGCGTCGATTCCTGAGGGAATATGATTCCAGAAAATGGCGGTCGCTTCTTTTCTGGCGAACCCGCCGACTTCGGCTTAAAAATAGCGCGTGCGACTTTCCTTTTCCTGTTGCTGGAATTCATCGGGCTGTAAAGACGGCGAGGTAATGCTCGAGCAAATCCTCGGGCTCGGCTTCGATCATGTAGAACTGGGCCACGGCGTCCGCCTCTCGCTGATGGAAGGCGTCCAGAAGGTCTATGACCGGGGAGACGTCCGCTTCAGCAGCCTGCATAATTTTTGCCCGCTGCCGGTCGAAATTACGCAAGCCTCGCCGAACTGCTACGAATACACCTCGCACATCGCGGCCCAGCGCGAACGAGCACTCAAGCTTTCTTTCCAAACCATTGATTGGGCAGCCAAACTGCAGGCGCCCAATGTCGTTCTCCATCTCGGTTCTGTGCCGATGAAACCAGTCACCGACGAACTCGGCGAACTCATTCTCCAAGGCAAGCAATTCACCCGCGAATTCACCCAAAAAAAACTCGCCGCCGTGAAGGAGCGCGAAGAAAAAGCCCCGCTCTATCTTCGCCGCTCCACCGAGGCCCTAAAAAAAATCGCGGCCTACGCTGCCGAGCGCAACATCCATCTCGGTGTCGAAAGTCGCGAGGCCTACGAAGAACTACCGAGCGAACGCGAAATGGTTCCGCTGCTTGACGAGATCAACTCACCCTACGTCGGTTACTGGCACGATTTCGGTCACGTCCAGCTCAAGGAAAATCTCTCCTTCGTCAATCATTACGACTGGCTCAGCTCGATGCGCCACCGCCTCGTCGGCTGCCATCTCCACGACACGAAATGGCCAAACCAAGATCATAATCTGCCGGGCGACGGCACGATCGATTACGACCGGCTCATTCCTCTCGTGCCGCCGGAGACGTTCGTCGTCTGGGAACTTAGCCCCAAACGGGAACGCGAAAACGTCGTCGCGGCGCGCAAGAAGTGGCTTGAGAGATTTTGTTAGCACGCCATGGAAAAGACGCCTGTCCTTTCGGTGATCGTTCGCACCGCGGGGCGCAATCAACGCCTCGCCGAATGCCTCGATAGTCTCACCCAGCAAACCCGCGTTGATTTCCAAGTAGTGATCGTGGACATGAGCGACGGAAGCGCCGCCGAGGTGGTCCAACGCTTTTCCTCGTTAGATATTTTGCATTTGGAAACAGGAGGAAAACTGCTGCCCCGGCCCGTTGCGCTCAACCATGGTATTCGGCTGGCCTCGGGCAAATTCATCGCGATTCTGGATGACGATAATCTGTGGCTTCCACGGCAGGTGCGGAACCTCGTGCATCTTTTCCAAAACAACGGTGCCGACCTTGTTTATACCGGGGTGAGACGGCGGACCTATACACCCGATGGTGAAGTTGTGAATGAATCGGGACGCTTCAAAAAGTTCGACTACGAAATGCTCGCGCGCGGAAATTTCATCTACATGTCCAGTATCGCTTTTCGAAAAAAAACGTGGAAGGCGACGGGCGGTTTTGACGCCCGCTTTCAAGTTTATGAAGACTGGGAGTTTTTCCTACGCGTCACCAGACCGGGAAAAGTAGCGTTTGAAAAATCATTCGAGGCGGTGTCGCGAAACTTCACCGGTGATCCAACTAGTTCGTCACACAATCTAGAGATACGCGATTGCGAGTTATGCTTTAACGCCGTCCTTTGGAAGCACCGGGATGTGATCGGAAAAAATCTGGGCGAGAATGCACCTCCTCCGCTTCAAGCGGCCCTGAAAAAATCGCGGGTGATACGGTTTTGCTTGCTCACTCAGTGGTGGCTAAAGCATGGTTTTTCTGGCCTAAAATTCTACCTATGGAACCATTAACCGACCCCTTCACTGCGCCGAGTTCCAAGCGTCTGGCGGTCTTCGGACATCCCGCACATGAATTGGCTGTTTACGGCCTGCTGCAACGGCACGCGCCGCAGATTATCGTCATTACCGACGGAGGCGGCCCGGTGCGCATCGAGCAATCCAAGGCAGGCCTCGAAAAAATCGGCCTGCGCGATCACGTCACTTACCTCAATTTTTCTGAATCCTCGTTTTACGACGCATTACTCGACAGTAAGAGCGATCTTTTCTTTCGCGTGGCGGAGGCCTTGCGTGGCGAAATTGAGCGAGTTAATCCGGACCAAATTTTTTGTGATGCGATCGAGTTTTACAATCCCGTCCACGACATCACGCGTCCGATCTTGCTTAACGCGCTGAATGGAAACAGAGGCCCAGCACTTTACGAAATTCCGCTGGTTTATCAGAAGCCCGGGGGGGAGGAAGCGTATGCCATCCAGCGCGTGCCACCGGAGCAGGCGCATCTTCGTTTCCAATACGATTTGTCCAAACCGGAACTCGATTCCAAGGTGCACGCGCGTGACCACATCTACGCGAATCTGCGCGAGCAGGCCGGACCGGAATTTCTTGCAACCACACCCGCGTATCTTTCCCGCGAAGAGATTGCCGATGCTAACGGCCCTCTACCCGACGCAGAGAATTCTGGGCGCGTTCTCCGCTACGAATGGCGGGCCAAGCTCCTTGAACAGCGCGGACTCATTCCAGAGGCCATCACCTACCGCGGGCACTTCCTGCCTGCAGTGGAAAAGCTGGCCGCGCAGGCTGGTTAGCGGAGTGTTAGGCAAAGGCACTCGCGCAAGCCACGCGGAATAATTCGGACGTTTCAGATAAGCATGAGCTTTTTTTCCATCATCATTCCCACTCTGAATGCTGCCACGACTCTGGCGCATACGTTGGAGAGCATCCTTCAACAGACGTTCGCGCATTACGAAATCGTGCTTCACGACGGCGGTTCTCAGGATGAAACCCTAGCAATCGCTACTCGATTTGCTGATGCTTTTCAGGGCCGATTGCGGATCATTCAGAAAAGCGACAGCGGCGTTTATGATGCGATGAATCAGGCGTTGCGTCAGGCGCGGGGACGCTGGCTTTATTTCCTCGGGGCCGACGACACACTCCACGATGCGGACGTATTGCGCCAAGTTGCCAAGGCGATCCGATGTGATCCCTGGTGCCAGTTGCTCTACGGAGATGTGATTCTGCACAGCACGCAGACCCGTTACGCTGGAGAGTTTGACCGGGAGAAACTCTTGGAAATAAACATCTGCCACCAAGCCATTTTTTATCGGCGCGAAGTATTTGCGGAAATTGGTGATTACAACCTCGCTTATCCAATCTGGGCAGATTGGGATTTTAATTTCCGTTGCTTCCATTCCGGTCAGTTAATCATCCGCTATCTCGACCTCGTTGTAGCTCGTTTCAGCGATTTGACGGGACTCAGCAGCACGGGTCGCGACCGGATTTTAATGAAGGAAATCCGCCTGCTCGCAGCAGTGCCGATCTCACCTCGGAGAGCCCGAAGACTGCTCTCGATTCTCTCTCGCAGGTGGGAGAATTTTAGGGATTCTAGGCTGCGTTGACGCGCGTGGTGCGGAGCGGCAGCGCCTCAAGTCGGAGTAAAACTATTTCCGCATCAAGTAATATTCCAAGCTGTCCACCATCGCCAGCCAGCTCGCCTCGATGATGTTGTCGGACACGCCGACCGTGCCCCAAGTTTGATGTCCGTCCGTGCTGGCGATGAAGACGCGCGTCTTTGCCGCCGTGCCGTTGCTACCGTTGATGATGCGGACCTTGTAATCCTCCAGTCGCACGTTCGCAATCGCAGGGTAGAAAGGCAGGAGCGCCTTCCGCAATGCCTCGTCGATCGCATTCACCGGCCCGAGTCCACCGGCTACTGTATATGCTTCCGTTCCATTAACCTCGAGCTTCACCGTTGCCTCGCAAGTCTGCATGAGCGGTTCTTCGAAATGACGGAAAGTGGAATGGAAAACATGTAGCTTCCAGAGCGGTTGATGCTGCCCGAGCGCTTTGCGAATAAGTAATTGGAACGACGCTTCCGCGGCCTCAAATTCGTAACCCTCCGATTCAAGCCGCTTCACTTCACTGAGCACTTTCGCGACCTCGGCCGAGCCTTTCACTAAATCGAAACCGAGCGTGTGCGCCTTGGCCAGAATGTTGCTCTGACCCGACATATCGGAGATGACGATGTTTTGCTGATTGCCGACCAACTTCGGATCGACGTGCTCATAGCTGCGGGCCAATTTCTGCACCGCGTGAACGTGCAACCCGCCCTTGTGCGTGAACGCAGCCGAGCCAACATACGGCGCGCGAATATCGGGCGTGACGTTAGCCAGCTCGTCCACAAAGAGCGACAACTCGCGCAGTTTGGAAATGTCCGGTACGACCGGGATGCCCATCTTCAATTGCAAATTCGGCATCACGGTGACAAGGTTGCAGTTGCCCACGCGTTCGCCGTAGCCATTGATTGTTCCCTGCACCTGCACCGCGCCCGCGTTCACCGCCGCGAGCGCGTTGGCCACGCCAAAGCCCGAGTCGTTATGCGTATGAATGCCCACCGGCACACCGAGATGCGCGATCACTTCGCGCGTGATGCGCCCGATTTCCTCCGGCAACGTCCCTCCATTCGTATCGCACAAAACGACCAGATCAGCTCCGTTATCGTGCGCGGCTTTCACCGTCGCCAACGAATACGCCGGGTCCTCTTTGTAGCTGTCGAAAAAATGTTCCGCGTCGTAAAGCGTCTCGCGGCCCTGTTTTTTCAAGTAAGCCACTGTGTCGGCAATCATCGCGAGATTTTCCTCTGCTGTGATTGCTAGCACTTCGGTCACATGCAGCAGCCAGGTTTTCCCGACAATCGTCACCGCTGGAGTCTTCGCTTCGAGCAACTGCCGCACCTGCGGATCTTCCTCGACGATCATCTTCGCCCGACGCGTACTGCCAAACGCGGTAATCTTGGCGTTCTTCCACGTCCGCTTCGCGGCCTCCTCAAAGAACGCCTGGTCCTTCGGATTCGACCCCGGCCAGCCGCCTTCAATGTAGTGGACGCCAAAATCGTCCAGCTTCTCCGCCACTCGAATCTTATCCAGCACCGAAAACGAAATGCCCGTGCCTTGCGTTCCGTCGCGAAGGGTCGTGTCGTAAATAGTAACTGCTGGCGTTTTCATAAATCGGGAGACCTAGTAAAGACCGAGACACTCCTGAAGGCAAGGCCGGTCAAATCGAAGGAAAGTGCGGTTTTTTTTGCCACCCATTCGAGAGTTAAACCCCGTCGGCACGTGTGAAAGGGGTCGTGAAAGGGGTCGGTTCTGAATGGCACTGACTTAAGGGTGATTTAGGATGGATTTGGCTGGGCGGTTTCGGTGTGGCAGGCGACCCATTTGGTGTCGTGGCTTGGTCAGAAGCTGATAGTTTTTGGGCCTTCGTTTTTTAG
>JBBRPA010000079.1:0-9422 GCA_038228695.1 Chthoniobacterales bacterium
ACGGGTTCGAATCCCGTTAGGGTCACCACTGTCCGTTAGGGTCACGCTACCCGAATGGCAAAGCCCCCTTTCAGGCGCGGCTTCTGGCCATGATGGAATTCTGCGAAAAAACGCAGGGCTTTTCCAGCGGGCAGAGTCTCAAAACCTATCTCCGGCCAATTTCAAGTGCCGAGCCCGGATGGAATGACAAAAAATCTCCTCTGGAGTGTCGCTGGCCACGGCTTCCCTCTCTTCATGTCCGCCGATGCGCTGCTATTCTTTATTGATCCTTAAACTAAAAAAAGAACTTGCTGTGTCAGTGGTTTGTCTTAACATACATTGTAAATACATGATCACTCCCCCCCCAAGTGGCAGCGCGACGGCCTGCAGGCTACCCGCTATGCAAATTTCTTTCCGATCGTTGCTTCGATTCTGGTCGAAAAATCCTTTATTGCACCGTTTTCCGGAACCTCATTACATGCGCTCGTCCCAAAGAGCGGAAAACGCTCCCGGATTTACCTTAGTCGAGTTGCTGGCGGTGCTGGCAATCATTGTGGCGATGTTTGCTCTCGTCGTTCCCGCAATCAACGGGGTCAAAGGGGGCAACGATCTCACCAAGTCCGCATTTGAGATTCAAGGCATACTCGATCAGGCCCGCGCGTATGCGATGGCGAACAACACCTATAGCTACGTGGGTTTTTTTGAAGAAGACCCGACCGCAGCCGTGACAACCCCGGCCCAAACGGGAGTTGGCCGACTGGTAGTCGCCGTCGTCGCTTCCAAGGACGGCACCCGTGGCTACAATATCGCCAGCAGTAGTTTAACCAGCCCTGCGTGGACCAATTACAACAACGGAGCCAACCTCGTGCCTATCGGGAAGCTGCAGCGGTTCGAGAACGCGCATCTGGCTCCCTTATGGTCCACCCTTCCCAGCACGGGTGGTCTCGCAACCCGCCCGTCAGTTAGTTCAGGCAGCTACCAAATAGGGAACACCACTGCCAGTCCTAAGCCGGCGGATTGTGTTACTCCTTTCTCTTGGCCCATCGGTTCAGCGCCTGGTGCCGGAAAGTATGATTTTGCCACAGTCATTAACTTTGACCCGCAGGGTGCCGCCAGAATTCAGTATCCCACCAACCAAGATTTTCTGATCCGAAACATGGAAATCGGATTGCTGCCCGCACGCGGTAATTCTTCATCCACCACGAGTGTGTCCAACTGCGCGGCCCTCCAGATTGATGGCATAACCGGCGCAACCCATATCTACCGCCCATGAGTCCTTTCCTAATTAAAGTCCGAAATCCGAAATCTGCCTTCTCGCTGGTTGAAGTAACGCTAGCGGTTGGAATCGCTGGCTTCTGCCTGCTTGCAGTCTTCGGCCTTCTGCCCGTGGGGTTAACTAGTAACCAGAATGCCATCGAGCAAACCGCCGCTGCAGGTTGGGCTTCCGCAGTTGCTTCGGATTTGCGATCCACCCCCGCGACGTCAACATCGTCGCCCCAGTATAAAATAAGTCTTTCAGATGCTAAATTTAACATTTTCCTCGCAGAGGACGGCACCAGGAAAAACACCGCAGCAGATGCACGCTATCGTGCCAACGTCTGGCTCTACCCTCCGAGCGGAGGTCAGAAAACCGCCACCGTTGTCCGTATTCTCATCACTTGGCCCGCCGTGGCCGATTCAGTTATTAAAACAGATGCATCGAAATACTCCGGCTCTTATGAAGTCATGACCACCCTCGACCGCAATTAAACCATGATCATTCACCGCCGTTCAACTCTACTGGCTTTCACCCTTGTCGAGGTGTTGGTCTCAATGTCCGTGTTGGCCCTGCTCGTTTCGCTCGTGGCGCAACTGACCACCAGTGCAACAAAGACGATCACTGGCAGCCGCAAGCATATGGATGCGGACGGAGAGGCGCGGATTGTCTTGGATCGTTTGGCTTCCGATCTTCGAAGCATGGTTAAGCGGGGCGATGTGGACTGCATTATGAAAGGTTGGTACACGGCCGATCCCGCCAACGCAGCCGACATGCCGGGAAACGACAGCATCCATTTCTGGAGTGAATCGCCCGGATACGAATCGAGCAGTATGGACATGCGGCAGATGAATACGTGCACCGTAGTGGGTTATCGGATCAATCCGACCAGCAGTGCTACCAATAGCTATGCGCTAGAGCGCTATGGCGGCGCGCGTGGTTGGGAGGACATCGACAGCGCAAACCCGCCGATGGTGTTTCTTACCTACAATCAAACGGGTAGAACCACCCCACTAGGTGCCAGCACCCTTGCCCGAGGCAGCGCGGCGGGCTCCATCGCTGGGAACTACTCTGACGCAACCGGGACTGACGCTCAAAATTACTTACCCATTGGCCAACAGGCTTTTCGCTTTGAGTATTGTTACCTTCTCAAGGATGGCACTTTTTCGGCCGTGCCTTACTATTCTAAGCCTGCAGCTTTCCAAGGTTTCCGAGACGTCTCGGCCCTTGTCGTGGCGATTGCTGTCCTCGACGACACCAGCCGGAAGATCGTCGCCAGTTCCAATTTAGCAGGATTGGTTGCCGCATTTCCTGACGCTGCTCCCAGTGCGAATGGCGCCAATATGATGGCTGAGGTTTGGAACAACGTTATCGAAAAAAACAATTTTCTAACCAACATGGCCAACGCGGGCATCCCCCCGGCTGCTGCTAGTCAAGTGCGGGTTTATCAACGTTTCTTCTACCTTAGTAACTAAAAACTTTCTCATGTTTACCAACGCCTTTGTAAGTTCGCGCTACCCAGTGCGTAGTCGCCGCGGAGTGGCCCTCGTGATCATCCTAGCATTCGTCGTTCTCCTGACAGGGTTGGTCGTCGCGTTCTTTTCACGCGCGATGAGCGACCGGCAAGTCTCGAACAGCAGCGCCAGTCAGATCAAGGCCGACGTCTTTGCCCGAGGCGCGGCGGCCCAGGTCATCGGTGATTTGAAGCAAGAGATAGCTAGTGGCTCCACGGTGACAACGGCGGGCACTGACACCATTTACCTGCCAACCAGCCCGGCCAATGCGGTTCCTGCTTTGGTTGGCTCCACCGGATCAGGGGGGCTGGAGGATCTTGTTAAACGTAGTGCAAATGGCCAAGCATTTTCCCCCAACGGGCCTGCTGCCCGCGCCTCCTCCGTCTCCTCAACAGCTATCTCCCTCAATAACCGCTCCATTAGCTCGTCCCGCTGGAATAAGCCTTTGTTTCTTCCCACGAATACCGCGCTTCTGACCGCAGCGAACGCCAACGACTACACCCCGTTGCTCCCAAGTGGCACGTTCACTGCGCCGGACTGGGTGCTCGTGGCCCAAGATGGATCGAATCCAACGACATGGACCCCTAATCTCATAACGTCTCGCGCCAACTCAGGCAAGGCTGTGGTCGGTCGCTACGCCTATAACATTTATGACGAAGGCGGACTGCTCGATATGAATGCGGCTGGTTTTCCCAAAACCACCAATGCGGCATATTCCTCCTCAAATAGTGACTACGTCAGGGCGTCCTACAAAGGCGCCATTGCCTTCGCCGATCTAAGCCAACTCCCTGGGTTCGGCGTTGCTTCGCCCAACGGGGGAGCCTCCCTGACTTCCAGCCCAAGGTGGCAGGTGATCAATGCTTTAGTGGGGTGGCGCAACTACTGTTCTCTTTCGCTGGACCCCAATCAGTCATTGGCCCGCCAATCCCCCTATCAATTTGCTTTCACCACCGCCTTAAATTCGAGTTACAGCGATTTGGTCTCCGGCAACACCAACGGTTTTTTGAGTCCCGTTCCGTTACCCGTTGCCCGCGCCCAGCAGAGCTCATTGAGTCCCGGGTCGCAGACGGACCAAATGTTTGTCAGCCGCCAGCAGCTCATCAGGTTCTTCACCCAAGCCCTCACCTACAAACTCAATAACACTGGCTCCACAACCGATAATATTAAAATTCGGGCTGCGTTCCCCTACATGACCCACTTCAGCCGGGAGGTAAACTCACCAACGTGGAGTCCTTCCACGCCAGCAGGCAGCACGATTGATTATGCAGCGCAGAAAGACAACGCCGCTTCCACCAACCGCGACTTGCGCAACCTGCGCGCGACCGGCTCGTTTACTCGCTTGGATGGCACCTCTGCGAAGGTCGGAGATGTGCTCATTAAGTCACGGTTTCCGCTTTCCCGGCTGGCGCTCCTACAAGATGCGGACCTAACGACCGGTGCACGGGAACTGACCACGGAGTCACAAGCCATAGTTAACTTCTTCATTAATACGCGGCAACAAAATGGCAGCGCGTTCCCTGGCGCAACTCTTAACGCAAAAGCGGACTGGCTAATTCAGCAGGCGTTTGGATTGGTGTGGAAAACCGATCACTGGGATTACTGTGGTCCTGCGGGGAACACCCTTCAATCTTCGATCGCCACGATAGGATCTATCGGAAACCGCGAGCCTAACTTCTTCGAACTGCTCAAAGCAGGAATTCTCTTGGGATCTCTAGGTGTCGATGGAGGCGGCAGCTGGAACAACGTTGCAGTCCAAAGATTGGTGATTCCCTCTGCGCACGAGGTTGACGTTGACCTCCAAGTCCTCCAAATTGGAGCCAATCTGATCGATCAGTTTGACACGGATTCATATCCTACAGCGATTCAGATCGATCGAACTGCGGCCGGTCTAGCTGGACAGTATGAGGCTGTCGGCATTGAGCATCTTCCTTACATCGCACAGTATAAACCGGTCGCCGGCAAAAGCCCCAACGATCCATCCAAAGTGGCGACCTATTTCCTACTGAACCTCTGGAATCCGCACCGCGCCTCCCCGGCACCCCCGGCTTCTTTCCGTCCTGATATTCGTGTAAGCATTCAGGGTTCTTTGAAAGTGTATATCGCGAAGACTAACTTTAACTCAGGGGCCGATGCCGACTACAGCCCGAGTGCTAACAATCTCGATTTGATCTTGCCCGTTTCCACCGTTGCGCTCACCTCCGCAGCCCGGGATGGCTACCTGACTCCGGGCATCTTCAACACGGGCGATGCTGTCGGTCTTGCAGGGGTAACGGACGTCATGAATTGGGTCCCGGCACCTGCTGCCTTGGGGAGCTTCGCTGCGTTCCGGATCAGTGACTACAATCCGGTTTTCCATTGGGCCCCGCGCACTGATTCACCTTATAACAGAAGGTCTCAGGTCTCTCTCGCACTAGCCTATTCGTCTGATCTCGTCAGCATTTTTCAGATTTCGCTGGAATACAAAACTCCGTCCGGTGTCTGGAAGGGCTACAGTTACTCGCATGGAATCAACGACTCATCCACTTGGCGTGGATCTCAAGAGTCGTTGGTTGCTAATGGCGGTCCCGACACGTCTAATGTGCCATATGCTCCGAAAGCGTTTGCTCCAGCCTCGCTGGAGGATGCCGGTCACCAAATGGTCGCGTCGGATCCAAGGGCACGGCATTTTACGGCTGTGATGTTCCAGGATGATACGTTTTATAACCCTACTAAATACTATACTGGCCTTTTTTCTGGATCTCTCTGGCCAACGAGCCAGCCGAAGGGTTACGGAAATGCGACCCAGACGAACATCGCGTTCGAGCCGAAAAAAATCTGGGCCAAGGCGGCAAGCACATTCCCAGCCCTGCTTTCGCGAAATAACAGTGCTACGCCGGTATACAAAGATGCGGACAATGTTCAGCGAATCGGTGATAACGGATATTCCACTGGCGGCGCGACAGAGGGTAACCCATTTTCCTATGACGCAGACAGGCCGGTAGTCCTGAATCGACCCTTCCGCTCGGTCGCAGAAATGGGCTACGCCTCGCGCGACATGCCATTTCGCAGTCTCGATTTCTTTACCGACAAATCGGCTGATGCCGCTCTCTTGGACCTTTATTCCGTCAACGAGGTGACACCGAGTATGCGCGCCGGAGTGGTCAATCTGAACACGCGCCAAGCCGCTGTATTGCAGGCGGTTCTTTCCGGAACGACGAAAGACGCCGCCTTAGCAACTTTAACAAGTACTGATGCCACGACCGTAGCTAGTGCTCTCGTGACGTCAACAGCGACCAATCCCCTCACGAATCCAGCCCAGTTGGCCGAGCGGATCGCGGCGATCACGACCGTCGGCGATCGAAAAGTGGAACGCGAGACCATCGCCCGCGCCCTCGCCGGGTCTGGCCAGACGCGGACATGGAACTTGATGATTGACGTAATCGCCCAGACAGGACGCTATCCGCAAAGCGCCAGCAAATTGGAGAATTTCCTTGTGGAGGGCGAACGCCGGTATTGGATGCATGTTGCCATCGACCGACTTACCGGGCAGGTGGTCGATTCCCAACTCGAATCCGTTCAAGAGTAATTAACATGAAACAATTAATCTTCCTTCTCGCTGTAATCATTGTATTCGTCCCGGCATCGCTCCGCGCAGTGGAGCCTGCCGGTGAGCCACCGAAAGCCCCTTTTGTCCAACCGCCGCCGGAGAAATCGGCATGGAAAATCACGCTGACACGAGTTGGGGCGACAGCAGGAAGCGGAAACCAGCAGGATGTCGTTGCGATCGAGTCGGCGCATTATGGCGAATCAAAACAGGACGTGATTTCTTATTCGAATGGTTCCAAGCGGGAAATCTGGTATGTTAGGGATTACGTTTTGTCACCCTATCCCGATGGCTCACGTGTCGGGGTCTCAAAGGGCGATTCGGGAATACCATCGCCAGAACCCGTGGAATCGGCTCGCTTCCCCGGCTTGGACTGGCTTGGTTTAGATTCCTATCAGGGCGTGGAAAAAAAAGGGAGCGTGCAATGCCGACATTACGTGAGATCCGGAGAGGGAGATCGTTGGGAGGCGTGGATCGGCCTCGATAGTGGACTGCCCGTTGTCGCGAAGTTTGGCAGCGTGGTTCACACCTATACATTCACGACGCCGCCGGCCGCCCCGCTGGAGTTGCCTCCAATGTATGCGCAGGCGCTGGAAAGTGTTAATAAGCAGGTAGTACGGGCCGACGCCCTTGTCGAAAACATGGCGCCCCGGCCGCCCTTTGTCCTTCCACCGCCCGAGAAATCGGCATGGACAATCAAGGTCACACGTCCCGCCGCGGCAGAAGATCCTCAGAATGCTAAGAACGCGCAAAAACAGAAGGATGTCCTCGCGATTGTGTCTAAACATTATGGCGAATTGAAACAGGACGTGGTTTATTATGCAGGGGGTTCCAAGCGGGAATTCTGGTATGTCGGGAGCTATGCACTGTGGACCTATCCAGACGGTTCGCGTGTCGGAGTCTCCAACGGAGATTCGCAACTGCCAACACTGGAGCCGGCAGAGTCGCCTGGCTTCCCCGGCTTGGATTGGCTCAGCGCAAGTTTGTATAAAGACATGGCGAAGATCGGGGACCAGCAATGTCGGCATTATGTGAAAGCCGGGGGGGGAGATCCTTGGGAGGCGTGGATCGGGCTCGAGAGCACGCTGCCCGTAGCCGCGAGGTTCGGCAGTGTTGTTCACTCCTATACATTCACGGCCCCGCCCGCTACTCCGCTTGAGATGCCTATGGCCTATGCGAAGGCACTGGAAGATGTCAAAAAGCAGGCGGCACGCGCCGCTGCCCTTGCCAAAAAGTTCAAGAGGTGACGTGACGGCGCTTTTTCGAGCGAGGTGAAGCATTAGCCAAGAGAGCCGCGTCAGCCATCTTGCCTTACCTTGGCGGGAAAATTTATCATGAACTGACCTCGCCGACTTCGCTCGAGCCAACAATTCCTATCGAAACTGGCGAAAACGGAAACGTCGGCAAATTTTTTCCGAATATCCTCCCCATTTTGCGCTACGCTGCTTTTCCCATGAAACTCGGCGTCAACATCGACCACGTGGCCACCCTTCGGCAGGCCCGCTATGCCACCATGCTCGCGCATCCCAATGCGGAGCCGCGCCTCCTCGAAGCTGCTTCCGCTTGCGAACGCGCCGGGGCACATGGCATTACCATCCACCTCCGCGCCGACCGCCGCCACATCCAAGACGAGGACGTTCGCCAACTCCGCCACAGCCTCATGACGAAGCTCAACCTCGAAATGGGCAACACCAAGGAAATCCTCGACTTCGCCCTTCGCATCCAGCCCGACGACGTCTGCCTCGTCCCCGAAAACCGCCAGGAAATCACCACGGAAGGGGGCCTCGACTGCGTCAAACATCGCCGCGCCCTCGAACCCACCATCAAGCGATTGCAATCCGCCGGCGTCCGCATCAGCCTTTTCATTGACCCCGAGCATCGCCAAATCGAAGCGGCCGCTGAGTTGGGCGCCGAAATGGTCGAACTCCACACCGGCGCCTTCGCTAACGCCCTCGGCAAAGCTCAAAAAACCGAACTCGCCCGCCTGATCGACGCTTCCCAGCTCGCGCAACGCAAAAAACTCATCGTCAACGCCGGGCACGGCATCAACTACGTTAACATCGTCCAAATCCTAAAAATCCCCGGGCTGACCGAGTTGAACATCGGCCACTCCATCATCTCGCGTAGCATCAGCGTCGGCCTAGAGACCGCCGTCCGCGAAATGCTCGCTGCGATGGGCACCGCCGAATCTTAACCCGGCACGCATCCCTTGGCTCTCGGGTAGGATAGCCATCCTGCCTGTCGCAAAGGGCATCTTGCCCGCAGCTCCATTTCATAGGCGCGAAACGCCATTCCTAGCACGCAACGAACATGGGTTAAACTGTCCAAGAAAAGACCGCTAGGCAACGGCCAGCACAGTGTTAGTTATTTACACCTAGAGTTTCCTCAACTCTTTCCAACTCCTCAACATTCCTCATTATGAAACTCCGTGTCCTCTCCTCAGAAGAAATCTCGTCTAAACTCCGCAAGGCTTCTTGCGAACGCAGCAATACACCAGTCTCGATCGCAAAAGCGCTCGCCTTGGTTTCTATATTCGCGCTTAATTATGTCGCTCCAAGTTCAGCCTTTGCCGGCAATACCTGGACCGGTGGCGGCAGCAGCCCTTTTAACTGGAGCGATAACGCCAACTGGGGCGGCGCCCAGCCCACTTACGGGACTTACACTTTTTCCGGCTCCGCAGGCACCACGAATACCGTCAACCAAGGTTACAACACTAACAAATTACTTTGGACGGGCACATCGCCTTGGACGACTAATAATTCGGGTGGGTTCGGCATCTCGCTCTTCGACAACGGCGGCGTGCAGGCCAAGGTTGAAAACCAGAGCTCTGGGCTGGTTACAATTAACGCACCTGTTACTTTTGCTGCCAACAATGGGACGCCGCCCAATCCGTTTGCGGAAATCAACTCCGTCAATGGCGATATTACGTTTGGTTCTGGGACTTTGACGGTTTGATCTGGCCTCGAAAACACGGACACGGATAAGGTGTTAGATTTGGTTGATGGTTAGAGACTGGTTGAGGTTGTGTTCAAAGTCCAGAGGCGATTGATAGTCGAGGGAGGAATGAAGTCTGGAAGGGTTGTAGAAGGTG
>JBBRPA010000080.1:0-9056 GCA_038228695.1 Chthoniobacterales bacterium
GAACTCATCTTGGACAGCAGCCGATGAACTCAACTAACCAACACCCCCCAACCGGAACTCCAAAAAACCGGCAAAATACCTCACCACCCCCTCAAAAACTGACTCAACCATCCGCTCTCAATTTATTTTGGACAGCAATGGTGCGGAGGGGTTGACGGATATCGGCGACGGAACGCATTTCGACGCCCGCTCTCAGCGCATTTTGGGACAGCGTTATGCCGAAGCCTTCCTTAAACTCGAAGCAGAAAAAGGTGCGAAGTAATAGCTGCCGGGATTGGATCCTGGTCGCTTTTTTCACGCTTTTTCCTCTCGGTATTCATACCGCGCCAATCGAAAGAGATGGCTGGCTCGATCTAAATAAAAACGGCCGCAAAGACGTTTACGAAGATCCTGCGGCGGAGGTTAATCGCCGCGTCGAGGATCTCCTTAGTCAAATGACGATTGAGGAGAAAACGTGTCAACTGGCGACTCTCTACGGTTTCCGACGGGTGCTGAAAGATGAACTGCCCACTCCTGGTTGGGATACGGAAATCTGGAAAGACGGCATCGGCAATATCGACGAACACCTCAACGGCGTCTCCGACTGGCGCGAGAAGACGCCGATCAACTCCAACACCTGGCCAGCCTCAAACCACGCGCGTGCCCTCAACACCGTGCAGCGATGGTTTTTGGAAAAAACCCGCCTCGGCATTCCCGTTGATTTTACGAACGAAGGCATTCGCGGAGTTTGCCACTGGAATTCGACTAACTTCCCAGCCGAACTAGGCATCGGCGCGACTTGGAACAAGGATCTTGCCGGTCAAATCGGACGCGTCACCGGACGCGAAGCCAAGGCTCTCGGCTATACTAACATCTACTCACCGATTCTCGACCTCGCGCGAGACCCACGCTGGGGCCGGGTGGTCGAGTGTTACGGCGAGGATCCATTTTTAGTCACCGAGATGGGTGTTCGCCAAGCCACGGGATTGATGGCAGAGGGCGTGGCGTCCACGGCCAAGCATTTCGCAATCTACAGCATCCCAAAGGGCGGACGGGATGGCGAAGCGCGAACCGATCCACATGTCTCACCGAGAGAGATGGAGACACTTTACCTCCGGCCTTTTGAAGACATTATCCGCCGCGCTGGAATCCTCGGGGTGATGAGTTCCTATAACGATTACGATGGCGTTCCCGTCTCGGCGAGTCATCTTCTGCTCACGGACTACCTGCGGACGCGTTTTGGTTTCCGCGGATATGTTGTGAGTGACAGTAACGCGGTTAGTTATCTTTGGAGCAAACATCGAGTCGCAACCGATTACGCGGATGCCTGCCGTCAGTTTCTCGAAGCCGGCGGCAATGTGCGGACAGAGTTCAATTCGCCAGCAAATTTCATTCTGCCCGTTCGGGAATTGCTCAAAGAGGGCAAACTTTCCCCGGCCGTAGTCGATGATCGGGTGCGCGATGTCCTGCGGGTAAAATTTGCCCTCGGACTCTTCGACCGTCCGTTTGTGATCAACCCGGAGGCGGCGGACGCCATTGTGCATAGCCCAACTCATCAGCAACTCGCCCTGCAGGCGGCGCGCGAGTCGATTGTGCTCCTGAAAAACCAAAACGACATCCTCCCTCTTTCCCGAAAAGCCGGAACCCTGCTCGTCTGCGGGCCCAACGCCACTGAAATCAACGTCTCTCAAAATCGCTACGGTTCCTTTGGCGGAAAAGTCACGTCCGTCCTCGACGGCATCAAAAAGATCGCCGGAAGTAAGCTCCAAGTGAAATATGAAAAAGGCTGCGATGCAACCTACGCCAGTTGGCCCACCTCGGAACTTTTGCCCCAGCCGCCGGACACAGAGACAGCCGCTTCCATCCAACGAGCTACGCAGGCCGCAGCTACGGCCGATGTCGTCGTGGTCGTCCTGGGAGATTCCTCGGACACGGTGGGCGAAAGCAAAACGCGAACGTCCCTCGAACTGCCCGGCTACCAAAACGCATTGGTCGATGCGCTCATCGCCAAGGGAAAACCAATTGTCGCGGTTCTCATGAATGGGCGGCCCGCCAGCATCAATCGCATCCAGCAGGACGTTCCTAGCGTCCTCGAGGCGTGGTTCCCCGGCGAGACAGGTGGACAGGCCGTGGCCGAAGTCATTTTTGGCGATTACAATCCGGGCGGGAAGCTGCCGGTCACGTTTCCGAAAACAGTCGGCCAACTCGAATTTAACTTTCCCGCAAAACCAGCCAGCCAAGCTGGAATGGGAAAAAAACCAGACCCGAATGACATGGGAAATACGATGGCGGAAGGGCCGCTTTATCCTTTCGGCTTCGGCTTGAGTTACACGACGTTTTCTTACACCAATCTGGAAATTGCACCGCGGAAATTCGACGCCGGCGGACAGACGCAAATTTCTTGCTCCGTAAAAAACACCGGAAATCGCGATGGCGATACCGTAGTTCAACTCTATCTCCGCGATGTCCTAAGCAGCGTTATTACCTACGAAAAAGTCTTGCGGGGTTTTGAGAGGGTTCACCTGCAGGCAGGCGAGTCGAAGCGGATCGCTTTTTCTCTCACCAGTCGCGACATGGAACTTCTGAACCAGCAATCCCAGTGGGTCGTCGAGCCCGGTGTTTTCGAGGTAGAAATCGGATCTTCTTCGGTTGAGACCGCTCTCTCGGGATCATTTGAGGTCACGAAAGCCTCCGGGAAATAGATCACGAGTTCTCGTGAGGCGACAACCTCTCAGGACAGCCCGAAGTTACGAAGGCGCAAAGGCGCGAATCCATGTTTCCCCGCATTTCCCTTTTGCCTGTTTTGTCTCTGTTGCTTGTTTCGGAATTTCCCGTCAGCGCTGCAGACCCTCTACCTGCCATAAACCATGTCGTGGAGGCCGCCAGCAAACCCGGTAAGGAATGGAAATCCTTTCCCACTCGCACCCTCGCCGATCTGCCCGCATTGGCCGAAGCGCCGATCGACGGGCCGCTGACTCCTTACGGCGGCTTGACGGATCGCAGCGTGCGCCCCTCCGGATTCTTTCGGACAGAAAAAATCAACGGCCGCTGGTGGCTAATAGACCCCTCGGGCGGATTGTTCATCAACAAAGGCGTTGTTTCCGTCCGCCAAAACCCCACCGATACTGGTGCCGATACGTTGCAGAACAAGTTCGGAAGCGAAACCCAATGGGCGGAAAGCACAGCCAAAATGTTAGCCTCAGCGGGATTCAACGGCACTGGATCGTGGACCGAGAACGAACTGATCTCCACCGTTTCTCCCCGTCTCGTAACCACTAAGCTGTGGACCTTCATGGCCAGCTACGGGAAACAACGCGGCGGCACCTATCAGCAGCCGGGCCATACCGGATATCTGAACGATTGCATCTTTGTCTTTGATCCAGAGTGGGAGCCATTTTGCGAGGAGTATGCGCAGAAACTAGCGGAGACGAAAGACGATCCGTGGTTGCTCGGCCATTTCTCCGATAATGAACTGCCCTTGACGCGCGCCGCCCTGAAGAACTTCCTAACCTTGCCCCCCAACGAGGCGGGCTACCACGCAGCATGGGAATGGCTTCGCACCCGCCATGGAGCGAAAGCCAGTCTCGATGACATCACGGAGCAGGATTCGCAAGATTTCCTAGCGCTCGTCGTCGAACGTTACTACAAGCCTGTCTCCGCAGCGATTCGCAAGGCGGATCCAAATCATCTCTATCTCGGTTCCCGGTTTCATTCGCAAAAAGATGACACGCTGGCCATGCCAGAAATCTTTCGCGCTTGCGGTCCGTATCTCGATGTCGTCTCGGTGAACTATTATCGCGCCTGGACTCCCGACCCGAAAAAGCTAGCCATGTGGGAAAAGGAATCCGGCCGTCCCAGTTTGATTACGGAATGGTATGCGAAAGGTGCGGACAGCGGCATGCCCAACACGGGCGGCGCCGGTTGGTTGGTTCGCACCCAGGCGGAGCGCGGATTGTTCTATCAAAATTTCACGCTCGCCCTGCTCGAATCTCGCGTCTGCGTTGGCTGGCACTGGTTTAAATACAGCGACAACGATCCCGACGACAAAAAGACCGATCCCTCCAATCGCGACAGCAACAAAGGAATCGTCTCTTCGCGTTATGAGCCTTACTCAGACCTCCTTTCCGCGATGAAGCCGCTCAACGAGCGCTGCTACTCGATCGCAGATTTTTTCGACAAACCAAACCTATGAATCTCCGGACGCCCCTCCTCATTTTACTGACGCTCGTCTGCAACGCAGTCTCTCAAGAAGTTCCGGACGAAGGCTCTGAAGCTAAACCGAGCATCCCCATCCCGCCGGGGGTGCGTGTTGAGCGCGATGTTGCTTTCCTGCCCGCGAGTCGTAAGGAAAAAGCCGACATCTATTACCCGGACAAACTTGCGTTGGGCAGCCGCTTCCCCGCAGTCATCGTCATCCACGGAGGTGGCTTTAACGACGGCGACAAAGCCCGCAAGCGGGAAGTTAACATTGCCGGAACGCTCGCCCAGCATGGTTTCGTCGCGGTCAGCATCAATTATAAACTGCGCCGTCTCCCCGGCCAAGTGACCTGGCCTCAATCCCTCATCGACGCCAAAACGGCCATTCGCTGGCTGCGCTCGGAGGCCGAAAAATTGCAGATCGATCCCGATCGCATCGGAGTAATTGGTTCCTCGGCAGGTGGGAATCTCGCCATGATGTTAGCACTCACCCGCCCGCAAGATGGATTTGAACCAGAGGAGCTGTATCCCGGGGTGTCGAGCGAGGTGAAATGCGCCATCGATTTCTACGGCGCGGTGGACCTGATGAATTACCACGATATGAAGATGTTCGCGAAAACACGTGAGGAAGCACCGGAACTCTACGTCAAGGCCTCGCCCGTCACCTACGTGCATGCTGCTGCACCTCCGATCATGATCGTTCACGGCACCGCGGATCAAACCGTCCCGCTCACTCAGAGTCAGGCATTGTCAGACGCTTTGACCAAGGTCAATGCAAAGCATGAACTGGTCATCATTCCGGGCGCCCCACACACCTTTGATTTACAGCCAAGTCAGCGCGATTTGCGTCCTCTCATCCTCGGTTTTTTTGACCAACATTTGGGAGGCAAGACTTCGAAATGAGGAAATGGCCGCTCTTCTTTTTGCTCATCGGATTTCATTCCGGACACTCCCAGATTGCCATTGTCAACGGGGTGCCCGGCCTCAACCAAGTATCTGCGACCGGCGTTTACGAGCAAAAGTTCAACACCCTTCCGGCGTCCGGAAGTCCGCTCTGGACGGATAATTCCACCCTGCCCGGATGGTATGCGCGGAAAGGCCCGGGCCCTTCCGGATCAGGCAAACTGGCCGATAACACTCCCTACTCCACGATCGAGGCATCCTACGCATTTCCTAACAATACAACCTCCGGAACCTTATATAGTTTCGCACAGCACTTTGATAACAACACCCCGACTTCGACCTACCGGGCCATCGCTGGAATGCCAAACGGCACTACGATCGGTCCGGTGAACTTTGGGCTGTCCTTTGTCAACAACACCAGTAGCACCATCACCGGTCTAACCGTAACCTACGAGATTCGCTTTGGCTTCACCGAGAGTAGCACCGGCGCCATCGCCGACGTGGGCGTTTCCGCTGGGGGCAGCGGCTATTCATCGACCACTCCGCCAACAGTCACCTTCACCGGCGGCGGCGGCACTGGCGCAATCGCTAGCGCTACGGTTTCCGGCGGCGCGGTCGTCGCCATCACGGTGACTAACCCCGGCAGTGGTTATACCTCAGCTCCGGTCGTCTCATTCAGCGGCAGCGGTTCCGGAGCATCCGCCTACGCCATTGTCCATGGCACATCGGCGAGTGGAACGAACAATCTCGATCTTCTGTATCGAACCTTCACCGCCGGTGGCGGTTCTCTGGCCGGAATTCCGACCGGTTGGATAAGCGCAACCACGAACGCGGTATCAAACTCGACGACCTCATCCGTCCCAGACAACTGGAACTACGTGACAAAAACGATCACCGGCTTGAGCGTCGCACCCGGTCAGGAATTTTGGTTGGACTGGCGGATTTCCAAAGTAAGCGGCACAGCGAATTCGACCGCAACCGCAATCGACAACGTTCGAATCTCGGACTTCGCCGTGGGTGATCCCGCCATCACGACCCAACCGCTCGACCAATCGGTCATCATGGGACGAAGCGGAACCTTCACCGTCGCCGCCTCTGGCACTGCCCAGTTATTGTATCAATGGCGCAAAGATGGAACCGCCATAACGGACGCAACAGGTCCTACCTATACTGTCAGTTCCGCCCAACCATCTGATTCTGGAAACTACGATGTAATTGTCACCCGGGGGGCCAATTCCATCACCAGTAACGCGGCCAAATTCCGCGTCTATTCGCAAGGCGGCGTGCGGGGTCCGGTCAGTGTTAACCGAGTGACGGCGGTCACCGTGACCAACGGCGGAAGCGGCTACGTCTCGGGAGCGACAGTGATTTTTACTGGCGGATTTTCAAGCACTGTAACCGATAGTAGCGACGCGAAAGGCACGGCTGCGGTCACGAACGGTATGATTACGGGGATCACGCTCACTGGCAACGGTAGCAACTATGTATCGCCACCAACGGTCACCATTACCGGCGTCGGCGGAATGGGTTCGGGTGCCACTGCGACCGCCACCATCGACCTGCCTGCTAACATTACATCGCCCGCGATTTCCTACACCTCTTCCCTGCCTCTGGAAAACATTATGTATGTCTCGCTCACCGGCACGGGATATCCCGGCGGCTCCAATCCAGCTTCCTCTGCCGGTGGCGACCTTTATCTCCCAGATCCGATGCCCGCGTCGCCGCGGCCTGCCGTAATCATCATTCACGGTGGGGGCGGCAGCGATGGGGACAAGATTCAGAATCGCGAGGTCGGAACGGGAATGGATTTCGCCAGTCGTGGATATGTGGCTTTTAGTATTAACTATAAAAGAACTTTTAAAACCAACGGACGTTGGAGCCAAGCCTGGCCCGAAAACATCAGGGACGCCAAGTCCGCTGTGCGCTGGTTGCGTAAAAACGCGGCTACATATAACATCGATCCAAACCGGATTGGCGTGATTGGCTTCTCTTGGGGAGGAAACGAGGCCGCGATGCTCGCGACCACTGGATCCGGATCGGTGGTACTGTCCGATGGCAATGCCTTGGAACCCACCGATAGTTTTGATGGGAACGGCACGTTCTCGAGCAGTGTCTCCTGTGCGTCGAACTTCTACGGTGCGGTTAGCATTCCCGACTACCATAATATGAGCCAGTTCAGCGGCTCCAAGGTTCCCGGCGTAATCGGAACGATGGACTACGCAGGCACTCCTAACTACTATCTGGATGCGTCGCCTGCCATCCGACATTCTGTTAACATTGGAGCCGCCCCACTTCTCTTGTGCCATGGCGATGCGGACTTGGAAGTAATGCCCTCAAAAAACTACGCCCTCAAAGCCACTCTGCAAAACGCAGGGAACGTTGTGAAGGGCGTTGTCATGGTGCCGAACGGACTCCATTCCTACGGCCTTTACGACGAGGGCAACGGAGGAACACCCGCCAATCCGATTGACGTTCGACCACCCACCTTCGGTTTTTTTGATCGGTATCTGCTTTCGCCGGTGATCACTAGTTCCCTCGCGGCCTCGACGACTTTTGGAACAGCATTCAGCTACCAGATTGTTGCGGACAATTCGCCCGACAGTTACAGCGCCACCGGCCTCCCTACAGGACTCACGATCACACCATCCACGGGACTCATCTCGGGAACAACCGAAGTCAGCGGATCCTTCAATGTGACAATCACTGCGACAAATACAGCCGGCTCAGATTCAAAGAGCCTCGTGCTAACTATCCAAACCGCCTACGCTGCTTGGGCCAGTGCGAATCTCGTCGGCTATTCGATGCCGCAGCAATTACCTACGGCTGATCCTGACAACGACGGCAGCAACAATCTGATCGAATACTCCCAAGGCAGAAATCCTGCCCTAGCCGAGACAAATCCCTCCACGCCGCGGCTGACTTCTTCCGGCGGAACGGCAACCTTTATTTTTCGCAAGACCGCACCGGAACTTATTTACGTCGTGGAACAGCGTGCCGATCTAACTTCCGGTGATTGGACTCCCACTTCGGCACCTCCGACAGCAAACAACGATGGCACATTCTCCGTGGAAGTTCCCTTCACCGTCGCCTCCAGTCTGTTCCTACGTTTAAAAGTCACTATTCCCCAATGAGTAATTTCCATATTCAGTTTGGACGCAAAAGGTTAGTCTGAGAATCCGTAACCAAACACTGAGATTTCGTAACCCTCGATAATTAATATGATCCCCTCCACTGCCGCTGCCAATCCTGTCACACACTCTAACTACCGCTGGGTGATCTGCGGATTACTGTTTTTTGCAACCACCATCAACTACATCGACCGGCAGATTCTGTCTCTCCTGAAGCCGATCTTGGATAACGATCTGCACTGGACGAATGGGCAGTTTGGAATGGTGAATTCTGCGTTCCAGGCCGCTTACGCCCTCAGCACGCTGGCGTTTGGTTGGTTCATCGACCGCTTCGGAGTTAAGATTGGATACGGCGTGTCGATCACTGCTTGGAGTATTGCCGCCATGGGCCATGCGTTAGTCTTCAGCGTCCCGGGATTTTTACTCGCCCGCGTCGCTCTCGGGCTTGGCGAAGGAGGAAATTTCCCATCGGCGATCAAGACCGTGGCACTCTGGTTTCCGAAACGGGAGCGCGCCTTCGCAACTAGTATTTTCAACTCCGGTGCCAACGTCGGGGCGATCATCGCGCCTGCCACGATTCCATTCATCGCAGAGCGTTTCGGCTGGCACTCCACCTTCATCATCGCCGGTTTGGCCGGTCTTCTCTGGCTGGGCTTGTGGTTGCCGTTCTACGCCGATCCGGAAAACGAGAAGCGGCTCAGCCAAGAAGAACTGCGCCACATCCAAAGCGACGCAGAAGAAACTGCTGCCAGCACGACCAAATTACCTTGGGCAAGACTCCTGCGGCATCGCCAAACGTGGTCGTTCATCGCCGCAAAATTTATGACCGACCCCATCTGGTGGTTCTTC
>JBBRPA010000081.1:0-9039 GCA_038228695.1 Chthoniobacterales bacterium
CAAGCCTAGGAGTTGACTAAACAGGCTCGCATTACGCAAAATCATTGCCAGCCTCCTGAGTGGGTGAAGTTTGGGTTTTTCATCACCTCCATTCCAACCCATTCAGGAGTGCCTTTTAAATCTTATTTTGGACAGGTGTGCTTATTCCAAGGCATTTTTGCCAGCAACAGCGCGAGGCCACAGAAGCCGGAAATCCCGGCGAATAAAAGACCGCCGCCCATCACGAGCGGAATCAGCGCGAACCACTTGTCCACGACAAGTGCCAACAACGCGCCCGCCGCCGAAGCAGTCCCAACGACGATCTGCACTTGCCGCATGAGTGGGAGCGTTTGCGTTTCGCGGCGATTGACGGGAAGGCCCGCATCCAGCCAGGCCTGCGTACCGCCTTCGACGAGCACGCACCGGTCGCAACCGGCGCGCTGAAATTTCTCGATGGCCCGTCTGGCGCGACTACCGGATTGGCAGAGGACATAAATCGGATTGTCGCCCGCACCGCGCTGTTGAAGAAATGTGGCGCAGTCCAGTTCGTCTAGGGGAACCAGATGCGCACCGGGAACGTGGGCAGCGGCGAATTCGTTTGGCGTGCGGACGTCGAGCAGTTCGGCGGGACGGCCTTGGGACAGCAGTAGGTTTAACTCGCGGGGCGAGATGAGAGCATTGATTTGCATTGTAGTCGCGATTGTGATATGAACGTATAACTATAAACGCATATGTCAACTATCAAAAAGAAACGCTCACTGACGGATGAGGAGTTAGAAAACATTGCGCTCCATTTCAAGCTGCTCGGTGAGCCGATGCGTCTGAAGATTTTGCAGGCCGTCTGCCATGAGGCGCGAACGGTCAACGACATAGTGACCACCGTTGGAGCGACGCAGGCAAACGTGTCCAAGCACCTTTCGTTGCTGGCAACGGCAGGCATCGTCTCGCGCAAGAAAGACGGGCAGTTTGTCTATTATGGACTTAAAGACAAGCTGACTTTGAAGATGTGCGAGCTAGTGCACGAACAGCTATCGGACTAAATCCGCAAGGCACATGCAATGCTGGGCGGTTTGCAGAGTATTGCTAGCTAGATTGATCTCTCAGCAACTCTCGCGGAGAACCTTTTCAGGGCCTCGAACCGTCCTGGGTAAAGTTTTCTAGCATGGTTTCGCCAACATCAGCGCGGTCGCGCAAGGCAATGCGGAGGCCTTTCAGTAAAATGCCGCGCAACTCGCCGATGGCGGTAGCATTGGAGACAACTCCGGGCTTGCCCAAAGTCTGACCGCGCTAGAAGATTACTTCGACGAGGCAGAGGGACTGCATCTGGAAACCTGCTCAACTCGAACTTTCTCATCATGACTGACTGGCAAGCTCGCTACGAAAGCAACGACACTCCGTGGGACAAAGGCGCAGCCGCCCCACCGCTGCTCGAACTACTTATGGAGAGACCCTTCCACGGCCACGTTCTTGTCCTCGGATGCGGCTTTGGACACGATGTCCGCGCCATTTCCACTTCGGAAAACAAAGTCGTTGGACTGGACCTCGCGGAGGCAGCCGTAGAGGGCGCCCGCAAATTTCCCGCCACCGGAAACGAGAGCTATGCCACCGGCAACCTATTCAACCTTCCTGGCTCGATGTTAGGAACTTTCGACGTCGTTTTCGAGCACACCTGCTTTTGCGCGATCGACCCCTCAGATCGGGAGCGCTATGTGCAAGCCGTCCGCTCCGCCCTGAAACCCGGAGGCGAACTCAGCGCCATATTCTATCTCGATCCTGACCACGAACCGGGGCCTCCCTTTCCGGTGACCGAGGACGAACTCGACGCGCTTTTTGGAACCCATTTTGAATTGCTAGAAAAGCGGAAGCCCAAATCTAACTTCCCGGGTCGCGAAGGTTGCGAGCAGGTTCGCAACTACCGTCTGCGCGTCACTGCGGCAGAATGAGGACCTGACCTACCTGTAGATTGCGCGGGTTTGGCAGATTGTTAATGTTCGCGTCTTGGATATCGCGGATGCGGGATTTGTCTTTGTAAATTTTTCGGGAGATTTTCTCAAGCGTGTCCCCCGGCTCGACAGTGTAAGTGCGACCGCCCATTTTTTTCACTAAGTCGGGATCCGGCGCGGTGTTGCGGGCGTTTTTGTCCGGAGTCGGGCGCGGCATGGCAGCGAACTGGACCTTGAGTTGGACGATTTGTTTGCGGAGGTTTTGATTTTCGTTTTTCAA
This sequence comes from Chthoniobacterales bacterium, assembly GCA_038228695.1. GTDB lineage: Bacteria > Verrucomicrobiota > Verrucomicrobiia > Chthoniobacterales > DASVRZ01 > DASVRZ01. The sequence goes on from JBBRPA010000081.1 coordinate 2,203, forward strand.
CGCCACCGCATCCGTTTTCGAGAACATACTTTCCTTCGAGAGGGCGGTCACCACCATCGGTTCGAGGCGTTCGCAGGATTTGCGCGCCTCGTTCGCATGGGTCCCTTTCGGATTAATGTGCAAGCAACGCCGGAAATGGAAAAGCGCGGCCAGCGGATCGTGGAGTTTAGTTTCGCAGATCAGCGCCATCTGGAAATGCGTATCCGCTGAGGCCGTTGTATCGTCGAGACCGGCCTCGTAAAACGTGAGCGCGGTCACGTAGTCGCCCCGCCGGTTCGCATCCGCCGCCTCGGCAAGCTGCTTGGCGTCATGTTTCCGCACGACTTGATCACACGCGGTGAACGTGAATAAAATGGCGTAACCTGCGGTCAGGTGTAAAACATTGCGCGCCGCGACTTTCAACTTCGAACATCCTTGCATGACGTTTTCATGGTAACCACGAGTCCAACGCACCGCCAAGCGTCCATTCGCAAATTCTCCTGCTTGTTGTTGCTGCTGGCCGGTTGCCAGACGCCACCGACCACTTCGCCCCCCGCACCGCTCCCTCCGCCTGCCGCCCGTGGGCCAGTGCTCGAGAACGCAAAAACGCTTACTCCGGTTGTAGCCGCGAAATCCACGCCCCCACCAGCCGTTCCCTCTCCTACCGCGCAGATTTCCACACTGCCACCGACGCCCCTCCCGACCGCACCCACTCCGCCCTCCTCGCGACGTGCCGCAGAGTTGCCCGACGCCATTGCTGGCTGGCGAGTTGCCCAAATCTCGAGCCACGAGTGGAGCCTGACGCCCGTTAACCGCCCGAACCTGAGCGACTCCCCCCCTTCCCTGATGGAAGACGCGATCATCACATCCGGGATTCACGCTCGCTTGCAGGCCACCGCCTCCGGGCGGGCCACCACGTGGAAGCACAGTTGCAACGCAGGTAAAGTCGTCCTTCTGAGTCCAGAACTCACCACGAATCAGGCGCTCGCCGCTCTTCGATCCATCTCTACCCTAGACAAAGTGGTCGAGATTCGGCTCCGCACCACGCTGCATTAGAAGTTATGAAACGCACCCATTCCGATCGCCTGCCAACCGATGGCGCTGCTCAGCCGGCCACGCACCAACCGTTCGCCGATCTAACCATTGGCGATTTGCCTGCGGGCCCCGCCCAAGCACCGACGCCGGTCGATCCAGAGTGGAAAATGGGACGCGTCGTGCTCCAACGGGAAACGGCCCATCGCGGTGGAAAAACCGTCGTCGTGATCCAAGATTTCGCGACGCACCTGCCTGAAAGCGTTATCGAAAGGGTGGCGAAAAAACTCCGCGCCGCGTGCGGATGCGGCGGCACCGTGAAAAACCGCCGCATCGAAATTCAGGGCGATCAACCAGCAAAAATCCGTGCCTTGCTAGAAGCCGAAGGATTTCAAGTGGCGGGAGTTCGCTAGCGGGCACTCGTTTTGTAAATCAGCAGCCGAAGACCATTTAAGCAGACTAGCACCGTGCTGCCTTCGTGGCCGATGACGCCGATGGGCAATGCTAGTTTAAAGCCGAGCGCGGAGATGATGAGGACTAGAATGACACCCCCCGCAAAGACGAGATTCTGAATCAGGACACGTTTCGCCTGGCGCGCGGTTCCTAACAGAGTGGCAATATTTTCGAGGCGGTCGCCCATCAGAACGACGTCGGCCGTTTCCATCGCCACATCGGTTCCAGCGGCCCCCATCGCCACGCCGAGATGCGAGGTGGCGAGGGCCGGGGCGTCGTTCACGCCGTCGCCGATCATCATGACGGTTCCTTCTTTTTTGAGTTCGCGAATGGCGGTTACTTTGTCCTCGGGCAAGAGTTCAGCGCGAAACTCATCGACACCCGCCTCGGCGGCGATGGCGGCGGCTACTCCCTTTTGGTCTCCTGTGAGCATAACAACTTTTTGAATGCCGAGGGCGTGGAGTTGTTGGGTAAGTAATTTCGCTTCGGGACGCAGCGTATCGGCCAGCGCAAAGACGGCCCGAGCTACAACCGTATTTCCCTGCCGTTCACCCATCCAAATGCAGGTCTTACCCGCATTTTGCAGACTCGCGGAAGGCCCTTGGAATCCAGCTATACCCGTGGCGTTGAGTTCACGGAAAAGTCGTTCGCTGCCGACGACATAGCGTATACCATCGATGTCGGCCTCGGCCCCTTTGCCGGGTGTGGATTGGAACGCCGTGGCCGTGGGCAACACCAAGCTAAGTTTCTTGGCCCCGGTGACGATGGCAGTACCTAGAGGATGCTCCGATTTCGCTTCCAGCGCAGCGCAAATCGAGAGAAGTTGCGTGGCCTCGGCGGGAAGCGAACCATCCGCCACGGCGATCGAACCAGAAGGGAGAATGACATCGGTCACGGTCGGCTTCCCCGTTGTTAGAGTACCGGTTTTATCGATAGTTACGATGCTCACTTTCGCAGCCATCTCCAGATGCGCACCACCCTTGATGAGAATGCCGCGCCGGGCCGCACCGCCAATGGCGGAGAGCACGGTGGCCGGAGTACTAATAACCAGAGCGCACGGCGAGGCCACGACCATCACCGTCATGGCGCGATAAAAAGCGACAGCGAATGCTTCATGTGCCAATAACCACGGAACGAGAAAAACTAATATCGTCAAGCCGATCACTCCAGCGGCGTAACCTTGCTCGGCCTTTTCGAGGAAACGCTGCGTGCCAGATTTCTCCGCTTGCGCCTCGGCGACCATTTTCACCATCCGCGCCAAAGTGGAGTCCTCGGATTTTTTGGTGACCGTTATTTCAATTGCGCCAGTCTGGTTGAGCGTGCCTGCGAAAACATTCGCACCAACTGTTTTCCCGACGGGCATGGATTCACCGGTCAGGCTCGACTCATTAATACTGCTAGTACCCTCGGCGACTAGGCCATCGACGGGCAGTAATTCTCCGGGACGCACCACCACGACATCGCCGGGCACGAGCGAGTCAACCGCGACGACTTCCGTTCCAGTGCTAGTTTTTTTCAAAGCCCGGTCCGGGCGTAAGGTTAGGAGCGATTCGATGGCTCGCTGAGTGCGTTCGAGCGCGTAACGTTGCAAAACATTGGAAAAACTAAAGAGAAACAAGAGCAACGCACCCTCGAACGGCGAACCGACCACCGCCGCTCCGAGAGCTGCTAACACCATCAAAACATCGACATCCAATGTCTTTTCCCGCAACGAAGCGATGGCCGAACGGACACCATTTTGGCCGCAAAAAATGTAAGCGCCGACGTAGAGAATGTTAGTCACCATTCCCAAACCAAAACTCCGATGAGTAAAGAGAGCTCCAACCAAAAACAATAACCCCACGGCGACCGAGATTTCCTCATTCAGATCACCCGTGCGGACACGTTTCCAAAAGGTGTTGCGGGCTCCGGCTTTGAGCGGCCCGACTTTGGCCCCGGCCGCGCGGACGCCCTCCATCACGGTCGCTTCGGGCGATACGGATGAATCGAAGGTGAGGCAAAGCACGCGCCCGATGTAAGTCGCCGTGGCACGACGCACGCCGGGAACTTTTTGAATGCGTTTCTCCAATTTCGCGGCCGCTGCCTCGCACGCCTCGCCATCAAGCCGGAGTACAAAATGTTGCACGCCCGTTGCAACAGGATGGATGTGCTCCAGGGCGATGTGGCGGATGTCATCATCGGATAGTTGCGCCGGATCGAAGGCGATCTCCACGCGCTCACCCTCCGCAACCGGCTGAATGGCCACGATGCCGGTGTGATCCGTGATTAGATGCGGAGTATTGTCCCTGGGCTGATTGGATTTCATGGCCGCTTTAAATTACGCCACTGGCAGCCTCTAAGCCAAAGGGAAAAGTCTTCCTCTTCAGGCTGCAAGTTTCAGCTTTCCGGTTTCTCCCCATTCCCCTATCGTCCCCGTCCCATGCTTACCATTCGCGATCTGAAACTTTCCGTCGGCGGCCGCACCTTGTTCGAGGGCGCCAATCTCCAAGTCAATTACGGCGAACGGGTCGCCCTCGTCGGCCCCAACGGCGCGGGAAAGTCCACCCTGTTTTCCGTTATTCTCGGCAAAAACGACGCCGACGCTGGTGCGATCGAACGCGACGAATGGACCATGATCGGTTATCTCCCGCAGGAATCCGAGCCGATCGGCAACGAAACCGTCCTCGAAGTGGCTACTGGGCGCGCCGGGGAAATTCAGGCGCTCGAAACGACGCTTGGCCAGCTCGAGAAGGCGGGCACGGTGGACACAGCCCAATATCTCGAGGCCCACGCAAAACATGAGGCGTTGATCGATCCGCAAATTGAGGTGAAAGCGAAGAAAATGCTCCGAGGCCTCGGATTCAAGGAGGCCAGTTTCGAGCGTCCAGCACGGGAAATGTCCGGCGGCTGGGTGATGCGCGCTCACCTCGCGCGACTGCTCTCGATGGAGCCCGATTTACTCTTGCTCGATGAGCCGACTAACCATCTCGACCTCGTCTCCCTTCTCTGGTTGCAAAATCATTTGAAGTCCTACTCCGGGGCCGTGTTGATGATCTCCCACGATCGCCAGTTCATGGATGATTTGGCAGAAAAGATTTACGATATTGCCGACCGCCGGTTGTTTTCTTACACGGGCAATTACACCGCTTTTCTCGAACAGCGCGAGGCGGCCTATGACCAGCAACTCGCCGCTTTTAAAAACCAGCAGAAGGAGATTGAGAACCTCCAGGATTTCTACGATCGCTTCCGGCAAGTCGCCTCCAAAGCCTCCCAAGCTCAGAGCAAGATCAAGCAAATTGAGCGGATGGATAAAATCGAAAAACCACTCCCTCCAAAGAAACCGTTCCGCTTCCACATTCCCGAACCGCCGCGGGGTGGACAGCGCGCCATTTCACTCGAAGGAATCCATCAGGCTTATGGCGAGAACAAGGTTTACAGCGGGGTCGATCTAACTATCGAGCGCGGCGAGCGCACGGTGTTAGTCGGCCCAAACGGCGCGGGCAAATCAACGCTGCTGAAAATTCTTGCGGGCATCCTCGAATTTCAAAAAGGCAACCGCAATCTAGGGCACAACGCGGTCATCGGCTACTTTTCGCAATACCGCGCCGACACGCTTAATCCCGATGCGACGATCATCGAAGAAGTGCTGGCCTCGAACGGCGAGCTTCGCGAGGATGATGCCCGAGGCATTCTCGGCTCGTTTCTTTTCCGCAAGGACGACATCTACAAGAAAACCAAAGTCCTGAGCGGCGGGGAAAAAAGCCGACTCAACCTGATCAAATTTCTCGTCAATCCGCCGAATCTCCTGCTGATGGACGAACCGACGACCCACCTCGACATTCACACCGTCGAGTCGTTGATCCTAGCGCTAGAAGCTTACGCGGGAACGTTAGTTTTCATTAGTCACGACGTGCATTTCATTCGCAAGTTGGCCAACCGCGTTATCCACGTGAACAACGGCACGATCAAGAGCTACCCTGGCGGCTACGATTATTTCATCGAGAAAAGCGAGTTTGCCGACGACCGCGCCGCACTCACGGCGGAGTAAAGTTTTATCTAAGGAATAACGATTTCCTTGGAGGAACCGACCGCCATTTGATTCACTTTTAGGATCACCTGATCCAAGATACGTTGGATTCTCGGCCAACTCGTCGTTAGCAAAACCAGAATCGCGATTTTTCTATGTTTAAGGTTTTGCTAATACCGCAAATTCTGATCGATCGTAATCAGTAAATCAAAACCCTTATTCGCAGCTTCGGCGATCACATTTCCATTGGACAATGTGCTCCAGCCCAACTCGTCGGCCGTGGAAATTTCGTGAACATTCAAACTGCGACGCAAGGGAACCGGGGTGCCTTGGTCGAATAAAATCCTCATGCCGCGAGACTCTGGCTCGCGTGTTCCAACACCGTTTCAACATGCTGCCGCGTCACACCAGGAAACCACTCCAGAAAATCATCCACCCGCGCACCATCCTCGATATTTTCAAACAAAGCGGACACCAGCACGCGAGTTCCGCGAAAGACCCAAGCACCACTCACCCGGTCTTCGCGCTTCTCCACCGCTCCGCATGCGGTCCAGTCCAGCATGATTACAATTTATATGGCGAAATCTTTCGGGCAAGTTCTCAATTGCAGAGTCAGCTATTCAGTCGCGAGCGAGATTCAGAATAATCAACGATAGAACACCCCCGCTAGGGGTTCTGGGTCGTGCCTTGGGCTGCGCCCTTCAAATTGGAACTAAACATCTAACATCCTAACTACGTCCCGTCTATCGGGACAACCTCAGCAATTTGGGAACAAGAGAGGCGGAACCTTAGATTATTTCGCCTCTTTCTTCAGGCTGGGCGGTTCATAGGTCTCGCCAACAACGCGGTCACCCGCTTTGACGACGACACTGTAACCGATGTATTTGCTACCGACGGCTTCCACTTTTTCGATCTTCGGCATTTTTTTTCCGCTATTCAACGGTTTGCCCTTGATGAGAATGTGCTCCGGCGTGGAACTGGTGCTGAAGAGAACGGGCGGAAGGATTTGAGGTTGTCCCGCGCCGGGAAAGGCGATGGTGAAGGTGCCGGTCTGCACGGCGCTGACGTTTTTGCTGGCAAGGTCGCGACCGTAGGCCGTCCAGATGCCAGTTCGGGTTTCGGGGGTGACGGGTGAGCCGTTAAGCGTGATTTGCAGGGTTCCGCTCTGGATGCTGGTCTCTCCGCCGTTGACGGATTTGCGGTCAGTCTTGAGCTGCGCACGGGCGCTAACCCAAGTTCCGCAGTTTGAGAGGGTCGATCTCGCAACCATGCGGGTTTGCGGGGTTTTTCAGTGGATTTTCGGCACTACATTTTCGATGATTTTGGAGTGACGGGGGATCTGGAGGCCGAGGTGGGCGAGGAGTTGG
>JBBRPA010000082.1:0-9008 GCA_038228695.1 Chthoniobacterales bacterium
GCTTCCCCCAGAGCGATTTTTGCATTTGCGGACGGTGCGCGCCCATCCGCCGGGGCTGTTGCCGTCAAAGACGAGTGGCTATTGTAGAAAATAGCACCAGCGGCAAGCGCAACGGCGGCGAGACCGCCGAAAACTATGGGAAGTTTGGTCATGAAAAAGTTAATCTCGGGGGAAGGTTAATTGCCCCCAAGAGCAACCCACAATGGAGCGAGAAGTTGCGCTCTCCCGAATCTAATATTTCGCCTCCGCGGTGTTGACTCCGCCAATGCTCGATCCGAGGATTGGCTTAATCGGTGGGCTTTTTAACTCATACACCGGGGTGAAGACGTTTTTCACCACCATCAACTGGTAAAGCTTGAACATCCCCACGCCTGCGATTGCTAGGACGACGCAGATTGGCACCAAAATGAGCGCGACCGGCACGTCCCGCTCTTGGATAACAACCACTGACTTCCGGTCCGGGCGAACCCGATCTAGAAGCAGATTCGTTACCATCGGCATGCCTCGGGAAGGGCCTGCCTCATTGAATTCGTCGATTTTGTTGGCAACAAGCTGAATCTTGCCGCCAGCGGCAACGACTTTAAAAGCGGCTGGGGTTAGGCTGATCGAAATTTTATCTGAAACGCGCGTGAAGAGGATGATCATGCCCATCGGATCGGTGATCCATTTGTCCCGCAACTGGTTGGCGGTCGTGGTTTCCTCGCCTTTTTCGGTCCTATCCATGGCGACCACGTAAACGGAGATTTTCGACTGGGCGTATTCCGTCTTGAGGGTCTGGGAAATATAATCGCGGGTTTTCGGATCGAAAATCTGGTCGATATCCGAAACCCGTGAAGTGGGTTTATACGGAAGGATGATTCCGGCAGAGACGATCGCTGGAACAAGCAGGAGGACGAGATAGAGAAGGCGCTTCAAAAGGTTTCCTCCGCCGGTTTGAGTGCCGTCTGTAATCCAGCAGATTTTTCCACGGCTGGGCTTTGGGCGCGCCCAGAGCAAAACTGGAGCAATTGCCGACGAATGCCGTTCAACACTGCCGTAGTTCCCTCAAAAAAGCGCTCCTTGCTGAAAGCGGGCAACGCAGTTTGCAAAATCTCGTCGAGCTTTTCCTCCGGCAAGGCCGCATGCAGGCCGAGCCCGGTGGTCAGGAAAACTGTCCGCGACTGGGAGTCAAAAAACAGCACCACCACGAAGGAATTTTCCAGCCGGCTTTTCATGGGGCTAAACTGGCAGCGGTTGACCAGCCAGAAGAGATATTCCCGGGGATTAAACTGGGGATGAACCTCCATCGTCACGATTGTAAGGTTGAGTCCGGGAAAGTTCCGCTCGATTTCAACCATCCGTTTTTCGAGAGCGGCGTGTTCGTTTGTCTCAAAGAAAGCGGAATCGTCGGTGATATGTCGGAAATTCCTCGGGACGGTCCCAAATTTCTTGTCTAAAGCTCCGAGCGCAAAGCCGCACGTTGAGCATGAATCAACGGGATTCGCAAACTGGGCGAGACAAGAAGGGCAGCGCATGGAACTGGGGTAACGTATTTGCGGTTTGGGAGGTTTACAAGACCCGGCGTTTCATTTAAGGGATTGTTTTTCTGATACAACCTTCCTGCGCTGACTATGAAAAAAACCTTAACCATTGGCATGATTGGCTACAATTTCATGGGCAAGGCCCACTCGAACGCGTGGCGCCAGGCTCCGAGATTTTTCGATTTGCCGGCAAATGTCCGTCTGAAAACGCTTTGCGGGCGCTCTGCACCGCGGGTCGCGGATGCCGCCGCGACTCTCGGCTGGGAAACTGTCGTGACCGACTGGCGCGAAGTCGTCGCCGACCCCGAGATCGATGTCATCGACATCACCACGCCGAACGATACCCATGCGGAAATCGCCCTCGCCGCAGCGGAGGCGGGCAAGGCGATTCTCTGCGAAAAACCCCTTGGAATGGACGTGCCGGAGTGCGAGGCGATGGTCGCAGCAGTGGAGAAAGCCGGCGTGGTGAACATGGTCTGCCACAATTACCGTCGCATCCCGGCGATCGCGCTGGCGAAGAAAATGATCGCCGATGGTGCCCTTGGGGACCGCATTTACCACTATCGCGCCCGGTATGCGCAGGATTGGATTGCGGATCCGCAGTTCCCGATGGTCTGGCGGCTGCGTTCGGAGATTGCCGGGTCGGGCACACATGGCGACATCGATGCGCACATCATCGACTTGGGGCGTTACCTCGTGGGCGAGATCGCGGAAGTTTGCGGATTGATGGAGACTTTTGTAAAAAAACGTCCATTGCAGGCGGATTTCGGCGCTGGATTGAAAGCGACTGGCAGCGAGGAAATGGGCGATGTGACCGTGGACGACGCCGTGTCTTGGATTGGCCGGTTTCAGAATGGCGCGATCGCGAACCTTGAGGCGACCCGGTTTGCCTACGGCCGTAAAAATCACATCACACTCGAGATCAATGGGAGCGGCGGGTCGCTCGCCTTCAACTTTGAGGACATGAACCGCCTGCAATATTACAACGCCGCCGACCCCGAAAACCAACGCGGCTTCCGGGACATCCTCGTCACCGAGGGCACGCATCCCTACGCCGGATCCTGGTGGCCGCCAGGGCACATCATTGGTTACGAGCATACCTTTGTGAACACGTTCGCCGACTTCATCCGGGCTGTGGTCGCGGGCAAAAGCGTCCAGCCCACCTTCCGCGACGGCCTCGAGAATGAGCGGGTTCTTTCCGCCATCTCCGAAAGTGCCGCCACTAAACGCTGGGTCACCCTCTAATGCGTCTTTACCTCTTGCGCCACGCCGACGCCGAGAATTTCGTGACCACCGATGCGGCGCGGGTGCTCACCGAAAAAGGACGCCTGCAAGCTGCCATCGTTGGCGGATTTCTTCTCCGCACTACCACGCCGCCCGATCTCATCTTGACCAGTCCCTACCTGCGGGCTTTGCAGACCGCCCAAGCGGTCGCTGCGTGTTTTCCCTCCGTTCCGCTGCAAGAGGATCGACGGTTGGGATGCGGATTGGACCCCGACCAAGCCCTCGAAATAATCGGGGAGCATGAAAAACTGAATTCACTGCTACTCGTTGGGCATCAACCGGACCTTGGCCACCTCGCCTCGTGCCTCCTCAATGCCAGCGGCGCTGTCTCACTCGAGTTTCCGAAAGCGGGACTGCTCACGGTTTCCTTGTCAAAAATGCAATTCGGCGCGGCCACGCTCGAATCGTTCGTCGATGTCAGACAAATGGGCTAGATGCCCATATTCGACAGCGTTGTCGCCAGGCGGCCAACGATTCCGGTCATCTGCGGGTGCGAAGTTTCAAAGCCAACCACCGATTCCCGTAAATCCTGCAACGCGGCCTCGACCAGTTCCGGCTCTTTTTCCGGTTGCGTCACCACGCCAGTCGTTCGGTCGGTTAGCTCGGCGATTTTTCCTGCGTGCTCGGCATGGGTTTGCGCCAGTTGAGTGACCTCTTCCTCCAACCCGGCGAGAAGGCTAAGTAGCTCCTCACGGGTGCTGGCGGGAATGTTCGGCGCATTTTCGAGCCGGGATTGAATGGCCGCGATTTGGTCTTTGATCATGCTGTATCCTACTCCCATCCGGGAAAAATTCCAAACTTCATACCACCAAAAATCCGGTCGTGTCGTATTGATTGAGACAATGAAACCTTTAGCCCTCGCTGCCATGTTGACCATCCTATTCACGAGCTGCCGCGGACCCGGCGGACCAGCGACTCGCACCGGTCGCGCGATCGATCACGGGGCCAATGCTGTTGGCCGGGGAGTGGAGCGCACCGGTGAAAAAATTCAGGAGATTTCTCGCTAACTCTTGGCGCGAGCGATGGGTGCGGCATGTTGCCGCGCTTCTGAGCGTCTAAATTTTAGTCTCCTGCAAGCTGGCCCTGCACGTCGTTCAAAGCGTGGTGCAGAATTCCTCGAACCGGTCCAGACCCTTCTTGATGATGTCGAGGCTGGTGGCGTAGCTCAGGCGAATGGTGCGGTCATCGCCAAAAGCGAGGCCGGGCACGACGGCGACGTTCTTTTTGCTCAGAAGACGGTCGCTGAAATTCTGCGAGCTCAATCCGAGTTTACTGATGTTCGCCAGCACGTAGAAGGCTCCGAGCGGCTTGACGGCCGTCACCCGGTCGATCGCGCTGATCCGGCCATACATGTAGTTGCGGCGGATGTCGAACTCGTCGCGCATGTCGATTAGTGGTTGCTGGTCGCCCGTGAGCGCGGCGAAAGCGCCCTTTTGAGCAAACGAACATGGGTTGCTCGTGCTGTGGCTTTGGATGGAGTCGATCGCCTTCGCGATGGCTTCCGGAGCGGCAAGATAACCCAGTCTCCAACCGGTCATGGCGTAGGCTTTGGAAAATCCGTTGATTGTGATGGTCAACTCCTTCGCCTCTGCGCTGACGCTGGCCGTGCTGACAAATTCGGTGTCGTCGTAGACCAGCTTTTCATACATTTCGTCGGAGAGAATGAAAATCTCCTCCTCGGCTGCGACGGCGATGATGGCCTGCAATTCCTCGCGGGTGTAGATCGATCCGGTCGGGTTGCCCGGGCTGTTGATGATGACCATCTTCGTCCGGGGCGTCATCGCGTTTTCAAATTCCTCGGCGGTCATTTTCCAGGAGTTTTCCTCCTTGGTCTGGACGAAAACAGGGTCTGCTCCAGCGAGGCGGACCATCTCAGGATAGGAAAGCCAGTAAGGGGAGGGGATGATGACCTCGTCGCCCGGTTGGCAGGTGGCGAGGATGGCGTTGAAACAGGAATGTTTCGCTCCGTTGCTCACGATGACTTGGCTCGGTTTGTATTCCAACTTGTTGTCGGCGAGCAGTTTATCGGCGATGGCTTGGCGCAGTTCCGGAGTGCCGGAACTCGGCGTGTATTTGGTAAAACCAGCCTGGAGCGCCTCGATCGCGGCGGCCTTGATGTGGTCCGGCGTGTCGAAATCGGGCTCACCGGCGGCAAACCCGCAGACGTCAATGCCCTCGGCGCGCATGGCTTTGGCTTTACTGTCGATGGAGAGAGTGATGGAGGGTGAAAGACTGGTGGCGCGGGTGGCTAATTGCATAAAAATTGAGGTTGGATTGTTGGAGTTTTTTTGGGGTTGAAAGCGGGACCGTCTATTTACAGACTCCCGTAATGGTTTTCAATCAATGGTTTCAGATTATTTTCGGTTACCCGGACGATGGCCATCTCGCGTTTGGCGTTGTCCACGGAGTCGGAGGCATGGGCGGCATTGACCATGATGCTCTGGCCAAATTCGCGGCGGATTGAGCCCGTCGGGGCTTTAGACGGGTCGGTTGGCCCGAGGATGTCGCGGATAATTCGCACTGCGTCGATGCCTTGATAGACCAAAGCCACACATTTTTCGGTGCCGGGATGGATCTTTTCCGTTTCGCTGCATTCGCTGGGTCGTCGGCCGGCCATGAATTTCACAATGTTTTCCCAATGAATTCGCCCGGCGACGGGCCCGAGCAGGTTGCCGATCGTCGTCCGAACCTCGTCGGGCACCTTAAATCCAAGCTCCTGTTCGAGGGCGAGGGCAGAGCGGTTGCCGACGGGCAAGCGGTTGATCTCTTGCAAAATATCGAGCACTGGCTCGTAGAAACGCTCCGCTTGATCCACGCTCATCCGGTGGACCTTAAAGGCGATGATCGAGAGACCCGATCGGGAGAAAAGGTCGATCACGCCACCCGGACGGGCGTTCGCGAAACGGAAATTGTCGGGCTTGATGAGAACGAGCGTATTCTGGACCTTGCTGCCCGGGGGATAGCTGATCGCGCGATCGAGCACACCGCCATCGGCGTCGGAATGGCGCGCCCAGAGTTTGAGGTTGCGCTCTGCTGAAGCGGCGTCGGGCGGGGCGAGAGCGGCCGGCTCGAAGTAAACGACTTTGCCATTTCCATCGAGAACGTAATCCCCGTAGGTGTCGCGAATGGTCTCGCCCCGGGTTCGTTCGTTGGCGATGTGGCCGACGACATGGCGGATGCGGGCAATGGCGTTTTCCCCCCGGAAGACCAGCATCAGGACGCGCGCTGGGGTTCCGCTGGCATCGGGAGCGAAGTTTTTCTCAACGTAGTCGCGGATTAAACTCTGGGTCTCGGCGTGGCGCGGGTCGGGATCGGTCACAATCGTCGCAGCGTAGGCATCAACGAGCGCTTTCGACGGGGAAAACATCCGGCCCGCTACCAAGTCGAGGCCGCTTCGGGAGATGACCCGGGAAATGATGCCGCCCGTGCGCGATTTGCGAATCGAGTGCGGCGTAATGAGGATGTAGGAGAGTTCTTCGGGCATTAAAAAAGAGGACTACATTTGGAAACTTTCGCCGAGGTAGAGCTTGCGGCTGGTCGGGTCATTGATCAGGAAATCCTTGTCACCTTCGGATCGGACTCGGCCCTCGAAGAGTAAATAGGCGCGGTCCACAATGCTGAGCGTCTCACGCACGTTGTGGTCGGTGATCAGGATGCCAAGGCCAGAAGCGCGCAGGCTGGCGATAATCTGCTGCACCTCGGACACGGCGATCGGATCAACGCCGCTGAAAGGCTCGTCGAGCATAAGCAACTTCGGACTGGTAACGAGCGAACGGGCAATGGTCAGCCGCCGTTTTTCGCCGCCGGAAAGGGTGAGGGCGGTGTTTTTCGCGATGCCCTCGATGCCAAACTGCGCGAGTAATTCCTCGCAACGGGCTTTGCGCTGTTTTCGGCTCAGCGGCGTCGTCTCCAAAATCGCGAGGATGTTTTCCTCCACCGTCATTTTGCGAAAAATCGATTCCTCCTGCGGCAGATACCCCATGCCCATCCGGGCCCGGCGATGCATCGGAAGAGTGGTCACATTTTCGCCTTCGAAACTGACCTGCCCGCCGTCCGGTTTCACGAGGCCGACGATCATATAAAATGTAGTCGTCTTGCCCGCACCATTCGGCCCGAGCAGCCCGACCACTTCCCCAGCGCGAACGTTGACATCGACGCCGTTCACCACCGAACGGCCGCCGTAAATCTTGACTAGTTTTTCGGTTTGAAGGAGCGGCGAGGACATCGGGAGAGTCTTTTTCTCCCATGCACCGATCTTGGGCAATCTAAAAAATAAAAAACCCAGCCTCGGTCCCTTGGCGCCGGCTCAGGTTGGATCGCCGTAACCGCGACGAAATCGCCCTTGGCGATGCGAAATGAATTTGACCCGGTAAAAGCAAACGGATGATTTAATGAGGAAAAGCTTCCTTATTTAATCTAAGAAATGGCCATGAGCACAAACCGTCCCTTGATTCACCCCGCTGATGAACTCACTGCCGCGATGGATCGCATTTATCATTACCGTATGACGACGACCTCGGGCGGCAATCTGTCCATTCGGGATGAGGCAGGCGACATCTGGATTACTCCAGCCCGGGTGGATAAGGGGAATCTGCGCCGGGACGACATTATCTGCGTGAAGGCCGACGGAAGTATCGTGGGGCGGCACAAACCGTCGTCGGAGTTTCCGTTTCACCAACAAATTTATGCGGTGCGCCCCGATTTGCGGGCCATTGTTCATGCCCATCCGGTGGCGTTGGTGGCGTTTAGTGTTTGCGGCGCGTTGCCGGATACACGGCTCTTTAGCAAGGCGGCTTCAGTCTGCGGGGCGGTTGGTTTTGCCCCGTATGCCCTGCCTGGCAGCACAAAGTTGGGCGAGGAAATCGCGACGATTTTTCAGCAAGGCTTCAACTGCGTGATGTTAGAAAACCACGGAGTGGTGGTCGGGGGGGATAATTTTCAGGAGGCCTTTGAGCGTTTTAGACTTTGGAGTTCACGGCCCGCATTCAACTGAAAGCGAAAGCTCTCGGGGGCCCGGTGCGTTCGTTGACCGATGCGCAGATCGATCTCGCGTCGCATCGCGGTTCGCGGTTGGCGGAGTTGGCCGCCGGTCCCGCTGATAGCGCGGAGAAGGATGCCCGGCGCGAACTTTGCGACTTTGTGCGTCGCGGTTACCAACAGCGTCTGCTCACGAGCACGGAAGGGAGTTTTTCCACCCGGGTGAGCGACGGACGATTTGTCATTACCGCCTATCATGTGGACCGGGCGCGAGTGCAGGTCGAGGATTTGGTTTTGATCGAACACGGCCACTGCGAGATCGGAAAAGAACCCAGCCGTGCCGTGTTGCTCCATCAGGCCATTTATGAACGGCACCCGGAAATTCGGGCGATCGTATTGGCGACTCCGCCGAATGCGACGGCGTTCAGTGTTAGCTCGGTGAAGCTCGATGTCCGGACCATTCCGGAAAGCTATATTTTTCTCCGCGACGTGCCCGTTTTACCTTATGCGCTGGCTTATGGAGACGGGAAGGAACTCGCAGCAGCGATGACTCCGGAGTATCCAGTGGCACTGTTAGAAAACGGCGGTGCGCTGGTGCTCGGACGAACAATGCTCGATGCGTTCGACCGTCTCGAAGTACTTGAATCCACGGCAGACGCGGTGATCAATGCGCGTCTCGTCGGCGACGTGCGTCCGATGGGAAAAGCCGTCATCGACGAACTGATCGAGGCGTTTTTGAAATAGGGACCGTGCAAGGGAAATGCAAGATCCGCGATGAAGTAAATAAACCGCTGGAGTAGGTAATTAAATCCGGTTCACAGCGGATCGAGGTGCGTTGATTGTTTCTTTCCCGTTGCCGATCCCTGATCCCGCCTTTTCACATGGCCTTAGTTGAAGCGTAAACATCGTGGGTGCATGGCGACCGCAGCGGGCTGAACTTTTGGCGAAACTTTTCCATCTCATCCGGGTTTCATTCGAGTCTCACTACGATGAATTTTACTATGAAACCCAACTACATTCTTCTCCTCCTCGCCATCGTCAGCCCAGGCATGGCGTTGGCCCAAGGCTTTAATGACACCGTGCGGATTAGCCCAAGTTCCGCAGTTTGGTCATCGTCGAAAAATAGTTTACCATAGCAGTCCGTAAGTGCGTCGAGGGAGCTACGAAGGAAGGATGGTGAAACCGGGCATGTAGTGCCGAAGAGGGGGTTGTCGGGCTGTGCAGGGA
>JBBRPA010000083.1:0-7045 GCA_038228695.1 Chthoniobacterales bacterium
GCGGCTAGTAACCGCCATCCTCTCCGAAATCTCCGACGAATGGGAAACCGGCAAAGCCTACCTCCCCCACCACAAACCCTAACCAACCATCCTTCAGTTTATAGCCAAATCACTTTTACAGAAAATAAGTTGCTTAACCATTTTTTCCCTGCATATAGGTTAAAAATCTCATGAACGCAGCATGGATCGATACGGCTAAGAACCTCAAACCACACTTATTCCGAACGCAAAAACTCCCTGTTGCAGTTTCGACACGTCTCCCATGTTCTAATACTTTCCAAGGTTGGAAAATGGATTTGCTGCGAGATCTGGGTGTTGAAGAAACCTTTATCTTGGAGACATCGTGTGATCTCATCTTGGAGTTTAAAAATCTCACTGTTGGGTATGTACGATTTGAGGTTTGTAGTTTTGAAGGAATACTAGACAGTCCAATACACATCGAAATTGTAGCTGGTGAAAGGCCCTTGGAGATCGCACAGCCATTTGACCCTCATGAAGGCATATTAAGCCGAACTTGGTTACAGGATGAAACCATAACAATTGATCGGCTGCCTTTTTTTGTCTGCGTTCAGCGACGACTCGCTTTTGTCTACTTAAAACTGCGCCTCAACGATTGTGGTCCACAATCAAAGGTACTTATTCGAAATCTGCGATGCGACGAAGTCTCCTCCGTTCCAAATGTTGATGATAGTTTTTTAGACAAGACAATTCCAAAATGGATGCAACAGCTATGCGAAGTAAGCCTCAGAACTTTACGGCTCTGTATGCAGGATGTTTTCGAAGACGGCCCTAAACGTGATCGGCGCCTTTGGCTTGGTGATCTCCGACTCCAAGCCCTCGCAAACTCGGTCTCTTTCAAAAATTACGATTTAGTAAAGAGATGCCTCTATCTCTTTGCAGGATTCCAAAGGGAAGACGGCACCGTTCCGGCATGCATTTATGATAAATCTGACTTCCAAGCTGGGGGAGAATTTATTCTGGATTATTCCGTGTTGTTCGGTAGTACGCTTCTGGACTACACACTTCATTCCGGAGACGAATCCGCAGCGCGTCAACTGTGGCCCGTGGCATGCGAACAAATACGGTTTGCTTTACAGTTTCTAGATGAAAGCAATGTATTTCAAGATCCCGGTAACCTCTGGATCTTTATCGACTGGAACGACAGACTACACAAGCAATCTGCTATGCATGCCATTTTAATTTATGGGATCTCGCAGGTAATAGAACTTGCTAATCTTCTCGGTAAAGAAGTGCCAGAATTTATAGTTCATCGGGATTGCATGCGACGGGCGGCGCGGGAACATCTGAGAGATCGCAAAACTGCCTGTTACTTCAGTGGACCCGATCGGCAAATATCTTGGGCAACCCAGGCATGGATGATCCTGGCGGATGTCAGTGAAGGGCAGGAGGCGCATGATCTTTGGAAAGCTCTTGAGCTAACATCTGAGAATGCGATACTCCCAAACAGTCCCTATCTTTATCACTTTGTGGTGGAAGCAATGATAAAAAGTAATCAGATTTCGTTAGCACGAGATCTTTTGCAAAACTACTGGGGAGGTATGATCAGCAATGGAGCAACTACATTTTGGGAAGTCTATAACCCTAGCGATCCGATGCTTTCCCCTTATGGTAATGCGATGGTTAATAGTTACTGCCATGCATGGAGTTGCACACCGATATACTTTATTCATAAATATCCTCAGCTAGTTAGCGAGGGCTGATCTGGATTTTCCCCTGTCGTTTTAATTTTTGCTGTACACTGCTTCCAGTCTTTGATATTCTTCTACCGAAATTGGCAAAATCGACCCGTGGCGAAATTTATAGGGAAAATTAAAATCATCGCCAGGTGCGAATCGTCCACTTGCTAAATTAGTGGTAACGAAGGGCTGATAACCCGCTCCGCGAATGTAATGGTCCAACATCAGGCACCATGTGAGCGTTCGGGGTCAGGCAACATATTTTGACAGAAGAGACAGAGATCGGCCTTGGAAACGCTGAAAGAGAAGCCCACGACGTTCTTCGTGAGTGATGTCTGTTGGCAAAGAGGCGAGAACCATGTTGCGGGCGGCTTCGCACATACGGACACCCATCAAAAAACGTTCTTCTCCGCTGAGTGCCATCATGCGTTTTTGAATGATGGCAGAAATGTCGGGAGAGGTGTCGTTCATGGTTGGCATTCCTTCCAGAGATTATTCAGGTCGAGTTCCTGCGTCCAGTATTCGATATAAGTGAGGTCGCAGCCGCTGGAGACGAGGTTTTTCACATCGCGCAATTGCATCTCGGAGTGCGAATCTTTGGCCCAGTGAAGTTTGGAAATGATGAGGTCTTCCTTACTGGCGATCCAAGTTGTAAAATCTTGAATGGTGATCTGCTTTCTCCGCTCGAATTCCATGAGGCGGAATGGGCTGTTTTTACGGACGATGCAATCGACTTTAATGATGCTTTCCTGATGAATGAGGTTGAAGAGGGATTCGTGAGCAATGGAGCCGCTGACAGCCTCTTCAAAAACGTAGTAGTCGGGGGTAAAAGCTTTCACGATTTTACTCGCATCGGCTGGGGCAAGGGCGACGACAAGATCAATGTCGCGCGTCATGCGAGGTTGGGCGTAATAGTTCATCGCCATGGAACCCGTCAGCATATAGGCAATGCCCGCCGCCTCCAGTCTGGCGGATACGTCGCGAACGATATCGAGTTCGTTGAGCATATGGATTGAGACGAATCCGACGAAATAAAACCTATGCCTTGGCGTAAAGCTCGGCTCCTTTTTCGGCGAACTCTTTGGCTTTTTCTTCCATGCCTGCTTGGAGGGCTTCTTCTTCGCTGATTTGTTGCTCGGCGGCGTATTTCCTCACATCTTCGGTGATCTTCATCGAGCAGAAATGCGGGCCGCACATGCTGCAGAAGTGGGCGCTTTTGGCTCCTTCTTGTGGGAGGGTTTCGTCGTGGAATTCGCGGGCGGTGATGGGGTCCAAGGCCAAGTTGAATTGGTCTTCCCAACGGAATTCGAATCTCGCTTTGCTGATGGCGTTGTCGCGGTATTGGGCTCCCGGATGGCCTTTCGCCAAGTCGGCGGCGTGGGCGGCGATTTTGTAGGTGATGACTCCGTCTTTGACGTCTTTTTTATTGGGCAATCCGAGGTGTTCCTTCGGGGTGACGTAGCAGAGCATGGCGCAGCCATACCAGCCGATCATGGCGGCACCGATGCCGCTGGTGATGTGGTCGTAGCCGGGGGCGATGTCGGTGGTGAGGGGTCCGAGGGTGTAGAAGGGAGCCTCGTGGCACCATTCGAGTTGCTTGGCCATGTTTTCCTCGATCATGTGCATAGGGACGTGGCCGGGGCCTTCGTTCATCACTTGCACGCCTTTGGCCCAGGCGCGTTCGGTGAGTTCGCCTTGGACTTGGAGTTCGCCGAATTGGGCTTTGTCGTTGGCGTCGGCGATGGAGCCGGGGCGGAGGCCGTCGCCAATGCTGAAGGCGACATCGTAGGCGGCGCAGATGTCGCAAATGTCATCCCAATGGGTGTAGAGGAAGTTTTCCTGATGATGCGAGAGGCACCATTTCGCCATGATGGAGCCGCCGCGGCTGACGATCCCGGTCATGCGGGAGGCGGTCCAGGGGATGAAGCGGAGGAGGACGCCGGCGTGGATGGTGAAATAATCGACGCCTTGCTCGGCTTGCTCGATGAGGGTGTCGCGGAAGATTTCCCAGGTGAGTTCCTCGGCTTTGCCATTCACTTTTTCGAGGGCTTGATAGATGGGGACGGTGCCGATGGGGACGGGTGAATTACGCAAGATCCATTCGCGGGTGGCGTGGATGTTTTTGCCGGTGGAGAGGTCCATGACGGTGTCGGCGCCCCATTTGGTGGCCCAGCGCATTTTCTCGACTTCCTCTTCGATGGAGGAGGCGACGGCGGAGTTGCCGATGTTGGCGTTGATTTTGACGAGGAAGTTGCGGCCAATAATCATTGGCTCGGACTCGGGGTGGTTGATGTTGTTCGGGATGATGGCGCGACCGGCGGCGACTTCGGAGCGGACGAATTCGGGGGTGATGTCGGCGGGGATGCGCTGCGGGAAACGGGTGAAGATGCCGGGGGTATAGGCGTTTTGCTGCTGGTTGCTGCCGACGTGTTGTTTGTCGATGTCGGCGCGCTGGTTGTCATTGGTGAGATCAGCGATTTTGGCGCGGCGCATGTTTTCGCGGATGGCGATGAATTCCATTTCCGGCGTGACGATGCCGGCTTTGGCGTAGGCGTATTGGGTGACGGTTTTACCGGCTTTGGCGCGGAGGGTTTGGCGTTTGAGGCCGGGGAACTCGACGAGGCGGTTGCGTTCGGCTTGGCTGGCAAATTCGGCGTGTTTGCCGCTGAGGTAGCCGTCGTCCATCGGGAGGACGCTGCGGCCTTCGACGCATTCGACATCGCCGCGATCGAGAATCCATTTTTCGCGCAAGGCGGGCAGGCCGTTGCTGGAATCGCAGGCCACATCGGGATCGCCCCATGGGCCGCTGGTGTCATAAACGCGGACGGGTTCATTTTCCACAACGCGGCCATTGAAATCCTTGGTGGAAGCCAGCGAAATCTCCCGCATCGGCACGCGGACATCGGGGTGAAGTTGGCCTTCGAGATAGACTTTGCGGCTGGCAGGAAGGACGTCGGAACTGTGCGGGATGGTGGATTCGGTGGTCGTCATAGTATTTTGAGAAATGAAAAAGCCATGCGCTGGGGTGGCGTCATGGCTGAGAGTGTAGTTTGGAAGTTCCCCGAGGAAAATCCGCGCTCCCTTCGTCGGTGTGATCCGCATCAGGTTCAAAGGGTCTTCTGTTTTGAACACAGAACTCTCAGCCTCTTGGCTCCCCCGCTGGTTTGTGAAGGAAAGAATAGCGGATGCCGGGGGCGAGTCAATGGCACTCCCAGCGGGACCCGCGAGCCGGAGCGAATCGGGGAAATAAATCCACCTCGCGACTTGCGGAGGCGGGTATCAGTGTTACTCTTTCGTCCCAATTTTCGCATCCTATGAAAGCTGACATCCATCCCAACTACCTCGAAACCACCATTAATTGCGCTTGCGGCGCCGTTTACCACACCCGCTCCACCAAGCGCGACATCCGCATCGGTATTTGCGCTGCTTGCCATCCCTTTTTCACTGGCGAACAAAAATTCGTTGATACCGCAGGTCGCATCGAGAAATTCTCCCGCCGCTACGGCACGGAGAAATCTGGTCGCGCTGTCAAAAAAGCCTAGCTTCAGAGAATTTCAACCCGAGACGGTGATTGCGCCCTACGCGCCATCACCGTTTCTTGTTTTTAGGCCACAGCTTCTTTCCAAGAAACAAAAATCATCCGCAGATTAACGCAGATTTTTTTAATGCTCATTCTTCCCCCTAATCTGCGCAAATCTGCGTAATCTGCGTAATCTGCGGACAAAAAAACTCATGGACTTCACCCCGCTCATCGACAAACGCCGCGCCCGCTTCATCGAACTCGACGCCGAGATTTCCTCGTCGAACCTCTTCGAGAACCCGAAACGCGCCCGGACGATCATGACCGAGCACGCGCAGACCAAGAAACTGCTCGACGCCTGGGAAGAACTCCAAAAATGCCAGCGCGAACTCGTCGAAAACACCGAGATGTCCAAGGAAGAAGACAAAGAAATGGCCGAACTCGCTGCCGCCGAGATTCCTGCCCTCGAAACGCGCATCGCCGAGTTGGAAAAAACCGTCCAGTTCTCCCTTCTGCCACCCGATGAGGACGAAAACCGCGACGCCATTATCGAGATTCGCGCCGGCACGGGCGGGTCCGAGGCCGCGCTTTTCGCCGCTGACCTTTACCGGATGTACACCCGTTACGCTGAACCGCGCGGCTTCAAAATCGAAGAAATCGAATCCAGTTCCTCCGAATTGGGCGGGTTGAAGGAAGTTATCTTCAAAGTCTCCGGCAACGGCGTCTTCCGCGACATGCGCTACGAGAGCGGCGTCCACCGTGTGCAACGCGTCCCCGCCACCGAGGCGCAGGGCCGCATCCACACCTCCGCCGCCACCGTCGCCGTGCTGCCGGAAGCCGAGGAAGTCGATTTTGAAATGCGCCCCGAAGACCTCCGCATCGAAGTCTGCCGCTCCGGCGGACCCGGCGGACAGGGCGTCAATACGACCGACTCCGCCGTCCAAGTCATGTATATTCCGACGGGCCGCATCGTGCGGTGTCAGGACGGGCGCAGTCAGATCAAAAACAAAGAAAAAGCCCTCACGATCATGCGTTCCCGATTGCTACAGGATAAGCGCGACGAAGAAGAAGCGAAATACGCCGCCCACCGCAAAAACCAAATCGGCTCCGGTGGACGCGAGGAAAAAATCCGCACCTACAACTACCCGCAAAACCGCGTCACCGATCACCGCATCGGCCTCACTCTCTATAATTTGGACACCTTCGTCCAAGGCTACATCACTGAAATGATCGAAGCCCTGCAAACCCGCGACATGGAAGACCGCCTCAAAGAAGCGGGCTTGGTCGCAGCGTGATTTGTTTCCTAGGTAGGTAGGCATCCTGCCACCCAAGGTGGGGATGGTGCCGTGCTCTAGCAACTCGCGAAATCCATGGCATCTCAGACGGCTGAACTGCCGCCGATGCCAAAAAAGGGGTCACCTTCGCCAAGAGTGGGTGAGCAATGTGACGAGCAGGGGCGAGATTGGTTTTTAATATGAAGAGCCGATTCCTCCCTCTGCTCCACCTGCTCATTGCCGGGTGTCTGATCGCGATTACGTCAAGCGCCCTTGCTGGCAACGGCCAATGGACGCTCGTCGGCTGGAACAATCTCGGCATGCATTGCATGGACGACGATTACTCCGTCTTCACCATTCTGCCGCCCTATAACACGGTGAATTCCCAGCTCATCAACGCGCAAGGCAAGCTCGTGCTCGCCCCGACCGGACTAACAGTCACTTACGAACCTGTCGCTGACCTCGATGGGTCGATCAACCGCACTTCAGCTGGAAAAACCAACTTCTGGGAGACTCTCACTGCGGCCTACGGTGCGGTCTTGCCGATGGACAAA
>JBBRPA010000084.1:0-6685 GCA_038228695.1 Chthoniobacterales bacterium
ACCCGACACCCGATCGAAGGAACGGTTCGCAGCATATGTTGTCCTGTCCTAGTCGACAATCGCCGTCCACCCAGCCGAATGACTGCGCCGCCTACACTTGGCGAACACACACAAGAGGTGTTGGCTGAAATCTCAATCAAACTTCCAACAATAAAGAAGCCCGCATAAGCGGGTAGTCTATATCAAGAAACTCGACTGAGATTTGAATTGTGGTTTTCTAAGGTCTTGGGCGCGGTCCGCCATGGAAACTCTCATTCTCTCACTGGTCGAAATAGGGGGGCTTTAACTTGAGCACGACCACAATCGACGTCGAGAAATTCATAAATGAGAGCCGAGTGACGCCCTATCAGTGGGTAATTGTCGGCCTTTGTTTTCTAGTGGCGATGCTTGATGGAATAGATACTGCATCCATGGGGTTTGTTGCGCCTTCGCTGATGGCCGAGTGGCACATCTCACGGGTGGCGTTTGGGCCCGTGATGAGCGCTGCGTTGCTGGGCTTTGCAATTGGCGCCATCGTCGTTGGCCCGTTCGCCGATCGCCTTGGGCGACGGAAAATCCTGATTTTTTCGGTGCTCATTTTTGGGTTCTTCAACGCCAGTTGCGCATTTGCGCAGACACCCACACAACTGATGGCTCTGCGCCTCCTTACAGGCATCGGCCTGGGTACGGCGATGCCGACGGCTGCGACGTTGCTTTCGGAATACGTGCCAACGCGTCTGCGCGCTTTTCTGCTGACAGTCATGTTTGCAGGTTTTGCGCTGGGATCCGGCCTGGCGGGCGGTATCGCTTCAATGTTGCTCGGTCCTTATGGCTGGCGCGGCCTGCTTTTGGTCGGAGGATTTTTGCCGCTCTTGAGCCTTCCCTTGTTGCTTTGGTTGCTACCTGAATCGGCGCGCCTGTTGGCGGTTCAAGGGCGACCCTCGGAACAAATCGCTAAGGTGTTAAACCGGGTTTGCAATACAAATTTTCGCGCTAACACGACGTTTATTAGTCAGGAGCATCGGCTGACTGCTGCTAAAATCCCCGTCCAGCTCTTGTTTGGCGACGGTTATGCATTTGGGACCATGGTGTTATGGGCCAGCTGTTTTATGGGACTGCTCATTCTTTATCTGATCACAGGCTGGCTCCCAACCTTGATTAGCGACGCCGGTTATTCTGTCCAGGAAGCAGCTTCGATTACAGCAATGTTTCAATTCGGCAGCATACCCGGCGCTTTGATCGTTGGATTTTTAATGACCCGTATTGAGAGCAGCCGGGTGGTGGCGGCTGCCTATTTTTTTGGTGCGATCGCGATTTTCAGTCTGGGCACCAGTATTATGAAGTCGGGGTGGCTTCCAGCCCAAGTGGCTATCGCAGGGTTTTTCATTGGTGGTGCACAAACCGGATTGAATGCTTTGGCGCCAGCTTTCTACCCAACGCAAGCACGAGCAACCGGAGTGAGCTGGATGAACGGAATTGGGCGTGGTGGCGCGATCGTGGGCTCGTTGGTCGGAGGGCTGTTGCTGTCAATAGGGTGGCAATTTGGAGCGGTGTTCGCAGCCTTGGCCATGCCGGCTTTGTTCGCGGCCGGAGCCGTTGCCCTTACTCGCTATGCTTCGCGCTCGATCGGCCGAAATGAAATTCCACTGCCAAATTAGCAAGCATGTTTGCTGCAGGCATCTTTTTGGTTGTGTATTAGATAATTGAGGGAAAGTTTGTATGAGTAACGAGACAAGAATTCACGATGGCGCTGGTTCATCTGTAACCGGCCCTGCGGGCGCGCAGACACTGCTTCTTCTTGACGAGCCAGGCGCAGGGGCCTCAACTTGGAACGCCATCGCCGGTCCGTTGGCGGAGCAGTTTCGTGTCATTCGCCCCGCCCGACACATGGCGCAAGACACCGCGCAACCTCTGATGGAAGTGTTAGGTCAAGCAGCGATCGAAGCCTTGGACGCCGATGGCTGCGAACGAGCGCATGTCGCTGGCTGCGGGTTAGGAGGCGCGTTAGCCCTTTGGCTCGCTATCCATCACCCTGAGCGCGTTGCGCGAATCGCGGTGATGGGTGCGAGCCCTTCGGTAAAAGATCCCACTTTTTGGACCGCGCTCGCTGCCCGGCTACGGGCCGGAGAAGCCGAGTTTGTTGCTGACAAATTGATCAGCGGTTGGCTGACGCCGGCCCTGCGGGATCGTGACGCGGCTTTGGTCAAGAGTCTGACAGCTGCCATAGCGTCGAATGCATCCGACGACCTAGCAAGATGCTACGAAACTCTGGCAAAGCTGGACCTCCAACAAGATCTCGGACGTGTTGCTACACCTACTTTGATCATGTTGGGCGAGGAAGATCCATTCGTCACCGTTGCTGAAGCAGAAAAACTGCGCGCAGCTCTCCCGCAGGCAGTATTAGAGGTAATACCGCAAGCTGCGCACCTGATGACCGTTGAACAACCCGCACGTGTGGTCAAAGTCTTGCTTGATTATTTCGGTTCGGCGGCGAATCTTGAGATAGGCTTTCGAAGCCGACGTGTCGCCCTTGGCGACCCTCACGTCGACAAAACAATCGCAGCAATCACGCCGTTCACCCGCTCGTTCCAAGATTTCTTGACACGGTATTGCTGGGGTGAGGTGTGGACGCGCTCCGGCTTAAGCCGCCGCGACCGGTCTTTGGCCACGATCTCGGCACTGGTTGCCCTCGGAGCTGAGCACGAAATCCCCGTGCACGTAAGGGCTGGGCTGCGTCACGGACTTAAGATCGAAGAATTCCCAGAACTCTATGAGCAACTGGCTCTTTATACGGGACTTCCAAGAGCATTTGGTGCGTTGAATATTACGCAGAAGACGCTTCTTGAAGATGGCTTGTTGCCAACCAAAAAAATAGGCTAAGGAGCACACGAAATGAAGACGCTTTCTTTTCAAAATCCACCGGTGGAAATTGGACCCAACGACCCAGTCGCAACGGAACGCGCTGGTGGAACGCCCGACGGGATGCAGCCTGGTTATGTCCTGTATCCCAAGGAGGGCCCGGCCCTTTGGTTTCATGAAGCACTTTTCTCTGTCAAAGCGCGTACTGGCGATACAGATGGACAATTCTCACTTTTTGACCAGATCACGCCGAAGGGCTTCGCGGCGCCGCCACATTACCATTCAGCCGTGACGGATAGTTTCTACATCATCGATGGTGAGCTGGACTACGCGATCGGCGATACCGTTTATTACGGCGTTACTGCTGGTAGTTTTATTTATATCCCACGCATGACCCGGCATGAATTTCGCGTTATCTCTGACACGGCGCGTTTCTTGTTGATTTGCACGCCAGGTGGATCATTTGAGCGTTACTTCGAAGATCTTAGCAGTCCTGCTACAGAATATGACTTGCCGCCAGCCGGGCACCGCCAGCTTCTCGGTGATGAAGTCTTGGCGGCCAAGCGGAAATGGGGCGCCATGCCGACCAACGATCCAAGCCTTTTCTGCTCTCTCGACCAGAGAGCAAAGGTGATGGAAGTAAACCGAACAGTACGTGTTCCTTCTAAATCCGCTCCTTTCTCGTGGCGCTGACGGATCGTTCTAAACGACCCGAAGAATCAGCGTCATCGATGGATGAAAGGTTTTCGCGGCGGCGCGGGCAGTTGGCCCGTTGTTGCCTTGAACCCAGCTTTGTTTCGGCTTCTTATCCCTGATACCAAAAGAGAGGGAGAACATGAGCATGACTGTTACAAGAAGCCGTTATATGCCTGTTACCCTATCGTTGCTGCGTATTGTCGCGGCGCTGATTATGCTGGAACACGGCATGCAGAAAATGTTTGGCTACCCGCCTATTGTTAACGTAGTGCCCTATTCGAGGCTCAGCGAAATAGCGGGCTGGATAGAAGTTGTTGGCGGCGTGCTGCTGATACTCGGCTTGTTTTCGCGCTCCGTTGCCTTCATTTTTGCAGGTGAGATGGCAGTTGCCTATTTCCTTCGTCACAACTTCCGGGGACTATTTCCGGTCAATAATGGGGGGGACTTGGCTGTGCTTCTATGTTTTACGTTTCTATTCCTTGCGACTGCGGAGCCAGGACTTTTCAGTCTGGATGCCTTGTGGCAGCGACGGAAGCGGCCATCTGTGTAAGGCGTTCTTTGACATTTAAATCCGCTTTAATTCAGAACGTGAGGGTCCGGTAGATGAGCAATAAGTTTCGTGGTCGGCGAGAAGATTATCGTTTGGTAACTGGCGCCGGTCGTTATGCGTCCGACTGGAATTTTTCAGATCAAGTTTATGCAGTATTTGTTCGTTCAAACCGTGGCCATGCAAAAGTATGTGGCGTCGACGCCACTGCAGCGCTGGAGATGGAAGGCGTCCTTGCTGTTCTGACAGGCCAAGACACCTTGGCCGCAGGTTTCGGTGCGGCTCCATCCCTTGTCCGATATCCAGGCAAGGGCGGCATGGCCTTCCCGAAGCTCCATCGCGAAGTCATGGCCGAGACACGCGTGCGCTATGTCGGCCAGGAGGTCGCTCTTGTCGTGGCGATAACTGAAGCCATTGCTCAGGATGCCGCTGAGAGCATTATCGTTGACTATGAAGACCTGGACAGCGTCGTAGATGCAGAGGACGCGCTGAAGCCAGGTGCACCGCAGCTGTACGACCATATTGAGAACAATCTGGTCTTTGATTTTGAGTATGGCAACGAGACCTTGGTGCAGGAAGCTTTCGCTGGAGCAGCCCACATAACAAAGCTGGTTGCCGACGCGCCGCGGCTTATTGGCAATCCATTGGAGCCCAAGGGCGCACTCGCGACTTATGACCCCGCAACGGAAGTTTATGACCTCTACTCGCCTTCGCAGGGGATCAACATGATGCGTGGCGGCCTGTCGGTCGGAACGGGAATACCGCAGGATAAATTACGTTGCCATGCACACGACGTGGGTGGCGGCTTTGGTGTTCGGGCCGAAGCCTATTCGGAATACTGCTCTCTTCTTCTGGCGGCAAAAAAGGTTGGGCGCCCTGTTAAATGGGTATCCACCCGTTCGGAGAGCTTCCTGTCCGACCATCACGGCCGCGCCGCGAAGATGCACGGCGAACTTGCACTCGATTCCAATGGTAAGTTTTTGGCAGTGCGGTTCACCTGGATCGTCAATGCGGGTGGCTATCTGTCAGGCGCTGGTCCCTTCATCAATACGATGCCGCCTTCAACGCATGCAACCAACGTCTATACCATCCCCGCTGTCCACGGCGTGCACCGCATCGTTGTTACCAACACCACTCCAACGACGGCGTATCGGGGCGCAGGTAGACCGAATGTGAGTTACATCATCGAGCGCCTCGTCGATGAAGCGGCACGCGAGATGGGCATCGACCGCTTGGATCTGCGCCGCCGCAATATCATTCCAAAAGACTCATATCCTTACAGCACCCCCACGGGCTCGGTGTACGACAGCGGCGATGTGTCTGGTTTGCTCGAAGATGCCGTGAGATTTTCAGATTGGCCTGGCTATTCGAAGCGTCTGACGGAGTCGAAGACGCGCGGGAAACTGCGAGGGCGTGCGCTGTGTGTCTTTACAGAGCCAGCAGGTACAGGCGGTAGCCCGGTCGAAGAAACGGCCATCAAGTTCACGGAGTCTGGCCAGGTGCTTCTCTACACGGTCTCAGGCCCTTCGGGGCAGGGCCATGAGACAGCCTATCCAGAAATCGTTGCCGCCGTGCTGGGTATCGATGCGCAGGATATTACACTCCGGTTTTCGGATCCCGATGGGCCAGTGCTCCGTGGCGACGGCACTATCGGGTCACGGTCGCTAATGTCCCATGGTAGTGCCTTGCACAATGCCGCCAAGGTCGTCGTCGAAAAGGGCCGCGAACTTGCCACCAAGCATCTCGAGGTTGGCGCGGAAGACATCGACTTCGTGGAAGGCCAATATAGGGTCAAGGGGACCGACCTGTTCGTTGGCCTTCTGGAACTAGCAGAGATCTATGCTGGCACCGAAGATGCGCTCGATACAAAATTTGCCGGCGTGCAAATGTACTCCTTCCCGACGGGGGCCCATGTTGCGGAAGTGGAGGTTGATCCAGAGACGGGCGTGGTCGAAGTCCAGAGCTATGTCGGCGTCGACGATTGCGGCACCGTGATCAATCATGAATTAGCGGAAGGCCAAGTGCAGGGCGGGATCGTGCAGGGCTTGGGCCAGGTCCTCGGAGAAATCTGCGTGTATAGCGACGAGGGCCAGTTGGTCACCGGCAGCTTCATGGATTATTGCATGCCACGGGCACTCGATATTAATGGCCTCTCTCTCTATTGGCGGCCTGTCCCCGCGCCCAACAACCCGCTCGGGGCCAAGGGAGTTGGTGAAGCGGGCACAACTGGAGCTGTGCCGACGCTTGCAAATGCGGTTATCGACGCCCTGCGTCCTTTTGGTATCAATCATATCGACCTGCCGTTATCGCCATCGCGCATTTGGGAAGCCATTAGCAGGGTGTAGAGATTTGGACGCTTCAGAAATGGGCGATCCGGCACGACGCGGGGGATTGGGAGCGCTTCCGCCCTGGTTGGGCGAAGAGTGGTGGGATGCAAGCCAGCTCCAAGCAGGGCAGCGCCGTTGAATTCATCGCTGCCTCGATCGCGGCATGGACCAAATGCATCAGCATCCTGCACGTCCTCGGGGGCAACAGCTCGAATGCTGTCGGAGACAGCGAAATTTGGCAGACCGAGATAACAATGTCTCAGTATCTAATCGTTGG
>JBBRPA010000085.1:0-5742 GCA_038228695.1 Chthoniobacterales bacterium
CAGCATTTCAGCCAATCCAGCGGTGAACCCAAAATTCCCGTCGATCTGAAAAGGAGGGTGGGCATCGAATAGGTTGGGATACATTCCCCCGTGATTCCCGCTTTCCGCAGGTGTCAGAAGATTGCAGGCTATTTTGTAAGCGCGGTCGCCGTCGAGGAAACGAGCCCAAAGGTTAATCTTCCAACCCATGGACCAGCCAGTGGCTTCGTCGCCCCGAATATTAAGTGAGGTTCTAGCAGCATCGAAAAGTGCTGGTTGTTTCCAAGTAATCTCGCTTCCGGGATAGGCACCCCAAAGATGAGAGACGTGGCGGTGGTGGGTCTCAGGATCAGGCTGATCCTCTAGCCATTCTTGCAATTGCCCCCGTGAGCCAATTACGGACGGCGCGATTTTGTCGGAGATTCCGGAAATCTGTGCTGCAAAATCCGCATCTACTTTCAAAATACTTGAAGCCATCGCAGTGGCCCGAAGAAGCGAGCGAATGATCTGATGATCCATTGTCGGCCCCATCACCAATCCGCCCTGCTCTGGGGATGTAGAAGGTCCACTAATCAGGTGATGGGTGATCGGGTCATCCACAAGATTTTTGACAAAAAACTCGGAGGCACTTTTCAAAATGGGATAGGCGCGACTGCGGAGAAACTTTTCGTCGAGGGTAAATTGATAATTTTCCCATAGTTGCATGGCGAGCCAGGCTCCACCGACGGGCCAGATGCCGTGGTTCGAGTGGTTGATGGGGGCGGCACCGCGCCAGAGATCGAAGTTGTGGTTAACGACAAATCCTGGGGAGTCGTAATGCTCCCTGGCAACTTCGCCACCTGATAGTGCGAGGTCGTCTAATGCGTCGAAAAGCGGTAGCTGGCACTCAGGAAGATTGGCCACCAGCGCCGGCCAGTAATTCATCTCGGTGTTAATGTTGCAGGTGTATTTGCTGTCCCAAGGCGGACGAAGCGATTCATTCCAAATCCCCTGAAGATTGGCAGCTTGTCCTCCGGGACGGCTGCATGCGATGAGCAGATAGCGACCATATTGAAAGGCAAGAGCGGCAAGTTCCGGGTCTGCCGATTTCCCAGCCACAGCGATTCTTTCGTCGGTGGGCGAACCAGCTAAATCGGACGCTCCTAGATCGAGATCGACCCGGCGAAAGAGTGCTTGGTGATCCGCGAGGTGACGCGAAAGAAGCTCTCGGTAGTTAGTGTTAGCAACGCTAGCGAGGCAATCCGCAGCTTTTGCAGCCGGATCATCGGAAATATCTTGGAATGATTTGAAATTAGTTGCGTCAACCAATCGGATGACGACGGAGTCCGCACCGGAAACCTCGATTGCGTCACCCCGAGACACTAATTTCCCTCCCTGAGCCTGCACAGCGGCGATACATTGAAAACGGATTCCACCCTGCTCCACTTCGCCAGTCAGGACTAGATTCTTCGAATTCGCCACAGTCGTAGTCGCACGCGCGTGTGGCGACGTGAGGCGAAGCACGGTCTGGATACAACCTGGCTTGTCGGCGCTAAGCCGGATGACGATTACGTGATCTGGCTGGCTGGCAAAAATTTCCTCCCGATACTTCGTTCCTGCCGCCTCGTATTCAGTGGCCGCGATTCCAGTATCCAGATCTAACCAGCGGCGGTAGTTAGAAACGGATTGAGGCACCGGTGAATCCATCCAAAAGTCCCCTGTTGGCTGATAGGATTTTTGACCCAGCGGCACGCTCATGAATTCTTTGAGAGCCAAATCTTCCGCCTCCTTTTGCCGAGCCAGCCAGTCTTTGTTCAATCCCTTTCCCTGCATGATCAAGTCATCTGCACCGGCTAGATCGCCCTGTTTTTTCAATGTCTCTGCTTGGCTGGTTTTGGTTAAACCTTCGACGTGCAGTTTTCTGCCCTCTAGAAGTATCTGGCGAATTTTTGGAAGGACGGACGAAGCACCGCGGTGCGCATAGCTGTGGGGCTGACCGGTCCAGACCGTGCCGTCATTGAATTGAATGCGTTCCTGCCCAACGCCTCCGAAAATCATCGCTCCTTGGAACCCGTTTCCAACGGGTAATGCCTCGGTCCATTTCTGAGCCGGTTGCCGATACCAGAGAATCCATTTGCCCGCAGGCTTATCATTTCCGCCGTTGATGACTGCAGAAGTTGTTGGTGCTGCTGGCAGACCCAGTCTGTGCAGGACGATGGACCCACCTACGGGGTTAATTTCATTGCCGGAATCGGGTGAAAACTTCCAATCGCCGAGAACTTTGGGCAATGGACTAGCGTCTGGCGTGTTCGTCCGGGCAACGATCTCGGCCTCGGTGAGCACCCGCCCATACACTGCCGCACGAAGGATTTCTCCTTTGAAGCGGTTCTCACGCTGAGAGTCACAGCCTATGAACAGAGGAAGCTCGCTCTCCTTCATTTTCGGAAATCTTCCTTCCGTCTCCGCAGCAACGAGGACACCATCAAGGTAGAGCTTCGTAATGTTTTCGATGGCGCTGTAAACTACGACCAAATGACTAAACCTATCAGTTGGAAGTTTTGCGTCGAAATTACATGAACCACGTTCCGTGATCATCCGAAGTGAATTCCCAGGAAATGTATCGAGCACGTAGCCTTTCTGCGAAAGAGGGATGCTTTTATCAATAATCCGTCCACCACCATAGCCCATCGACTCCGGCTTCACCCACGCCTCAAGTGACACTTCGTCGAGGAGATCGAGATCGGGCGAATCGGACGAATAAACGGCGGAGGTTTCGCTAAAATGATAACCCTCCTGTGCATGTAGGTGGAACATTGTGGAACATAGCATCGCGATCTGAAAAAATATGCGCCAGAAAATAGTAAATCTGCTGGGGAGGTAAGATCGGTAAGCCACTAGAATCAAATTATAAGAGGCCAACAGCGCAGGAATATCCCCATTTAGGGGGATCCCCAAAAATAATTCGCTCTCTAGGGGAGGCTTATTCCGGCAGGCGAATGATGCCGCGGCGCAGTCCCACTGTGACAGCCTCGGTGCGATCTCGGACCTGCATCTTTCCCAGGATGCTTTTCAAGTGCGCCTTGACCGTGTGTTCGGTGATTTCCATTTTATCGGCCAGTTCCTTGTTGCTGTCGCCGGAAACGAGTCGCTGCAAAACATCGACCTCACGGTCAGTTAGTTTTTCCAAAGTGGAACGACCAGCGAGTCGGCTTCCCACCTCGCGCGGAATCCAATGCTCACCCTTGAACACAGCCCACAATGCGGGGAGCAAATCCTCGCCAGGGCTATTTTTGAATACATAACCCATCGCACCAGCTTCCAGGGAGCTGTTTATTTCCTCATCACCCTGGTAGGTGCTGAGCATCAGAATGCGGGCAGCCGGATGCAGGCGGCAAATCTCCCGCGTGGCTTCGCGACCGTCTTTCACCGGCATACGCTGATCCATTAAAACCAGATCCGGTCTCAGGCACTCATAACTCTGTATGGCCTTGAGTCCATTTTCGGCCTCTCCAACCACGCAAAAGTCCTCCTCGGTATCTAGCAAGGCTTTCAATCCGGCCCGCACTATTGAATGGTCGTCCACGATCAGAATGGAAATTGTATTTTTTTTCTTCATAAACAAATCAAGTCGCTGAATGCGGTGCCTGGCGAACTTCAACACGAACGACTGTACCCTTCGGGCTACGTTTTTTGATAGAAAAAACTCCTCCGATGCGACTGGCGCGTTCTTTCATGCCGGAAAGTCCAAACCCACCTCCAGGCCGGCGGCCTTCGGGACTGCTAGAAATTCCCACGCCATCATCCTGAATTTTCAAAACAAGCCGCTCAGAGGAAAAATCCAGAGAGACCTCGACCCGCGACGCCTCTGCATGCTTGGTCGTATTCGTTGCCGCTTCCTGGGCAATACGCAGAAGATTTTGCTCGATCACCGTATCCAGATGATGAGCCGCTCCGGTAGATTTATAGGAAAAGCGAAGACCCGAAGCCTCGGCGATGCCACGGACAGTCCTCCTGATGGCCTCAGTGAGATCAAACTGCTCCAAGGCCTCGGGCGTTAGATTCCAGATGGAGCGGCGCAATTCAGAATGCGTTTGGCGGATACCCTCGCTGGCAGTTTGCAGGTGAGTTAGAGCGCGTTCAGGGGCACTCCCGACCAGACGTTCGACGGTCTTGAGTTGCAGGGAAACGCCTGTGAGGGATTGTTCGAGCGTATCGTGCAAGTCGCCAGCCAGTCGCGCCCGCTCTGCGAGAATGGCGTCATGTTCACGCACGTCACCCGCGAGGCGGGCATTTCTTTTTGCGAGCCGGATATTCCAGACTGCAATTGCCAGAATAAAGATTAAGAGAAAAAACAAGGCACCGAGAAGTCGCTGCTTGGTGAAGGGACTTGGATGTTCGATCAACCTAATATCGTGGATTGTCGGCACCAATATTTTGAAGCTCTGAAAAACTCCATTGTTGTCTGTGCTCACACTGCAAATACCCGTAACCTCGATTTTACTACCTAGTTCAAAGCTACTCAAATCTCCACCAACCTTGAGATTCTCCAGTTGGGCTGTGACGATGGCTCCGGCGGATTGCAAGGCAAGTGTCACTTGGCTCTCTTGGATATTTTTCACATCGGAGCGCTCTAGATAATTGACGAGGCGCCCACTCAGACGAACCAAGGAGCTATGCAGCATTCCGTCTTGTAGCGGCTGTATGGAATCGAGAAGTTTCGGTTCGATTTTCCCTTTTTTGCCAGTTCCTTTCAAGATGGAGTCGATCAGGACCGGAATGCCTCGTTCGAGAATGACAAATCCCGTGGCGTTCACCTCATCGCCTTCTGCAACAACGGGAACTTGGGTCGCCCGCACCTCGATCCCGCCTGTTTTGTCGCTTACATAGAGCAATTTACGATTTCGATAAGTCACCACCCCCTTTATATGAAATCGTCTGCCGGGAACATTATCGATACGGTAGTGGGATAGAAAGTCGATCTCTGTGGGCTTCGCAGTCATGGGATCGGGAGAGGCAGCCTCCAAAACTCGAAGATCTTCGCCCGAGTGCAGCCAGAGTTGCACGGCTACCATTCGGCGCACGTTGAAATTGAGGCTCTGGGCACTGACGACCCCCACGGCCACGATTTTACTGCCAACCAGTGATGTTAGATCCATCCTCGTGTTTGGCGGCAGGTGAAGATAAACACGCTCCGAACCTTCAACGAGATCCACCACGATGTTGACGTTGTTTTGCGTGACGGCATGAATCCAGCCCGCTACCTCCACGCGCTGCCCATCCTCCGCGCCAGTGACAAGTTGGTCGATCGAAACTTTTTTTGGATTCGGCAGTTCACTTTTTCCCACAATCTTACACATGGGGTGAGCGACAATCGGTGCAAACGCGCCAGGTTCAGCTACGCCATGCACTTCAACAAGGTCGCCCACGCTAAGACTTTTTATCTGCTTCGAGTCCACGAAAAGACCAGCAGTGTCGTCCTGAAGGAAAAACCCACCATTCCACGACGCATCGCAGGCCGTAATAACTCCAGTCAGTTGCACGGGAATTTTACTGCCCGCTTCAACCTCGTTAAGTTGAAGCACATTTCTCGCATGAGACAAAAGCGGTCCTCCCATACTTTCGTTAATTGGGGGCAGGCATAAAATGGTAGTGCAACATCTTGTCTGTAAAAGCCAGAGACACCCGTGACTCCGGTTGAGGAGCGTTGCGGTGGATGGAGCGAAGCGGAATCGACCGCAACGCTCCTCAACCGGGCTGCCACCCCTCCGTAGGATTGCAGGCGTC
>JBBRPA010000086.1:0-5416 GCA_038228695.1 Chthoniobacterales bacterium
ACTTCCGATCCCGACTGCTCGCAAGAGGTCAACATACAGCATAAAATTGTGACAGTGAATACGCCGCGAGCCCGCGATTTGCCCGGCAAACTGACTCTAACGCTCAAAAGTGGGGACGCCTCTTTAGTTGAGATCAAGCATGGCGGCAGCACATACGCACTTGGAACGCCAATCCCGGTCTTGGAAACGGGACATAGTGGATGTGGAGTTCACACCTGGCATTACGGACAGGAACCTTTTGAGTTTATCGGAAAACAAAAAGGCACTTTGGTATTGGAAGCCAAAGTTGACCCCGACCCGGATGACGGCGGTGATGGGCAACCTACGCAAGTGCTAACCATTACGATAAACGTCATCAAACTAACTTACACCCTGTTACCTGAGAAAAGGTATCTTGGAATCTCTGCTAAAACTAGCTGGCCCTCACAAGAGGCAACCACTCGCGAGAAGAAAATCACCGTCACCTCCGACCCATCACAATTTGCGGAGCAAGTTGTTATCAAGGTAAAAGAGGTTAGTTCCAATCCCAATCCAGAATACACTCCCCCGGACACGGGGACTCTCACGCAGGATTCCACGGACAAAAAAGTCTGGAAGTATGAGGCGTTCATGGAGAACGTTTCGGAAAAGCATCCGCTTACAAAGAAAGTAATCTTTACCGGAACCATTGATGACCAAGACCTTTGCCCACCTTTCGATTTCGAAGTGCGCACTGTTTTTGCCTGGCTAACAGAACAAGCTAGGCATCAGCACGGCCCTAACGGTCCTGCACACATGCCAACAGAGGACGATTATAACAAAGCGTGGCAGTATGTTAAGGCAAAATACAACTTGAGACCTAATAATCTGGCGAGTATCTATTTTTCCAGAACTCAAAACAATGATGGTCTGACTTTAGCTGGCCGCGGGCTGGGTAATCGTTTTTGCGAATTAGGACCTAGTGCGTTTACTGGTAGTAGAAATTCCAAATATTACGAAAACTGGCTGGCCGCGACCCTCATCCACGAGAATGTTCATGGGGGTCAACCTTTCCGAGGATTTATTGGAAGCAGGATATATCGATTAACTCATACGTTGCATGATAACGATCTTGCTGTGGAAGTGCCCGCATACCAAGAGGAACTCCGCAGAGCAGATGAAGTAGGACTTCCTCAAGAAGATAAGGACTATCTTCAACTTATCATCAGCACTGTTATCGGCGGAGGAACCGTAGAGGATGTTACTAATTGAAAATTATCTTTGAATATATGAATTCCGATGATCTTTTATATAACTTAGTATGGTTTTTACAGCACACAGGTTTAACGCTTTTAGTTTGCTTAGTGTTAGTATTCCTAATATCCCGTAACAGCCCTATTAACAAAGATGCAAGGCTGAGTTTGCCAATTTATTTTACTTGGATTTGTATTGCGCTGTTGTTTTGTCCAGAGCCCTTTTTTAAAAGAGGTTTCCATTCATATCGGATGGAAATTTTATTGGCTCCAGGTATCGCAAGTGCTTTCGGAATATTGTTTGCGCTAAAGGCTTCGAAGGGTAAAAAGCGCATAGTGAAAATGAGTGCTTTGCTTTGTTTGTTGATACATGCTGTTATTCTTTTTTTAATCATTTATTACGAATTCCGGTAGAACTTAATTTAGTTTGAATTAATATTTTATATCCGCATCGCTCGTCGAATTTTGCAACTGGCCTACAGTATCCATCATCTGACCCGAATGGCATGAAGATAAGGGTGTTTTGGGATGAATTGGGCTGGGTTTTTGTTAGTTATTTTGTTAGTATCAGGCATGAAAAACAGCACTCCGTTTTTGAAGCCTTTCGGGTCGCTTTTATGTGGGCGCAAGCCCGCTAAGAAAGTGCTTGAGAAGGATGATTTGGGAGAGCTTTACGAGGTCTTTCAAGCCTTGGTTCCACAGAGTATTTTCGAGCGCCCCGTGCGTGGGGCCAATAGTCGCCAGCGAGTCCTGCCGCCGGAGGTCACTTTTTGGGCATTTGTCTCACAGGCTCTTTCTCCCGGCAGTGCCTGTCGGGAGGTGGTTCGCAAGCTGGATGCCTGGTGGCACTGGTCGGGATTGGATGCGCCGCTGTCGGTCAGCGAGAGCGGTTACTGTCAGGCTCGCAAACGTCTGGGCAAGGAGACTCTCGATTTGATCTTCCGGCATCTGGGCCACAGTCTGGAAAAGAATGTTTTACAGGCGGAACGCCCGATCCGCGGGCGCAGTGTCAAAATCGTCGATGGCACGATGCTCTCCATGCCCGATACGGCAGTGAACCAAAAACTCTGGCCTCAAAACCCAGGGCAAAAACCCGGCTTGGGCTTCCCGCAACTTAAGCTGGTGGGATTATTTTCACTCTCCAGCGGTGCGTTGTTGGACTACGCCACGGGCAGTCTTTACGAGCATGAGAGCACGCTGTTTCGCACCCTCTGGCCACGACTCTCTGAGGGTGACATCCTCTTGGGCGACCGGGCTTTTTGCTCCTATGGCACCATGGCGGCATTGGGTGAGCGTGGCGTTGACTGCATCTGGCGGTTGCACCACGCCCGCAAGATCGACTTTCGCAAAGGCACCCGGTTGGGGCAGGATGATCGGTTGGTCGAGTGGGTCAAACCCGGTCAGCGTCCGCCCGGCCTGTCGCCAGAGCACTACGCCGCCCTGCCCGCGACTCTCACCGTGCGGATGATCCGCCGGATGGGCCGGACAGCTATCCCTCCGCGCACAGCCGGTCAAATGAAATCTTTCGGCGCAAACGCTGGAGATCAATGCCTTCAGTTTGGGCCGTCGTTTTCAGGACACTTCAAGAGCCATTCGGAAAGTAGCCGCAGTGGCATACTGGCGAGGTTCCTCTTTCATGCGACCCTCGCCTTCGATCCACGTTTTGAAACAGGAAAAAGGGCAGCTGATGGCGGTCAAGCCGTCTGAGTCGCAACACAAATAGCGTAAAGATTACGCTATTCAAGAAAGTGATACCTCTCGTGTGAATCAAAGTCTTGCGCTGGTTGCGCCCATCGCGAGTCCAAGCGTTCAGGCGCAGCGAAAGCCGTAGCATCCGGCTGCCGGTGGGCCTGTGGGCGGGAGCCGGGAGCGAAGGCGCTGCGCAGCCTAGACGCTTGGTCTCGCATCCCCTGCGGCGGACGGGATGAACTGACGATCCCGAAGTCTGCGAAGGGAGCGGCAGTTGATCCCGTCCGGTGGTGGCTTTTCATCCATAGCTCGTCCCTCGGGCCTGCTCGGCGCGGCGCTCGCTTCCTTTCGCCGGTCCTGCCGCTGCAGAGTTCGTTAATCGGCGAAGCCCCATGGTGCTCATCGGAAACAGCGGATAAAAACCTAACCGCTCATCTAGCCGTCGATAAAACGGCGAACGGCTAAGGTTTGACATAGTGAATTTTTTAGACGGGCATTCCCGATTTCAGGAAAAAAATCATTCGCCAGATGCGAAACATTTCGCCCCTTTCAATCAACTCAATCGGCTTCAAACCGCCAAATTCTTCGTTAGGAGCCATAAACCACGCGCCGATTTTTTCGGCTTCCGTCACTTCGTTCAGTTCCTCGTAGAGCTTTTGCAGTTCGTTTAACCGGCTTTGATAAATTTCCGGGATGGCTCGGCCAGCTTCCCAATTGGCCAACGCCCTTTCCGAACAACCCATCAAACGGGCAAAAAACGGACGCGCCATGCCGAAATGCTGCCGGAGTTGCTTTGCAGCAGTTGTTTTTGCAACGGGTAGAGATGGTTGTAGCGATCGCCGTGGTGCCTTTGCCCGGTGCGGCAAAGGCCGCTTGGTTAAAGTCGCTGTAGTCATGGCTTTTCTATAAGCTATCAGCCGTTGATTGCAAGCAAATGTTCATGCACTTATTCATGTATAAATTTATTCAACTCGGCTTTATTCTCAATCCGTAGGATGCTTTTGGCTCGCAGATTTTCGGGAAAAATCACGATATTGCCCGCCGCTCTGACTACGGTCGAAGAAAATAGAATCCCTTCCACTCCAAGTTCTTTGGCGGCACGGCCGATAGCCTGGCCAGTGCTTTCCCGACCCTCGTCCTGCGATTTCTGCCAGTTTTCTCTTTTTGCTTTAAGCAGCACTGACGTAATCGCGGGAAACTTGCGCGGGTCTGTGAAATCAAAAACGGTCTGGAGCTGAATGACTAATGACACAAGAACGCCGGGCAGCGGTCGGCGTGCCTCCATGCCGGTTTTGCGAAATCGGCTCATGGCCTCGGAGACGGCTGTTTCCGGGAGCAAGCTACCATAGACAGCCGGAAAAGTTCCGGGAGCATTCCACCGTCCGCCATAGATTTGACTCCCTTTCCCAGATAAAATACCGCTCGTATAACTCAATGCTGCGAGACGAAAGCCATTACCAGACCAGGATTGTGTTGGAATGCCTTCAATCATTGGAAGCATTTCTGCAAACTGCGGATGGGGTATTATGGCAGGTGCCTGGACGTTCATTTGTTACGATTCAAGCCATGACTAGATTTCAAGAACAGAAGGAATTTTCATGGATAAGAAGTTCTTGTCGGTCATTTTCAATTCGTCTTTTCTCCTGCTGAGCGAAAGAAAAAGCCATTCGCCGTAGTCTGTCGCCACCTATCGGAAACGGCTGATAAAAGACTTCCTCGTCTTCGGGAGTCTCCGCGCGAGCCTGTTCCCAACGGGTGAGTTCTCCCGACTCTTTCATCACGCGCCGCTTCTGGTCTTCACTTAATGCGTTCACCATCTCCGCGTTGAAAACGACGATCACCGCGTCCGTAAGTCTAGCGTCGAGAGCGGAGCTAAGGTCGTAGAGATTGATCAGGTGGTAGCCGTTCCAAAGCGACCAGATGAATTGGCGAAGACGCCGCCCGCCGCCGGTGCTCCAGCCGGTTTTGAGATAGTCGGTAATCGTCTCCAGCGCCTCGCCGAGTTTCTGCGATGAAACCGATTCCTTCTGCTCTTTGATCCGCTGCATCTCGCGCGCGAACTCATTGAGCGTGGACTGCTCCTCCTCCGCCGTTGGGAAATGAATGATTGGGCCGTTGCCTGGCATCGCGTTTATCCCTTTCCAAACCATGAACAAACTTTCCCATCCGG
Source organism: Chthoniobacterales bacterium (assembly GCA_038228695.1). Lineage (GTDB taxonomy): Bacteria > Verrucomicrobiota > Verrucomicrobiia > Chthoniobacterales > DASVRZ01 > DASVRZ01. The sequence goes on from JBBRPA010000086.1 coordinate 5,071, forward strand.
CTCGATGGGTGGCAGTAGAGCACGCTTGAATCCGCGTTCGGCATGGACCAGAACACAAGTGTGCTTTGGCAGGCTGCGGAGGATGTAAGGCTTGATTTTATGCTCCTCCTGCTCGCTGTAATTGCTGGAGGTTTTACCATTGGAAAATCCCCAGGTGCGTCTGACGAATTTCTTTCTACCGAGAAAATCGGCACTTTCCACCGCTCCCTCCTCATCGGCGGCTTTGAAAATCATTCGATTGCGGAGATTGAGGGTAAGCACCTTGGCTTTTTCGCGGCCCAGAGGCGGGATGAATGAGGTGGAGGACTGCGCGGCGGCAACGACAGTTCCTTGGGCCTCACGGATC
>JBBRPA010000087.1:0-5394 GCA_038228695.1 Chthoniobacterales bacterium
CCGCGAATGCGCGGAGGCTGCCTCGGCTTGGAGAGTGGCGTTGACAGGGACGATGTTAGTATCTTCGGTGGACATAGGACTGATGTTAGATTTCAGAGGTTGCAGAGTTCGGCGATTTCCTCCTCGGAGAGTTCGACCTGGGCGCGGTCGGTGGAGAGCACGTCGGCGATTTCTTCGGGGGTGAATGTGGAGGCCTGCAGTTCGTCCGCTTGATCGCGTTCGCGGTCAGTGATCGGTTTACCATCGGCCACAGCGAGGTTGAAGCTGCGGCGAGCTAGTTCGCGTTTGGTGATGTCCCGCCCACGAGCGGCGAGGGTTTTCAGGCTGTCGGTTTCGACTTTTCGAGTGATCGAATAGGCCCGCTGCAATGCCTCGGTATCGGTCTTGCAATGGCGTTCCACTCGTTGAGAAGTGCCGAGCCAGCGGCCTTTGCGGTCGCAGATTTCCAGCGCCGTGGCATTGAAGGGATTCAGGTAGGCTTCATAGACTTCTCCGCGCACGAGCTCGCGCCCGCCGACGATGGCGTAGAACCACATTTCATCGGGGTCGATCTCCTGATCCTGAACAATGAAATGCAAGTCGCGTGTCACCCGGACTTCGCGGCGATGCTCCGCTCCTAACAAGATCGGGATGCAATGGCCCTGCACTTTAGTTAGTTCGCGCTGGCGGGATTGCCAGACTTCCAGAGGTGATAGTTTCCGCGAGTTCCAGAGCATCGGCTCCTGCTGGGCGAGGCCATCGAAGATGCTGCGCACGGAGTCCGGCAGCGCGAGGTAGCTGCTCTCCGGCTGCCACGGCGTATTTAGCGCCATGCGCCATTCGTTCGTGGTGAAGCCGAGTTTCTGCCAGCCTTCCAACGCGTGCCAGTCGCGCCGGTTAATGATGTCGTAAGCGGTTATCGCCTTGGTGAGAAATTCCTGCCAGGTTAGGAAAGGCAGTTGAAAGAGGCGGGCGCGATCCGGCGGAAGCGCGGCCATGGCATTGAGCAGGCGGGTGTTTTCGATCTCGCGTCCGTAATTTCCCTCCGGGGCATGATCCCGATCCAGCCCGGTGGCACCCGGAAGACAGCTCATTTCCTCGCGAAGCAATCGGAACATGCCCTCGCGGAGTGCCTTGAAGCGTGGGTTGCCTTTGGCCGCGCCCTCGAAAAGGCCGGGAATGACCGCGTCGCGATGTAACCCGGAGGAGTCGAAAGTCACTTTGCCGCCGGTGGCTTCGATCATCCGCTCGGTAAATTCCCGGCCTGCCTTGGACGTGCCACGCTCGGCAATGATGAGCGTGCCGAGATCGGAGCGATAGCCGACGTTGGTAAGATAATTGACGACGAACCATTCGAAGTCTGTCTGTTTCAGCTTTTGCCGAGAACCGTCTGGATTGAGGATCGTGGGCTTGTAGCCCTGAAGCGATTCGTAAGCGGAAAAAACGTCGATGGCATTGAAGCCGCTGGGCCGGGTGGCGCGCCGGTTGATGCCGAGGAAATTCACCTGCTCGTCGTAGTCCTGGTCATCCATCATCACGACTTCACCGATAGAGAGTCCCACGCGGGTGGTGAGGACTTTCGGGAGAAGATTATGCGCGGCGTTGCGTCCGATCTGGACGGCTTTCTTCTCATACTTGGTGAGGAGGAAGCGTTGCCGGGAAAGGTTGCGATAGCTCCAGCCTTGCGGGTGTCCCCAGCGTGGATCGGCTTCGGGCCGCAGCGCGTAGCCGGGAATAGTGTCAATGCGCTCGTAACGGCGCAACAGTTCGCGGCGTGCGGCGGCAACAGTGGTCTCGCGCTGATATTCCATCTGGATCGTTTTCCACCACTCGACGAAGCCGGTCGGGAGCCCGACGTGATTCGGATCGGGAAATTTGCGGAAATCGACTAACACCCGCCAGTCGTGCGTTTTGCGGAAGAGATCGTAGTTTCGGCGCACCGTCTGAATGCTGACATTGAGCACTCGCGCCTGATGCTGGATCGCCCGCCCGATGCCGCGACCCTGGGTCAAGAAAAGAATCCGCATCGCCGCCATCCACGCCCGGACATCGGTCTTAACGCAATCGGGCATCGCGGAAAATTCGGCCAGATCAGACTGTGGAATAGCAAGTTCGCGCATGGTTTTTTTACTTGGTGGGAATCAGCCGATTGAGATCGACAAGGATGCCTTTGAGCTTGCGCAGAATCGGGTCGGGTAAATGCGCCCAGCTCTTTTCGTCGAGACCGTTTGTCTCCAGAAAGTGATAGGTCTCCTGCCAGATGAGCATGGCGTAGCGGCCTTCGTGATCCGCGAGTTTATAGATGCCGAATTCATCGGGACGCATCCCGTGGGGCAACTTGAGAGGTTCGTCGTCGCTGTCCTCGATCTTCTTCGGGCCGCCCTTCCAGCCACCGGGATTGTGGCGCGGCTTAAATTTATCCATCCAGCTGCGCTGGCTGGTGCCGTCCACGTAATCAAAAAGCTCCTGCTGCTTGAGCCTGAGTGGCTCCGTTAAGGATTCGGAAGGGAGCATGACGAGATCGGTAAATGTGATCTTCGCAGGGACTTTGAAATCGTTCTGAATCGCCTCGGCAACGGTCTTGAAGCGGTAGGCCGTGGAGCGGTTGATTTCGGGGCGGTGGGTTTCCAGCCATTCGGAAACTCCGCCACTTTCACCCTTTGCCGGCCTGCCCACTTTTAATTGTCCACGCGCGGACAATTCTTTTTCCAACTGCATCATCATCGCGCCGAAGATGAGGACTTCGCGCATTCCGCCGACGGCGCGAGAGTATTGTTCGCCGAGTTGACGGGCCATTTCGGCGTCGTCAAAATTTCCCGGTGCGACGATAGTGAGGTCTGCGGAAACGGCGCTGCTTGTAGTGGACGCAGCCGGGAGCTGCGGAAGAGTGTTGGTTTTGGGCATAAAGTTTAGTTGTGGGAAAAAAAGACGGAAAAAGTCACGAGTTCTGGATGCTGTCCTTTTAGAGCTGGAACTGCGAAAAAACAGGACACGCGGGTGGAAACGACCGGGTTCTTAACTAGGTCAATCTCGGAATCCCATGACAGGACGTTAAGGGGGAAGTATTTATCGAGTTCCTTTTGAGTCATGGTTAGGAGAGGAAAAGGTTGCGGATGAGGAAGGCGGTGAGGCGGGGATTTTCCGGCGCAGTCAGGCGGCGAATCACGCGGCGGCGCAGGAGGAGGCAGCCCCAGAGGGCAAGGGACAGAATGACTAATGACCAATGACTAATGACTAAGAGGAGGTCAGGGGAGGAGGCGTCGGGTAGGTTCATAATTTTCAGCGTTTCAGTTTTCAAATTTTCAGCTTTTCACTTCCCGGCTGGTTAGGAACTCGATCACTCCCTCGCGGGTGTAACGTGGATTGCGGTTCAGGCTGCCGAGGCTGAGGCTGGGGCCGGGGAGTGCGCCGCCGTTGCCGAGGTTTTCGACGTGCCTCGTCGTGCAGCTCAGGAGGTTGGCGACTTCCCATTTGAGGAAATGCGCCCGGCTGTGCGAGAGGATGGTTTCGGGAGGAACCATCGTGAGCGGTCGCTTCGGCCAGAGGAGCTGGTGCTCTACGCTGTATCTGTAGATCCTCAGCGAACGCTGGCTCTCGGTCGAGCTGGCGATGTTAATGGCGCGGAATTTTCCTTCGTCGATGAGGTGAGCGATGTGGTCTCGGCCCAGCCCGTCCGTGAGCAGACTCACCTCGTCCATCGTTAGCAGCGGACGAAAGAGCGCGAGCAGGAAATCGAGCTGCGAGGCGCGCGGCTGGGCGGTGATGTCGAAGGGAGACATGAATCAGGAAATCAGGAAATCAGAAAAAAAAGGCAGATAGGTTAGGCGCGGGCGTAGTCGAAGCCGGAATCGTAGCCTTCGGGGCCGCCCCAGCTATGAGCGGCGGCAGCGGCGCTGAATTTGGCGCGGGTTTCTTCCAGCTTGGCCCGGAGCGTCTCGGCGCTGCTCCCGACCGGGACGGCGATGGTCGCGCCGTGGGAAGGCGAGTAAGAGTTCGGGTCGGTGAAGAGCCAGAGATCGGGCAGCGGTCCGTAGCCGGGCTGCGTGCCGGTGAAGATGAGGCCGCAATCGAGGCTGACTTCGACGAGCGCGGGTGGGAAGGGTTCGGCGATCATCGCGCAGCTCCTTTTTGGTTAAGGGCTTTGAATTTCCGGAGCAGGCTGTGACTGGTGCGTTGGCCGTTTACGACGAGCCAGAGGTGAGGTACAGAGCAACCAAGGGCGGCGGCGGATCGGGTGTATAGGCCGGTGCGTTTTTTATTTCGTGTGCGTTTCATGTTTTCGCGTAAGCTGATTTAACATCATCACACGCGATTCCACATGACGCAAGATTTTATTTCACAAAAGTCCACATCCCGATTGGAGATCTTAAAATCTCGGACCGGGTTGAAGTGGGAGGAAATTGCTGCGCGCCGTCGTTCGCGACGGGTTTAGCGAGGAGCGAACGGAGTAGAACGACGAAAAATCGCGAATCAGCGCGATGAGCGGAATGGGTAGTTAGCTGGAAATCCGGTCCCGGTTCACGCTGGGGAATGACTAACACTGCCGCATCGAACACGCAAGCTGCGAATAGCGCAGTGGAGCGGATGCGGGCGGCGTTTCCGATGCCGCTGCTGCTGTCGGCGACGCCGCGCTGGGAGATCGCGTCGGACTGGTTTGGCTTTCGCGTGCAGCTATTTACCCTGGAGCAGGATTTCATTTTCAACTCGGAACTCTTCGGACCGATTCAGGTGCCGCTGGGATTTACGAGCGACTTCGGGAGCGTGCCCGCGGTGACCAAGGCGCTAATCGATGACGATGACCCGGACTTACTCTACGCAAGCATTGTTCACGACTGGCTTTACAACCGGCGTGGATACATCAACGACCGGGTTCCGCTGACCCGCTCCGAATGCGACGGCGTTCTCGGCGAGGCGATGCGGGCCTCGGGTGCGCCGGGGTGGAAAGTGGCCATCGTCGTCGGGGCGGTGCGATTCGGCGGCTGGAGAGCGTGGAACGAAAAACCTAACCCAAAGGAAATACTAACATGATGCCCTCACTCTTCTGTGCGGTTCTGATCGCGCTCTTCTCGCTCATCGTCGCGCTCCTCGTGATCGTCCTCTTCTCGCCGCATGCCGGGACGGTGCCAGAGGCCTCGCGCCAAGGTCGCCAAGGTCGCCAAGGGGAAGAAGATTTGGAAGGGGTTGATTATGACGGCTAACCTTTCCCGCGACGAGGTGCGCGAGCTGCAAACGCGATTGACGGCGGAGGGCTACAACCCCGGCCCGGTTGACGGCATCTATGGCATTCGCACAAAAGCAGCGGAGGCTGAGTTCAATCTGTCTGGCTTTAAAGCTTACCTGCCCGATGCCCGCTCGGCGAAGAACATCCGCACGCTGCATCCCACGGTGCGGCGTATGGCGGTGCAACTGCTCTCG
>JBBRPA010000088.1:0-4657 GCA_038228695.1 Chthoniobacterales bacterium
GCCCACGGCAGTCTATGAACCACCTACATGGATGACTGACGGTCTGGTGTGTTCGGGCTGTGAGATGCAGACAGACGACTGGCAGACCGCCACGCCGGGATCAAGGCGCTGCGTTTGTAAGGCGTGCTTCGCGAAGGGAGTTCGCTAAGACCGCCCGTAGTAATGGCCAGGCCCGCGAGCGCCGCCCCGACTGCGCGAAAATAAACGCGAAGTCGGGTGCCTCGTCATCCAGTTTTGGATGGATGCCCAATGGCTCAATCTCTCTTGAAAATTAGCTTGCCCCTCCAAGATGGTATCAATGACGCTTTTACCCCTCTCATGGCCTCCCCGGATCTTCAAACGTTAGCAGAGCCACATTTAGTCCCCCTAATTGGGGCTTTTCATGGAGCACGCATGCTTCGTCATACCCCGATTACTTGGCGTTCACGCTTGGCGGAAATGCGTCCCACTCCGTCTTGTTCCTCCACGCCTTCATCCAATTTGGCGGATGCTTGATTCTTTGTAATGTCGAGGGCGTTGACAATTTCCTGCTGCCGTTTCGCGGCGACGGTTAGCTTTTCCTCGTGCTCGAAAGGATGATCGAGTTGTTTGGTGAGGTCTTCGCTTTGTTTGTGGTATTGCTGGAGGTCGGTGACACGTTCTTGCAGACGATCAGAGATGCTTTCCAAGGCGTGCTCAATGGATGCGATGGTGCCCGTCGGACTGTCGCTGATATTTGCCTTATACTCGCCTTTCCCCTGAATGCTGAGGGTCGCCCGTTCCTCAAATTTATGGATGGACACTGGGAAACCACCGATTTCGCCGATGGTTTTGGTGGATTGAAACGGCTTGAGTGCCGTCGCTAGAAAGACCAACGCCCGGCCAGCCTTGGTGCGGTCCGTGAAGGTCTCTTTCTGCACGCTCATCGAAAAATTCTCCCCGCGAGTGCTGGAGCGGATGCGCAAGTCTTCGCGAATGTTGGAAATGTCGCGTTCGCACATTTCCACGCTTCCCGTCAAACTGCGGATGCGGGAGCGCATTTGGTATAGGCTCTCCGCGTGTTGCTTTTTCAGTCGTGTTAGACGCATGACTTCGGCATCAATCGCAGCTTTTTCGATGACGAGTGGATTACCAGAAGCGATGGCCTTCACCTCCGCATAAGTCAGAGCCGCAGAATCCACATCCTCGGCCCGGCGCATGGTGGCGTCTCCGGTCATTACCTGGGAAATAAATCGACATTTGGTTTCCAGGGTCTGCCACATATAGGCGTCGAAACTGCCCTCGGTCACATAGCGGAAAATTTTCACCGTTTCATTCTGATTTCCCTGTCGAATGATACGGCCTTCGCGTTGCTCGATGTCCGCTGGTCGCCACGGCGCATCGAGGTGATGGAGCGCGGCCAGCCGCTTTTGCACATTAGTGCCTTCGCCCATTTTCTGCGTGCTGCCCAAGAGCACTCTTACCTTTCCTTCTCGCACCGCTTTGAAAAGGGAGGCCTTGGCCGTGTCATTGTCGTAATCCTGAATGAAGGCTATCTCATTGGCAGGGATGCCTTTTCCTAACAATTTGCCTCGCACGTCCTCATAAACAGAAAACTCCCGGCCCCCCGGCTTCGGGGTGGATAAGTCGCAAAAAACCATCTGCGTTCCTTTCTGGGGAGTCGTATCGAGCCAGACCTGAACCATTTTTTCGATGGCCAGATTCACCTTGGAGTCGGGATTGTCTCGGACATGCGGGAGCATCAGTCGTAAATCGAGCGCAGCCTTCCGGCCCTCACTGGTGATTTTTAGCATGTTATCTTCGCGAGGATCGACGCTACCGTTTTTGATCCGCTCGGTCCGTCGGACAAGTTGTTCCACAAAACTCTTGAGTTCCGGCGTCGTGACAGCGCTGACTGTGACAGGTCTCCCCTGATCCAGTTTGGGCACGGGCAGTTTCAACATCTCCGCCGTCTGCACATCGGCCACCTGACGAAATTGCTGCATCAGTTCCGGCACATTGACGAATCGCGCAAAACGACTTTGCACCCGATAGCCACTCCCATCCGGGCTGAGTTCCATCGCACTGACGATCTCCCCAAAGGTGCCCGCCCACGAATCGAAATGCTGCAACTGATTTCGCCGCAAGGCACCCATCTGCAAATACCGCTGCATGGTGAACATTTCCGCCATTGTGTTGGAAATCGGTGTGCCGGTCGCAAAGATCACGCCCCCACCCTGATTCTTTGCCTGAATATGTTGGACCTTCAAAAACATATCGAACGCGCGCTCCGACGCCGTTTGTGGAAGTCCGGCAACGCGAGTCATCTTCGTGACATAGAATAGGTTTTTGAACTTGTGGGCTTCGTCGATGAAAAGTCGATCAATCCCCAGTTCCTCGAAGGTTAGCGTATTGTCTTTTTTTTCTTCGCCGGAGAGACCTTCCAATTTGCCGGTTAACCGCTTTTGCACTCGCTCTAGTTCCTTGACCAGCCGCGTCCCGCGTTCGCTGCGCTGCTCACGAATAGCTTGTTTGATCTCATGAATCTGCTTTCCGATAAATTCTTTGCGAGATTCCACAGAAACAGGAATTTTCTCAAAACTGGCGTGAGTCACAATCACGCCGTCCCAATTTCCGGTGGCAATCCGGCTGAAAAGTCGGGCTCGCTTGGATGCCTCAAAATCCTGTTTTCCAGCTACAAGAATATTGGCCGTTGGATAAAGCATCAGCAGTTCCGTGGAAAATTGTCCTAACATGTGATTGGGCACGACGAACATGGGTTTCGTCGCCAGCCCGAGGCGTTTCAACTCAATCCCCGCTGCTACCATCGTATAAGTTTTGCCCGCACCCACGGCATGAGCGAGGAGCGTGTTGTCACCCTGCACCACCCGCCAGATGGCATTTTTCTGGTGGGGCCGTAGTTGGATGAGCTGGCTACTGGAGGGCAGCGTCAGATGGCTCCCATTGAAGACGCGCAATCGGATACTGTTAAACTCATCGTTGTATTTTCGGCAGAGCCGTTCCCGCCTGGCATCCTCCTCCCAGATCCAGCTTTTGAAGTGCTCCTTGATCTTTTCCAGCTTGTCCCGTGCCCCCTCTGTCTGCTGCACATTGATAATTCGCGCATCTGTTTTGGGGTCGGTCTCATAGACGGTTGGCGTTTTTAGATTCAGCGCATCTTGAATCAACTCAATCGCCGAATACCGCGTCGTTCCCCATTCTGTCGTATTCGCCACTGTGGCGCGTGCCGTGTAATCGGCCTTGATAAACCAGGTACCGATGCTCGCCGCGTGCTGGATGGTAATTCCCTCGCTCCCAAGTAGCGTTTTCGCAAAGGCTTCAATGTCCGTTGCTGGAATCCAGACCGCACCGAGACGGGCGTCGATTTCTAGCTCTTGCTCCAGTCTTCAAGTGCCAGCAATAGAGAGCCGCGATGTCGAGCGAATCGCTTTCCGCTTCCAGTAGAAACGACATCACCGCTTCCGCAGTCACGGGTTGGCCGGTGCGCCGGGAGATTTCTTTCGCCGCTCGGTGAAAGACCTCAAAACTCGTGCGTGGAATTTCGAGGGTCAATTGCCGCAGACGATGATTACGTGCGTTCGGTTTCAATGGCTTCATGCAGCCCAGCTTGTCCGGTTTTCCCGCGATCTTGCTCCATGCACAGCGCAACTTTGCGGGTGTGAGCGAGAGATTTCCCTCTTACAACCCAATATTCGTGCATTACAACCCAATCTGAGCGGATGCCAGCCGCGCGTTTTCCTGTGTAAACTCACCATTCCCGCGTGTCAGCCGCCCATTCCTGTGTGCGAGCGCCCCATTTTCGCGTGTCAATCGACGCTGCGAGTGTGCGCCTTTCCGATAAGTGGCTGCAAGACGAGTTTTTGGCGGTGCAAATCGAGCATTCCCACGATTCAATCGAGGCTAAATCCGAGACAATCGAGGCTGCGAAGGTGTCAATCGCCCTTATTCCATGTCAAACCAGTCTGCGCGTGTGCGAGACGAGGATTATCGCGTGTAAGTGAACAAAAATAACCAATTTTTCGCCTCGACCTGCTAGACCGCTTCCGACTACGGTCTGCCTGACATCCATCAACCCAAATCCTCAATAGAAATACGACCTATGAACGATAGAGAAACCGCCCGCTACGACATGTTTGGCCGCGTCCAGACCTTTGGCACCGATAACACCGCCGACTTCGCCGTTGGTGGCAAAGCGCTTGGCCATTTCGCCAACAACACCCAAATCATCAAAGACCTCGACCTTGCCAAAGCGGGCCAACTCGGCGGTGGCGTCACCGCCAAATCCGTCCTCCTCGACGCCTTGCGGCTCGACGTGCAAAACATCGCCCGCACCGCCCGCGCCATCGCGCAGGATGAACCCGGTTTCGCCGATCACTTCCGTTCGCCCGCCACCAGCAGCCAGCGCGACCTCATCACCACTGCCGACGCCTATCTGGTGGAACTCGCCAAACCGGGCATTGCCGCCAAATTCATCGCCAACGAAATCCCTGCCGACTTCGTGCAAGACCTCACCGACGACCGCGCCGCCATCGATACCGCGAAAGACGACGTGGAAAGCGACGACAACGGAGGCGTGGAAAATACCGGAGCCGTAGGCCGCCTCATCAAAGCGGGCATGAAAGAGACCAACTACCTCAACGCCATCATGTATAACAAATACAGCCGCGCTGGCGACAAA
>JBBRPA010000089.1:0-4599 GCA_038228695.1 Chthoniobacterales bacterium
CAGAGGGAGCAGCCGACGGGCGGTCGCCGGCACACCCAAGGGAGCGGCTGGACCGGCGCGGCATGTGCCGGGGTCTGCGAGGAACGAGCGCCCCCGCGCAGATGCCGTGACGGGCCAGACTAGCGACCGCCGTTGCACAACCAAGGCGCGAGCGACGGCGCGACTCCTGCGGGGCGATTCCATTCTATCGGCGAAGCCGCACTCCGCCCCATCAGCAGGAGGCGTGACGGAGCGGGGCATCGGCGGTTGACGAGGGTTGGCGGACGTCGCTACTCGCGACAGCGGCTACGAGGTCGGTTCACCAAAGAAGGGCGAACACACTTTTGCCAGTTCGGATTCCTGTTCATCGCTCAAGAACATAATATCAAGGTGCTCATGTGCATTGAAAATCATCCCGAAGATTCCACCGATTTTTTCGGCCAGTCCTCTATCGGCACCAAATTGAGTTTTGAGGCAGAGAGCCACACCGCCTTGTTCACTTAAACTCACCTTCGCCAGATAAGCCCTATAAACACTTTTATCGCGCTGAAAAAATTCGGCGAGTCGTTCCTTTAATAATTGTTCCGGTGGCCCATCTTGTTCACCTAAAAACCGGATCTTTGGAACGAGTATTTCCTGCGGATGCTTGGGGGAAGAGGGTTTAAACCACGACATCATTTTCCATCTTCCTAACGTGAGATGCCGCTGCTTCGAGTGTTGGAAAAATCATCGCCCAGGCAATGAGTTCAACCTGATTTTTTGTAAACGAGAGCGTCTGTAAAACAGCCTCGTCCAAGATACGGCTCACATAGACATGGGATGGCCATTCCGTGGCGGGATAGAGAGTGCACCCTTGATGGCGGGTGGAGAGGATCAACCGGGAGATGTCCTGATCTCCAAGTCCAAAAGGTTGACCAATAAGAACCGGATCAATCTCGACAATCATATAATCGTCCCGCACCGGATCACACAACCGCGCCTTCGTCCAACACGCACGCGGTTCGCTTAGCAGTTTATATTCGCCAGCAGAGGACAGGAAAAAATTCGGCGACTGTTCCATTTCAAAATCCGGGATTCGCTCCCGAGACCCGTAAAATGTTGATCTGCGTTTGAGGATTCGGGACAAACACCTCCGGCAAACCTCCACCGATCCCTCCGGGACCAGGTGCCGCTCCACGGAAAATAACGCCTTCCGTATTTTTCAGTGTTCCCTGCAACACGAATTGGCCGGAGTTTCCTGGGAACAAGCCCGCCGCCTCGCGGAAGTTGGCAACACTACCCGGATTTACCGTCGTATAATATTGTCCCAACCCCTTCGCTTCATTTCCAAAGACTCGGAAAAGCTGCGTTCCTTCACCTGCTGCTGTCTTTGCGGCAAGGAATTGAGCTGGTGAGCCGAAGAAGGCACTCGCATCAACCATTTCGGGTGGGTTGTTGTCCCATGCGCGTAACGGTTCTGCGTCGTAGCCACGGTTCTGCGTCTCCGTCGCATCATACCTGATCGTCAGGCCACCATTCGCCTGATTCAGCGCACCCACCGCCGCAAAACTTGGCGTCGTAGTCCAAGCCAGTCCCAGCAGAAGCAGACAGACCCATCGTAGCCATTGGAAAATCGTCCTCATAGCGGCACCACGAGACCTTCGGCCTGAGCCAATCTTTTCTGATTGGCGTCAAAGGTTAGGAATTCGGAAGCCCCAAGGTGCAGGGCCGTTGCGACGTGGAGAATGTCGAAACCACGATGCCCTTCGGTCCATGTATATTGCGCTGAAAGTCGCTCGCCAATGCTGGCAACGTCGGGCCACTCCACTGGCACGAGCACTACCGCGCCAGTCGAAATGTTGATTTGGAGTTTCCCCATGGCGGCAACCGCCGTTGCCCGAGCAAATCCTTTGGCTGAATTGTGCGAGTGAAGAAATACCTGCCAACGTGTGGCTTGCCGAAACTCGAAAAGCAAAGGGGAGGCCACATGCAGGGGTTCTGGCATCTGAGCAAAATGACGGGCTGCGCATCCCGAGTTATCCTGTTGCCGATAGATGGCGCACAGAAAGGAGGTGTCAGGATAGGCAATCATCCCAAATCTTCCGCCAATTCGTCGTCTCGCATCGCTTTGACTTCCTCCATCGAGAAGACGCGATCACCCCACACTTCCTTAAGCTGAGCCAGGATGTCGGGTTTCACGAGGACGCCTCCAGTATCAGCCGCAGGTATAGCCGTGAGCCGGGCGAAAGGACGGCCACGTTTGAGGATTTGCACAGTCTCTCCATGTTCGATCCATGAGGAGACACGGCGGAAATTATTTCTGAGATCGGCAACAGTGGCGATTTTCATGATAGAATAAAAGTATCACTGCATTGAAACGTGTCAAGTCTCGTCTTGGGCATAGCCACAGTATCTGAGGCGCTTCGGGAGTTGACGGAGGGTTGGCGGACGTTGCTACGCGCGACAGCGGCTCGGCGTTGCTTGGCGATAAAGTTTTACGCTAAACAAAACGCCTATTCTCAACGTCAAACAGGTTGCCCCAGCCGTTTCAAAATATCTTTGAGAGCTTTCTTTGGGCCAACGGCCATCCCTGCAAGTTTGACACCGATTGCGGCAGTCTCAACGCACTTGTCGCGGTTTCCAAAACGCTCGTGCATACGAGCCAGTAGAAGGCAAGCTCTGACCTTGGTAATCGAGGCCAAGATGTCTAGGTCTCCGCTTTCAATGCTCTTACCATCCATTTCGGCAATCTGCCCGTCGAGTCGATAGGATTCAAAAATTGGCACGCCTCGGCTCCGCAAGAGCTCGGCAACTTGATCTACGCTTGAGTCAGCAATCGGCCACCACTGGTCTTTGCTCGTGGCTCGGTCGGTAAGGCGGAGCTTCAATTCGCAGTCGGGAAGTTCTATGTGATCGTCATCAAGAGAAGCCTCAGTGCCTGCTTTTGGCAGAAAGGCGTAGTGGATTCCGAGATTCACACAAAAAGTTTTTCCGGTGCTGTGTTGCTGAAGCTGAATGACGTTCCATTCATCATCTCTACGGCGATTCCAAATTCCCGCAGCTATACGCCGAAAGCCTGCACTACTCAAAGCTTCGCTCGCGGCTGCATCTGCTGCTTGCTGTAATTCCTTGAAGTTCATCTTTCAGTTTATTCCACGATAGGGATTCCAAATTTATCCAGCTTGGATCGAAGAGGACCTGTCGGCCCGCCTAGCCCTGTTGTCGGACTTGGAGCAAACTGCCATTGGACAGCATCTACTTGACCAGAACGGAGCAACTTAATGTCACGCGCAAGCTCTTGTCGGACAGCGAGAGTGAGGTTCGTTCTTCCCACTTTGGACTCGATGGCCGTAAGTCCATCGAGAACGTCCACACGTCTCAGCCCGCCAGTGACTCGGAAGTTTTGCTCAATGAGACTACCGGGACGAGATCCGGCTATGGCATCCCTCGCAGCATTTCCTACGGCCTGGTTTTGCAGAATCTGCGGTGTCCCCCTTGCGGCAACTAATTTCGGAAAAGCAGCAAAGAAGGCGAAATTGCCCGTTGGCTGGTTTCCCTTCTCGCTTGCGATAAGAATTGAACTTTGGTCGTAATCGTATTTAGGCTGCTTGGAGGCATCATAAACTAATTTGCAGCCATCGTAGGTGAAAGTCACCGGAGCCACAACCCAAGGACACCAAACTGAAGAAAGTGATCGCACCGACGCCTCTGCGGGTGGTGCAACGACAAAAAGAAGCAGGCTGAGCAGAAAGATCAGTTTTAGGTTAGTTCTCAACGTGATTTCTCCGGCTCAATCAGATCAGATGTCGTGATACCCCAAGCAACCACCTCCAAAAAATCATCTTGCAGAGGCACGATGAAATGTCTGGCTTTGCCCATAAAGGTCGCGGTTTCATCAACCTGTTTGAGGCTTCTGATTAATTCGACTATCCAACTGGAATTCAACACCTCCATTACTGTATTTGGTATGAGAGTAACGCCCTTTGGCAGGGAATAACAATCAGCCGTCATCATTCGCATAGCCTGATATGGCTTAAAAACCAACCTGAATCGCTTTTCTTGCTCGTCATCGACATCAGCAATGACTTGCGAGTCCTTTACTTGAACCGAAGCAAGCGGTGTCGTGTGAAGCCGTGGGATATTTTGGAGATGCACGATTGTCATAAACTCATTGTCCTCTCACTTTGATGGTGGTTCCTCCAAGTTCTCCGGCGCTGAACTTGCCTTTCTGGATTGCCTGTTGAATTTCCGCAGGAGTTGCCATGCGAGTCGGAACGTCAACACCGGCGCGCCGGAACGCTTCCAATCGACGATTATCAATCGAAATTAAATTCCCTTCTCGTTCAACAAGCCGAATCGGTTTTATACTGCCCGGCTTGATAGTGCCATTCTTTAGGCCAACAGCGAGATCATCAATCCCTCCAAGTGACGCATCTTTGAAACCTGTCTTGATTGAATCTTGGGAAAAACGAATCGCATTGGGATTCATAAATCCCCCCTTTGCGGCAAGGAGGGAGTCTGACGCGTCATACTGCCAAGCCGTCGTAAATTCCCCGACGGATGAAGGGTTTACGGACTCAAAAACTCCCGATGCGGGTTGGGGCGTAATTGCAAAACCCCAGACGCGTGTTTGGGCTAAAC
>JBBRPA010000090.1:0-4581 GCA_038228695.1 Chthoniobacterales bacterium
GGCGACTCTTTATCCCGGCATTGGACTGCTTGAGACAACCAACGTCAGCGTCGGGCGCGGCACGGATACGCCGTTTGAGGTGATCGGTGCTCCGTGGCTAGACGGTCAAAAATTTGCAAAATATCTCAACGAGCGAAACCTAAAGGGCGTCCGCTTCGTACCCATTCGCTATAAACCAAACGCTTCGACGTTTAAGGACGAAGATTGCAACGGCGTGAATCTCATTATCACCAACCGCGATGTTTTTAATTCAGTCGGAACGGGCATCGAGATCGCCGGCGCGCTGCACAAGCTTTACCCGACGGAATGGCAGGTTGATAAGTACGTCCGGCTGCTCGTAAATCAGGAAATTTTCGATTCTTTAAAGCGAGGCGGTACGCCTGAAGATATACAAAAAGCAATAAATGCAAAAAACGACGAATTTTTGCGGCGTCGGGCATCATATTTGCTTTACAAATGAGTAGTTTCAGGTTATAAAAGACAGGTTAATTCACATTTTCGTAACAACTCTTTGTTTATCAATGGTTTCGGAAGAAATATCGAAATTAGTCCGTTATCTGCGATAACGAAAATTTGAATAAAAGTCCATAAACGTAAATAATTCTTATGGATTCGTCATTAAATTTAACTAAAAACCTCAGAAAAAGGAAGAAAGAATATGAGTAAAAAAACTTTGATCTCTGGATTGTTTGTTCTCGCCATCAGCCTCTGCCTTAGCGGTGTCATCATGGCACAGGACACTACGGGGTCGATTGTCGGTACCGTTCACGATGCAAACGGCGCCGCCGTGCCAAATGCCAATGTGACGATCACCAACAGCGACACGAAGCTCGTTACTCGAACAGTAATGAGTAATAGCGATGGCGAGTTTTCCGCGCCTCTTCTGCCCGTCGCTTCATATGATATCACTGTCGAAGCGCCTAACTTTAAGAAATCTGTTACCACCAAGGTAAAACTGAATGTTAACGAGCATCACAGCGTGGATGTGAATCTACTGGCAGGCAACATCGCCGAAACAGTTACTGTGACCCAAGACCCACTTCAGGTGGACACCCAATCCGCCACCGGCAGTACCGTGATCAATGGCGATCAAGTTCGCGAGCTTACTCTGAACAATCGCAACTGGGCCCAACTCATAACCCTATCCCCTGGAGTTTCTCCGAATATAGCGGATCAGCTCTATGTCGGCACAACCAATCCAAACGGAGGACAGTCAAACGCGTTGCAGATCGCCGTCAATGGTATAAGGCCAAACTCCAATACCTATACTGTGGATGGTGCGGACACTACGGACCGGGGAGCCAATCTAACAGTACAAACCTACCCTTCGGTTGATGCGATCCGTGAGTTCAGCATTCTTAGAAGCCTCTATCCGGCCGAATCAGGCAGGAGTTCCGGAGGCCAGGTCAATGTCATTACAAAGGGCGGATCCAGCAAGTTTCATGGTGGTCTTTATGAGTTTGTGCGCAATGAGAGACTAAACGCCAATACATTTTTGAGCAACCGGACAGCTCCTCTGGGACTTGATGCTAACGGTAAGGCGATCCGGGCCCCAGTTAGGAATAACAATTTTGGCGGAACCTTTAGTGGACCGCTTGTCTTCCCGAATTTTGGTGAGGGAGGGCCTGAACTGGTAAGGGGCAGGACTTTCTTTTTCTTTTCTGAAGAAGTCAGGAGGGTCATAAATTATGCGACACTAAGCTCGCAAGTTCCCAGTGCCGCGCTTAGGCAGGGGATCTTCCCACAGGACGTTTGCATCGGGCCTGTTGCCACGCCGTGCTCGGTGATTCTTCCAGCTGGGACATCTCTTCCGCAGAATCTAAGAAGTCCACTCGCCGCAGCTTATGTTCAGGATATTTACAACAAGCTACCCCTGCCATCCGATGCTGTGGGCAATCTGTTCTTCCCGGCCCGAGGTGTCTACAATTTCAGGCAGGAACTCATCCGCGTGGACCATAAATTTAGTAATGCTGTGTCGGCGTATTACCGGTTTGAGAACGATACGATACCGACGATCGAGGCCGGGGGCTTATTCAATGGAAGCTCAGTACCGCCGTTCGTTGACACAACGCAAACCAGCTCTCCGGGAAAAACGCATGTGGGACGCGTGACCTGGGTACAGTCGCCAACTGCGGTATGGGAGTTCGGTGCGTCATACTCATTCGGTGACGTTCCCAGTCAAATAATCGGTCTTCTCAACGTGGCAAATTCACCTAACATCGTTGCAGCTACGCCTGCTTTCCCATTCGCTAAAACCAGGGGACGTGTCCCGGATATTGCTGGAAATGGTTTCACAGGTCTCAATACGTTTGGGCCTTACAGTGATTTCTCGTTCAACAAGGCCGCGTTTATAACCTTCTCGAAAGTTTTTGGCGCGCACACAACCAAGTTCGGTTTCAATTTCACCAGTATTGCTAAGCATGAGAATTCAATCAGCGGCGCAAACGAAGGTTCATACGGCGCCGTATCTGCTACGCCGGCAAAACCCGGGGCAACCACAACCAATCAGCAACAGCTTTGGGCTAACTTCCTACTGGGTAACTTTCAGACCTTCACCCAAAGCCAACTTGATATCACCGCTGATCTGCACGCCCACAGTATAGAGGGATTTGCCCAGGACGAGTGGCGTTTCCGACCGAATGTCACGCTGTATTTCGGCGTGCGTATCTCTCGCTATGGGCAGCCGACGGATGGTAATGGCCGCCTGACCAGCTTCAACCCCGCGTTTTTCGATCCGAACCAGGCTTTCCAAATTCTTGGTAACGGAACGCGGATCGCAGGTACAGGCAATCCCTTGAACGGGATCATTGTTAACAGCCAAACAACTGTGGCGGGCGCGACTGTTTCACCATGGGGCAAAGCAGTCGCCCCGACCCGCATGAATTTCGCACCGAGGATAGGGATTGCCTGGGACCCGTTTAAGAAAGGCACCACATCAATCAGGGCCGGATATGGCCTGTACTATGACCAGCTCTCGTTCAGTTTCATCGAGTCGTTTCTGGTCGCTTTTAATCCGCTGTTTCAGGCGACAGTAACCGCCAATCCCACTACACTCGACAATCCGATTGCCTCAGCCCCACCCGCCAGCCTTGCGGCTGCGAACGTCGCCGGCATCGATCCAAATTTTAAGACTCCGTATGCTCAACATTGGTCGCTTGATTTTCAGCACCAATTCGGTGCAAATACGCTGGTGACGGTCGGTTATTTTGGCTCAAGGGGCGCTCATTTAACGGGTCTTATTGACGCGAATCTTTTGCCTCCAGGATACGCGATCAGTCTCGGTCCGACGGGATGTCGAACCAATAGCGTGACTCCGGCGACATTTGGCCCTTGCCAAACGGCCGGACAAGTGTTTACCGCCGCGGCGCAGGAGAATATTCTAAACCAGATCAGGCCCTACAGAGGCTATGGTGCAGTTCGTCTATTACAGACAAGGTTCGACTCGAACTATCACAGCCTCCAGGTCACCGCAAAACACAGGTTTTCGACCAGTAGCCAGATAAACGTGGCGTACACTTTTTCAAAGAACTTGACTAACAGCCAAAACGAGTCTGCGACGGCTCCGCAGAATACTTACGGTCTCAATAACGAGTACGCCCGTGCCAATCTGGACAGGCGTCACGTTTTGAGCATCAACTATATTTATGAAATACCATATCTCAAGGATCAGAAGGGCTTCGTTGGTAAGGCGTTTGGGGGATGGCAGATCTCGGGAATCACTTATTTCTATACTGGTTTGGGCTTTAGCCCTGCGACCTCAAATAATGATCCGGCTGGACTTGGACTGCTCGGTTCGTCGCCTTCCGCTGCGAGACCAGACATGATTTGCGATCCTAACGCGGGCGCTCCGCACCTCTTCTTGCAGTGGTTCAATACGGCCTGCTTTGCTAATCCGGGAGCGGGATTGAACCAGGTCGGCAACTCGTCTCGCAATGTCATCCTGGGACCCTCCACGACACGATTTGACGCCACTCTGTCAAAGAGATTTCGTTTTGGCGAATCGAAATCGCTTCAATTAAGATGGGAGGTTTTCAATGTTTTAAATCACACAAACTTCACGACCTTCTCAAGTACGAACATCACCAGCAGTACCTATGGCCAGATCAATGCCACCCGCGATCCACGGACCATGCAGCTTGGCTTGAAATTTAATTTCTAGCTGGCTTCTTTCGCTTTTACCTTGCCCGCGTTTGTATTTAGCAACGCGGGCTTTTTTCTTTTGGCGGCGTTTTGTGAAAAAATCTTTGTATGGCTCTGACAATTTTAAAAAACACGGATATTGTTCTGCCGGATCGATTGGAGCGTGGGTCATCACTCGTTGTTGAAGACGGGAGGATCGCGCGGATAGGTGGGGTTTTGTCTGAAGCCGATGCGGACGAGATCGTCGATCTCGCGGGGGCGATGCTTTATCCGGGTTTTATTGATGTTCATATTCACGGGGCAGTTGGTGTCGATGTAAACGATGCTGACGCGGGGGATTTGCTCAAAGTTGCGATTTTTTTGGCGGAAAATGGCGTTACGTCGTGGCTGCCGACGCTGGTGCCGGATTCGGACGAGAATTACCGGCGGGCGATCGACGAA
>JBBRPA010000091.1:0-4464 GCA_038228695.1 Chthoniobacterales bacterium
GACACGACGTTTGCAACGCACTTGGAACGGCTGCGCAGAGCCTCGGAAAAAGCGGAGCAGATCAAAGCGATCCAACAATCCGGCACGGGCGGCACGCTGGCCGACGCGGCGGGTGCGATCCTCAGCGAGGCGATTTACGACGGCTTGCTCGCGGAGAATCCTGGCGACATCGACATCGAGAAATACAGCCTGGCCATTTCCCGGATGCGGAAAGGCGACGTGGAACTGGCTGGGCTGCGCATGAAGCTGGAGGAAGGCGAACGCCGGGAGCGGGAACGCGAGGCGAAGATCAAAGCTGCCAGCGCCGAAATGGAAAAGCTGCGCCACCCGAAAAAGGATTTCTCGGATGAGGACCGCGAAAAGGTCGTGGCCGAAGTGGACCGCATTCTGGGGATTAAGAAAAAGAAATAGAACCCATGCCCGCGATTCTTCCTAACATCGACATCGAAATCGAAGAACAGATTTCTGGCTACTTCCTGCCGTATCAGCTGGCGTGGATTGCCGATGAGTCGCGGATGCAGCTGGCGGAGAAGTCGGTCCGCATCGGCTGGACGTTTTGCGATGCTTTCAAGAATGTTAGGAAGCGCATCCTCCATGCGAATCGGAACTACCTTTTCCAGACGAAAGATCAGCAATCGTCCCTCGAATATCTAAAGACGTGCATGAATTTTGTGAGCATCTTCAATCTGGCTCGCTCGGTGGTGAGCCATGGGGAGGATTCCATTCGGGTGCAATCGAAACGGGAGAACGGCGAGAGTTTTACGGAGGATGTGAAGTTCGGTTACATCAAATTCGATAACGGCTCGCGCATCATCGCGTTTAGCTCGAATCCCTACGCGATGGCGGTGTTCGAAGGCGACGTCGGCCTCGATGAGTTTGCCAAGCATCAGGCGGCGGAAAAACTTTGGGAAACAGCGCAGGGCCGTATCACTTGGGGCTACGATCTCAGCGTCTGGTCGGCGCACGACGGGACGGACACGCTGTTTTATCAGTTTGCCCAGGAAGCCGCAGCCGGCAAAGGCGGGTGGAGTCATTTCCGCGTGACGATGCAAGACGCGGTCGATGCCGGGCTGGTGGAGAAGATCAACGCGACACGCGACACTAACTATTCGCGGGAAGAATTCATCGCTGACTGCAAAACCCGCGCCCGGTTGCCGGAAATTTATGAGCAAGCTTACAATTGCAATCCGAGCGGCAGCACCTCGGCCATCGTGCCTTGGGCGTCGATCCAAAATTGCACGCGCGACTACGAGATTGCCCGTGTCCATCTGGAGCAGGCTCAGATCGTGGATGCCTTTGGGCCTTTCCAGCCGGGTTACGCGAGCTTACGGGAGTCTCGCGTCGGCGCATGGCTCGACACGCTCTTTGCGTCCGTCTTTAACACTCCGGCGAAATATCGGCTCGGCTTCGATGTCGCAGCCAGCGGCGAGGGCGATCTGGCTGCTATATACATTGACGAAAAATCCGCCAGTGGATTGCAACTCCGCGCACTTTTTACCTGTCGCACGGATGACTGGCATTTCCTCAAGACGGTCCTCTGGCATTTCCATCGTCGTCTTTCCTCGCTGCAAAGCGCGGGGGATGAAACGGGTCTCGGTCGGCAAATCTGCTGGGAAACCTCGGCGCAATTTCCGGGCATATTTACCCCGGTCAACTTTGCGTCGTCCAAGCACGACATGGGTTTCTCGCTGATGAATCAGCTTGCGACGGCGGAAAAGATCATGCCGAAGAATGAGCCGGATATTGCGCAGGATTTCTTCGGGCTGCGGAAGATTTACTCGGGTAAACGCTGGACTTTTACGGAATCGCGCAACCTGCTGAATCCGGCGAGCCACTGCGACATTGCCTGGGCGGGCGCATTGGCCAGCAAAGCGGATGAACAGAACGCCGCGCCGGGGACGTTTGCCGTCTTTGGCGGAACCGATAAGCTCGGGCAGCACGACTTTTCCCAAGGCCGCCGCCACCGGAGGGCGTGTGTGGGTTAGATAGTAAAAAATTATGTCATACAATCCAAATCAAAAACGGGAGCCGGGCGGCAGCGATATTGGGGGGCAGTTCGCTTCTCAAAGTCAGCAGCGCACCACGGCGATTGAGGAATATCGAAAGAAAAATCCAAAAGCTACCTTTGCCCAAGCGTGGGAGGAAGTTCGCCGGACGAACCCTGAACTTTTTCGAGCTGGTGGAGCTAACCTTTTTCCTACGAAAATGCTAGACGGCAAGCTGATGGATATGGACGGCAACCCATTGCCTTCGCACATCGCCGCGCTCAAGATTCCGCCTGGCTGGAAAGAAGTACACATCAACCCAGATGCGGAAGGCTCTGTGTTAGCACAGGGGTTGGATTCAAAAGGCAGGCCGCAAAGTATTTACAGCGAGGCGCACCAGATGAGAGCCGCGGCGGCGAAGTTCTCCCGCATTCGGGAGCTGCAAACCAAACGGCTGGAAATCCATAACCAGAATGAATCCAACTTAAAATCGGGCAACGAGCGGACCAAAGAAAACGCCATCGTCCATAAACTCATTACGCAAACGGGCATCCGACCGGGCAGTGACACAAACACGCAAGCAAAGGTCCAGGCCTATGGAGCCACGACCCTGGAGGGCAGGCACGTGGTAGAGGAGGGGGGTGCGGTGAGGCTAAAATTCACCGGAAAAAAAGGCGTGGCTTTGAATATCCCGGTCGAAGATGAGCAAATGGCTACGATTCTAAAACTGCGAAAAGCAGCGGCGGGAGACTCTGGAAAACTTTTCAAAACGGATGATGCCGCGCTGCGAGACTATGCGCACACGCTGGACGGCGGCAAATTCAAACCGAAGGACTTCCGCACCCTGAAGGGAACCACGACGGCGGCTGAAGAAATCGCCCGTCGGCCGGTTCCGACAACCAAGGCGGAATATCTCAAGGCTGTGAAGGAAGTGGCAAAAGTGGTGGCCGGAAAACTGGGCAACACGCCTGCCGTCTCGCTGCAAAGCTATATCGACCCCACTGTATTTCACCCTTGGAGGAAAGCCGCTTAATTTATGGAAAACACCGACTTGTTAACTAACAACCAGGAAGGCGTCCACTTTGGGTCATTCGGAAACGAGTTGCCGGATTGGAGAAGTGAACGCGGATTAACCCGCGAGGAAGATCCCGACGACGAGCTGCTTCCTGAGACCCCGGCGGATGTGGTTGAGGCGCTGGGCTTTGATCCGGCCAAAGAAAAATATTAGCCCTATGAAATTCTATCTCGAACAAATCAACCCGCTCGTCGGTCTCGATGAATGGCAATTCGTCGCCCTGCTCAACCAGTCGCAGCTTGGCTACTTCTCCCGCCTGCAATGGGCCTACCATTTCATCGAGAAACGCAATCCCTACGTCCGCGCCGTCAAACGCCGGATTCTCTCGGCGATTGGCAAGCTCAAATGGGACATTAAAAGCGTTGAGGATGCGGCGACCCAGATTCAGGCAGATGCGCAAGCGGCGACCTTGCGGGCGGCTTACGACAAAATTGCCAATCTCCCCCAGTCGCTCAACTTCCTCGCTTTGGCCGAATTACGCGGCTACTCCCACCTCGAAAAAATCTACGATGCGAATCTGAATGTCGTCGAGCTGCGGATCGTCGAGCAATGGTTCTGGTGCCGGGAAGGATTCTACGCGCCCTGGGCTTACAATCCGGAGGCGCAGGAAATGCGCACGGGCACTCCGATCACTTTCGGGAATTTCATTATTCGCGAAGTGGGCGATCCCATCAATGAGATCATGGGCCGCACCCACGTCCGTATGGAAACGGCGGATGGCGATTGGGAGGAATATCTGCGCGATTACGGGCTTCCTAACATCATCATCGAGGGTCCGCCGAATGTGCCGACCGACAAGGAGGCGATCTACCAAACCCAAGCGGAAAAGCTTTCCGGAGGGGCGCGGGGTTACATCCCAAATGGTGCGAACGTTCACAGCGTGGATTTTGCGGGTGGAGACGACGCTTTCAAAAAGCGCCTGGAATTCCTCGCCGAAACCATCGTCATCGGTGGCACGGGCGGAAAGCTCAACATCCTCACCGAGCGCGGCAGCGGCACGCTCGCTGGCACGGCGGTAAAGGATGCCTTCGACGAGCTCGCCGAAAGCATCGCCGGGGAAATCAGCGCGGTCATGCAGGCTCAATTCGATAAGATCATCCTGGCAGGGGCGCATCCCGGTGAGCCCGTGTTGGCTTACTTCGAATTCGCCCCCGGCGATGCCGAGGATCGCACGGCTCTGCTCACCGATGCGAAGCTGGCGCATGATGCAGGCTTGGAAATGGACGCCGCCGATCTGAGCGAACGGACGAGCTACAAGCTGACGAGAGTGGCTGCGCCGGTGGCAACGAATGCACCGGGCGGGCCGCCCGCTGCGGCACCATCGGCAGGGCAGGGCAAGATGCCCAGCCCGGCAGGCGAGACGCCCACCCTACCCAAACAGCCCGCGTTTCCTGAAGCGGTGGC
>JBBRPA010000092.1:0-4393 GCA_038228695.1 Chthoniobacterales bacterium
GCGTGGTGGGCGGCGGCTTCGCCATTCGGCGCGGCGACACCGATGCGGGCAAACTATCCATCATCGGCGGTCTGATTATTGCCGGGGCGCCCGTCATCGTGAAAGCCCTTTTCACCGCCTTCGGTTTGGGTGGCTCAACCGTGGATGTCGGTTCTTTCCAATGAAAAACCAAGGCAAAACCGACGAACTCCGTTTCTCGGATACTAACAGTTCCGACGATTCCCACGGCAAGACGTGGGGGCTGGACGGCAATCTGTTCTGGTTCATCGTCGGCGGCGTTTTCAGCTTCGTGATGACGCTCCTCCTCCTCTTTAGCACACTGAAGATGAGCTTAGGCCAATCCTTTGGCGTGGCCCTGATTCCACTCCTTCTAACCTTGATCTACGTCTTTGGATTCCGACAGGGAAAACCATCGGGTTATGACCTCGATTTGCTGGACTACTGGCTCAACGGTCCCGGTATTTCACCGCAACTGCAAACACTGCCGCCCCTTTACTAACATTTATGTGGCCTTCCATTTCAGAAAATCCCGCGAACGGTTACTTCGTCCGTAATCTTTTGATTTTCAATGGACTGAACGCAGGCGGATTTGTCTCGAAGGGATTTATCTTTGAGCCACCGGACTTCAACAATGCGCAGATCTCGGAACTCAATGAATTTCAGGATCAGCTTTCGCTCTTGCTGGCTTCGTTAAGCGATCATCAGCGGCTGCAAATTCAGTGGTTTTGCGATTCGGATTATCAACACGAGTTGCTCCGCTACAACGAGGAAACCCAACGTGCGACTAACATCTGGACCCGACGCTCCCGCAATGAGCGGTTCGTTCGCTACTGGAAAGCGATGACCAATCGCGAGCTGCGCCGTCAGCGACTGGTTCTCTACATCTCCCGTCGTATCGACACTTCACCTGTCTTTGACGCTTCACGCGCTGACCTCGCCAAACACTACGATCATTTACTCGATCAACTGGAACAGGAATTTGCCCAGGTGCAGGAAACCCTGACCGGAATCTTCAGCGGACAAGGCTCCCGTATTCTTCCTATGAGCGATGCCGATCACTATCGGCACTACACCTCATTTCTGAATCCTTCCTTGGCCGAGCGATTCGATGATGACGACTTGGAAAGATTTGATCCGAATCTTTCCATTCAGGAGAATTGCTGGCACAGCGAGGGCAACGGTCAGGCCGATTTCGGCTTTTGGATGGATGGACATTACCATTCCGTTATTGTTCTCAGCCGCTGGCCGAAAATGACATTCCCTGGCATTATTCATCGGCTGACCAATCTGCGGCTGCTAGATTACACCATCACGGTCAACGTCGATCCGATACCCGTTCGACAGGAAATATCCAAAGAGGAAAAGGCTCACGAACGAATTTCCGGGGATTACGCCAGCGAGAAAAAACTTTCCCTGCTGACGGTCATGCAGAAAAAGGAGCGCAAAATCGCCGCGTTGATGCAGGGACATACCCTGCCTTTCAACGCCCATTTTATCGTGCGGGTATGGGACAAAACCAAAGCCGGACTATCCGGTAAAACCACTGCGATCAAGAACGCCATCAACTCAATGAATTTAGAGTGGAAATAAGAGAAGATTTCAGATGTCATGTGCCGGACATACTGAACGAAGTCATGCGTCTAACTCGATTCGTAAACCCTTTCGCAAAGGCTGGGGTTGCCGAGGACGATTGCTGGATGTGAACGCACGCTGATTTATCAGCTATGCTTCTGAGCCGTAGGCACCCATAACGCATGGCCCGAGAGACGAAGGCAAAGGCCCTTGCATTGACGTGTCCTCGTGGAAAGTGAAAGGCGACTCGCACTCGATGCGGGCCGTGAGTAACGAGAAGCTGCGTTTCAGGTTATTTTCAATGGCGGACATACACACTCGCTATGGTTGCCTCTATTCTGTTTCCCACGCATCGTAAGCTCCACCCGTTTCACGAGCAATTTCAGTCAGCTGTAGCGTCACATGCTCAACGTATTCTTCGGTTAATGGAGCACCTTGCTCGACTACAACCGAAGAACCAGAACCGTTGTCGATGACCTCTGACTTGTATCCAGCTTCAGTTGTCACCTTCTTTGCACGTTCGGCGTGGTCTCTATTTTTGAAAAGCAAGAAATGCCTAATGCTAATAGCCGTGGGATTCTTCTGAAATCTGTTCTTCAATCGTGCTGCTTGCATGAGCGCCTCGGCTTTTCTTGGGGTCCATCCGTTCTCAATCCGCTGAATAAGCGCCAGATCATTGCAAATCTCCTTAATGGGCAAATCCATCTGTTCATCTGTAAGCTTTCCAATCTTCCACGACTTCTCCCCATCCCAAAGCCACCATTGTTCGACCTTTCCAGTCGCCGGATTATCATTGCCTGCACGGAACAAGGGAAACTTCCGAGAATGAAGAGGAACCTCCTCTTGAGCCACAATCTGAACAATACCCTTGTTCAGAGCCGCTTGTAGCGGAAAGAAAACGGCGAACGATTCTTTCAGTTTAACCAGATCCTTAAAGTCCTTTGGGCGTTCCCGGAAAGTGCCGGGTAGCACCCGCAATAATGCCCCGTATCTCGGTGGTGCTTCGTGGTATTGGGAAAACTGGGCATAGGCATTGCCCAGTTTGGTTTCAATTTCTACCACTGTTCCGATTTGAGCTTTCTTTGCCATAGTTATAGGTGGCCAGCTGCTTTCAACAGTTCCTGTCCACGAAATAGTGAATTGAGGTAATATTGGGTGTCTGCGGTCGGCGAAATACTATTGATTTTGTTCAAAAGTGAACCCCCGTTCTTCCCGAGCCCATAACTATCGATCAAGGTTTGCTCTACCGCACGGGCGTCTCCAAGGCTCAGACCATTCAATCCTTCGAGTTCCTTTATGACCATGCTTGTTCCAGATCCGTTCCGGCCCGCTAATTGAGCCGCTGCGCGTGCCTCGAAATTGGAAGTTAAACCGACATACTGCACCTCTGCAGTAGCTTGATTGATGGATTGATAAACAGAGTAACCTCCGCTTCTTGCGGCAAGTAATCCGCAAAAGACCCACAGAATGACCGCTATGGTTGATAATCTTCGAACTCCCATCGGCCTAGTCGGGTAAGTTTTTGGGCGATTTCCTGCCACGTATTCCCGGTCGCTTTATCGCAGTAGGATTCAATGTATTTCACAAGCCCGTCGTAGTCGTAGGTATTCATGAAGAGATAATTTCTTCCCATCGTAATACCTCGTCGTCCTACCTCAACCTGCAACCAATACGGCGTGCAAACAATCACATCGAAGGATTCTTCTCCGTCTCCTCCCAAAGGTCCGACGATGATCTGAAGGAGAAAAGAGAACATGTCAGGTGCTCCAGGGACGAATCTTCTCAAGTCGGCAACATCCGGGCTATGTAATCGCTTTAATTCAGCTTTCATTTAAGGAATATCTAAATGGCCGTTTCCTTGCCATTGCCCCGAAGGTTCCCATCTTTGTTCGAAATTGGCCTGAGTTTTATTTAAGGTGGGTTTGACCGATGGCGGACGGAACTGGCGCAACCCATCTGAACTGATCAAAGTTTTTCCATCGCTGGCAACCTTATATCCGTCGCCCACCCACGAGCGACCGAGGCGCATTGCATCGGATGCGCTTGCAGACCCAAGGCCAAAGTTTCCTTTACCTGCTGCTGCGGCCCGCATGATGCCGATCTCATTTGCCAAGCCGCTTGCCCCCTTTGCGGCAAGGAGGGAGTCTGACGCGTCATACTGCCAACCATCGTAATTTTCCCCGATGGATAAAGGGTTTGCGGGCGCAAAAACGCCGGATGCGGGTTGGGGCGTAATTTCAAAACCCCAGACGCGAGTTTGGCCTAAACAAAGCGTTACGACCAGGAGCAGGATCGTCCACAGGGCCGTCAGGCCCGGAGGTGAGATGCTTTTTCTTTTAGCTGCGCCGATCATTGAGCAGCTAATAAAGCAGCTAAAAAAGAAGAAGGCGAGCGCGGATCGCTCGGCGGATTACGGTCTTTTGCTGTCGTCCTGAGCGTCTTCCCCAGCCGCTTTCTTGGGCTTTGGGGGCTTTGCGGGCTGTTCCAAGCGGGCGGGATGGGTGGCGGTGTGGACGGCTTTGAGCTTTTGAATGCTGACCTGGGTGTAAATTTCCGTCGTGCTCAGTTCGGCGTGTCCGAGGAGTTGCTGGATGAAGCGGATGTCGGCTCCGCCTTCCAACATCAAGGTGGCGCAGGTGTGACGGAACAAGTGGCAACTGCCGCGCTTGCCGATGTCGGCGGCGTCGATCAACTCCCGCACAAGCTGCGTCAATCGGTTCGGAGTGAACGGCTCGAAGAGGTTTGTCAAAAAGAGCGTGCCGTCGTCGGGTTCGCGGACGAGGCCGGGGCGGACTTCATCGAGGTAACGCCTGATCCAGCC
>JBBRPA010000093.1:0-4198 GCA_038228695.1 Chthoniobacterales bacterium
GTAGATGAGATGGACAACTGGAGCGGCTGTTGGGCGTGCGACAGCGAAAGCGTAGCACAGACGAGGAGGATTACGCGGATGAGTTTGGTCATGGTGGTGTTTGGGTTTGAGAGCATAGCAGATGCGCGAGGAACGGCTAACGAGTCAAAGATCAGCGACGCGTAGGGATGGGCGCGTCGGGTGCTTTGAGCGAAGCGAGAGCAGCCGACGTGACCAGCCCGGAGCGTTCGCTGCATCGCATGGTTAGCCGCCGTTTGATTTGACGGTGACTCCGCGTTCTGGGTGAGGTTTCCTAAATAAATCTTTCGGCCTCTGTTGGCCTCATTTTGGATTCTGCAATTGTAGCTTTGTCCGCTCTTCTGGCGTCAGTTTGGCGCGTTTTGTGAGTTCTTCGTAGAAGTCGCGGTTCTCAGCTTTGGTCGCCGGAAATTCTTTTGCAGTTTCAATTAGCGCAAAAGCTAGGCCGCCATTCGCAGAAAAAAGAGCCAACTGCAGCAAGTTCATATTCATATCCTCTTTGTTTTGCTCGACGGCCTTTTCGTAAGCAGCCTTTTGTTCTGGATTAGTGAGCTCTTTTGCCTCCATCGTTCCCGCCGCTATAAGAATTTTCAAGCCAGGAGCATTAGTCCCCTGATTCTTGTAGTTGGGAATCCGACGAGAGCGGATTTCACCCAAAAAATCCGCGACCATCAGCAATCGAGCCTTATTCGAGCGGACTTCCTCAAGATCGAAATATGCACTAATAATTTTGTCTTTGAGTCCAAAATAGCCAGCTGCGGCCTCCGTCTCTGTTGGGGCTGTTTTTTCCAGAACGTTTGCAAACAGGTCCAACGCGGCCTTCCGTGCTCCGGCATCGGATGTCGCCCGCAGTGCGGGCGCAGCGACCTTCACCGCTGTGAGGTAGGCCAGCGGATCTTGCTTCCAAAGAAGTTCCAACTCGGGCAATGTATCCATCAAGCCTCGGATATCTCCTGAAGATGCCTCTAGGGCAATTGTATCAGTTATGCGCTTGGTATTATCGCTTTGTGCCATAGTTTGGCTGGTAAAAAAACTGAGCAAAAGACTAACTCCGTATGTGATTTGTGTTTTATTCATGTGAGTTTAGTTAGAAGTGCTGACATCATTGACAGTGCGAGTAACGCTATGACCAAATTTACGTATCGTGGTGGTGCCATTAGCTTGAATTTCAAACACTTGGTCCCAACCTGTAATGGTATGTTCGGTGCCTGTAGCTCCCACTTTCCATTTCGCCGGAATAATCCACGTGAACCCGCCAGTGGACCACGGAGAGGGGTATCCAAATAAGTTTGCATAGTCGTAATTGGAGGGCCATTGGTTGGCATAATCTAGGGTAAACCAAGCGTCTGCACCGTGACCGACATGGGAAATCGGTGTGTGCGTCGTGAAATACCCTGAGATACTGGACGCGGGTTTCCCGACTTCCAACATCTGCACATTGTAGAAGGAAACGTCGGTCGGCCCGACAATGACGGGTAATAAGTGCATCCCCGCACCCTGCGTGCCGACCGGGTAGCTATTAGTCGAAGCCACGGTTGCCTTGTCCACACCTGTAGGCGCATAGACCGTAAAATCTTTGGTTAGCGTCGTGCCTAGATAATTGACCGTTACCGTGGCAGCTCCCGTTGCGTCTGCTAGCGTAAGTTTTCTAGTTGAACTGGTTGGAGTTCCTAGGGTGCCAGCAGTCGTAGTCCATGTGATACTACTTGCTGTTGGTTCTACCTTTAGGTTCACTTCCTCGCCGACTCCGAGCTTTATCCGCTTTCGATCTGTTGGTGTCGTTGCTATCGTTTCCGAAGTAAGCCAAGCGATGTAGAGGGTGGCATCTTTGCCGGAGGCAAAGAAGGCATCGCTCTCATCGTGGACACCGAGCATTCCAGTGGGGTCTTCGGGAATTGAAACGATTTCCGGGTCGCTGCCGCCAGATGTGAACTCCAGCGTGTAATCGTAATCTGGCTTGGGTGGCCCCTCGTATTGAGGGTCGGTGCCAACGTGAACAAGGGTAACCTTGTATTTGGCTCCCGCAGGGAGATTGAAGGTTTCTGTCTGCGTCTCGCCATACTTGCGGTTGGTTCGGGAACGCTTCTGCGTGTTCGCATCGCCCGCAAGTGGTTCGAGAAACACTTTATACTTCTCGGAGTGGCTGCCACTGTGATCTCCGAAATTGACTTGGACGGGAATAGTGGGAGGCGGAGGCGACGTCGGGCCTCCGGGCGTTCCGCCCGGATTGCCCGGTGTGCTGGCACCATTGCCCCCATTGCTGCCCGCCTGGTCTTCTTCAATGTCGCTATAGCCGTCACTATCCGTGTCCGCATTGTTAGGATTGGTGCCGATCTGGTCTTCGTAGGCGTTATCAAGTCCATCACCGTCAGGGTCGGCATCGGGGTCATTATGGGGGTCGGAATCCGTCTCGTTATTGACTAGCGCGTTGTAGCCATAAAGAATCTCCCAACCATCACTTAGTCCGTCGCCATCGGTATCGTTCTGTGCGGGGTTCGTCTGGTAGGTGGTCAACTCGGAAACGTTGGTCAGGCCATCATAATCACGATCTTCCTGCGCGTCGGGCACGCCGTTTGCATCGGAATCGAGTGAACGCGGATTCAAGCCAAGCTGGTATTCCCAATAGTTGCTGAGGCCGTCGGAATCCAAATCAAGGGCGGCGTCAGCCGCCGACAAGGGATTGAGTTGGTTGGCAAACTCCCAACCATCGGGCAGGCCATCCTCATCGCTATCGTTCACATAAGGATCGGTGCCTAGAAACGCCTCTTCCCAAGAGAAAAGTCTGTCGGCATCGTAATCGTAGTAGATGTCGTATTCGGGATAGGCTTTCACCCGGTAAAACAACCGTGGCGCGTTTGCGTTTGCATAGACCGTTGTGGAGGCACTGTTGCCAAATCCACCAAAGCCGTAATTGGAGTATGTCCAAGTGCTCAGGTCGGGCGATTCTTCGATCTCGTAGTAACGATCCTGCAAACTGCGAAAGGTAATCGTGACAGAAGAGCCGTCCATGCTGCGGACAAACGCAGTCGTATGAAAATAATCCCGTGGATCAAGCGGATTGGTGCCATCAACGCCCTCTTGGGCGGAAGTGCGCCCGTCTCCGTCTTGATCGAGAGCAAGATTGCCCAAGACAGATGGATATTGCGCCTCCCATACATCGCTAATGCCGTTGCCATTCTGGTCAATGGCGTGCGCTAAGCGCGTGCCTGCAATCACAAAGAAAATTAGAAGCCTGATGTTTTTCATAGGGCGTGTGGTTTAGGCGGCTAACGACCTCAAGCTCAGCGACGGCGGAGCGTGGCGCGGCGCGTGCCCAACGGTGGAACGAACGGGAGACGCCCAAATGTAGATGGCGCGCGGCTCGCAGAAAGCACGCGCCGTGACACGCGGAGCCGTTCGCTGCAGCGCATGGTTAGGCCTCATTTTGGGAGACTTTTGGGTCTTAGGTCTTCGGGAACAAGCAGGTAGCATGTGCTGCCAGAATAGAGCTCGCGGTGACCAGTAGCGTCGTAAGGAACCTCGACGCGAGTATCGGGATATTCGTGCAATCGGACGACTTCAGTTTTGGGGTGTGTGCGAAGTCGCTCGCGGACGATGCGCAGGATCTCGGCAGAATCCGTGACACGTTGGAAAGCGGCGTTGATGGCCACCGACTCAAAACCCGCCACTTGCGTGTTTGAGAGGTTTATCAGGTGGGCTACCTGAGAAACCCCCTTCTCGTCGGGCGCGAAGAATACGAGAAAGCGATCTCCGGCTGAAACGACGGTTGATGGAGGATTAACATTGGGCCGAATCCAATAGTCAGAGCGCGCCGATTTAGACGGGTCGCTTTTCAGTGGTTGGTGCAGCCGTAGCGTGAGTTTGTAATCAGAGAACGATTTGTTTGCAGCCGTGTCCACGATGTAGATTCCGGCCCCCGAAGAAGTATCTGTCAGCCACTCGAGGCTCTTACCAACAATGACTTCTGCGCGGAGTGATAGGGGAAGAATCAGGAGCGCGAGAAAAGCGATGGTGAATTTCATGAAAAGCGTGCGAATGGGGCCTAACGACCTCAAGATCAGCGACGCGCAGGGATTGGCGCAAGACCTGCCGGGTGAATCGGAGTGGAAGGCGTCGAACTTCATGGAAAATATCTATTCACAACAGCAGGTCTTGTGACAAGCCCGGAGCGTTCGCTGCA
>JBBRPA010000094.1:0-3814 GCA_038228695.1 Chthoniobacterales bacterium
GACCGCCGCCAGCAGCCTGGGCCAGCACCGGAGTTAAAGGCGTCAGCCGCGTCGCAAGAAGAAGTAAGGTTGTATTCATACGCATCTTTTTAGCGGGGAAATGGAATGCCCCTGCTCCATGCGCGGAGCCACTTTGATGAGCTGAGAGCCTCTAATTCCCGATGTGAAAAATACGCCCGCCGACTACCTGCAACTGAAACTCCGCAACCTGGAAAATCATTTGCGCCAGCACATTCGTGGTCAGGATCATGTCTTGGCGCGAATCACCTCGCTGCTGCAACGGGGAGAATTGGGTTTGCAAAAACCGGATCGTCCACGCGGTAGTTTTCTATTTTTAGGGCCGACCGGAGTCGGAAAAACGGAAGTGACTCTAACCTTCACCCGCTATTTGCTGGGCGACGATTTTATTTCCCGCTTCGATATGTCGGAGTATCAGAATCAGGACAGCCTGAAACTGCTCCTCGGCGGAAAGTTGGGTGAACGCGGTCTGCTCGCGCTGGCCTATGATAAGCACCATAGAGGCACTCTGCTTTTTGATGAAATCGAGAAAGCGCATCCCAGAGTGCTGGATGTTTTTTTACAAATTCTTGATGCCGCACGAATCACGATGGCGAACGGTGAAACCCTCGATCTGAGCGGGTTCTACATCGTCTTCACTTCCAACATTGCCTCGGCGGAAATCCTGAGTTTGCAGCATTCGACCTTTGCCACGCTGGAACGTCATGTCCTGACGCGGGCGCAGCAAACCATGCGTCCCGAATTATACGCCCGCATCAACGAGAAATTGGTTTTCAACAAACTGACCTACGACATCCAATTGGAAATTGCCAAACTCATGCTTGCTCAGGAATTGGAGTTTCTGAAATCCAAGGATCACACGCTGATTGCCGATGAAACCGTGCTGCCGTTTTTGGTCAGAAAAGGTTTCCATCCGCGACTGGGTGCGCGTCCCATGCGGGATGTCGTGGGAAAGTGCCTTGGCGATGCGATTGCGACGAATCTCCTGAATGACGGGAACTCCTCCGGGAAACTAGCAGTGGATGAAAGCGGCGAACGACTACGCGTGACCTGCTGAGAAACGCCGGACGGTATCGGACGGCTATCCCGATACTTCATAAGAAAGGAAAGTCCCGATCATTTGACGGGCCTCTTGGAGTGTCCAGTCGAGATTGCACTCTTTCGCTAATGCCCGATAAGGCGCGTCCCATGATGCAGGCGGTTCCGGCAAAACAACGGGAAGCACATGGGTATCCCGTAAAGCAAAGGTTTTACGAATGGCTTCCCTGAGCCGTTCCCCATCCAATGTTCCGAGCCGAAGCAAAAGCGCCATATCGACAACATCCTTGACGCGACTGTTGGTTCCCTCAAGACGCGGGAGGGTGTAGGCGTGCAGCTTTTCTGCAAACTGCTGTTCCTTGGAAATCGCTGCAAATTTTACAGGATCAATTCCCGCGAAACCCAGCCAGTTTTTCCCTTCCAACAGTTCCGTGGGCTGAATGGTAACATCACCCATCCCGACATCGAGATGAAACCTTGCAAAAACCCGACCAGCCAATGAAGCACTTACCGGATACCGGGCACCACCTTCCGGTGCAGCATCCAGATCCCTCATGGGCTGACCTATGGCAAAGACGAAAAAGTCCTTCAAATCCTTGCTCGCGCTGGTCTGCAAGTGCTCCAAAACCCGTCCTTTCCATGCGGATGCGGCATCGGTCGGAAGCGACAAGTCGATGTCTTTTGTTGCGCGGGCCGTTCGTAATCTCAATTCCATGGCGTAGCCACCCTTCAGCAGCCACGGTGCGTTCTGTTCGGAAAACAACCGCGCAAGTAGCCGGTCAAATGAAACCTGTCGGCGCAAACGCTGGAGATCAATGCCTTCGATTTGTGCCGTCGTTTTCAGGCGCACCTCAAGAGCAATGCGGAAAGCAACCGCAGTGGCATAATGGCGAGGTTCATCTTTCATGCGGCCCTCGCCCCACGATGTTGAAACAGGAAAGAGGGCAGCTGATGGCGGTATTCCCTGACTTCGCTTTCAGTAACCAGTCCACGTTTGCGAGCCTCCGCCAATGCCTGGATCAGCAGATCGGGTGAAAGTTCCCCCGATTCGCTTAGATCAAGAATGGTTCTCATCGGGCGCGTAACGCGAAAACCCTCACGCTCTTCGATTGTCACGGCGGGAAGGTCGGCATAGTGCAGGACAATTGCGGGAGGTATCTTGGAATTTCTACGAAATTTCAGAGGCACCGTCATATGCAGCTTGGACGGCATGACATCCGATAGGTCATGGATGCTGAGAGCCGTTTGACGCGAATAAACTCCCTGCGGATGATCCTGTCGATCCCGTGACCAGAGAGCCCAGCGAACCAGATCAGGGCGCTCGCTGGCCGGAAAATGCGCAAGGCGAAAAATGCCTCGGTGTTCTCGTTCCCAATTTCCCGCACGAACATGGTAGGCATGATTTGTCCGATCAAATCCCGCTTCCGCTGCCTGTTTTGCGGTAAAATAACCTCCCTGACCTTCTGCCACTGCGAAAAGTCTGGCTTCGGATTCATGGGAAGACCGTTTCATTACGCAATGATAGCTTACGTCAAGCCGTCTGAGTCGCAACACAAATAGCGTAAAGATTACGCTATCCAAGAAAATCACACCTCTCCCATGGATCAAGGTCTTGCGCTGGATGCGCCCATCGCGAGTCCAAGCGTTCAGGCGAAGCGAAAGCTGGAGCGTCAGGCTGCCGGTGGGCCTGTGGGCGGGAGCCGGGAGCGAAGGCGCAGCGAAGCCTGGGCGCTTGGTCTCGCATCGTCTGCGGCGGACGGGATGATCTGACGACCCCGAAGTCTGCGAAGGGAGCGGCAGTTGATCCCGTTCGGTGGTGGCTTCTTCACTCATCGGCCGCCTCGCGGTCCTGCTCGGCACGGCGTTCCGCTTCCAATCGCCCGTCCTGCCGCTCAGCGGAGTTCGCCAATCGGCGAATGCCCTCGGTGCTCATCGGAAACGGCGGATAGAAGACTTCCTCGTCTTCGGGAATCTTCGCGCGGGCTTGTTCCCAACGACTGAACTCTCCCGACTCTTTCAACACGCGCCGCTTCTGGTCTTCACTTAATGCATTCACCATCTCAGCGTTGAAAACGACGATCACCGCGTCCGTAAGCCTGCCGTCGAGAGCGGAGCTAAGGTCGTAGAGATTGATCAGGTGGTAGCCATTCCAAAGCGACCAGATGAATTGGCGAAGACGCCGCCCGCCGCCTGTGCTCCAGCCGGTTTTGAGATAGTCGGAAATCGTCTCCAGTGCCTCACCGAGTTTCTGCGATGAAACCGATTCCTTCCGCTCTTTGATCCGCTGCATCTCGCGCGCGAACTCATTGAGCGTGGACTGCTCCTCTTCGGCCGTTGGGAAATGGATGATTGGGCCGTTGCCTGGCATCGTGATTATCCCTTTCCGAACCATGAACAAACTTTCCCATCCGGTTCGATGGGTGGCAGTAGAGCACGCTTAAAGCCGCGTTCGGCGTGGACCAAAACACAAGTGTGCTTGGGCAGGCTACGGAGGATGTAAGGCTTGATTTTATGCTCCTCCTGCTCGCTGTAATTGCTGGAGGTTTTGCCGTTGGAAAATCCCCAGGTGCGTCGGACGAATTTCTTTCTGCCAAGAAAATCGGCACTTTCCACCGCCCCCTCCTCATCGGCGGCTTTGAAAATCATTCGATTGCGGAGATTGAGGGTAAGCACCTTGGCTTTTTCGCGGCCCAGAGGCGGGATGAATGAGGTGGAGGACTGCGCGGCGGCAACGACAGTTCCTTGGGCCTCACGGATC
>JBBRPA010000095.1:0-3702 GCA_038228695.1 Chthoniobacterales bacterium
ACGTGAGTTTTTTGTGCTCTGGTCGCCTTGGCCCAGGCAGCGGGGGTGATGTCTTGGATTTGCCAGTTGGTCATCGTCGGCAGGCGGGTGAGCACGTCGCGCAGGTAAGCGCTCGGGTCGATCTGCTGGCGGCGGCAGCTTTGATTCGCTGCGCTCACCCTGCGGGCTATCCTATCGGATAGTCTATCTCCGCTGGTAGCTGTTCCAAAGTTATTCATCAATCGGGGGAAGGGGGCTCCGTAAAAGCCCCTCCGCCGCCGATTGTGAATAACTTTGCCGCCGACAAAATATCGGTTGGTGATAACTTGTTGACGTCGGCGAAAGCCGACGGCGGCAGCGCCTCGGACGTGGCACGGTCCTTGTCCGCTCATCCCAAGAGGGTTCAGCGTAGAACACCGGCCCGTTCGCAGGTTACTACCCAAAGGTCTGATAGAACAAAGGCTCATGAAGCTCTCTCTACCAGCTCGACCCGTGGTGGTGGCCAGTCGTTGTCCCGGACAGCAACATCAACCAAACAACCCACCATGAATACTCCAGAACATGAAAAATACTACGCAGGCTTTGATTGGGCCAAGGATCACCATGACATCATTGTCGTGGATTCCAGCGGACGCATCGTTGCCGACTTCCGCATCGAACACACCCCCGGCGGTTGGCGGCTCTGGAAGGAAAAAATCTCCACCTGGCCCGGTCTTTCCGTGGCCGTGGAGACCAGCTTCGGAGCTGCCGTCGAGCAGCTCCTGGAGAGCGGGATCGCGGTGTATCCGGTTAATCCCATGAACGCCAAACGCTACCGCGAACGCAAGTGCTCCAGCGGCAACAAAACCGACCGTCACGACGCCTGGGCTCTCGCTGACGCCCTGCGGATGGACGGTGGCGGGTGGCGGGTCCTGCAACAAGGAGATCCCCTCGTCAGCGAGCTGCGCATCCTTTGCCGCGACGAAGTCGCGCTCATCGGGGAACGCACCGCCCTCATCAATCAACTCCAGCAAGCCCTGCATGAATACTACCCCACAGCTCTGGAAGCCTTTGAGGAATGGACACTACCTGGAGCATGGGCCTTTGTGGAGACCTTCCCCGATGCTCAGTCACTGACCAAGGCCGGCAAACGCAAATGGGACAAGTTCCTCCACAGCCACCGGCTGGCGCGCACCCAGACCTACGAACGTCGGATCGCGGCCTTCGGGCAAGCCGGGCAATGGAGCATCTCCCCGGCAATGACTGCGGCAAAGCGTATGCTGGCCGTGGCGCGATGCAAACAACTGCGAACTCTTCAAACCCAACTCGAAGCCTATCGCGCCCGTATCGAAGCACTCTTTGCCGATCACCCCGACCACGATTTATTCGGGTCACTACCCGGAGCCGGACCCAAGCTTGCACCCCGCCTGTTGAGCGAAATCGGCAGTGATCGCAGCCTCTACGACGACCCGCAAGGCTTGCAATGTGTGGCAGGAACCGCTCCCGTAAGTTACCAGTCCGGCCAAATCCATAAGGTCAACATGCGGCGTGGCTGCAACAAGCACCTTCGCCATGCCATGTATCTGTTTGCCGACAAGAGCCGGGCCCAGTCGGGTTGGGCCGCCAAGTATTACACGACGCACAGAGAGCGCGGAAAAAGCCACTCACAGGCATTGCGCTGCCTGGGGCAACGATGGATGAAAATCATCTGGAAAATGTGGCGAACCTCGACTCCTTACGACCCCGAACTGCACCTGAAAAACCAAACAGCCCATGGCTCCTGGGTGCTCCAACTCAACCCCGCTTAAACCTCAGACCTCATGCGAATAAAAATCCAAAAAAAAGACTTTCCAACCGATAGAACATCTGGGAGCCGTTCAGACTCCGGCAGGCAAACTCGCACCACTCGTGCACCATGGCGAGGCGCTCGGGCAGCACGTCAATAAGACGGATTTCGGCACCCTCCAAGTCGGGATTGAGAAGGATGTCCACCACGATGTGACAGCCCCAGTTCAGCGAGCCTGCTCCAACGATAGCGATAACGGGATGGGATGGGGAGCCATTGGTCCCGGAGGTTTTTGCGGTAGTTTGCAATGTCATTTTCAAATAATAGTGCCTCAACCGTTTCTTGCATCTTGCCAAAGGCGATATTTGTCTTGAATAGTTACCTCCATGCGGGAGCCTAAAATGAGTCACACGCCGGCCCACGGCCTTCGCGTGTGGTGGATGCGAAACGCATTTGCGATGCCTTGTCCTCACGCGCACTCGGACATTGAAATCAACGTGCCGCTCAAGGGTGAAGCCTTGCGCTACCTGCACGCAGGGCAAATTCGCGAAGTGCCCGTGGGTCACCTCGCTATTTTCTGGGGCGGTATCCCGCACCAATTACTTGCAGGAGATAAGCATAGTGAAGGCGTTTGGATTACCTTGCCATTGCCCTGGGTTCTTCAGTTGGAACTGCCCGGAAACCTAACCCAACGACTGCTCAGTGGGGAACTCGTCGTCGAAAAAACCGCCAGGGACAATGCAATGATAGCTCCCCAGTGGGTGCAGGATTTTACAAGCGGCGAGACAGCGCGCCGCAAAGTATTTCTGATCGAATTGGAAGCCAGATTGCACCGCCTCGGGCTGGACTATTCTGGGAGTGGCGGTGCGACGACTAACAAGCCGGCGAGCGGCGGCGAAGCGAGGCTGGTTGAGGTCACCAGTCTCATCGCGGCGCGTTACCTTGAAGCAATGACGGTCGATGAGATTGCGACCGTCCTCGGCCTCAATCCGCGTTACATGATGAGACTTTTCCGCCGTCTTGCCGGAATTTCGGTGTGGGAATATGTGCTGCGCCTCCGCATCGCTCATGCTCAGAGACTATTAATTACCTCCACGATCAAAATCACTGATCTAGCGATGGAGAGCGGATTCAGTTCGATTGCGCCGTTTTATGCCGCGTTTAAAAAATGGGGCGGCGGTGGATCACCGATTGATTATCGCCGCAATGCTGGGAAGTCCCCACCTGCCTCGCTCATCGCGGAAAATTCACAGCCCCGGCCTAGGGCTCGTCAGCGCGTTCGTTCATCGCGAATTAAAGATCAATCGTCGCTCACATAAACCTTATCTACGACTCGCCCAAAGACCGGATCACCGTGTGCATTATCGAACACGACTTTTCAGCCCTGCGATTTCCCGAGGCGCAAGGCCACATTGGGTGCGAACCAGCTTGTTGAATTGCTGGAGGTCGGTGTAGCCGCACTGGATGGCCACGGCTTTAACACTGAGGCTCGTGTGGCGGAGCAGACCGGTGGCGTTTTCGACCCTCTGCTTGCGCCAGTAACTGGCGACCGTCTTGCCGACACGGGCTTTGAAAACTCGGTTCAAGTGGTTGGTGGAAATTCCGACATGACGGGCGAGAGCGGGCAGCGAGATGGGCTCGGCAAGATGCTGCG
Organism: Chthoniobacterales bacterium; assembly: GCA_038228695.1. Classification (GTDB taxonomy): domain Bacteria; phylum Verrucomicrobiota; class Verrucomicrobiia; order Chthoniobacterales; family DASVRZ01; genus DASVRZ01. Next base: position 3,399 of record JBBRPA010000095.1, read on the forward strand.
CGATGTATTGCTGCACTAAGAAAACCGGATCTTCCTCCGGACTGGTGCGAACATTCTGCCACCCCCTGGCGATCTCCCAGAGTGCCTGCCACAGCGCCGCACGGGCGGCTTCGGGCTGAACGGTATGAATAACGGCGCAGGAACGCAAAAGCTCACCAACCGCCATGACTTGGGCGCAACCACCATTGCGGACATCTACCGGCAACGCTGGCAGATCGAGCTGTTTTTCAAGGCCCTCAAGCAGAACCTGCGGATCAAGACTTTCGTGGGCACCAGCGCCAACGCGGTGCGCATCCAGATTTGG
>JBBRPA010000096.1:0-3384 GCA_038228695.1 Chthoniobacterales bacterium
CATTTTCGCCGATTTTGAGATCGGCGAATAAATTACTTTTCAACCCTCGTTCACTATTTTTTCGTCGATGAAAAACTTTAAGAGTTGCTGGACAGCCACCTTGATTCTGTCAAAAAATGTTGACTGACCCCAATAAATTCCTGAACTGTTTCTGAAAGACCGTGGAATGCAGATCCAAGCAGCCGGTCGCGCATTTCGATGCGTGCGCTAACGAAGAACTTGCCATTTAGCTTTCCACTCACTAAAAGGCCATTATGACTCTGAGTGTTCCGTTCCTTTTTTTATGATCCAGCCCCTCTCCTTTCGCGCATCGTCGTGGTTTGTCCTGTTCGCGGTTTTCATTTTCGGCCTCTATTCTTCGCAAGCTGACTCAGTTCCGGCCAAAGATCAGAAAATTGCGATCACTCCGTGGTCCACGGCAGCCCTGCCAGCCTCCACGCACGGCGGATTTGCTGGCAAAACGAGCACGCATCTCCTCATTGCAGCATCCTCTCAGAAAAATCCCGGCACCCTTTCCGTCTGGTCGGTGCCAGTGCCCTCAAACTCCGAAGCGTGGAAAGAATCGACGGTCAGCGTGCCCAGTTGGTCCGCCGCTGCTGCATGGTCAAACTCCGTCGTCGTGGTCGGTGGCTTAAAAAATGGCCAACCCACCAATCAAGTCAGCGTGCTGGAAACAGATGCACAGGGCAACGTCAGTTCGAGAGATTTACCTCCCCTGCCCCAGGCAGTCGTGGGTGCGGGTGCGGCGATGATTGGCGATATGCTTTACGTCTTTGGCGGAGCGTCGTCGGTCGAGCCAACCGTCTTTGAAAACACCCTCTGGAAACTGGACTTAAGCAAAGGCGTGCAGGGTGCGCAATGGCTAAAAGGGGAAGCCTTTCCCGGAGCAGGGCGAGCTTTTTTTGGGGCCACGGAACAATATGGAATGCTCTGCGTCTTCGGCGGCGTAGTAGCGGGCGATAAAGGTAGTGCCGCCACTGCAGACACCTGGATTTACCGCCCGAAACCGATCGAGGGCACCACGTTTGTCGGCTGGCAGAAAATGAGCCCACTGCCCGCGCCTCTGACCCACGCATTTGCGATCCCCATCGGGCAAGCCAGCGTTGTCTTAATGGGCGGACACCTCGAAAGTGACGTCGCCACGTTATTACCCGAAGTCGGTGCTCTGGGTAAAAATCAAAAGCCGCAGCTTTATCACACGATCACCGATGCGTGGTGTTCCTTTGATCGCGAGGTCCCGATCTCGGATGCCGTTCCCGTGAAATACGATGCGAGCGTGATGGTAGTGGGCGGCAACTCGGTGCCTTCGCAAGAGATCACTTTCCCTCGCACCGTGCGAAATCTGGCTGTGATCGATTACATCGTGATCGTGGGCTATTTCCTACTTCTCGCCGGAATCGGATTTTACTTCGCAAAACAGGAGTCCAGCGAAGAATTTTCGTTAGGTAATCGCCAGGTAAAATGGTGGGCGGCCGGCATCAGTATGTTTGCCACTGGAGCTAGCGCGATTAGCTTTATGGCCATTCCCGCACTGGCATTTGCCACGAACTATGTTTGGACGCTGCCGTTGTTAATGGTGATTCCGGGGTATTTTGTGTGTGCTCATTTGATTTTTCCTTTGTTACGAAAGATGGAAATCACGTCGACTTACGAGTATTTGGAGCGACGTTTTAATAGTCCTCTTCGTCTGATCGCGAGCGCCCAATGCATTATCATCCAAACATTTGGCCGGACCGCTGTGGTGCTCGTCTTGCCCGCGCTGGCGATTGCCGCGGTCACCGGGATGAATGTCTATCTCAGCGTTATTTTAATGGGATTGTTAACCACCATTTATACTTCAGTAGGTGGATTTGAATCCGTTATCTGGACGGAAGTTTTTCAAGGCATCCTGAAGTTTGTCGCACCCATCGCCATGGTCATTATCGCGATTGTTAGTTTACCGGGCGGATTTGGGGAATTTGTAAAAACCAGTCAGACGTATCACAAACTGGACTTCGCGATTGTGAGTTGGGATGTGACTGTGCCCGCGTTCTGGATTTTGATGATTGGCTCGATATTAGCCGCCACCATTGGCAAGGCGGGCGATCAGCCGATTATCCAGCGGGTGTTTTCCTCGCCGATAAAAGAAGTGCGACGGATTGCTGCCATGGAAGCAGCGTGCGGCATCTTGATTGGCTTGGTCGTGAACACGCTTGGGATCGCGATTTTTAGCTATTTTCGAGCACACCCAGCGCAATTTGCACCGACCGCACAGAACGATCAGATCGTGCCCCTATTCGTGACTCAGGGAATGCCGGCTGGTTTCGCGGGCGTGGTGATCGCGGCGATCTTTGCCTCGGCCATGGCCACAGTCGCCAGCGCCATGAACAGCGTTGCGACAATCTATACTGAGGATTTTTATCCACTAATCAAGCCCGGCGCCACCGATCAACAACGTCTGCGGACGCTCAAAATAACTTCGTATGTCGTCGGAGTGGTTGGAACTTCGATGGCGTTGCTCCTGGCTGCGACGAATCCGAAATCGCTTATGGTGCTCTGGAGTCAAATCGTCTCCCTCATGGGTGGCGGCATTGTCGGAGTTTATTCACTTGGCATGTTCACCAAACGCGTGAACGGTTTTGGCGCAGTCTGCGGTGCTTTATTCAGTATCGTTTGCACCTTGCTGGTGAAACTTTACACGCCGCTGCACTGGGCAACTTACATGCCGATTGCGATCCTTTCCTGCATGGCTTTCGGTTATCTTTGCAGTTTGTTCTCCAAGCAGACCAAGGATCTGACCGGGCTGACTATTTACACGCCCAAAAAAGCGGACTGATTCCTTTCACCTTCGCAAGAATGAAAAACGAGAGGCTGACTTTTAGTGAGCTCCTCCCCACTTGGGAAGCGGACTTCCGAGGTCGGAACCCGAAGCGGGGAAAACACCGTGCACCCTCAGAAAATAATGCGTGTCGATTGGCCTCGGGCCTGATTAAAGTTTCCGCGCTATGAGATTTGAAAATACTGTCGCCGTCATCACCGGAGCGGGCCGAGGCATCGGTGCCGCCATCGCTCAACGCCTCGCCTCCGAAGGGGCCAAAGTCGCCATCGTCTCCCGCACCGAAGCGAATTCGCAGAAAGCCGCCGACGCGATCAATGCGCAATTTCCCGAGGCTGCCCGCGCTTATGCAGTCGATGTCGCCGACCATGCCGCGGCTGCAGCCACAGCCCAGCAAATCGCGAAAGACTTTGGCGGAGTGGGAAGCCGCATTGCTGTCCAAAATAAATTGAGAGCGGATGGTTGAGTCAGTTTTTGAGGGGGTGGTGAGGTATTTTGCCGGTTTTTTGGAGTTCCGGTTGGGGGGTGTTGGTTAGTTGAGTTCATCGGCTGCTGTCCAAGATGAGTTC
>JBBRPA010000097.1:0-3332 GCA_038228695.1 Chthoniobacterales bacterium
GCTCGATTGACCTCTTCCGCGGTAAATCCTTGCTGCCCTTCCAAGATGCCCTTTCTGTCTCTATAGGAAAGCTTGAGCTTGCTACGCGTCCTTCGTGGTGATCGATGCCTTTCGTATTCATCGAGACTCACAACGCGCTCCAAGGTTGGTTTGGATTCCCATTCCAACATAACTGGTGGCCCCGAACTTGAGCACGGATGGTCGCCGAGAGACATGTTAAATTCCTTGATTTCCAACGAGCTAAAGCTGACCGCCCGATTGATCGGACCGTGTGATTTAGCACCCTCCTTCTTGAGAATGCCTTCTCTTCGCCCACCGACCACGGTTCCAGCACAAGGCGCAAATCCGACACATCCGGAAATGAGACTATCTAATAATCCGAAAAATTCGAGAGGGGCTTCCACCCCTTCGTCCTCTTCCCCTTCCGCCACATCGGCCAACGCAAAGCGAGCAAGGTATGAACTCTTATAACGCGGAGCATCGCCGCAGCCCGGCGAAGATTCATACAGAATGGCGCCATCGTCCACCACTTCAATACTGCCATCAGGATTCAGCGCCACGTCGTCATCACGAGGGGTTTGTGTTGCGTACACATCTGAGTACGGAGACATTGTATGCAGCTGGTGGCGTCCCGCTTATCGAGAATGCTGCTTGTCGATACCGCCGCGGATGATTGCTCGAGCTGCAAGCACTCTGCCAGTCTCACGGGTTTGTTGCTGTGGCGTCGTGTTAATGATGCTCCGGATGTCGCCGAGAGGCTCGTGCTCCCCAACCCCCCAACGCTTGGCAGTGACTGATTTGCCGCGCCTAACCTCGTTGTAAAATAAGTCCATCGCAACAAATTTTCCCGTGTGCGGCCGTTGAGAGCGCCGGACGAGACACGGTCTAAAATTTGAATTTTACAGCAGCTCATATCCCCAACCATTCTGATGGACCGTCGACCATGGCGCGCCCAAGATTCTCTACCGTGGTACGAAGGGTTGTTTCATGCGATGACTTCTCTCAATGTAATAGTTCTCATACTGCTTCAATCATACGCAACGGCTTTTCTTCCTGGATTTGGTCGCCCTCACCGCTCTCGATGGGCGGCGGCAACAACAAAATTTTGTCGTCGGACAGCCAGTTTCAGTTTGTCGGCGTTGACAAACCGCCAGCTCCAGTTCTGGGAGGATGTGGAGGACGGTCTCGACGATATCGCGAATTTCTGGGAGAAGAATGGACAAAGTATAGATCGGATTCGAATTTTCGGGCGGAGGTAATTGCGAATTTGATCGTCTCCTTGGTCTTTGCGGCTGGAATTGAACGCTAACCATTATTTATATTACCAGCGCTCGCGGAGAGACTCCAGCTCCGCTAGGCGATGGACCAGGGCACGAACCTTCGGAGGAACACGTTAATGGCCTAACTGCGAAACCCTTTTGGGATGCGACCAGTGATCCAGTACTTTTTCCTTGGGCGCGAGACTTGGAAGCCAAAGCTTACGTTATCCAGGACGAGTTCGAAAGCAATCTGCTCAATACTGGAAAATTCGCCTCCGATTCCGTCTGGCAAAATCAGGTCATGGGGGACGGCTGGAGCGCGATCCGGTTGCAGCGGCTTGGCGTATGGAATACCGACAACTGCAACGAATTCCCAAAATCGTACGAGCTACTTCGATCGCTGCAAATTCCCCTGGCTGTCCGAGGCGTTTGCTTTGCGCGGCAGGCGCCAGGGTCGGGCGTCCAGCCGCACAGCGATGGACGTAATTTTATCCTCACGAGTCATTTGGGCCTCAAAATTCCCGAGGGTTGCTGGCTCCAGGTCGGCGAAGAACGTCGTGGTTGGACGGAGAGGAAGCTGACCACACTCGACACTTCGTTTTCTCATGCAACTGGAAACCCGTCCAATTCGGAACGACACGTTCTCATCATTGATTTCTGGCATCCCGAGCTCACCGAAGCAGAACGCGCAGCGTTGGAGTTCGTCTACGACCTGAGAAATAAATTCGACTCGAATGAGGTCCCTTTCCGGAAACCCCGGTCGCTGGGAGGGCCGGAGGGTGGCTTGGCTGAATGGTGGTCGAATCTCACAGGCGGAGGTCGCGAATAGTATAGATGCTATCGCAATAAGCTAATTTCTTTAGTGAGTTATTGAACTCCACTTACATAACACCCTGCAGGCACTCTGGTATTCTGCCGACGCCGTCTCGTGGCCACTGCAAGCCTCGAGAATGGATAAACTCGCGATTCCAAAAGCGTGTAACGTGACGCTGCCCAGAGTCGCAAATCACGGTGCACACCCGGGCTGAGCCCGACGGCAGCTGCAAGGCGGCCCGCACCGCACCAACTAGATTCATGGCCGTGCTGCTGCCCACCAGCAAGCCCTCGTGTCGTAGTATAAAGTGCGCCATGTCGACAGCTTCTTGGTCGCTGACAGTAATTGCGTTATCAACGAAGGGAAGTCCCTGCTCCATGTTTTTGGTGATTCGATCCAGCCCAATACCTTCGGCAATGCTGTCGTAGCGATGTCGCAGCAGCACTCGTTCACTTTGCTGGGATGCAAACGCGACCCCGTGTTCCACTTTGGAATACAAGACAGATCCAGCAGGGTCGACCAACACAATTCGGCACTTTCCGTTTTCCTTTAGATGCTTGGCGACGCCAGCAATGGTACCCCCGGTTCCTGCCGACATAACAAACGTGTCTGGACGACACTGTCGCCAGATTTCCGGCCCCGTTGTCTCGAAGTGGACGGCAAAGTTGGCCAAGTTTTCAAATTGGTTAATAAAGACGGCTTGGACACCGAGCGAGGCAGCGCGCGCTGCCAGCCGGCTCGCAACGTTGACGTAATGATTTGGGTTCGCAATCGCGGCGGTTGGGACGACGTGCACTACTGCGCCCAAAACTTCCAGCATCACTCGCTTTTCACCTGCTTGGTCATCTGGCAAGACGACTAAACAGGCGTGGCCCTTGACGGCGGCCAAAGCAGCGAGGGCGATCCCCGTGCTTCCGGATGTGCCCTCCACCACCAAACCCCCAGTGATCGAGTGTTGCATGGCTTCGCAAATAAGATCCATATCGCTGTCGCCATCGTCGGCGGAAGCGAAAGAGCCTTGATGGAGGTGTAGAGTCAGCTCAAAATCCTCAGTGCCGCGTTTTATAGGATCCGGTAAGAGGCCGGAGGCTTCCGCGGTGGCAATCATGCATGCCGCCGCTCGGTCCTTGCCGGTACCTCCCGGGTTCCAGCTCTCCATTTTGACATAGATCTGGCGACCCACGACCTCACTAAGGTTTGGTAAGAGAATGCACGGGGTATTACCGATCAAAGACTCGTACGCCGAATGGTGACTATAC
>JBBRPA010000098.1:0-2733 GCA_038228695.1 Chthoniobacterales bacterium
CCAAAAACCGTCACAAAGTTGTTCACAACACTTACTGCCGGTTTTAATTACACGACCGTCACAGATTTTTCCATTGATTCTGCTGGTTCGACGCAACCGATTAACATTACGTTAACTCAATTGCAAAGTGCTTCGCCAATACCTGAACCTGCCACCTATGCTTTGGCTGGTCTATCTGGTCTCGGAATGGTCCTCGTCGCTCGTCGGCGGAAAGTTGCATAATACGCAGTAGGCCCGAATTTTCCTTCTCAAAAAAGCGCCCCGGTTTCCGAGGGCGCTTTTTTATTTCTCGACGGGCATTCTTTCTGTAAGTCCGCCTAGGACACTTCACATGCTCCCAAAACCAAGTCCATTTTTCTAAGCCACTCTAATCGTCCGTAGCAAGCGCTGCTGAAGTCACGCTGACTCTTCTCAAGGATTCCTTGCTCGAGTCCAAATTCGCCCTTACGTTCCGCGTCCAGAAAATGGCCCGAATTTTCCTCAAAACCTACGGTTGCCAGATGAATGAGCGCGACTCCGAGCAAGTTGCACAAATGCTCGTCGCTCGCGGTCACGCCCTGACCCAAGCCGAAACCGAAGCCGATGTCGTTCTCCTCAATACCTGCAGCGTGCGCGACATGGCCGAGCAAAAAGCCATCGGCAAAATGGGCATGCTCCGTGGACTAAGCGCGGAAAAACCCGTCGTTTACGGTCTCCTCGGTTGCATGGCCCAAAGCCGAGGCGGCGATCTTTTCCGCGATTTGCCGCATCTTGATCTCGTTGTCGGCACCCAAAAGTTTCATACTGTCGCCGATCACGTCGAGGAACTCCTCGTTCGTAAACAATCGGCCCTGCGCCAACGTGAGACCGCCGAAATGGACGACCCGCGTTTTACCATTGTCGATGTCGCCGAAGAACCCGGTTCGCAAAGCACGATTCGCGATCACCAACTCCGACCCGGTCAGGCCACCGCCTTCGTCTCGATCATGCAAGGGTGCAACATGCATTGCACTTTCTGCATCGTTCCTTCCACTCGCGGTGCCGAGCGGAGCCGGACCATCGCCGACATCGTAGAGGAAGTCCGTTCCCTCGCCGAACGCGGCATTAAAGAAGTCACGCTCCTCGGCCAAATCGTCAATCTCTACGGCCGCCACGAGTTTCCGAAAATCGACGACAAAACCCCTTTCGTCCAGCTCATCGAAGCCGTCCACGCGGTGGACGGCATCGAGCGCATCCGCTTCACCTCACCGCACCCCATCGGTTACAAGGACGACCTCATTCAGGCTTTTACTCGACTCCCCAAACTCGTCGAACACGTCCATCTCCCGCTTCAATCCGGCTCGGATCGCATCCTCAAGGCCATGCACCGCACCTACACCGCGGAAAAATATTTCGCCCTGACCGAAAAAATCCGCACCGCCCGCCCCGACATCGCCATCACCACCGACGTCATCGTTGGCTTCCCCGGCGAGACGGACGAGGATTATGCCGCCACCCGCGACCTCGTCAACCGCGTCCAGTTCGACAACGCCTTTGTCTTTCGTTATTCCCAGCGCAAAGACACCCCCGCGGCTACGCTGGACGGACAGCTCCCCGAATCGGTCAAAGAAGCGCGCAACCAAGACCTCCTCGAATCGGTTAACGCCACCGCCCGCCGCAAAACCGACGCCCTCGTCGGCCACCGCGTCGAGATCCTTTGTGAAGGCCCGAGCAAAAACAACCCTGCCCGCCTTTCCGGCCGCACCCGCACCAACAAAATCGTCGTCTTCGAGGGCGCACCGCGCCACATCGGCCAACTCTTCGAGGTGGACATCATCGAGTCCACCGGATTCACCCTTTACGGCGATCCAGCGATCCTCCATTAAATAGGTCCCCTAAGTCCTGCCATCCCATGCTCTACCATCCCAATCTCGAATTCGTCCAAGTCGCCGTCGGCATCGCCCTGCTGCTCTCGCACATTTGGGCCCTCCTCAAAGGCGATTCGCTCGCCACCCCGTTGCAAAAATTTCCCCGATCCAAAGGCTGGGGCTTCATTCTTCTTACCGTCGCAGCTGCCTGGTCGCTCTGGCTCATGTGCACGATGGACCTCGGCGAATTCACCCCGAAACGGCCGATCCTGATCGGCATCATTCCGGTCGCCTACCTGCTCACGCTCTTTTTCGTGGAGGAATTTCTCGCCGTCCGCGCCCTCGGCATGGTCGCCTTGCTCGTGGCCTGTGTCGTGCTCGACGCGGCGTTTTTGAACGACGATCCGTTCCGTTTCCCGCTCGTCGTTCTGGCCTACGCGTGGATCGTTTCCGCCCTTTTCATGGTCGGCAAACCATACCTCCTGCGGGATGGCATCGGCTGGCTCACCGAAAAAGCCGGACGCCTCAAACTCGCCGCCCTCTCGGGCATCGCCTACGGCCTCCTCCTCATCGGCATTGCCCTCGCCCGTTTCTAAAGCGTTTAAAAAAATATAGCCGATCGCGACGGCAAATATCTCGGGTAGTGCGGGCGTCCCGCCTGCGGAGCGGAGCATCTTGCGCCGCTGCCTTTAGACCCATTCTCGAAATTAACCTGCAAAAACAAAGACTTGGAAGAAACCACCAATGGACACGAATCAAACGCCTTATACCGTTTGCACGTCGCATTGAGTAAATTTCCCTCGGCTCCATCGGAGCCTAATCATTATAGAAAAACAAAAGGAGAGGGATGAAGCGCCGTAGGTGCGACCTCTGGTTTTCGGAGGCTTACCGTTAGATGTCGGTCCTA
>JBBRPA010000099.1:0-2255 GCA_038228695.1 Chthoniobacterales bacterium
GATGAGTTCACCTTCAGATTCAATCTGCGCCGGTCTCGCAACCGCAAGCTCTTTTATCGGCTCGTCCAGCAGGCCGCCGCAGTTGACCCAGCGCCCTACAAATCGCTGGTTCGTTGTGCCGCCGCGACTACAGACCGGCACCACAACCTGTGGGGGCGACCTGAGTGAAGTAAATACCCAACGTAGCGCAACAAGGTGGCTCCTGAAATCCCACCATTGAAAACAGAACACTTTCTGACCATAAAAGAGTGCCTTTAACGCCTAACTCCTCTATTTACAATCGAAATCCGTCTCCCCAAGCTGAACGTCGCGGGTTCGAACCCGGTCTCCCGCTCCAACTTTTCAAGAACTTACGGACATTAGGCGCTGTTTGAATCTGGCCTTAGTGGAATAACCTTTGGAAAGTTCCCCAGCCAAACTACTGATACCAAGATGCGGATTGTCGCCGGGCGGATTCGGTGGCCGCCGTGTGAAGGTCGTTGCCGAGACCCTCGCGGCCCAGTGACGAATGTACGACCAGGGTATCCTTTTAGGACCTGCGCCGCCTGATCACTTTCAGCGTTTCAAACCAAGCGATAGTCACTGCAGTTGCGCCTACGCAAAGCGCGATGTCATTGGGGTGAAGCGTGCTGAAATGGAACAGGGCCTTGAGAAACGGCGCGTACAAGACCAGAGCGAGAAAGACTAACGCACTCCCGACGACCCACCACATAGCGGGATTTGGCGTCCTCAGAATGGCAAGAAAGTTACGCGACCAGGATCGATTCGTGATGATCAACGCAACGTTGGCCATCACAAGTGCCGTAAAGGTTAAGGCACGAGCATCGGCTTCGCCTTGTCCCCGGTAAAGTGCGACGCCGAAAATCGCGAGTAAAATGACGAGAATACCAACCCCTTGAAGGAGACTCATCATTACCATCTCCTTGTTGAAGAGATGTTCGGTCGCACCTCGGGGAGGCCGATGCATAACATCCGCCTCCTCCTCTTCAGCCTCGAAGACAAGCGAGCAGGCGGGATCGATGATGAGTTCGAGAAACGCGATATGCACGGGTTCGAGAATTAGAGGCCAACGAAATAGAACGGCACAGAGTGAGAGTCCGGCGATGGGGACGTGGATCGCAAAGACGTAGGCCATCGCCTTTTTGAGATTGTCAAAAATGCGACGCCTCAACCGGACAGCCTGAACGATGGACGAGAAGTCATCATCCAGCAGAACAAGGTCTGCGGCTTCCCGAGCCACGTCGGTTCCTCGTTCACCCATGGCGATGCCGATATGCGCGGCTTTCAGGGCTGGGGAGTCATTTACTCCGTCGCCGGTCATCGCGACGATCTCGCCGTTGGCCTTAAGCGCGGTTACCAATTGAAGCTTCTGCTCGGGCACGGCGCGGGCGAATACGCTCGCCTTTCCGACCCGGTTGCGGAGGGTTTGCTCATCCATCGCCGCGACTTCCGGACCGGTGATTGCCCCATCGGCGTTTTTGAGTCCGATCTGGCGCGCTATGCTCATCGCAGTGCCGGGATAATCTCCAGTGATCATGATCACGCGTATGCCGGCGGCCTGGCATTCTTTAATTGCGCCCGGAACGGCGGGCCGGATCGGGTCGGCCAGAGCGATGAGCCCCAGATGTTCAAATTCGAAATCGTGTTGTTGATCCGGAAGGCTCCGACCGGAAAACTGTGCTTTTGCCACACCGAGAACGCGCAAACCGTTGGCGGCCATTTCAGCGACGGCTTCGTTGACAAGAGCAGTGTGCTTTTCCGTCAAATGGCACAGATTGGCAATCGCCTCGGGCGCTCCCTTGGCGGCAATAACAAACTCTTCGCCGTCGGGTGAGGCCCACACCTCTGATATTGCTAGAAGGCTTTTGGCGAGTGGATATTCACGAACGACTTTCCACCTGGCATGCAAATGCTCGGTTCCTCTTAGCGCTTCATCCCCGAGTGCGCGGATCGCCCGGTCCATTGGATCGAAAGGGTCCGGCTGGCTTGCAAGCATGGCGAATTCGGCGATCTCGTGAAATTTCTCCGGGATTACCGGAACTGGCTGTTTGCTGAGGTCGTATGTCTCACCCTTTGCATAGAGCCTCGTCACAGACATCCTATTCATCGTTAGCGTTCCGGTTTTATCGACACATAGTGCCGTGGCTGCGCCGAGCATCTCGATGGCAGCCACGCGGCGCGTGAGGACGCGCTTTCGCGACATCCGCCAAGCTCCCAGCGCGAGGAAAACAGTCAGGACCACGGGCAACTCTTCC
>JBBRPA010000100.1:0-2238 GCA_038228695.1 Chthoniobacterales bacterium
CTGGAGCGAAGCGCAAGGGTTTGCGGCTGCGGCTGGCATGAGCGAAGCGAAAGCGACGCTAGGAGCGGTGCCAGAGGGAGCAGCCGACGGGCGGTCGCCGGCACACCCAAGGGAGCGGCTGGACCGGCGCGGCATGTGCCGGGGTCTGCGAGGAACGAGCGCCCCCGAGCAGATGCCGTGACGGGCCAGACTAGCGACCGCCGTTGCACAACCAAGGCGCGAGCGACGGCGCGACTCCTGCGGGGCGATTTCGATTTGACCGGCGAAGCCGCACTCCGCCCCATCAGCAGGAGGCGTGACGGAGCGGGGCATCGGAGTTTACGCGAGGGTTGGCGGACGTCGATTCGTGCGACAGCGGTTAGGGCGTGGCTGCGCGTTACAAGACTAAATCCACTCCTCACGGACATTGCGAGGAAAGTAATATTTTTTCGTTTTGATGCCGGACTCTTCAACTTTGCGTTCCACAAAATGTTGGATTTCCCCAAAGTCTTCTTTGGTATCCAAGAGATATGGACCACAGAGCAATTCGGCGATTCTAGCTGCCTCGGAAAAATCACGTTGGTAATCGTCAGTTTCCTGGAGCCGCTTGCCATTGTATTCAGCCACCACACCTAAACCAATCTCCTGGCCGAGATCATCAAGGTCATCAGACAGTGACGCCTTGGGTGCAAGTGTAACAACAAAATCCTTTCGATGGCCTGTGCCTTGTCGGATTCGCATCGCAAACATCCCTCCAGCAATTTCGTATATCCCATCGCGCAACTTGGTTAATTGAAAACCAACACGGTTTGCTAATGGCTGGAAAAACTGCGCTACTACATCATCAAATTCCTTCATCGATTCTGCCTTCATTATGGCGCAAATTTTGGAACAGCACTTGCCCCAAATCCTTCGAGCATCGGCAGTTCAAGGTTGAGGTAATAAGATTCTTTTCCTAACTGTTGCATAAGCTGAGTGTGCTTTACCGGATCAGTCACAAGCCAAATATCATCACCACGACGTAATGCCGAATTCAGCCACTCAGCGTTTGTCCTAGCCCATTCCGTTGGTGGAAGGTTATCCATGTTCAGGACGTTAAAGCCTGGTTTCTTTGCATAGGCCGCAACATCCCGACCAGAACCCAAAACCGTAACCATTTTTGATTCCGCACCTGCTGCTGTCTTTGCGGCAATTTGAACTGAAGTTTCCGCCGCACCTAGTAGAAATTTTTCACTTGCAAGTGCTGGCGCTGCCAGTGTCGCTGCATTAAATACCGTATGCCCGTTAACATACTGTGAGAATGTGTCTTGGGCAGAAGAACCTCCAATGCCTGGAGCAGGTATATTGATACTACTTAAAAAGTTATCAAATCTTTGGAGGGTGTTTGCGACAGGTTTGAAAATCGATTGTAATCCACTGCCAAGCCCGTTCAAAAATCCCACCGGCCCCAATCCAAATGGGTCCATTAGATCGACTGGGTTGCCGCCTGCATACGCATACAGGTTTAGTCCACCATTAAATCCAGAAGGGTCTTCATTGAGGAAGCGGCGGAAGATGGGGCTGTAGAACCGCGCTTGCATACTGAGGAGGCCGTTGGGGTCGGTGATGACGCCGAATTTGCCGTTGAAGCGGAAGGGGGTGCCAAGGACCTGCGTGCTACCGCTTTCGATGGTTTCTTCTCCGTAAGGGCTGTAACTGATTCTCGCGGTGACGTTGCCAGTGCTATCGGACAACGCCACGGTGTCGCCGCGCCAATCGAAGTGGTAGGTGACGATGGGTTGGACGGCGTTACTAGCACTGGTGGTTTCTTCGTAGAGCAATCCGGCCCCGTAGATGTAGCGGGTGAGCGAGCCGTCGGGGTTCTGTTTGACTAGCAGGCGGTCGAGCTGGCCACGGCTCCAGGTGTAGCGGGTGATAAGGCTGCCGATGCTGCTGGCGGTGCGGCGGCTTTCGGCGTCGTAGGTATTGGTGATGCCTCCGCCCGTGAGGAGGCGGTTGCGTTTGTCCCAGGTTAGTGCTCCGAGCAAGGTGCCGTTGACGGGGGCGGAGAGAAGATTGCCGTCGAGGTCGTGGCTGACGCTTTGGCCGTTGTAGGTGGCCAACTGGTTATCCGCATCCACGGTCATCGTCGTGGCGGGCGGGGCGTAGGGTTTGCCCTGGGGCGTGGGGTTAAAGCTGGTGAGGCGGTAGGCAGCATCGTAGCCGTAAGTGGCTTGCCAGAAGGCCACCGTTCCTTTTTCCTCGAAGCTGCCCGTCATC